>JBAZXG010000009.1:0-10112 GCA_041660005.1 Patescibacteria group bacterium | reverse complement strand
GAATACACTCGTCGGGGTCTTTGTACGAAGAGCCATCAGCGCGACGCGGTAAGGTAATCAAAAAAACATCAAGCCCATTCTCCATGGCAGTGATGAGCCCGCGCATAGTCGCTGCCTCGCCGGCGCTGTCAGTATCAAACGCAAAAGCGATTCCGGTTGTATAGCGTTTAATCAGCCGAACCTGCTCTGTGGTAAGCGCTGTTCCAGAAGCGGCCACGACATTGGCCACCCCTGCCTGGTGCGAAGAAATGACGTCAACATTGCCTTCAACCATGACGATGCGCTGTTCATGGCGAATGACGACTTTGGCGCGATCAAGCCCGTAGAGTACCTCTCCCTTTTTATACAGTAACGTCTCAGGTGTATTCACATACTTGGCTTCCGTATCCGCGCCCGGCATAGCACGACCCGTAGCACCGACCACTTGCCCGTGCGCATTCGTCAATGGAAATATAATCCGACTTCTGAAACGATCATAAACACCCCGACCACCACTCGCCATTTTGCGAACCGCAACACCTGCGTGAATCATATCTTCTTCGGCAATCCCCTGTTTAGCCAAATACATTACGAGCGCATCCCAAGACGCCGGCGCAAAACCCAATCGCCATTCGCGAATCGTGGCGGGCAAAATAAGACGTCTGTTTTGTAAGTACTCGCGTGCATCGCGAGCTTCACTCGCTTTCCACAGTGTCTCCTGCCAAAACTGAACCGAGGTAGCGAGCACCCGGCCCAACCGCTCACGCTCAGTCCTCTTCTCTGGCGCCTCAGCAACCACTTGAATGCCGGCCTTAGCCGCTAAGAGGCGGAGCGCATCAGGAAACTCCAGACCCTCCTGTTTCATGACGAAAGAAAAAATATCACCACCTTCACCACAACCAAAGCAATGCCAAATTTGCTTCGGTTTGCTAATCATAAACGATGCTGACTTTTCTTCATGAAACGGACAGCGCGCTTTGAAATTGGCGCCCGCTGGTTTTATCGTTATGTATTCGCCAATAACGTCAGCAATATCAAGACGTGATTTTATTTCTTCTGTAGGGGTCATATGGTTCAAAGGTAAGGTGCTGTGAGACGCTGAGAAACCTTAAGGTCGAATGCTATTTGTTTACGCAAACGTGCATCGGTTGTGTAGGGCGCCAACGCACGCAAACGAGCAATGAGATGCACCACTAAAAAAGAGCCATACAAATTACCCCGCCAGCCAATAACGTGCGCCTCAATTTTTCCATTAACACCCACAACTGCAGCCACCGCGTAACTTTTATTTTTAATCGTTGTGACTCCGGCATAGACGCCGTTCAACACCGGATGACGATTAAAATAGTGTCGAGCTAAATTCGCAGTAGGATAGCCGAGCTTGCGACCAATTTTTTCTCCATGCAGAACCCGTCCACGCAGATCTCCCCAAACAATCTTTTTTTTCATAGTTGTTCGATCGCTACTGCACGGACTGGCGAACCGTCGAGTGCAACATTGAGTGGAAAAGCGCAAAGCATATAGTTCCCCGCACGCACCGCCTGTAAGTTAGTCAGATTCTCAAGGAGAAGAATGTTGCGCGACAAAAGGTAGTGGTGCTGCGGGTAGGGTGTCTTATCAATACTATACGTATCGCTCCCGACCAAATATACCTGTCGATCTGCAAGGTAAGCGGCTACTGCATCTGGCATTTCTGGGTAATCAGTGAAGTACGAGGGTTCATGATACTTATCACTGAAACCCGTATGAAAAATGACGGCGTCTCCTTGTTGAATATCGAGCGCTTCAAGCGCGGCAAGTTGATAGCCATTATGCGCCGCAACGTAGACGAGCCGACCAGTAGTACGCTCAAGCGCCACCGCGTTCACAGCCAATCCGTCGGCAATCATATGAATTGGCGCATCAAGGTGCGTACCAACATGCGTAGCGACACAAAGAGAATGGCCCAAAAAACCGTTACGAGCCAAGCTATGGGTTTCGGTAACTTGCGGTTTAGCTTCTCCTAGATAGGTCGGTGTTTGGCCGTTTAAGGGGACGGAAAGGTCAATAATACGCATAGCTATGAAACAGTACCGCGTCGACCACGAGAGGTCAATTTGAGGTCAGCTATGCTATACTGCCACAACGAGAACCAACCTCAAACTATGCAAGCACTCGTAACTGGCGGCGCCGGTTTTATTGGAAGTCACCTTGTCGATGCACTTTTAAAGCGGGGCGCACGAGTGGTGGTCGTTGATAATTTTTCTACCGGCAAAGAAGAAAATCTGGCGCACCAAAGCGGCAACAAGGCACTCACCGTTGTGCGACAGGACATTTGTAGTGATCTTTCGCAACTTTTTAGCGAACACACCCTTGATACCGTTTTTCACTTGGCTGCTATTCCGCGCGTGCAGTTTTCCATCAAGTATCCCAGAGAAGCGCATCAGGCCAATGTTGAGGGAATGGTGAATGTACTCGAGCACAGCCATCAGGCGAAGGTTAAACGGTTCGTGTTTTCATCAAGTTCATCAGTCTACGGCGACCAACCAACACTGCCGCTAACCGAAACCATGCCGACAAACCCCATGTCTCCCTACGCGCTCCACAAACTCATTGGGGAAGAATACTGCCGCCTCTACGCTAGTCTTTACGGTATGGAAACAGTTTCTCTACGCTACTTCAATGTATTTGGTCCACGCATGGATCCCGCGGGAGACTACGCCTGCCTTATTCCCAAATTCATTTCACTTTTTCTCAAAAATGAGCCTCCGATAATTAATGGGGACGGAGAGCAGACGAGAGATTTTACTTTTATCGACACGGTTGTTGCGGCAAACATTGCCGCCGCTGAAACTACCAGCCAAGAATTATTTGGCAGCATTGTTAACGTTGGTACTGGTGTGGAAACAACGGTCAATGCTGTTGCGGCCATGCTCATGCCTCTCACTGGCGCAAGCAAGGCAACAACGCACGGACCAGCGGTGATTGAACCCAAAAATACCCGGGCCGATATTACAAAACTAAAAACAATACTCAAGGTTGAACCGGGCATTAGTCTTGAGGATGGCTGTCAAAAAACTATTGCTGCTTTGCGCTAACCTTTATGCGCGTTTTTAATTGGAACATTCTTTTTTCTGGAGACTACAAAAAACAAATCACTTTCATAAAAAAATTTGACCCGGATATCATTACGCTCCAAGAAGTGAGCCAACACTTTACCAATCCGGGCGGCAATGGAAATGATGTCTACGCTTTTTTTCAAGAAAACCTACCGGGCTATTCATCTGTCTACGCACCGATGACTCAGCATACGAGTCCCCTAGGTACAGGATGGCTGGGTAACGCAATTTTCTCTAAAACACCCATTACCAGTCACACTGTACACTTTTTAGACAACCACCCGGACGGGTGGGGTAGCGACCGGAACTTGTTGCTGGCAACAACGAACATTGCTGGTAAAGCACTGACCGTTGCCACGACGCATCTATGGGTCCAACGTCCTGATGAACCCGACAGTAAAGAGAAGACCGAGGAAACAAAAAAATTTCTTGCTTATTTACCCACTATGTCCCCCTGTATTTTGACCGGGGACTTTAATGCAGCGCCACAGAACAATGTCGTACGCGAATGCGAAAAGCGTTTCAAGAATGCTGACCCAAAGCATGCGCCGACGTTTTCCTGTTTCCCGGTTTACCTTAGAGGTCTTGCCATCAATAGTCTTGAATACACTTTCGATTACCTTTTTTATACACCGGAATTTGTTTTGGTCGACTTTAAAATACTTCCGGGAACCACCTCGGACCATACTCCTATTATCGCCGAACTGAACTGGCGATAACTTTAGTTTTTCAATAACTCCTTAATGCGCGGCATTAGCCGTTCAGTTTCTTCTACGCCAATTTTCATAATAAGGTGACCAATTTCTTGCGTAAAATAGCGCCGCCAGCTCGAAAGACCAGAGTAAGAAATATACGGCTCGATCACAATATCTGATGACACAAGCGAATAACGAGCCAGGGTGTGGCGCATAATTTCGATACTGCGCGTCGTTATATTCGTCAAAGTCAAATCCCTCTTTCCGAGTTCCACCACGGCCGGGAGATTATTTAAATTTACCGAAATGACAACATCCGCACCCATGCCGCGCACAACGTCGTCCGGCACTGGGTTTGTCACGCCACCATCTACCAACAAACGTCCATCGTAGGTAACCGGCCGAAAAATGGTGGGAACCGCCATACTGGCCCGTACTATTGGCGCGAGTTTACCCTCAGTAAAAACAACCTGTCTCCCCTCGGTTAGGTCAGTGGCCACAACGGAGAGCGGCAGACGAAGGTCGGAGAAACTTTTGTCTTGAAAAAACACAGTAAGCAAGCGCTCGACTTTATTTCCTCGAACGAGACCGCCGCGGAACGAAGGCTCAAAGAGAGCGCGCAACTTCTCCTTTCTTTTCCCGATAGTATCTTCCGCCAACTTCTCGACGTCCCCAAAAAGCGCATAATGCGCACCGACCCAGGCACCAATCGAGCTACCGGCAATATAGTCGATTGGTATGTCATGTTTCATGAGCGTCTGAATAACGCCAACATGCACCATACCGCGAATACCGCCGCTGCCGAGTGCCAGCCCTACTTTTTTTCTGGTGCTTTGCATAACTGAACTATAGCATCTTTAATACTTACGCCGCATAGATATAGTGAAGTAATAGCGAACCACGGTTATTAAGTTTTTTCGCAGACACCAATTGAGGTTGCCGCTTTCCTTCTGTTGCCGTATGCAAAGGTAAACCTTCCCCAAACGTGACCGGTTCAATAGTTAGGTAAAGTTCGTCAATGAGATCACGATTAAAAAAATACGTATATGTTTCAGTGCCACCAAGAACCGCCACAACACGATAACCCTTTTCTTGACAGTACGTTACCGGATCAACGTTTTCGGGGTTCAAATAAACGAGCAACTCATTTTCTTGCTTTGTGTCCGTAACGCGGCGCGTCAACACAATACAACGTCGAGTGCTAAGTGGCGTATGCGCGGCTTCATAGGTCGTGCTGCCGACGATGATAACGTCCGACGCATCCAACTCGCGATGCAAATGTACTTTATCCTCTGCGCTCGTCCAGTTCGTGAATTCACCTTGGTGGCGGGCAATGCGACCATCGAGTGTCATGGCAGCAAGCGCTTTGAATTGTAATCTATTTTTCTCCTGCATCTTCAAAACATTCTAAGAGCGGTCGATAAATATCAACCTCTGGATCGATCAACAAGTCCCCTGACGTGTCGTCGGTGGTAAAACGCAAGTGTGGAACACCTCGAACAATTGCTAATGGTGTCTGTTCGCTTCCCTCTCCCATGTGGAGCACTGCTGCGGCAGCAACAGCATCTACAACATTCGTGCGTGACATGGAAAAAGGCCGGCCAAAAATATCATTTTTTCCAATGTAGCTGTCCACCGGATAAAAACCGGCAAAGCCAATGGAAATGCCTGTAACCCCCGAGCGTAATGGCATAGTGTGGCTGTCAGTAAAAATGACGCCAATGTTTTCAATGTTGCGGCCCTTTCTAAGGTGTGACCAAACCTCGCGCGCTGCGGCGTAAGGGTGCTCCGGCCAAAGAATGTAAAATCCATTGCCATTACTCTCATCAATCCCTGCGGACGCTATAAGCGTGTGCTCTTTCATGGTTAAAATGGCGAGCGCTCCTGGCACGCGGCTGCGCGGTACAAATCGCTCAGCTTCCTTGGCAATGAGTTCATCTTTATCAATAGAACTGTCTATCTTGAGACAGCGACCTTGATGAATGGCAACAATTTTTGAACTAATGCAAAGTACGTCGCCGTCGCGAAGATCGGTGACACTCTCGTCAAGGAGATCAAAAAGATCGTCCTTGGGCGGCAAGAAGGCACGAGTGGCTATTGTGTAAATCTGCATCATAATAAATCAATGAAGCACCTGCTTAGCAAATGCCAGCGCTCCAAAGAGTGCGCTACTGTCCCCAAGCGCAGCGCGAGAAATAGGTGGAATTTCTGAATAGGCCTTGAACAGCTCCTTCAGGTACTTCCTCACCGCTGGAATAGAAATGCCACCAGTACTGAAAAGACCGCCGCCAAGCACGACGACACCCGGCGACCAATGAACAATCATATTATTAATGCCAACAGCCAAATAATAAGCCGCCTCCTGCCAAGCACGTTTATTTTTTAACGCCGCCGCAGGCTTACCAAAGCGTTTTTCTATTGTAAAACCTGAAATAAGTTCTTCAAGACGTATCGGCTTTTTACCAACATGCGTAATAATTTGACTGCCCGGCTCAAAACCACGCGCATTTTTAGAGATACGTCCATCAGTAACTACTGCACCCCCAACACCCGTACTTACCGTTAGGTAGGCGACAATGGCAGAACCGCGGCCCGCTCCAACCGTCGCCTCGCCGAGGGCAGCGAGTGCAGCATCATTTTCTAAAAAAACCGGCGCACTAAACATACGCTCCAGCTCTCGCCGAAGCGGTTTACCGGCCCACAGCGGGTAGTGAGGCTGCGCCCGAAGGACGCCGCGTTCTTTATCAAGCGCACGAACACCGCCAATGACCGCATCAATCTTTGATCCTCGAGATAATTTCTGTACCGCCCCTTTCATCTCTCCTAAGGCCCGCACAAAACTAAGATTCGTCGGCAGTATTACCGATTGAAACGTTTTTTTGTCTCGTGAAACGCCAATGCGCGTTTTTGTGCCGCCAATATCAAAGATTACGTACATAGCGCCAGTATAAACGGTAATTAACCCTACGACCAAAAAGAGATATCAGACAATGAGTTTTTTGAACTGCACTTGCAGCGTAACGTTTTCCGGATCAGCTCCGTTAGCGAGGGCGGTATAATACGAGGCCCAGTCTGCAATAAAGAGAGAACTAAAAATTTTCTCCCAAGTCGTTCTGCCTTCCAGAAAAATCTCTTCGACGGTCAATCCGCGCTCTTCGTAAAGTTTTTTTGTTACTTCCATTCGTTTCTGAATTCGCGGATGGTCATTTTTATCTCGAAGAAAAATAAAATAGTTATTCTGACTGAGATGCTTTGTCGCTGGAATGACGTCATAGGCACTCATTTCGTTGTGGTTCAGCTCCGGAAACACATCACGATACGCCGGAATTTTTCCGGTTTCGTTTAATTTAATTTTCCAAACATAACCCAAATAATCAAAATCGAAAGAAGAGTAGACAATGGGCAACTTCCCCTTAAGGCGGGCAGCGAGCTCTTTTCCTCTACCTTCTGACTCACCCGGGTTTAACGTTTTCGCTAGGGCAGCTGTTTCTTCAAGGCCAGCAGTATCCCCCATCAACTTCATTTGCGCTCGTAAGGTGTAGGCAAGGCCAGAGCGCGGCTGAAGCTCGGCCCCAGGCATCAGCACATACGGAACACCGTCAGCACGCGCCATGTCAATTAACTTGCCCCCCGTAGCAACTGCCGCCAGAGGCAGTCCTTTCTTTTGGGCTGCCCGGTACATATCTAAGGGCTCTTCAGTGCCGCCAGAATATGAAATAGCAATAACCAAACGCCGCTCTAAATCAGCATCTTGTAGCTTCGGCAAGCCATACCCGCGGTGCACCACGATGTCTAAGTAAGGATCATTCAACTTCATCAGCGCGCTCGAGTGGGCAGACCCACCCATACCACCCACCACAAAGGCATCTCGACGTTGCAAGGCGCCAGCATTTTCAATAACCGGTTCGTAGGCAAACTGTTTCGGAAATTCTCTAATTGCTTTGTCCATCATAAAAACTTTAATGGCGGTTAATAAAACTAATGATGAAGAAGGTGATTCCAGTCATCAGCAAATTTTTTGAGACCAATGTCGGTTAAATCATGCTGAATGTTGTAGCTTTGCCAATCGGCATTGAGATCAATTTCTCGGTAGCTAATCTCTCGAAGGTTAGCTGGGATAGCGACATCTACCGCTTGCTCTGTTGACATGCCACCATCAGCCCAAGAGTTTAACACGGCAAAAGGAACGGTTGCAATATCTGTTTGCAGTGAAAAAATTTGATGGAGATGCGCGAGCGATCGGACGCTCGCCGCCAATACCTGAACGTGTCCGTCGCCGTATGCATACATTTTGATAATATTTCTAACAATTTCCATGCCGTTCATCCCTTGGTCGTCAAGGCGACCAACGAATGGCGAAATAAAAACATCACCCGGCTTAGCCCCCTTCGTTGCCGTATACACTGCCGCTGCTTGCTCTTGGCTAAAGCAAAGCGTCATATTAACTCGCATACCTTCTGCCACAGAACGCCGAGCAGCATCAAGCCCTGCCAAAGTTATTGGGTACTTAATATGCGCGTTAGGAATCCAGGAAAACATTTCACGTCCCTCAGCAAGTAAATCATCAGCCGACGAATTGTGGTCAGCATAGACTTCAATTGAAACCGATCCCTTGGGGATTATACTCGACACTTTTTCAATAATGTTTTTATAAAGACCAGTAATTTCAGCTTTTGAAAAAGTCTTTCCTTGCTGAATGCGTTCAATCACTTCAGGATTCTTGGCGACCAAAGATGGATTTGTTGTTTGACCATCTAAAAAACCAAGCCGTTTAAATATCCTGTTCGTTTCGTCGGGGTTTCCGCTATCTAAAAAAATTTTTGTCTTACGAGCGGTTGCTTGCATAAACATGAATGTCAAAGAAAACGCTGCAATGCGTTGTAATGAACAAACTCTAAAGCACCGTAAAAAGAACCGAACCAGTAGCCAAAATGGTTCGTTACGAGTAAGAACCCAACAATGACAAGGAAGATCCCACTAATCATAGCGACATAGTGTAAATATGGGAAAAAACTCTGCAGAGGAACGGCAACCGACCCAATTAATGCAGCAACAATTAAGAACGGTATGCCCAGACCCAGTGAAAAAACAGCAAGCAGCATAGCTCCCTGACTGACGGTCGCTGTAGTAGAGGCAAGTAAAAGCACTGAGGCTAGTATCGGTCCAATGCATGGCGTCCAACCGAAAGCGAACGTCGCGCCAAATAAAAACGAACTCACGGGGTTGCCCGGCTTTAACGCACGGAACGGAATAAAATGATGTTCGTTATTTAGTACTGAAAGAAAGGGCAAGCGGTTAAGCCCGAGCAAAGAAAGACCAAAAAAGATAACAAAGGCGCCACCGATACGCGAAAGCCAAATACGATAATGAACAAACGAGGCCCCCCCTAGCCCAAAAAGGCTGCCAAGAACAATAAAAACAAGACTGAATCCTAGTACGTAAAAAACGCCGTTCAGGAAAATTTTTTTCTTGGCGCGAGCGGCATCCGCTGTTGAAGCATGAAGATCAACGGCAGAAACACCACTGATAAAGCCAAGATATCCTGGCACAAGTGGTAATGTGCAGGGTGCAAGAAACATGACGAGGCCGGCAATAAACGCCGGAACAATAAGTGTCAGTGGTTCAATCATAATGCACCGTAATACCTTTTTTGTTATGCAGACGCCTCTACTCTCGCCCTCTGCGCTACTGCATACTCTTGGAGAGCTACGACTTGCACGTCTTCAAGATGTATGACCGGCCGCCGCTCTTTTATGAAAGCAATAGCTTCTGAAACACTTCTCCCTTGGCTTATTAAGTAGGCGGCAACGATGGTCGGCGCCCTACCGTGACCCATCTGACAATGCACATAGACCTTGCGGTTCAAAGACACCAAAGTTTTGAGAAATTGAACACCGATGACAAACTGGTCAGGTGAAGGAGCTGTTAAATCAATGACCGGCAGCCATAAATAAAATTCGACACCAAACGGCTCATCGATGCGATTTTCCTCTAAAGAAAGGTCTGCAGTGAGACCAAGTACCTTCAATGATTCATCAAAGTGCGTTTGGCAGCACTGGTTCGTACCGACGTATATGTTGTCAGTAATTTGATTATACTCAAGCCGCGAACAAAGTTTACGATCTTCCATGGTCTCACGGCTAGAGCTGCTGACGTATGACGCCTTCAAATTCAGGAAAAAATTCACTAATATCAGAGAGATCAAACTCCGGTAAAATTGACTCGTTGCCCTCACGCTTGAGCAAAAAATCAAAAGTCGCTTCAATTAAATCCTGAGCAGAAACTTTTCCGCCACCCGTCAGTTCTTGCCAGTACTCCTCCATCAAACGAACACTGTGTG
>JBAZXG010000008.1:0-40577 GCA_041660005.1 Patescibacteria group bacterium | reverse complement strand
CAACGCAGGGTAGTCATTCCGAGGTAGAGCGAATGACTACCTGTATGACTACCCTAGAGGCCGATATTTCGGGTAGAATGGGTACGCACATCAGCGTATAATCTCACCAAGAGAGTAGAGGCATCTAATTTTTCAGGATTTTCTTTGGCGGTCGCCAAAGAAAGCCATTGATTTCTGGGAACGCCGCGCGCTTCGCGCGATTGTAGTGTGAGGTTGGAAAGACGAAAGCCGAAGATTTTTGGAGGAAGATTTTTTTGGAGGGGAGGTCGTAACGCAAAGACATAACACTTGCCCCACCCTCCCGTGCGCGTGTTATGCAGAGATTTATTTTTTGCCAATTACTGAATTGGCAAACTCCCGAGAAGAGAACATCTTTATTTCCCTGATTTCTTTCGATTATCATCTTTGCACAACATCTGACAATTCTCTGCGGTCGTTTTCCCGCCCTCGTGCCAAGGGGTTATATGATCGGCTTCCATTTCTTCAAATTCAAATGTCTTTTTGCACCAAACGCATTTGCCTTTTTGTTTTTCAAAAACTTTCCTTTTTGTCTTATCGTCAAATTGACGAAGACTTAAATGCTTTTCCTCGTCGGTCAAAATATATTCGTAAATGCCTTTTAAGCTTTGAACCTCATCGTCATCGATAAGCTTGAGCGTTTTTTCCTCAAGCTCTTTGGCATCATAGGCAACCTTTTTATACTTGTTATACAACCTGCCCCACTCAACTCCCTTCATCTCTTTGCGGTATTTGGTAAAAGTTTTGTGAACCCATGAAATCACATCTTGAAAATACTGCCATAGCTCATCGGCGTTTTTATCATGCTGATGTTTTGCCATGTAATCTTCAATTTTGCCGTCGCTAATCCAAGACAGTGCAGTTTCCAAATACTCTTGCCGAATTGGCGAGCCATTTACCAGTGATCCGCCGTCATTTGCCAAAAGATACGCCGCGCAGTTTGATTTGCTGAATTTAAGTTTTGCATCAGAAAGCCATGGGCCTGTATATACCGCGTTGCGCAATTCTTGGTCAGTTAATTTTTCACCAGCGATATTGATAATTCTGAACCAGTCCAACCGCTCTTTATCCGTACCCTCGCAAAAATAAATCATCAGTTCATAATCCAAAATTTGGTTTTGTTCCTCTTTGGTCAGATTATGGAAAAAGCGATCACTGAGAGAAAAATCGCCGTTGACATATTGTCCTATGCTAATAGTGCGTTGCTGGCCGTCCATAACCTCAAAATTTCCTTGATCTGTTTTAACCCAATACATAACATTGAGCGGAAAACCATTTTTAATCGTTTCAATCACGGCATCTCTCTGCTTGCCTGTATAAACAAACTCGCGTTGATATTTTGGGCGAATATCAAGCTTACCGCTATATGCCACCACGCCTTCTTCGGCGCTATCTTTGTAGCCGACAATCACTTCGCGAATTGGTATTTTATGTAGATCAATTTTCATATTATTTTTTTACTTTCTTATTTCTTATAAATAATCGCTTGAATGTTTCTTTGCTATCAAAGAAAGAACCTCTACCATAGATGCCATTCGGGTCTTGATCTACACCTCGGTTTGATCCGATAATTTCAAACTGTTCCGGATTATATTTATCAAGAAAAGTAATTGGTACGCCCATTACCCCCTTATAATCCATTGGAATTTCAAAAACTTTTGACACTTCAATCGCGTCATAATTATCATATTTCTGATATTCTTCCGGTGTGTATTTCTTATATAATGTCAGTTCTTCGTGGCGCTTTGTGGTGTCGAGGTTCGTAAACCATACAACACTACCCATGCTGAAAAATTTCACGCCATTTTCAATTTTTATTCTTGACTCTGTTGGTATGTCATAATCATTAGGAACTTGAAACCACTTTGTGCCACCATTGTCATAACCAAGCCATAACTTATTTTCTTTAATGAACTTGAAGATTTCTTTATAGATAATGGCGTTTTGATTACCAAGAATTATAAACTTCTTTTTATGCTCAACTAACTGCGCCACATACTCGCGAAAGAGCGAAAATGGCGGGTTAGTTACGACTATATCCGCCTCTTTAAGCAGTTTAATGCACTCCTCACTGCGAAAATCTCCGTTACCCTTAAGAGAGGTGGCGATATTGGCATCATTTTTCAAGAGCCACTTCACATCAGTAAGCCCCACTGCACCGTCTGCATCGGTATCCGACACTTCATTGAGCTCGATCTTGAACGGCTCTTTGCCTTTCGGTTTTAAGCCTTTGACTTCAAAGAGCGGCAACTGTCCTCCGGCAATTGGCGACTTTGTAAAACTGGTAGTGATTAACTTTTTGAGACCAAGAGCATTAAAGTTGGCGGCAAAATACTTAAAAAAGTTGCTTTCGAACGGATCGTCGCAGTTGCAATAAACCACCTTACCCCGAAACTGTTCTTTGTAGTGCTTCAATTCTTTTTCAATATCAACAAGCTGGGTATAAAACTCATCTTTTTTTGCCTTGCTGGCCTTGTGTAAGTTTTTATTTAACGATTTGGTAGTCATAAATTTATTTCATCAGTTCTCCAACAGATACTCCGATTGCTTTAGCAATTTTTGCTATTGTAGCAAGTGTTGGATTCGTTCTACCATTCTCGATACTACTTACAAAGCTTTTGGGCATACCTAATGATCTAACTATATCTCCTTGAGTTATACCTTTCTTCGTTCGTATCCTCTTTAGATTTCTGCCGAGCTTTTGTGCTTCATTACTCATTATGCACAGTATAACTCGCTGTTATAGTATACACTACCCGTTATGGTATAGTAGAACTATGCCAAATACATATTTTCTCTACGCCCGCAAAAGCACTGATGTTGAGGACAAACAAGTCCTCTCCATAGACGCGCAACTAAACGAGCTTCGTTCTCTCGCCAAGCGCGACGGGTTGCAGGTTGCGGCGGAGTTTGTTGAAAAGCGAACGGCAAAAATGCCCGGCCGTCCTATTTTTAACGAAATGACCCAGCGTATACAAGCGGGTGAAGCGCAGGGCATTATTTGTTGGAAGATTGATCGCTTGGCTCGTAATCCGGTAGACGGTGGACAGATAAGTTGGCTACTCCAACAAGGAGTGATCCAACACATACGGACGCACGACCGGAGCTATCTGCCCGGCGATAACGTCCTTATGATGTCTGTCGAGTTTGGAATGGCTAATCAATACATACGCGACTTGAGTGCGAACACGAAACGGGGCTTGCGGGAGAAAGCGAGGCGAGGAGATTTCCCCGGTCCCGCTCCGACAGGTTATCTTAATAATCCGCGTACCAAAACAGTTATGTTGGATCGGCGGAAAGCACCTATCGTCAAGGTCGCTTTTGAGCTCTACGCGGGAGGCAAATCGCGTCTTACTGATATTTCATATTTTTTCTATGACCGAGGTATCAAGACCGGACGACGCAAAGGCGGACAAGGCGGAAGGAAAATATCCGATGACCACGTTAAACGGATACTCACCGATCCGTTTTACTACGGACATTTCAGCTACGGCGGCGATATATGGAAAGGCAATCATACGCCAATTGTGTCCAAGTCTCTTTTTGATAAAGTGCAAGATACTATTGAAATTCGCGGTAGAGGTCAGAAAGCAAAACAAGACCCGCAAGTTTTCTGCGGCCTTCTGCATTGCGCTAATTGTGGCTGTTTTATAACCGCCGAGGAAATAACGAAGTACCAGAAAAACGGCAATGTCCACCGATACGTTTACTATCGGTGTACTAAGAAACGCGGCCACTGCTCGCAATCTTACGTTCGCGAGGAAGTTCTAACCGCTCAATTATCTGATTTGCTATCGCACTATGCTTTGCCGCCGGAGTGGGCGCGGGAGTTATCCCACATGACCGACAAAGATGAACTAGAAGCCGAACATATTGCGGGAATCTCCGTCCAAGAACTCCGGGCGAAAATTGCCGATCTGAACGAGCGAGA
Source organism: Patescibacteria group bacterium (assembly GCA_041660005.1). Taxonomy (GTDB): domain Bacteria; phylum Patescibacteriota; class Patescibacteriia; order GWA2-46-9; family GWA2-46-9; genus 1-14-0-10-48-11. Next base: position 36,628 of record JBAZXG010000008.1, on the reverse strand, counting down.
AAGCCGCCTTACCGATCTCTACGTCAGTCAGGACATAGACCGCGACGCTTACCTTGAACGGAAGCGATCGCTTATGTCCGAGCGGAAAACTGCGGAGGAACAGATAGCCCGATTGAAACGGGACTTTACTGCTTGGCTCCAACCTCTGCGCGAGTGGATAAACGAAGGTCTAAAGCTTAATGAGATAGCCCAAAATACCGACCTCCCCTCCAAAAAAATCTCCCTCCAAAAAATCTTCGGCTCCAACCTCACACTACAATCGCGCGAAGCGCGCGGCGTTCCCAGAAATCAATGGCTTTCTTTGGCGACCGCCAAAGAAAATCCTGAAAAATTAGATGCCTCTACTCTCTTGGTGGGCAATGCAGGATTCGAACCTGCGACCTTCTCGGTGTAAACGAGACGCTCCCCGCCCGAACGACTGATTCGTTCAGTCGGGCGGGTAACCTCCGCCAGAGGCGGATCCGCCTTTGGCGGAAACTGTCAAAAAAAGATGTACTGAAAAACTGGTGGACGGTGCAGGATTCGAACCTGCGACCCCCTGCGTGTAAAGCAGGTGCTCTAACCAGCTGAGCTAACCGTCCATTTGTGTTGACCGTAACGGTTGCTTTTGTATACTGGTTTTTTACCCTTTTGTCCAGCATAATTGATTTGATTCTGCTATACTGAAAAAAGAATTAAGCGCCCTAAGATAATAACTATGTCGTGGCTTCTTGTTGTACTCGCTGGTCATCTTGCGAACGCGTTGGCGTTCGTGGTTGATAAAATTTTACTCGTCGGAAAAATGAAGTACCCGTCGGTGTACGTTTTTTATATCGGTACCCTCGGGCTCGCTTCGTTCGTGCTTTTCCCGTTCGGTGGCATGCATCTACTTTCCGCTCCTGTCATGGGTAAGGCGTTTGTATCGGGCGCCAGCTTTGTTGTGGCTCTTCTTGCTTTTTTCACGGCTCTTAAAAAAGGGGAGACGACGCGTGTGGCTCCGTTTGTCGGTGCCTTTGTTTCGTTATGGACCATTTTGTTAGCGGGGTTCATTCTTGGCGAACGGTTAACTGGCGCAGAATGGGTTGGCATCGCTCTTTTGATTTTCGGCTCTATCATCATTTCTTACGAACGTGTAGCGAGCGCTACCAGCATTACCTGGAGCGAAGCATTCTACATTGTCGTTGCTGGTGGTTTTTTTGCCCTTTCCTACACACTCGCGAAGGCGGTATTTAACAGTGCTGAATTTATTCCGGCGTTTCTTTGGATGCGATTATTCGCATTCGTTTCCGTAGTACCACTGTTACTGTTACCAACCACCCGCCGACAGATTTTTGCGGGTGACGGAACGCGCCCGCCTCTCCTTTTTTACATCGGTCAAAGTTGCGGCGCAATTGGGTTTGTTCTGCTCAGCTGGGGCGTAGAGCGTGCCCCGAGCGTTTCCATCGTGAATGCACTGCAAGGAGTACAGTACGCGTTCCTTTTTATTTTTGTGGTAGTTCTTACGCGTTTCGCGCCGCGCATGATTCAGGAAAAACTGAACCGACAAATTGTGCTGCAGAAAATTATTGCACTCATTGTTCTCGGTATTGGTCTGGCGCTCGTCGCGTAGCTATGGCTTCTCGTCACTTACCGCACTGGTTTCGGATATCCATGTTTGTTTTTTTTATCCTGTTAATCGTACTGGTACCACCAGCGTTGTATCTCGGCAGAACTGGAGCGCCTGTCGAACAAGTATATGGTGTCACTTTTTCTGCGAAACAGGCACGTGCCCTCGGTCTTGATGCAAGAGAAGCGTATCTTGCCGTATTAAACGACCTTAACGTTAAACACCTGCGTCTTATCGCCTACTGGGACGATACAGAGCCAAGTCAAGACGGTGATGATTTTAGTGAACTCGATTGGGAGATCAAAGAAGCAGAGCTCCATAATGTTGCTGTGACGTTAGCTATTGGGCGTAAGCTACCGCGTTGGCCCGAGTGTTTTTATCCTGCGTGGGTGCGGACTAAGTCGCTTCCTGAAGAGAACGATTTTCTCTTGGCATTTTTGAAACGTCTCGTGCTTCGTTATCACGACCAAAATGCAATCGTACGTTGGCAAGTAGAAAATGAGCCATTTGTCTGGTGGTTTGGAGAGTGCCCGAAACTTGATCCTGCTTTTTTGCAAACTGAAATCAATCTCGTCAAGGGGCTCAGTAACAAACCGGTGCTCATTACGGATTCAGGTGAACTTTCGACCTGGAGAAAAGCGGCGCGGTTTGGTGACCTTTTTGGCACCACCCTCTATCGCGTTACTTGGAACCCGTACCTGCGTTATGGTACCTACCCATTGCCTCCTGCCAGTTACCGCTTGAAGGCGCGATTGTGGGGTATTGAACCAAAAGATGTCATCATTGCCGAACTGCAAGCTGAGCCCTGGCCACCCGGCACGCTACTTCTTGAGACACCGCTTGCCGAGCAGTTCAAATCTATGTCGATAAATCGTTTGAACGACCAAATTGCATTTGCTAAAGCGACCAATTTTGGTGAGGCATACTTTTGGGGCGCAGAGTGGTGGTATTGGCTGAAAACCACACAGAACCATCCGGAATTTTGGGAACTTGCCAAAGAACTATTTAGCAACAAGCTGTAAGTTATACGTTTTAGTGACATGCCAGAACGATCCTCTGAAAATCATTCTGACTTTGAACCAGTGGTAGACAAGTCGACGAGAAATCCTCAAGCAGACAGAGAAACACGTCGGCGTTATCTTTTTGATCATATTGAAAGCTATCTTAGTGCAGGTGTTTCTGTTGATCGTCTCGCCGAGATTCTTGGTGCAGAAAATCTACTTCAAGTCATTTCCTCGCACTCATCTACCGCTAGCAACGTGAAACGCTTTGATATACAGAGCTATGTAGAAGAAAAATTAAAGTCGTCCATGCAACTTCGGTTGCCCGACTATATACGTCCGGCAACAGGTGTGATTGTACCACCCGACCGTGGTGAGCTTATTCAACCGGGCAGCGGTAAGGGCGTTGAGAAAAAAGGAGTAGTACCCCGGTCCGATGCTCTCGTCGCCCTGCTTTCAGAGCTGGACGTGCCCTATGGGGTACAAGACGGAAGAAACACAGACGATATGATGCGTAATCGAAGCTACCTCGCTTATTATATTCACAATCCTAGTCAACCTGACAGTATTCGAAAGTTAGTACTCATTAATAACGAAGTTGGTAACGTTACTTTTGTTGTTCACTCCATTCCAGGGGGCACAAGTCCAGCGGACTATTTATTGATGACCAAAGAAGAACTACGTGCTCGTCCAGAAGTAACCACGCTTCGATACCCTGGCAATCTTGCAGACTGGTCAACAAACATGAGAGAACAGCTCTCATCTACTGAGCCACCAGAAAAAAGAGAACGTTCGTTGAGTAGAACAGAAAATCAAGATGTTGAATTGGCTAAAGAGGGTTGGCTATCTTCTTATGGTTGGGCACAGCAGTTTACGGACAGGTCACACCCTTGGATAATAAAACAACTTGCCGAAATAGTTATTGAACATCCAGATTGGTGGACAGAGAAGGCTCGCGGTACTAGCGGTCAAGATCTTCCGCACTATAGTCCAGATGTACTTCCTGAACTTCAACGAAGAGCGAATGCTAAAGAAATTGCTAAGGGTGAGATGTTAACGGCTGCGGATATACAGCGGGCACTTAACAAATCAAATACGTGGGTTACCCCTCGGCTCGAAGTGCTTGTTTCCGCAGAACCGACGCTAGAACAAAAGGAACATGGAGTTAGCGGTACTACTGGTCCTCTTTATAAACCAGAAGTACTAGCGGAGCTTCGTAAACAGATTGAGGTCTTGAGTCCTCCAGCAAAAAAAGGGTGGCTTACGTTTCTGCAATTGCGAAAGCGGTTGTTTAGAGCCGATTATTGGCTCACTCCTAAACTTGATGATATTCTTGCGTCTCATCCCGAGTGGTGCGAGAAAGCTACTACTCGTCGAGGTAAGGAGGCTATTTGTTACAGTCCAAAAGTATACACAGAGCTTTTACGTCAACGTGATAGTGTTAAACCCACCAAAGAGAATTGGCTTAGAGTGGGTCAAATTGAAACAGCGTTAAAAAAAGGAAACCGGTGGGTGAAAAGGAACATAGAAGTTATCGTTACCAATCATCCTGACTGGGTAGAGGATTCTCTCGATGCTAAGCATCGTTCGTTTCCTTCCTATAGCCCCGAAGTTCTTACCACACTCCAACATATAAAAGAAGAAGGCCAAAAGAGAAAAAATAGGGAGTAGAGTGGTAGTCTTGGTTTAAGCAAAAAGGACATCTGGCGCATGAGAAGCGAGGAAAGTGTTTATGCGTTAAAGCGCAGTAGTTTCGTTTTAGCGCGGGGATTTTTTTGGAGACTTTTGGCTGAATGGCGTATACTAAGGATACTATGCTTTATCTTGCAGCCGATCACCGCGGTTTTGGTCTTAAAGAGTCATTGAAACGTTACCTCACAAAAGAAGGTATTCCTTTCGAGGACTACGGTCCCAAAGAACTTAACCCGACCGACGACTACGTTGACTACGGGTTGCCAGTTGCAAAAAAGGTTGCTGAACGTGCCAGCGAAGACCAGGGCATTCTCATTTGTGGTAGTGGCGTCGGCATGGATATTGTTGCCAATAAAGTGCCGCACGTTCGGGCTGCTCTTGTGCGTTCCGTTCATCAGGCCAAGGCCGCGAGAAATGACGACGACGCAAACGTACTCGTACTGGACGCCGACGAAACCAGTCACGAACTTTCTTTAGACATTGTCCGTACCTGGCTTGCCACGCCTTTCAGTGGTAAAGAACGGCATCAGCGGCGTTTGGAAAAAATTGCCGATTTTGAGGTTTCTTTAGGTCAACATTGATCTATGCAAATTATACCGAGCATTCTCACTCAATCTGCTGACGAAATCCGCACGAAGCTGCGATCGGTTCAGGGTCTCAATTTAATGGTGCAGGTTGATTTTATGGACGCACAGTTTGTTGAGTCACAATCAGTACTGCCTGACGACTTGCCGCAAGAGCTCGGCGTCGTTTCTTGGGAAGCGCACCTCATGGTGCAGGACCCCATGAGCTGGAGTCCGCCGATTTACAGTCTTGGATGCCAGCGAATTTTTTGGCACGCTGAAGTATTACCAGAAGATCTCATGCTCCCCATGAACTCTACGCGTATTGAGCACGGTTTAGCGCTTCGTTTGGAGACACCGATTTCAGCAATTGACCCACACCTCACTGCACTGCGATCTGTACTCCTTTTGAGTATCAAGAGGCCGGGGTTCCAGGGTGAATCGTTTGACGAGTCGGTGTATGAAAAAATTCGTGCATTGAGAGCAAAGTACCCGCACTTGAAAATTACCGTTGACGGTGGAGTCAAGCTTGAACACATGAAACCCTTAACGAAGTTAGGGGTCGATAGTGTGTCGGTGGGCAGTTCTTTCTGGAAGTTCGGCGACCCAAAAACGGTTCTCGCTGCATTTCGGCAGGCGACACTCTAATAGCAAATCGCAAATGGCAAATAGCGGCTCGACAAATCTCAAACGAGAAGCTGTAAACTAGCTGCTATGTCTTTGACTGATAAAAAAGTAAAATTAATTGAGCAAACGGCGAATAAAATTCGCTGCTCTGTTATTGAGATGCTCGTTGCTGCGGGTTCGGGGCATACTGCTGGACCGCTCGACATGGCCGACATTTTTGCTACGTTCTATTTTCATATATTGAATCACCGTCCCAAAAATCCGCTCTGGCCAGAACGCGATCGGTTGTTTCTTTCCAATGGTCATATCTGTCCGGTACTCTACGCAACGATGGCGCATGCTGGTTACCTACCACTGAAAGAGCTCGTGACACTTCGAAAATTTGGTACGCGGTTGCAAGGTCATCCGCATCGTAAGTCGTTGCCCGGCCTCGAGAGCACATCCGGCCCTTTGGGTTCGGGCCTCAGCGGAGCAGCAGGATATGCTTATGCCGCTCGCATGGATAAGAAGAAATTTCGAGTATATTGTTTCACTTCTGACGGTGAGCATGACGAGGGGAATACCTGGGAGGCCGTGCTCTTTGCTGCCAAGTATCGTTTGTCAAATTTAACGGTTATTCTTGACCGCAACAATATCCAGATTGACGGCAATACCGAAACGGTTATGCCGCTTGAACCACTGCGCGATAAGTACGAGGCGTTTAATTGGCATGTCGTAGAAGTCTCTGGCCATGATATCCGCGAGATTAACGCCGCCGTCGAAGAAGCGCAGGCAGTTGTTGAGAAACCGACCATCATTATTGCGCATACTATTTCTGGAAAAGGCGTGAAAGAAATTGAGGGTGATTATCGTTGGCATGGGAAACCGCCAACCGCAGAGGAAGCTAAACGTTTTTTGAAAGAGCTTCGCGCTAATGCTGTAGGAAAGCGTTAAGTCAATACTCCGCTATGCCGTTAAATCCAAAAGTAAAACTTGATCCCCGTACACTTGAGCGAAAAGCGCTAAAGCGTGAAGCGACGCGTGGTGGTTATGGTCGCGGTCTTCTTGAGGCAGCCAAAAAAGACGAGCGCATTGTCGCTCTTTCAGCTGATCTTACCGACTCCACAAAGACGAATCTGTTTGCTGAGGCCTTTCCAGAGCGGTTTGTAGAGGTGGGCGTTGCCGAGCAGAATATGGTGACGGTGGCTTCTGGCATGGCGGCCTATGGAAAAATTCCGTTCGTCACGAGTTATGCAATGTTTTCTCCGGGTAGAAACTGGGAGCAAATTCGCACGACCATTTGTTACAACGACGTGCCGGTGAAAATTGTTGGGTCGCACGCTGGCGTTTCGGTCGGACCAGACGGAGCGACCCATCAGGCGATTGAAGACATTGCTCTTATGCGCGTACTCCCGAACATGACCGTGCTCTCACCCTGTGACGCCAATGAGGCGTTTCGAGCGACCATTGCGGCTGCATGGTTTCCAGGACCGGTATATTTGCGTTTAGCACGGGTGGATACCCCTGTTTTTACCACAGCCGCCACGCCGTTTACCGTTGGCCACGCCGAAGTGCTCTTTGATACAAAAGGCAAGCTCGATGTTGCCTTGATTGCCACTGGTCCTTTGGTGTATGAGGCGTTGCTCGCGGCGGCCGCGCTAGAGCGACAAGGCAAAAAGGTGCGTGTCATCAACATGCATACTATTAAACCTATTGATGAAAAGGCACTCGTTCAGGCGGCGCGCGACGCTGGTGCTGTCGTGACCATAGAAGAACATCAGCGAAATGGTGGGTTGGGTTCGGCCGTAGCTGAAGTTTTAGTGCGCCATTTGCCAATTCCAATTGAAATGGTTGCTATTGATGATTCTTTTGGCGAATCTGGAACACCGGGTGAACTCATTAAAAAGTTTAAGCTGACGGCGCCATTCATCACTGCAGCTGCTAAGCGCGTTATTCGTCGCAAATCTTAGCTCCCAAAGCTCTTTAATACCCCCTTTTGGCCTGTTCTGCTATTATTCCAGATGTGTTTCGTTTAAACTTTTAAGTTGCAGTTTTTCCTTATAACTTTTGCCTTTCTTTATGTTCAGTATGGTTTCGTTTAGTATGCGCCAACTTTTGGTTTTTCACTTGCAGTTTTACGTTTTGCCTTTTGCTTTTTGATTTAGTCTTATGTACAGTATGGTTTCGTTTAGTATGCGCCAAGTTTTGACTTTTCACTTGCAGTTTTACGTTTTGCCTTTTGCTTTTTGATTTATTTTTATGTACGACATGATTTCATTTGGTCCAGCCGGTGTCGATACACTCGTTGGCGTCGACGACGCGAATGTGCACTGCGCGCTCAAAAAAAAGAATTGCGAAATTTGTCTACGCTACGGGGACAAGATCATTACTAAAAGCATGGTTACCAAGACAGCTTATAACGCCATGAACGTTGCTATCGGCAGCGCGCGACTGGGCCTCAAAACCGCTTTTCATACAGCCATTGGCGACGACCACAGCGGTGAACGCATTCTCGCTACCTTAAAAAAAGAAAAGGTATCAACAGGCTACGTTAATATTCAGAAAGGATTTGTTAGCAACGCCTCCGTCGTCATTGATTACCAAGGTGAGCGCACCATTCTCGTGTACCATGAAAATTTCCGCGTGCCTTTTCCTAAACTCGCACCGGCTCGGTTTATGTACCTTACGTCGTCAATTGGGCGAGAGTATTCAAGTCTCTATAATAATCTTGCTCGGTATCTTACCGCTCATCCTAATGTGGTGTTGGGTTGTAATCCCGGCAGCTACCAGCTCAAAGATGGCACTAAAAAAATTAAGGATCTTCTCAGGCGTACCAATGTTCTTTTTCTAAACAGGGAAGAAGCGCGGCTCCTTACGGGCATTCGCAAAGAAAAGAATATTCGACAGCTTCTTGATGGCATGCGCAAACTTGGCGCGGACATTGCGGTTATAACGGAAGGTTCTGAAGGTTCGAACGCCAGTGACGGTAGGTCATATTGGAAGCTTGGCATTTTTCCGTCGCCCGTTATAGAACGAACCGGATGCGGTGACAGCTTTGCCACCGCATTTATGGCTGCGCTTCGCTATGGTTACGATATTCCTGAAGCCATGCGCTGGGGTACCTTTAACGCTGCATCTGTGCTGCAGTACGTTGGTCCACAGGACGGTCTTTTAACTATTGGCAAGTTGCGTTCCCTGAGTCGCCGGCATAAGCGATTACAACCGCGTATTCTCAGCTAGACTATGGTTAAAGAGTCTATCAAAAAAGCGATTCAGCGTCGTACTTGGTCACGCACTTCAAAAATATCTGCGGATAAAGTTCGTCGGTTTGTAAAAAAGTTACCGCTCGTGCCTTTTGTTGGGGGGTATGTTGTTGTTATCGTATTTGGTGCGGTAATGCTCAGCATTCTTTGGAACACTTTTTCAAAGTATGATCCGGCAAACACTGTTTCTGCGACACCTGACGTCATGACTGAAACCACCTATATTTCGCCGACAGAAGGTTATCAGTTTAGCTATCCTACACTTTGGCAGGTCACCGAGAGCGGGGACATGCTTTTGTTAAGGAACGGCTCACACCGCATTGGCATTTATACCGAATCAACCGTGTCGACGGAAACGCTTATTCCTTCGGCGCCCGTCATTGAACACATTAATAACCTGAATACTCAGCGATACCGCGATTATGATCCGGCGACTGGCGGCATTATGGATCGCGTGGTCATCAAACGACCTGATGGTCGTTATAATGAGCTTAGGGGTTACGGTCCGGTATTTGAGCGTATCCTCCAGAGTTTTCATTTTGCTGATTCCTCAAATTAGGCGTTCGTTCATTACTGTAGGTTATGCGTCGACTCCTTCCTCCAATTTTTGTCTCTATTGTTTTCGTTATCGGTGTCTACTTTTTGTGGAATCATTTGCCTTGGTTGCAGCAGAGTCCTTCGGGTCCGCAAAGCGGAGGGACAAACACACTCGTCGAGGGTACCCGGCTTGAGCCACCTGCTAGCTACAAAACTCAACCAACCGTTGGCTCTCTCGCACCTGATTTCGAGCAATCCACCTTGGGCGGGGAAGAAGAGCGACTGAGCGACCACCTGGGTACCCCTGTTATTCTCACGTTTTGGCAGACGAGTTGTCCGTTTTGCGTGAGTAATCTCTCTGCAGTTAACCGAGCCGCTCTCATGCGCCAATCGCCGGTGGTTATTTTGGCGGTTAACAAGGGAGAACCAGCCCAAGTGGTACAAGAATTTATAAAGTCGCACGATCCACTACCTGCAGCGCGCGTCATTCTTGATATTGATGGGGCCATTTCTAAAAAATTTATGGCAGACGCCCTACCCCGTACTTTTTTTATCGACCAGATGGGGGTGGTTCGTCAGGTTGAGGTGGGGGAGCTCTCTATAGACCAAATCAACACAGCGCTCGGTGCTCTCACAGAGCCCGCGGCGTAACAAAAAGTCACTTATTGCCGAGGATAGCGAGTGAAGTGCACATAGCAATGTGCATTTCCGAGCGTCGCAGGCATCAAAGGGTTTAATACCCCGAGAGGGGACACCAGCCGTGGCCCCTTTCTCAATCCGCCAGTGGGCGGATTGAGGGGTCCAGAGCTTTGTCCTGGGGTTAATACCATTTATCCACCGTCTATCCACCAAGCACGTCTTGTCTCGTGTGCTATACTGGTTTTTGCTCTCAGAAAAAATCTTCACGCTCTGCATCGTCTGCTTTTTTGCTAAAAACCTTAGGAAAAATGCTTGACTAACCCATATATTGTGGTATAATTGTATACGTACCACAAGATGTAGATAAGGTTTGAACGTTCATTTTTACGGTTGCAATCAGTTTTTCGACGTCAGCAGGGAAGCGTTACTTTCACAGATGCTCATGAGACCGCACTTTTCTCTCTAACTTTGCCATTTACCCACTTCTTAACCTTTGCTTGCCAGGTTATGCCAACTACGCGAATCGACGCCCCCGAGCGCGTCTCAAAAAGTCCGGTTCGTTTGTCCGAAGATGGTGGCTATCATGTTGACCACTACTTTACTAAGCCCGGTGTTCACCCGTTTGACGAGATAGCGTGGGAGCGACGCAATGCCAGCATTTCAGGAAGTGATGGTAAGCTCGTTTTTCAACAACGCGACATTGAAGTTCCAGAGTTTTGGTCGCAACTGGCGACAAATGTCGTAGTATCAAAATATTTCCGCGGTCAGCCGGGTACTCCCGAGCGTGAATCGAGCGTCAAGCAGCTGGTTTCTCGGGTTGCCGACACTATTACGGGTTGGGGTGTGGCGGGAGGGTACTTGCGTGATGATGAAGCGCCAGTGTTCAATGCTGAGTTGGCGCATTTGTTGGTGTATCAGAAAGCGGCTTTTAATTCACCGGTCTGGTTTAACGTCGGTGTACGCGAAAAACCGCAATGCTCTGCTTGTTTCATACTTTCCATTGATGATTCAATGGAGGCGATTCTCGATTGGATTAAAAAAGAGGGAATGATTTTTAAACATGGCTCTGGTTCTGGCGTTAACCTCTCGCCACTTCGTTCGTCAAAGGAACACCTGTCGCTTGGTGGCACCGCATCGGGTCCGGTATCGTTCATGCGCGGCGCTGATGCTTCGGCAGGCGCCATCAAGTCTGGCGGAACAACCCGACGAGCGGCGAAGATGGTTGTGCTCAACATCGACCATCCTGACATTGTTGAATTTATCCGGTCAAAAGAAACAGAAGAGAAGAAAGCTTGGGCTCTGGGCGAGATGGGGTATGACATGGGTTTAAATGGTGAGGCCTGGCAATCCATTCAATTTCAAAATGCTAACAATTCTGTTCGCGTCACCGATGAGTTCATGCGTGCGGTTGTGAACGACGGTGAGTTTTCTACCAAATCAGTCGTTGGCGCTGAGCCAGTCGAAACATTCAAGGCACGCGATCTCATGCGCATGATTGCGGACGCGGCCTGGGTATGCGGAGATCCAGGTATGCAGTACGACACCACTATCAATGATTGGCACACCTGTCCAAATTCTGGGCGCATCAACGCTTCGAACCCCTGTTCGGAATATATGCATCTTGATAATTCGGCTTGTAACTTGGCGTCGATTAATCTTTTGAAGTTCCGTTTGTCGGATGGCGAGTTCGACGTTGAATCGTTCCGGCGGGCGGTAGACATTCTTATTTTGGCTCAGGAAATTATTGTTGGTTTCTCTAGTTACCCCACACCGGAAATTACTCGTAATGCCATTGATTACCGTCAGCTTGGTCTTGGCTACGCAAATCTAGGGGCACTCCTTATGGCGCGCGGTTTACCCTATGACTCTGATGAAGGCCGCGCGTATGCTGGTGCCGTCACTGCCATTATGACGGGTAGTGCCTATGAGATGTCAGCCAAGATTGCGGTGCGCGTTGGTCCATTTGCTGGTTTTGTGAAAAACCGTGAACCAATGCTTGGCGTTATTTTGAAACACCAGGCAGCCACCAAAAATATCAATGCTTCTTTTGTTGTCCCTCCTGAAATGCTCCGTGCCGCCGAAGATGCTTGGGCGTCTGCCTTGTCGCTCGGTGAACAGTATGGCTACCGTAACTCGCAGGTTACCGTACTAGCGCCAACGGGAACGATTGCTTTCATGATGGATTGCGACACCACTGGGGTAGAGCCGGACATTGCACTCGTAAAGTATAAGACGCTTGTGGGTGGCGGACTCATGAAAATTGTAAACCGCACTTTGCCCGCTGGTCTCAAGAAACTGGGTTATAGTGACGAGCAGGTTCAAAAAATTGTTGACTATGTCGACGAGCAAGAGACCATTGAAGGAGCGCCAGAGTTGAAAGACGAGCACTTGCCGGTTTTTGATTGCGCTTTCCGACCTATGAATGGCAATCGTTCTATTCACTACCTCGGACACTTGCGCATGATGGGCGCGGCGCAGCCGTTCATTTCCGGCGCCATCTCTAAAACCGTTAACGTGCCGCAAGATATTCCTGCTGAAGAAATTAGTGCCATGTACATTGAGGCGTGGAAACTTGGTATTAAGGCGCTGGCTATTTACCGCGATGGTTCAAAGCGTACGCAGCCACTCAATACCGGTAAAAAGAAAACTGAAACAGTGTCGAAGTCTGTTGAGGTTGAAGCTGACCTTGAGGTTACCACTCGTTCCGGCGTGCTCCGACAGAAATTGGCTGATACGCGACGCGCGGTTACGCATAAGTTTACCATCGCCGGCCACGAGGGTTACGTTACTGTGGGCCTCTACGAGAATGGTCAGCCCGGTGAGGTCTTTCTGACCATGAACAAAGAGGGTAGTACCATTTCTGGTCTCATGGACGCGTTTGCCACCATGGTGTCAGTGTCGCTGCAGTATGGTGTGCCGCTGAAAGATTTGGTACGTAAGTTTAGCCACATGCGTTTTGAGCCGGCTGGTTTCACGCAAAATGAAGAAATACCCATTGCTAAATCGATTATTGACTACATCTTCCGTTGGCTTGGCATGAAGTTTATGACCGCGGACGAACAAGCCGACGCTGGGCTCCTGGCAAGTGCACCAACCGTTCCTGAGGTTGCACTGACGACTGAGACTAAGGCGGCAACGCTGCCGGCAAGTAAGGCCGTGCCAGTAACAGAGAACGCACGTGGCGAGGTGATGATTAAAGAGCACTTCACCGTGCGCGTGCAGGAAGATGCACCGACTTGTGCGGATTGCGGGAGTTTGATGGTGAGGAACGGGGCGTGTTATAAGTGCTGGAATTGCGGATCAACCTCCGGTTGCTCGTAGGACTTATTCGTTAATCCTATTACTGTGTTGCAAACTCCGTAGCTCAACAGCGTACCATTAAGTACGCCTTATTCCGCTACTCGTTTGCGCCTTGTACTAGAATTAACGACAAAAGTCCTGTTATAAAAAAAATCATCTATGTTTTAATATTTATAGACGAAATTTAAAAATTTGATAAGAATTAGGAGTCATTTTAAGTTGCCAGTCGGTGGGTGACTTATAGAATTTAAGTTTTAAATATTTGTCTTATAGTGTGGTAAATAATGTTATGTGTTTATGTTAAAGGCAAAAGAATTTAATAAATTCGTGTATGAAGTGGAGAAATGTTATCAGTTTTTTTGTATCTGGCGCTATTTGCATAATAAAAATTTTGGTAAAGTTTATAAACGTGTTGGTGGTAGTGGGTATAGAAATTTTTGGGGAGTTGTGTCCGTTGCCCTACAGAACGAATTTTGTCTTGGTGTAAGACGACTCGTTGATACAGACAAGTCACCATACAAAGAGGACAGGTTATCTATTGAATATATTTGTAAAAATATTGATCCAAAGCTAGCGGTTTTATTTAGAAACGATTTGAACAAGCATAATAGATTTATTAAACATGTTAAAACGTTTAGTACTAATTATTTGGCGCATGCTAGCCTAAATGATATTTTGTCTGAAAAGGATAATTTGATACCAAGCGGTAGAGAAAAGTTTTTTCTAACGTTGGCTACCTACATAAAAAAAATAAAAGAATCAAATCCTGAATTAGAAAAATGTACGGATATTAATCTTAATTTTTTGGAAAATATATCAAAAACAGGAGTAGAAAATTTATTTAAAGATTTAAGACGGTCTACAGAAAAATACGAACAATAAAGAAAAACAGGAAAGAGAAGAAAAAGTACTTACTGCTTTGTTTTTACCTTTATACAATCTTGAAAACGAAACGGACTACGAAACAGGAACCGAAGAAACGCAGAAGAGTATTGTTGATCGTCGAGGGATATCAAAATCTGGAAATTATCCAGACTTAAAATTACAGATTAAGGAAATAAAAGAGTGGGATGAAGATCTTGCCGATACAACCAAAGGTGTGAAGGCTTTTGATTTAAACATTTTTAGGTTCTTACTTGAAAAAATAGAAAAAGCTGAAAAAAAGTATAAAGCCGATCCTGAAGTTGTAGATACAATTTTGCTTTTAGAGGTGGGGGTCACCAAAAGATGGCTCGACGAGTGGAAGGTTGAAAAGGGTGATAAAATGCAAAAGTACTCTTTCAAAAATATTTTTTGTATCGCTAAAGCATCTAATTTAAATGATACTTACATATTTAAATTACAATAAAATAGTCGTTAATTTTTTTGATCTTGAATATTTTAAAAGAAAGGGATAAGGTTAGACTGTTGAAGTTAATTTTATTATTATGGGTGAAACCGAAACATCAAGAAATTTTATAGATGCCATTACGTTAGATAGGGAGTTATCCGCAGAAGATGCAATTGGTCAAATCGCATCGTTCCATGGTACAAGCGCCGAAAATATCAGGGCATCCTTTTTCCATCTCAGTAATTTTGAAAAAGGTACCATCACTTTTGAGAGGAGTGTTAATGGTGGCCACCCTTGCGTTGGCATGACAGGAAAAGGTGAAGACGGGAAAACGTGGTATGAGCTTATTGACAAGTATACCGGCCAGCCGATGCCGTTTGTGGGGTAGTAACATGGAGATGAAATTTTTAAACATATTATGGAAAGAGAACGTGAACCATTAAGTGTTGAAGAAGTTAAAGCAATGGAGGAGGGCATATCATCAATTAGCGATTTAGACCAAGAAGACTACAGTCTTCTCAATGCTGGAGGGGTCGCAGTAGAAGATTTTGTAAGACTTAGGGATAAGTATAAAAACAGGCCGGATCTTGTTAACGTTGTTAACTCACTTGATCCGACTCATCCATTACATCAGGAAAGGTCTGCCTCGGCTCAGGAAATGGTTGCAGCAATATACAGTGACGACAGAGACAAACTGAGAGCAGTACTCGAGCGGCGAAGAAGTATATTTGGCAGAAAAGAGTAACCAAGGTTTTACTTGAAGAATTTATGTAGGTTATGAGAGACGAGAAACGTGGGCCAATTGATCCAGCTGAAACACGAGGCTACTTACAGTCAGAAATGGGTTGGGAAATTGAGGGTCCATTCTATGCCGCGGTGCCAACCCCTAAGCCGGAGTATATAACGAGATGTGCAAAGGACGCAGAAAGACTTGCATATCATTTGTTAAAAACGGTGATCATCAAGGACAAATTTGATAAAGATCACTCATCTCGCAGGTTATTCGAAAGAAGTCATCCTGAAGTAGACACCTACTCCTCAGAGTATTCAAAACTGGGAGGCAATAGATTATTGACTTCGGTTTATGCTATGGACGAGGTCATAGAAAGGGTTCGCAGAGAGTATCCACAAATAGCAGAAAAATTAAAGACTACAGCGAAATCAACAGAGATGCTCCAAGAAATAGCGGGTTATAATGCAATGAGTTTTGAAGATAAAGTCCGTTTTGCGCGAAAGTTAGACGATGTTATTTATAAATTTTTGTCGGTACTGTCCGAATAGTTTTTTTGTTTAAAAAGTATGCGGCCCCGCGAGATGTGTAGTCTGGCGCGGGGTCGCGTTGCGGGTGGGGCAGGTGGGGCTCGAGCTGGGCTCCGGTCACTTCTCGGGGTCGGTGACGATGCAGGCACTGATATCGCTGGCCCAGCCGTTGATGGCAAAGCAGAGATCCTGTGCGTAGCATCGGCTAGCGAGACTACCGAGCGAGCCGACCACTTCCGTATATTGCTCACCAGGGAAGTCACTGATTGCAGTGAGCGCCGTCATGACGTTGTCTTGATCAGCTTCTTTGCCGGAGGCGTTTGCCGTTTCGATTGCCTCCCCGAGGATCCTCAGGGCGTCGCGTGTCTCTTGTTGGGTTTTCATGAGTTCCCTCCCTGCCGAATGTTTCGGCAGTTATTCTTATCACGGTCGCATCTTGAGCGTCAAGTTGTTTTGAATAAAAGGGTTGATGTAAACCGAATAACTTTTTAATACTATCGCACATTTTATAGTTTCCATGTACTAGTACATGGAAATATTCAAACATCGTTGACAGTTCGGTTTTGGTTCGATAAGGTGCGTCTGTTCAAATACGTTTGGCCGAGCGTAGCACTGCGCGTGCGACGCTTGAGATTCGAGAAGGAAAAGGATCATGCCCGAACCCGAAGACGTGGAGTGTTCTGCCTGTGACGGCCTTGGAGACGGAGAGAAGGAAGTTCAGATCGATGGACATCCCAATGCTCGGCTGGCCTGCTGTGGCGTTTGCCACCGGACGCGCTTCCGGCACGATGCGAATTCGTACGTCTGGAAGATCGTCAGCGATCCTACCGTGGCTGCTCGACTGAAGAGACAGTTTACGGCGGTGTGGCTCTAGGAGGCCACCCAGGAGAGCGACGAGGACGGCGCGGGGACTCAATCACGAGTACCCCGCCGTCCGCCCAACCAATTTTTGAATATAGTCCTCTACTTTATTTTCATTCCATGTACTAGTACATGGAAACATTAAGTGTGATTGACAAATCTACCATGCTTTTGTAAGGTTCGTCTAATTGCGGAAGTTTTTCGAGTAATGCAACGCTCGAATCGAGGGGGGGGTTGAGAGATGTCCGAAAGCGAGTGTTCGAATTGCAAGAGTCTTCGCAAGGGAGACTGTTGTGGTATTGTGTGTCACGTTGTTTGGTGTCGAGCTTGCCGTAGGTACCTACAACGTTCAACCTCGGGCGATAAAACGTACGAGTTCGTTGACGACGATGCTGGCAAGGAACTTGCACGCCGGAACGGATACCTGGTACTGGAGACCTAGGCAGCTATTAGGAACGGCGGGGACTCACCAAGAGTACCCCGCCGTCCGCCCAACCAATTTTTGAATATAGTCCTCTATTTTGTTTTTATTCCATGTACTAGTCCCTCGATTTACTTCGGGATAAATACATGGAAACAGTTTATTTTAATACTTTTTGACAAAGTGGTTCAGTTTCTATAAGGTGCGTTTGTTCCAATCTTTCAACATTCCACAGGAGGAGTATCGGAATGGTTTATTTGTTGGGAACTTCGTTCGTCGTTGTTTTTCTTGGCATGGCAGTCAAGCAGATGAGCGTCATCCTCATGCATGGCTCCGTCTTTGCCTGGCTTCGGCAGGCCATCGTGCTTCGATCCGAACAAAAAAGGTGGCCGTTCATCAAGCTCCACGAGCTTTTTACGTGCCCACTATGCATGACGAGTCAGGTTGCGCTTTGGGTCGTGGGGGCGCCTTTAGCGTATGTCCTGCTTTCGTTCGACTGGTGTGAACGATTGTTTGGCAACACCCTTGTTTGGCACGAACGGGTGGCCGCTGGACTGCTCATCCCTTTCGTCGGTTCCATGTCGATAGCGGCCATCGCGCTTTGGATATGGGACATCGTCGACTACAAGCCAAACAAGTTTCGCGCTGAGCGCAAAAGGTACGAGTCGTTGCTCGCCGAACAGGTCGACATTCTTCGAGGTGTTCTGCAAACGACGACATTCGACCCCGCTGTGTTGCTTGGCCTTTTCCAGGAGCTCACCTACGAGCAATTCACCGGCATTGTCGCTGCAGTAGAGTGGTGCTGTCGAGACATCGGTTGTGCTACCGGCCGAGAGAACTGCAGAATCGCCGCCGGAGAAACGGTTTTGAACGAGTGGTGGAAGTTACATGCCGGTAGTTTTCCACCCTTCGTATCGGTTCTCTTTAAGGACTCCATGCAGTTTGCATTTCGGTTTTACTTCGCGAACAAGTGGCGACATCTAGAATCAGACGAAAAGCTATCTGCACATCGTCGTGATGCGTACGCAGCGTTTCGGCGTCAACTGATCGGCTTCATGGTGAACAACGGCACTTGAGTAGGGGTTCGAGTGCAAGGTGAATAGGGGACGGAAGATCGCATCTGCGCTCTACCGTCCTCTTTCCGTTACATGCGACTTTATTTTTGCCAATACCTCATCGGCTTGCAAGGTTACAATACAGAAGACAAAAATATCCCTCGTAGCTCCATGACCGTCCGAAGCTTAAGCGAAGGAGGTCCCTGACCGTCCGCATGCTTACTATGTCCCGCCGTAGTTTTATACGAAGGAGGAGCGAAGGAGGTTCTTGACCGTCCGTAGCATAGCTGTGTCCCGCCGTAGTTTTATACAAGCGGGAGCGAAGGAGGTGAGTTTGACTCGGCGAAGTGGGATTACCTATGCATACCCCGTCCCATATGGGGCGGGGTAATTGATTTGATTATGATTTTTACACATTTTTGAGCGTACGCTCAAAAATGTGTAATTTGATACTTGTGTAGCTCTGCTGCGCCGCCTTTCTCAGCCCGCCAACTGGCGGATTGAGGAACCCATGGATTTTCTTTGGGGTTAATAGTATTTATATGCTGGTTTGTCGGCTTATCTTAGAATTAATACATCAAAATACTATTCCTCACCTACGGTTAAGATGCTAGAATTTTAAAATGAGTAACGAAATAATGAGTGCGTTCATTTTAGGGTTAATTGGTGGCGTTATTCCTGGTCCGGTTTTAACGGCAACATTTACTGAAATATTACGGTTTGATTTTGATAAAAGTCTAAGAATAATAGTTTGGGCAATGTTGGCAGAAACGGTGGTTGCCCTTGTAAGTTTAGAGGCGTTTTCATCGTTTAGTTTTTCGGAGTCTATTTTCAGAGGGCTTTCCTTTTTGGGCGCGGCGGTACTCATTTGGATTTCTTTATCAATTTGGCGAGTGCAGAGAACAGACACTGGGGAAGAGCTCCATTTCAGTCCCGCAAGAATTGCAGCAATGATTTTAGCGAATGGCGTCCTCTGGACTTTTTGGATTACCGTGTGTGTACCAAAAGCTGTTCTGCTAGGTGATAAAATTTATTTAGGGCAATTTATATTTCTCGTGTTGGTAGAAGTTGGTTGGCTCGTTTCAACCGTTTTGGTAGCTTTTCTGTTCTCACGATTTAGAGGTGTTCTCTCTAACCCTAAGTTTGTGCCGGTGATTTTTAAGATTTTTTCTCTAATTTTTTTATATTTTGCAGTAGATATGTTGTATACAAGTTTTACGTTTTTTTTCGGTCGTTAAAATTAAAAACTTAAAGCTTTATTTCCTTTTTTAAAAGGGACGAAGCTCGCTGGGGTAGCAGCGAGCTTCGTGTTACGGACTTACCGTCCGGTGGTTGTTTCCCAGCGCCGGTTGATGCTGTTGATGAGGGCGTTCAGGCGGTGGAAAGCGACCTCTGCTGCGACGATGCTTGATTCAGTAGCGAGCTGGGAAGTGTTGGCCAGATCAACTTGGTACTCCCAGTGATGAGCGATCCTCGTTCGCATTCGGACGAGATGTTGCTGTACCTGCCGGTCCGATTCGACGAGTACTTCTTTGTTGCCGCTCGGCTTCTTGAGAACCACTACACTTTGCTTGGCTGCCATCCATTCCGGGAGGTGGTGTTCTTTTTCCCACTCCACGAGTAGATGACCAACACACACGTGGTGTAGTACGTTGTCCGCCAGTGGTCCAGGAGTTAGCGGATAGTACAGCCCATCGATTCCCTCCAACTCTTCATCGAGCGTGGGCCGAACGAGCGAGCCATTGTAGTGAAAGCTCGCCATGAAGTGTTGGTCTGACTTTGGGCATCTGGCGATGATCCACATGTGCAACTCAGCCGTCTCGTAGCCTCTCTTTTCTCTATGGTCTACTCCGCGTAGTACCATGGTTCGTTGAGCCAATCGGTCAAACATTCCTATGGTTATCTTTTCCTCGTCCATGGTTTCCTCCAAACGCCCGGGTTACTCACCAAGGGCGGTAGATGTTGTGAATTGGTTCATTCCGAAAGCAAGCCACACTACCCTGTGGCGGCACGAAGACCTTAGGCCGTTAATCGTCAAAAGTCAATTTGCTTATTGAATACGTTCCTATGTGTAAGCTCCTTGAACTACTTTCGGATAAGTTCATGGAAACTTGTTTTTTTTGAACAATGCGCCTAAGTTTGAGGCAGGAGGACAAAGTTGCACAATCGGTCGAAGCGCCAGTCTTTCACATCTGCGAGGTGTGCTTTCCGAAGCACCTCGCACCAGAAGCGCGGCCGTAAGGTCGGCAAGGAGAAACCTGATGGCAGCAATACGTTCGAGAGTCCGGCAACTGCCGCGAAGACGGTTCTGGAGCGTGCGGGGATTCGCACGCTACTTGGACAAGGCACCGCATGGAAGTCCATTCCATGCGACGATTCGGTTCCGTCGTTCAACGCAGGGCAGAGGCTATGTCTATCTGAGGACCTTCGTCTACTGTCGGGATGACGAAGAGGGTCTCCATCGAATGGGGAGCTAGAAGCATTCCGCCAGATGGCGGCCGGGGTCTCCCAAAAACAAGGGGTGGGTCGCGCTGTATTTACGCAGTTCGATCCGCCTTCCCCCAACATTCCATGTACTAGTACATAGAAGCACGATTATTTTTAATATCATTGACAGTTTTATATTACTCCAGCAAGATGTGCTGGTCTTTGACAACTGAATATCGTTGATCAACCACCCCAATAGGGGTGCGCGTTAGCAGGAGGTAGGAAATGAAGAGTCTTAAACTGGCCGTACTAGCAGGCGACGGCATTGGCCCGGAACTGATGGAGGCGTGTCTACCGTTCCAGGACTGGATCGGGGAGAGGTGCGGCGTCAGGATTCACCCGGTTCCCGCTCTGGTCGGGTGGGCGGCGTACGACGTGCATGGCACCGTCATGCCGGAAGAAACGTGGCGTGTCTGTCATGAGTCAGATGCCATTCTTTTCGGCGCGGTGGGACTGCCTGGTCGCGACGAGGAGCTGCCCAAGGAAGAGCGACCAGAACGCAAGGCGCTGCTCCCGATCCGTCACAATTTCGGACTCGGTGTCAACATCCGTCCGGTCCGAGTCTTTCCGGGACTTGAGTCGCTTTCACCTCTCAAGAACAACCGAGCGGCAGGTGTTCACTTGACGTTCTTCCGCGAGCTCATTGGCGGCGACTACTTCGGTGAGCGGCACGAAGACCCAAACGGCGATTGGGCGGAGGACGTCTGCCGCTACGAGCGGTGGCAGATCGAGAGCATCGCTCGGGTCGCGTTCGCGAGGGCGTTACGCACCGGAGAAACAGTAACCTCGATCGACAAGGCAAACGTACTCGGTGCTACGGGAACGTTCTGGCGGCGAGTCGTGCAGGAGCTTCACGACCGCAAGTTTCCTAACGTGAAGCTCCAGCACGTTTTCGTCGACGCGTTCAATCTGTATCTGATGACGCGTCCGGCGGACTTCCAGATCGTGCTTACCAGTAACGCCCAGGGTGACACCCTCAGTGACGGTGGAGCTGGAATCGCTGGCAGCATGGGTATGCTCGCTTCCGCCAGTATCAACCCGAAAACGGGTTACGCCATGTACGAACCGGCGGGCGGCAGCGCGCCGACCATCGCTGGCACTGGCAGAGCGAATCCCATTGCCATGGTTCTTTCCATCGCGCTGCTCGTGCGCTACACCATGAAGAACGAGGTGGTCGCGCGTGAGATCGAGTTGGCTGTTGCCGAGACTCTGGCGGAGGGGTGGAGAACCGACGACATCACTGACGGCACCAGCAGCTGCAGCACACGGGAGATGGTTGCAGCAATTCGGCGTCACATCCGGTAATTTCGCACAAGCGGAGGGGAACAATACGGGCGGTCAATCTCCATGAGGTTGTCCGCCCGTTCCCTTTAAAGTGGTGATCAACCAAAGACTGACTAGTGGTTTTGAGGACGATTGACAGTGTTCGTAGTGTCGCATAAGATTCGTTCATGTCTAAGATGCAAAATATTTTAAAATATGCAATTGGTTTAATCACCGTTATTGCCCTCCGGCTCATTCCGCATCCGCCGAACGTGGAACCAATCATGTCGACCATGATGCCGTTCTCGAAGCGTTGGGGTTGGCTGTCTGGTATGATTTTTGGACTCGTGGCTATTTTGAGTTACGACCTTCTGACAGGAACCCTCGGCACGTGGTCGTTTTCAACTGCGGGCACCTATGCGTTTATCGGCGTACTCTCCGGTCTTTATTTAAAGAACAAAGAAAGCAGCATTCTTCACTACGTTGGCTTTGCGGTTTTTGCAACGCTCCTATATGACGCCATCACGGGTATTGCTTTTGGTGTGCTGGTTTATCATATGTCGTTTATGGAAACATTCTTGGGACAGATTCCGTTTACCTTGTACCACCTTGGCGGCAACATTGCGCTCTCAGTAGTTGTGTCGCCCTTGCTGTATCGCTGGGTGGTGACAAATCCAAAATTGGAAACATCGTATATTTCTTCACAATTGGCCCTTGTATTTAGTAAAAGTTCGTAAACTAACGCATTATTTAATTACGGTCATTAAATGACGCACATGTTTGTATGTTTCCATGTACTAGTACATGGAAACATATATGAAAATGAAAAAAGTAGTCAAAGTTACCGGCAGAGAGACGCCTCGGCTGGAAAGCCGGGGCGCCTTACTCTCTCTTCATTGTTTTGGGCGGCATGGTGCCGCCTGTTATGCAGCGTTCCGAAGGCGACGAATCTTCTCTCTTTCCTGCACTTCGAAAAGTCTCCCCCAGGCCTTTGCGAGTTCTGTTTCGTCCCCGAAGAATTCTCCGGAAGGAACCCGGAAGAGAATTCTGCAACCTTCACCCGCGCAGCGAGCTACATGAATCTCCAACGAACCCGTGAAGAGTTCGTGCTGTCTGCCCGTGAATCGGGCGACCGCCTCTTCATCGAGACATCCATGTGAGCCACATATCGGACACGTCCCACTACCGTTCCCATTGAGCATGATGCATCTCCTTGCTGCGCCCTCCAACTTTGGTCGCAACGTTCTTACTTTTAGTGTATTCTTTATTTCACGAAGTGCAATATGGTAAAAAAATATCCGCCAACGCCACCCGTGGCTATTGCAAAAAAATACGGCCTTTTTATTATTTACGAAGGTCGCGGTAAAGGAAAAACAACGGCTGTTATGGGCATCGCTACGCGCGCTCTTGGCACCGGTTTGAATGTGTATATTGTGCAATTTATTAAAGGGGAATGGCCGAACGGCGAGCGGGATTTTTTTCGGAGTTACATGAAGATCCGAAAGTTTCACAAAGGAAAACCAAAACTCGGGAGAATAGACATTGCTGTTTGCGGCAAGGGTTTTGTGAAAATTCTTGGAGATAAAAAACCATTTACTATCCACCAAGAAGCGGCGCGGCAGGGGTTAGCGCTCGTGAAAAAAGCAATCCGCTCAAAACGCTATGACCTTATTATTATGGATGAAGCCATAAGCGCTATTGAAGAAAAACTGATTACGGTACAGGATTTACTGCAAGTGGTTAAATTGAAACCGAAACTGCTGCATTTAGCGATGACTGGTCACTTTACACCGAAGGCGCTCGCTGCCAAGGCGGATTTGGTGAGCCGCGTTGATATGGTGAAGCATCCGTACTATAAAGGTATTCTTGCGCAGAAGGGGATTGATTTTTAGTGGGACTTATAAACACATGATTCATTTAATAACGATCAAGCAGATATGAACATTTTTTTTACGGCATTCATTACTATTTTTTTGGCGGAGCTGGGTGACAAGACGCAGATTGCGACATTACTCTTTGCATCGAATAAGGAGTACTCAAAATCTCTTGTGTTTCTCGGTGCTGCATTGGCGCTTGTTTTGACGAGCGCTATCGGTGTTTTTCTTGGTGGCGTGCTCTCTCAGTATATAGATGGAAAAACTTTACGGATTATCGGTGGTGTCGGATTCTTAGCGGTTGGGGTGTGGACGCTCCTTTCTCGGTAGAAGTCAGTACGCATACGGGTAGGTATTAGGAGGTCTTTGATGGTTCCGCGGATATAGTGCCAGCTCGTTCCATATCGTGCTAAACTGATCTTATGGGTTTTAATCCACGACAATATTTTTTCTTAACATTGCTTATTGTTTCGGCCGCTCTTGTCGTGGCAATGTTTTTTTCGTACCTGCAGGCCTTGGCACTCGCCACTGCTTTGGCAATCGTTTTTCGACCGTTTTATCGTTGGCTCAGAAAGCAGCTGCGTGGTTACGAGGCCGCCGCGGCTTTTCTTACGGTGATTATTGCTATTGGTCTCGTCCTCATTCCGCTCGTTGTCATTGGCGGTCTTATTTTTATTGAAGCACGAGGAGTTGTCGCAAATCTAAACTTTTCAAATGACCTGGGCTTAGATAGGAACACCGTAAAGCTTTTGCATCAATTTTTTCCCGGGTTCCCTGGAAGTTTTGCGAGTTACTCCACAGAAATTGCACGTTGGTTCACGAGCAATATCAACGCCTTACTATCAAGCACTTTGAGCGTCCTTATTAATTTTTTTATTTGCATCCTAGGGTTTTTCTATCTCTTGAAAGACGGTGATCGGCTTTCTCGCGTACTTGTGAAATGGAGTCCGCTTACAGACAGCACTGATTACGAACTTTTTAATCGTTTAGAAACGGCCATTCACTCCATTCTAACGGGTTCCCTCGTGGTTGGGGCTGTGCAAGGAATCATTGCAGGAATTGGTTTTGCACTCTTTGGGTTACCAAATCCCGCCCTGTGGGGGACCGTAACGGCGTTTGCGGCGCTTATTCCAGGCATCGGTTCCGCAATCGTTGTTGTGCCGGCCATACTCTATGTCGCGATTACTGGAACCCCCGTACAAACGATCGGGCTTATTCTATGGGGCTCCATATTTGTGGGTCTTATCGACAACGTCATCCGCCCGCATGTGATTAGCAGGGGGTTCAACGTTCATCCATTTCTAGTACTCCTTTCGGTGATTGGGGGATTAAGTTTTTTTGGTGCGTTGGGTGTTCTTTTTGGACCAATGGCACTCGCTCTTCTCTTTGCTCTTATTGATATGTCAGAGCATTTTATGGAAGAAAATAAACGCGCATAACTTTTTTGTGTGCCAAAGGTCGCTTGCTTTAACTATTTAACTTTTTGTATTTATGAATGATTACCTAACGGTTTTAAGTTGGGAGGAAACCCTTACGACCGCGTTTCAGAATCTTTGGGTGAAAAGTATTAGTTTCTTGCCAGAGCTTTTCGGGGCACTTATTGTGCTCGTCGTTGGCCTCATACTTGCTTCACTTCTGGGTAAACTTGCGCGACAGGTTATTGGCTATGCGCGCATTGACGCCATGATTGAACGCATTGGTTTAGCGCGCGAGGTTGATCGTTTTGGTGTTCAGTTCTCTTTTTCGGGATTGATAGGATGGCTCGTCAAATGGTTCTTTATTTTAGCAACACTCATCGCGGTTGCTGACACCCTCTACATTCCGCAGGTAACCACTTTTTTGACCGACGTTGCGCTCTACATTCCAAACGTGGTGGCGGCTATCATCATTTTGGCAATTGGTGTTGTGGTTGGCCGGTTCGTTTCCGAGGTCGTTGAGCACAGTTTCAGTGCGTCGCACGTGGCGAAGACTGTCGCGTTGACACTCGCCACGATTGCTAAGTGGGCGATTGTCGTTTTTGCTTTTATGGCAGCGTTAGTGCAGCTAGGTGTTGCGCGTAGTCTCATTCAAATTTTGTTTACTGGTTTTGTGGCGATGCTCGCCCTCGCTGGTGGTTTAGCGTTCGGTCTTGGGGGAAGAGACCAAGCTGGACGACTCATTGATTCACTAGCAAAGCAGCTTTCGCGTCGAGAATGAGATTCATACATAGCTTCTTACAGAAAGAGCCCGCAGGAGCGGGCTCTTTTCTATATCTTGTGGACAACTAATCGGTCGTACCACAATATCTAGTGTTTTAGTGAGAAATTTTCTTGACGGGTTTTTCGCTTGTGTTACAATACTTGTACGTCAAAAGACGCGCACTTTAACAAAGCGATTTATCAGGCAAGTAGGGTGACCGCCCCCTCGTAGGAGACTACGTGAGGGTGCATTCCCTCACAGTCCCGCTACCGTATAGTCGGAAAACTGATCTGTCGCTTGTGATTGGTACTGAGCCCCTCGAGGTATGGGGGCGGAAGTCTAGCAAACGAACCTGTGCTTGTGATCGTTTGTTGTGACGCCGCCTTTGCGCGGTTTTTTGTTTGCCATCCTCATGAAAGGAGGGTGGGCTCAGGGTTACCATCGGTGACGTCTTTAAAGCGCGCCTGCGCTTTCTCGTGCGGTAAACCCGCACATACGTCGCCGAAAGAGGTTAGCGGGCGAATCATTCAGTCCTGCACAACCTTTCACACTTCTTAAGGGTCCCGTCGACTGCCCCCCACCTTCACCCATCTTTTTCTTTAGATGTTGCCGGGATCCCTTTTTAATACAACGAAATGACCGAGTTAGTTTGTGTCATCTTTTTAAATGGATTTAAAGTTTGGTAGAGAGACCTTTCTTGTAGAAACCTTAGCGAGCCGTTAGAATATTTCGTATCTATGGCAAAAGCAGTTGTAACAAAATATCAACCTTCAATTACTGAATGGTTTGCAGCAATTGGCGAGACTTCTGAAGCCGAAGTATTTCGCAATGAAGATAATCATAAAGTTGAACGACTGGAGTCATTGTTTCAAATTGCTGGCATTCCATATGAGCGGCCAATCAAACTTCCCGCCCGGGCGCTGGCAGACCGAACACCGGAGTTCGAAAAAATACTTCACGAACGTGGTGCTAAACTATGTGCTATCCGTTTAGTGTCAACTCGTGCCGAATTACCTAAATTGAGAAACAGAGGATTACCATTGCAGCAATGTTACGAGGAATGGTTTTTAAAGCAAACGATTAATCCGGATGATTACAATGCTTTCATTTGCCCACATTCTGAAACGGTGAAGTGGTCGGCCACTCTTGTTGTAAGTAATGAACTCATTTTTGGTGAAATTATTCGTGGCCTTCATTCGCAGCTCACCCAAGGAAGCACCGAAGCGACGCTGTATCAATTTCGCTACGATTTCAAAAATTGGCAGTGGTCAGAAGAAGACGCCGAAGCGTTGAAGACGGCGCAGCGTATTATTGACTTATTACGTATCATTGACAAGCAAAAGCAAAAAGAGCTTGAGCATTCATTCAATGCGACGTTTTCTAACAACTATCTAAAGGGGTATTTTGAATTTACAGTATGGCCAGACGACGCGGTTTATATTATTGACTACAATCGTTTGCTACCACGATACATTTCGGCACCATCATTATTACAAACAAATGTAGTCGACGACGACCGCGTGCTGAAAGGGACGGCAGCATATACAGGAAAGGCCGAAGGACCAGTTGTTATTGTTACTGAAGAAAATTTATCATCCATTGCCTTTCCCAAAGGTTCTGTTTTGGTGTGCGACAATACCGACGTACGTTTCTTGCCTTTTATGCGCTGCGCAGCCGCTATTGTGACGAATCGCGGTGGCATATTAAGTCACGCAGCCATTATTGCCCGTGAACTCAAAGTTCCTTGCATTGTCGGTACTGGAAGCGCAACCGAAGTATTAAAAAATGGAGATATGGTCGAAGTAGATGCAAAAAATGGTGTCGTGTTGCGGTTGCAATAAGCAATAATTTTATTCTTGATTTCTCACAAAATAACAAGGCCATTTTGATTTTTGTTCGTCGTTTTCTTCGTGCGTACTCATTTTTATCACCGAGAAGCCGCTTTGTTCTAGTAGCTTTTTAAATTCATCTTGGGCGTAGAAGGAGAAATACCTATTTATTCCTCCGTATTTATTTTCGTTTAATATACCGTCGTCCATTTCATTTTTTTCTTTGATCGAAATAAAACCGATGCCATCATTCTTTGTTATTCTTTTTGCTTCTCGTAAAGTACTCGCCATATCTTTTTTAGGAACATGCAAGAAACTTGCTGCCGCCCAAAAACCATCAAAGGCAGCATCGGGGAAAGTAGTTTTTTCGAAGTCCATTAGTTGAAATTTTGCTTTTGGTGCTCTTTCGCGTGCAGTTTTTAACATTTCTTCTGAAATATCTATGCCGGTGTAGTCAAAATCATTTTCTAAAAAAACGGCGGCGTCGCGGCCAGCTCCGCAGCCGAGGTCAATTATTTTTTTCCCTTTGATAATGCTTTTATAAAAATCAAATTCCTCAATCCAAAAATGATCAAAATGACGCGCACTGTAACCCGAAGCGATTTTGTCATACGTTTCGACTATTTTTTGCTTGATGTCCATTTTCTCTTTGACGATTTTCTCTTTGACGATTTGCTATTTGCCATAAGCTATTTGCTATCCGTGGTGCCCGGGGCGGGAGTCGAACCCGCACGGCCGTGAGACCCGGGGATTTTAAGTCCCCTGCGTATACCGTTCCGCCACCCGGGCAAGGTGACTATTGAAGACTAGAATGATCGAAGAGAAAACCAGTTACAATGTCTGATGGAAACCTGCCCGACTGCGTCGTTCGGGCGGGGAGTTACTCGAGAAAATCCCTAAAGGGACTTCCGTTGGTCGCCGGAGGGTTGCCTCGAAAGGTAATATTGTGAGTGAAAAAATTATGAGTTGATTGGCCGTAGGGCTTTGCGCGCTAATCAACGGAATAATTTTTGAACAACCTCACGCTGAAGGAAAGGAATATTAAGGAAAACCAAGTGGTTTGCCTTAACGATTTAGCCCCGCTGACACGGGACAATGGTTATTAAGTTTTCTATGGTAGCAGGGGCGGGACTCGAACCCGCGACCTCCGCCTTATGAAGGCGTTGCTCTAACCAGCTGAGCTACCCTGCCACAGTGATGGAACCTTGAAATGAACGAATGACGTTGCTCCCCGCCCGTACTGAACGGTACGTTCGGGCGGGATGAGAACCTCTGCCAGGCATTCGAGACCCTGAACGGGAGGCGGATCCGCCTTCGGCGGAAGCTGCTTGTCCGTCCGTAGCTCCGACGATACTGTCGGAGCGAAGGAGGAAGCTACCCTGCCACAGTAAATAATGAAACGAACAAAAAAACGATATGACTTGCCGCCTAACTAAATAATACCAGTCGTTTGAACGAGCCGCCACAATGCTTTTTGTAGGGCTGAGTATACCAACGACTGTGCGCTTCAGCAACGGTAGCCGAGAATCATAGCTTCCGCTACCATACTGACATGACAGACGACAATTTTGAAGTACTCATCACCCAAGCACTCGCCACTATTCCTGAACGTTTTCGTAATCACATGAACAATGTGGGTATTGTGATTGAAGAAGAGGTACGACCAGGTCAAGCGGGCGAACTGCCCATTCGAGATGGAGAAGTGTTGCTCGGGCTCTATCAAGGTGTACCGCTCACTCGTCGTGGGCCGCAGTACGGCATGGTGCTCCCAGACAAAATTACACTTTTTAAAACGCCCATTGTTGCTATTGGTAAAGCAGAGGGTGGTATTAGAGAGCTTGTGCGCGACACGGTGTGGCATGAAATCGGACATCACTTCGGCATGGACGAAACGCGTATTCGTAAAGCAGAGCAGGACCGAAAACACAAACATGCCGCATCTTGATCTTGCTATTATTATTCAGACGATCGGCATTCTTGGCGTTGTCGCCATTGTCTTTGCTGAGTCCGGCCTCTTTATTGGATTTTTTTTACCCGGAGACAGCCTCCTCTTCACCGCTGGTCTTTTGGCCTCACAAGGAATTTTCAATTTACCCTTACTTATATTAGGATCCTTTGTCGCTGCGGTTCTCGGCGACAGTGTTGGCTACGCTTTTGGAAAACGCTTAGGGCCACTTCTTTTTAGACGCGAAGATTCTCTACTTTTCCATAAGCAACACCTCGTTAAAACAGAAGCGTTTTTTGCTCGCCATGGAACGAAAGCGATTGTTCTTGCTCGGTTCGTGCCAATCGTACGAACGTTTACGCCAATCCTCGCTGGTGTTGGCAAGATGCGCTATAAAACATTCCTTAGCTACAATATTATCGGTGCACTTGGCTGGGCGGTTGGCGTACCTCTGGCTGGTTACTGGTTGGGGGCGACAATTCCTGGCATTGATCATTATTTACTTCCTATTGTTCTTGGCATTATCATTGTCTCTTTTATTCCACCACTAGTAGAATGGTACCGGGAACAAAGGACTTCACGCGTGCACAAAAAAACGCTAGGATAGGGAAACCTCTGCGGGCATAGTTTAATGGTAAAATATCAGTTTTCCAAACTGAGGTTACGGGTCCGATTCCCGTTGCCCGCTCCATTAACGTTCCTTCCGACTTTGTCGGAAGGTTTACAATATCAGTGCCCCGTTTTGGGCGGGGCTCCAGGTGTTCCTCGCGACTTAGTTTGAGAATGTGAAATATCAGTTGCCCTGCAGTAGCAAGGCTCCAGCGAAATACTTCTGTCACTTTGTCGGACGTTACGATTGACAAGCCCTCATTTTTGAGCTATATTCTCTCGTTCTGTTATAATTAAATAATGGAAATTAAAAAAGTCTAATGTCGTAATGGCTGAAAAGGTTAGAAATTTATTTATTGAGCAAGATTTAGGATCTAAAAAGTATTCGTTGTTATATTATTGTATGAGGCGGAAGAATGAGCCAGAACATAGTGAAGAATATTCAGAAGCTGTTGAGCCAAGGCGAGACGGCGGTGATGCGTCGGTTCATGAAATGTTGGATGATGTTTTCGCTATTCTTGACGGTGCCAACGATGTTCCATGGACGCCATTCTTAGGCGATAAGATACCCGCGCTTGCTCGGGGGCATGAGAGGGGCATATTGAGCGAGCGCCTCGATCGCGTTGTTGACAATAAAGTAAAGCTTTTGGAGGAAGGGCTTCGCATACTGCATACGGTCGAAAGTCTTTCCCTTGATGATGTAACTCAAGAACTCGAACGGAGAGGTCTTGAGTTTTCGGATCAAAGATTTCTCAGTGAAGCAATGGGTCGCACGGATTTTTTTGTTCAGTCGAGCATTATTGATATTGCCGAGAAATATCTTAATGATAAAGACTTCGCAGAATTTATTATTACTGTAGGAAATAATTTTAGACAGAGTTACGATAAAGGTCGTGATAGCTATACTGCTCTCTATGGCGAAGACAGTGATAGTCCAACGGCTTGGCTACAAGGTTATGCGCGGCCGTTCTTTGAAAAATTAGCGCGTGTTATTGGCGAACGAAAAACTGATGAGACTCAAGAGTCATTAATGGATGCCTATACTGATTGTTTGCAGCGTTTTGTCTCAATAGAAAGAATTGAACCGGAAGTGTGGAGCGAAAGTGCAGACGGTAAATCTTGGATTTCGGCACGGCCAGCGGGGTATCAAGAGCGCGTAGACGAACCTGATTTTGTGGTGCGGTTGCAGACCATGCAAAGAGTTGGTGAAAAGGAACGACGTGGTTCTGGCCGGGATCGTGCAAGGAGCGACTTTAATCCTGCCGATTACTCTTCTGAAGAAATGGACTGGGACCCAAGTGATGCCTACGCACTGACACTCAACCATGCGCTTGGTGGTCTCAAAACAGTGGGTGGCAACGAACGAACGATTCAGTTTCTCCGTACCTGGTTAGAAGTTGACCCGCTCGTTAACCCTATGCACGTTGGCGAGGCGTTATCGAGCGTCAATCCAGCCAAAGGAGCTGAAGCGGTTCTTCCACTATTACGTTACGCTGATGCACAAGTGAGAGAGGGTGCGACCCGCGCCCTGCTCCGTATTGAACTTGGTCGCATTGGCGTTTCGGCTGCAGGCGTGGAGTATTTAGGTAAACGGTTTAATTTAGGAGAATATAATAATTCCAAACATAGCGTGGAACGAATTACCGGCGACGGACAAATGGGTATTTTTGATGCGAAAGGACGCCTGTTTAAATATTTTTCGCTTGAAGGTCTTGGTAGTGACGATGAAGAGATTGAAGCACGCGTTGTTGATTTCACCCACGAAACATTATTTACACCAAACCCTAGCGAGTCGGCCGAAGATAAAGAACAGCGCGAACGATTGCTGCAAGAGTTTCTTGAACATTATGGTGAGTTTTATGGGGGAGAATTAACAAGAGAAACTGGTGTGGCTTGGAGCAGTTTATCGTTTGTCGAGCAGGGTCAGTTGTTACTCTTTTATCGGCATGCTGACGAAGCGACAAAACGTCGCACTTTAGATTTTGTTCGTACCTATGGCGAAGAGGGTTTTCGGGCGTTTTTATCTTTGGAGCGACTTGGTGAAAACGCCGGAGAACGCATATTAGAAATTGGTGAAAAATATCCTCACGATTTAGGCGAAAGAGGTAAGCAGATACCTGAACTGATTTTTAGAAAATATTCCGAGCTTGTATTATCGTGCAATAAAGTAACGGAATATTTACGCGACCATTTTGTAAGCTGGGGTGGTGACGATGCGTCGGCCCGTCAGGTTACCGACACAATGATGCAACGAGCGAACCAACTAATTGTTGAATTTTCGAGCGAAAGTCCCGATAAAAAAATTAGTCCGGCGTTGGCAGAGCAGTTGCGCCATAAGTTGCGTCGAATAAACGCCGATCTTCTTTTGTTCGGTAATTCATTCAAGGTAGCGGCGAGGGAAGTGACCGAACGGGGTGGTCAGCTTGATTTTGAGGATATTGTCGGAACAGAGCTGCAAAGTTCAGTCGCCACTGATTTACCAGAAGGTGATAGAAACGAAATACGGAGAATATTCCAAGATAACAGGGATACTTATTCACCTAGCTTACTTGCAGCTACCGTTGTTGAGTTGAATGGCGCTTTGGAAAGTCCGCAAACGCGCTTTTATCTCCTCAAACACAATGGTGCGATTGCTGGCTTCGTGCGTTTTGACGAAAACGAAGCGGAGAAATCTGCCTATGTTGCATCACTCAATATCGATCCATCAATCCGTGGCTCTGCGCTTGGTGGCGCCTTCTTTGAAACCATGATCAATCAGTACGCAGATAATGGGTACAAGCTTACCGGTGTTGTGAACCCTGAAAAGAAGCGCGAGCTTGCCTATTACCAGCGTCTTGGTTTTCAAGTGACTGGCAAAGAAGATCACTTCAACGTTGGCACCCCGTTTGTTAGGATTGAGCGCTTGCCGAAGGGTGCAGAGATGAGGAAAGCGGCTTAACGGTCGGTATCGAAGCATTACGCCACGTGTATTCAAAAAGGAGGCGATGCATACGGTAGATATGCGAGTCTTCAATAATCACGCCAATCAGCGATGCGTCACCAAGCGCTAAGTAGGTAACTTTGCCATCATAAATTTGCATGACCGTGCCGAAGTTTACGTCACCAATTGTTTCAATAGTGCGAAGCTCTGTTAGTGGGCGTTGGTAGCGTGCCGCGTTTTTTTGAATGTAATCAGAATTGATCGCAATCATCTTTTTTTTGATGCCCATTTTTTCACGTCTTCCTATGTAGTTTTTGTTTAAGTCAGGGATGTAGTGGGCTACCGCGGCGTTATCGATGTACGAGTAAATCTCTTCTTTACTAGAGAGCGAGTCATCAGCCACGGTTTGTATGCCTGCTGCGCCTTCAAAAAACCGTACGTTCGGGCGGTGCATGATTAAATTAAAGGCGGATTTCAGAGAGGGGAGAGAACCTTCGAGGGTGCTATTCGCTTCCTTTAAGGATTGCTCGGTTTGACTGATGACTGCATTCAGTTTTTCAGGGTTTTCAATTTGAAAGACTTTTTTTCGATTTTCTTCAAGTTCGGTTATAAGTCCACGTTTTTTTAAAGAATACACGGCGTTGTAGGCGCTGCCGCGCTTAATACTAACGTTTGCCGCCAATTTGCCCATGCCGGCTTTTCCCAAGGAAAGCAGGGCTTCGTATACTTCGGCCTCTTTTTCGTCGAGTCCGATCTTCGTGAGAAGATTATTATAAATACCCATAGATGCTCTAAATCTAGCATAGCCAGCAAACTTTGTCAATTTTTATTGACAATATAATAGAGATAAATATTGGTATATTTTGAATTATATCAAGTTTTTTTAACAAATATCGAGAAATAACGTCAATTGGTATTGACATATAACGTGTATATGCTAGTATGCCTGGTTATCCTGAAAATGGGTAACGAGGAGAGAAACTCTATAGAACTTTACAAGTGTTACTCAAAGGCAATGACTCGGCCCAAGAATCCGAGTACATACCCCGCCCAACCTACGTAAGGAGAGAGTGTTGGGAAGGTACACCGCTACGGCCGGCTCGTGTGATGTGCATCGCTTGTTTGCTCGAGGAGAGACGAACATCGGTTCACGTTCCGACCCGAAAACCAGTAGCAACGAGTGCGCACCGGCCTGAACTCTCGATTAGTTCGGGAAAGTTCGGACCGGCTGCACTCCTTGCAACTAGTGAGGAGAGAGAGTTTCGTTGTTGGTTCTGGCTTATCGTCGGAACAAATAGCGAATAGAGAGGAAAAACCCTAACTTTGCAAATGCAACGTGGCAGTCGAATAAGCCGCAAAGTATGCGTAGTGAAGTTGGGGTTTTTCTAAAATGGGAAAACGTAATCCTTTCATTCTCCCGCCTTCGCTTTGTCTCAGCGTCGGAGCTACGGACGGACAGGCAAGAATGTAAGGATGAGAAAAAGGTCGGAGGGAGAATGATAGGAGGCGTAAGGGAGAAATTAAATAGATGGCGAGAAATGATTGTTGGTGAAATAAGTTCACACATAATCACTTCTCACTGTCTCAATGAGGAGAGAGTGAGGGGGTGTTGGCAAATGGCTAATAGCGAATAGCAAATGGCCAGAGCCAAAGGATCGTTCTTTAAAATCTCGTGCAAGCCAAGCGCGAGGCAGTCCGTAGTTTGCCATTCAGAATAAGCTGTTTGCTCGGCTTGTTTTGGACGCTTCCAAAAAAGGGAGTGTGAAATTGGCACTCCGACGTGGCAGTCGGAGAACCACCCAAAAGGAGGTGGACCATGAAGAGCAACCAGCAGACAACTCGTCGGCCGCGTCAGGAGCGGCCACTGCTTTCGCTCGGCGACGTCTTCGCCGAGCAGCTGACTCTGGCGAGCGCAAGGGCGCTCGCAAAAGTCCGCCGCACATCCTCGTGCGGCAGGCTCGAGGAGGTCGCGCGCCAGGTTGGCGCGGATCTCTGCAACCCGGAGGAGTTCCGGGTTTGCGAGGAGCTCGTCGCCGGCAGGTAGCCGGCGAGTTAAAGGTTTCCCCGACGAATGTCGGGGCGTAGCCGGAGCGTTGATCCGGCCCTGCTTTCAGAAGGAGGTTCGTGATGAAAGTAATTCTCGCCGGGCCTCCTCGGTCCGGTAAGTCCTGTCTTCGACAGGGTTTGAAGGAGGCGGTGCGGCGTATTCCTGAGGCGCCGTATCCATACGTTATTACCGCGTGCCCAGACGGGGAGGGTGCGTGGTTTCAGGAAACGGTAGAGGCCGACCCCGTACTTGCGGCTGCCTGCAAGGCGACCTACAAAGCGGCCTTTACCCCTGAGTTCGTTCGGCGCGTAGCAGACTCGGTGAAAAATTGCGCGCTTCCACTGGTGCTGGTAGACATCGGTGGAATTCCCTCGGCGGAGAACAGAGAAATCTGCACTTCGGCGACTCATGTCATCCTGCTTGCGGGTGACATGGCACGCTTACCTGAATGGCGCGAATTTTGTGAGCAGCTTCACCTCTCTGTCCTGGCGGAGATTTGGAGTAACTATCTTGGTCAGGAAGACACCGTGCCAGTTCTCGGTTCGGATGGTGTTTATCGAGGAAGCGTGCATCACCTTGAAAGAGGTGAAGATGTTTCCTTGCGTCCGACCGTTCGGGCGCTTGCCGAGATTCTTGTGCGGCTCGCCACCGCCAAGAAAAAGTAAGGCAATCCTTCAGTGTGCCACCTGTGCTGAAGTTCAGAAGTTTGTCCGGCTGACGGTGAAGCCAGAAGGAGGATAGGGTAGTGTTCTTCAAGATCGACCCGCGTTTGGTAATTGTCGCCGGATCGGCGGCAACACTTTTTCGCGTCGGGTTTGGCGACCAGGCGCAGAACGACCAGATTGTCCGCGAGGTGGAGGGCCGTCTCGCGGAGTTGAAGGCCAATGGCCTGTCGGGGCCACTGGCGCTGGTCAACGGACCGGCGTCGTTGCCGGTCGCGGTGATGTTGGGGCATGCCCTGGCTCACCAGTACGCGTCGATCGCCATCTTCGATCCGAAGATGGCCGGGTACGTCGTCGTGCTGTCGCACGGAGGTGAGTACCTCGCGGGTACGGTAATCCCCGCGACCGACGTGGTCGAAGAAGCGACGAGCTAGAGACTCGTCATTACCCAAAAAATTAAAGCTACTGGTGAGCCATATTACCAGAGCATGATGTTGACGCTACATCTTATTGTGGTGAATCCACCAGAAGAGGCCTTGAAGCATTCAGGTCTTACCTCGCCAACGTTGGGTAACGCACTCGGAGTCGGGCGAAACAGAACTGCACATTCTCGTTTCGTCCCTCCACTTGAGCGGATGAAAAAAGTCACCCGCTCAAGTGGAGAAAATAATCTCCATACCACCGACCCGCTGGGAAGGCGC
>JBAZXG010000007.1:0-64108 GCA_041660005.1 Patescibacteria group bacterium | reverse complement strand
AAGCAAAGTAAATAATTCGTTTATAAAATCAGTAATGTCGAGTTCCGATTTCACTACGTAGGAATTCGCTCCTGCAATTTTACCACGCGCTCTGTGCTCTGCGCTGGATAGTGAAGTTAGAATAACAACGGGTATGTGCCGCGTCCGCTCGTCACTCTTTAACAAAGTCGTAAGGGTGAACCCGTCCACCCGCGGCATCACTACGTCTGTTATGAGTATATCTGGTTTCTCTTGGGTAACCAAGCCAACAACATCGTTCGGAGGCACCGCACAATGCACTACACTAAAACTTGCTAGCCGCAACGCATCGTCAAAGTAGGCAGCAAATGCCGGATTATCTTCAAAATGTAAAACCTTAGGCATAGCTTTTCGTTATTCGGCCAGGCTATGCGTTTAATAAAAAATTAAACAAATACTTTAGGATAGAAATAGTAAAGACTATAAACAGCAACTACCAACCTTCCTGCGGCGACGCTTTGGTAACCTCATCGTCCGGAATATAACGATCAAGAATAAAAAGTAAAGCCAAAGATAAAAACCCAAAAAATTCGACAAGATAAAAGAAGACTAACAACGGAATTTTCGTTTCATCAAGGGTTGTACCAATACCTCCGAAACCACCGAGCAATAGGGCAAGACCGAACAATCTTTTGTTCAACCGAGCTTTTGACCCTTGTACTTTGGTGGTAAAAAATAAAACAACTAACGGCAACAGCAAAAGAAGAAGCGCAAAAGAGTAAATGAAATCAAAAGGTGAGTCCACGCGCCAAGTGACAATACCACTGACAATTTGCGGAGTAGGAACCGCCGCCAAGTGGGCAATAAAAAAAACCACAGTAAATAGTAACGCAATCGGTACAATAATTTTTTCTAATATCTTGAGATTCCAAATCTGAAAAGCAAAGCGTAAGGCGTTGGATAACGCCCAAATAAGGGGGAAAAAAGCGAGTAAATAAAAAATGCCGTGTAAGTGGCTGTCCTTTGGTGCGAACAAAATCGGCACTGAATAGAGATAATAAGAAAAAGCTACGCCAAAACCAGTATGAATAAAAATGCGGTAAAAAACACTACCCGTTTCTTTGTATGATTTTAAAAAACGAAACGCAGCCCAAAGAGCTATTGTTCCGTTAATAACATGCAAAACTGGACTCAAGGGAAACGTCATAATTTCTTTTTTATTGCCGAGGATAGTGAATCGACGCTAGCATCAAAGGGTTTCATACCGCCGCGGCTTTGCCCTCTGGGTTAATACCATTGATTTTACTACACTCACTAGAATTAGGCACACCAAACCCACAACGGTAACCTCGAGGCAAGCCGACGAGGTATTGGGGACAAAAATAAAAGAGGGGTCGGGGCAGCGCGTTCGCCACCCCAACCCCAGTCGGTCACTTTCTGCCACGGATTACCGCAGCAACCGCAACGGGAACTTCCCAATGTTCACCGTTGCGAGAGCGAACCACGAGACCGTTGCGACCTGCTCGCTCGAACTCATAGTAAGCCCCCCATGATTCCACCTCGCTTTGCGAGATGGTTTCAAAAAGGCCGCCGCCCTGCGCGGCGGCTCCTCCACTTCCTTCCGTTTCATCAGTCATATCTCGTATCTTTCTCCTGATTTGTGGTGTATAACGAAAACGCCCTTCGTTGGGCGTCACGTTACATATAACCTACCGTAAAAACGAAGAAACGTCAAGAATTTAATGCTTTTAGAGATGGCTGCTGCTGGGTTGAGCAGTGAATGGTGCCAAATCCCCATACGAGGTCCGTGCAATCAATGCCAATAATACGACGCGTAGGGAATAATTTTTCAAAAATTGACCGTGCCTCTGCATCTTGAGGACACCTAAATGTCGGCACCAAAACCGCTTTGTTTGCAATATAAAAATTCATATAACTTGCCGGCAACCGCGTTTCTTCATACACCACAGGGCTCGGCGTTGGCAGGGGTACAAGAGTAAGCGCATTGCCATCTTGATCACGCATGGCAGACAAATCAGCAAAATTTCTTTCTAAAATTTCATAGTCAACGTCCGAAGTGTCCTCAGTTCGCGGACACACCACCGTTGTTGCATTTACAAAACGCGCCACATCATCAACGTGACCGTCCGTATCGTCGCCTTCAATGCCGCCTTTCAGCCAAAGAATATTTCGAACCCCAAGATACTCCTTGAGCCTCTGTTCAATATCCTCGCGCTTCAATGACGGATTACGATTTACATTAAGGAGACACTGCTCAGTTGTGAGAAGCGAACCTACCCCGTTGACATCAATAGATCCCCCTTCAAGCACCATGCCTGGCTTCATGACCGGCACGTTTAATAGCTGAGCAACCTGCGGAGGTACGGCGTCATCTTTATCGTACGGACCCCACTTCATGCCGTTAGCGTTATATTGCCAATCAAGCGCTACGACACCACGCTCTCCTTGCACAAAAGTTGGGCCATGATCGCGCGACCAGGAAGCGTTTGTTGGAATGGTATAGAAAGAAATATTATCGAGAGACACATTATTTTCCGCAAGAAGCGACTTCGCTTCACGCGCTTCTGCGTCGTCGTTCACACATATGCAAACCGGTTCGCTTGATCCTAATGCGCGCACAATTTCAACGTACACCAGAGGAATAGGTTCAAACTTCCCCGGCCAATGTTCTTTATTGTGCGGCCAGGCAATCCAGGTAGCCTCATGTGGCTCCCACTCTCCTGGCATGCGATACTTCATTTCTGCAATAGTGAATAGCGCCGCGCTGTTAAGAATGGCCAATCGCGACGCATCTTGGGAATAAGCGACAAATCACAAGTAACGAGTAAATCTTGCTCTTTGGTGTTTGAAGCTTTAGCAATGATGCGACCGTAGGGATCGCTCACAAAAGAGGTGCCCCAAAAACGTAGATGACCTTCCTTGCCCACTCTGTTCACAGCAATAACAAAAGTATTATTGGCTATTGCATGCGCACGCTGAATAGTCTGCCAGGCATCATATTCGGCTTGGTTAACACCATGTTTATCTTTGACTTGCCAACCAATGGCAGTTGGATAAAAAATAATTTCTGCGCCACCTGCTGCAGCTGCGCGTGCACCTTCAGGAAACCACTGATCCCAACAAATCATCGGGCTCACGGTCACGCCATGTATGCCAACGGTGATGGCGCCTTGTTTGCCGGGCGAAAAATAGAATGCTTCAGCGTAATAATTCTTTGGATCGTCCGGAATGTGCATTTTGCGGTACTGCGCATTCACCTTGCCGTCCGGTGAAATAACGAGCGCTGTATTGTAAAATTTCTTGCGCGATCGCTCAAACAGCGAGGTGACGATTGCCACCTTATTCTGGCGAGCAATATCAGCAAGGGCACGACTGGTTGGTCCAGGGATAGGTTCTGCAAAAGCAAAAAATTTTTTATCCTCCGCCTGGCAAAAGTATGGCGTCAAAAAAAGTTCTGGTAAGCAAACAACGTCTGCACCCTGCTTTGCTAAGTGCGCAATGCGCTTGGCGGCAGCGGTCAGATTCTCTGCCGGATCAGCAGACATTTTCATTTGCACCAATCCAACACGCACTTTTTGGCGTGTACTTGTTGGTTTACGAGAAAAACGCGTTACCATCGAAACAACACCTTATGACGCAACTAGGCCGCAAACAGTGATGCAAACTTACGCGGAGTACGCTTTTTCCAATTTTCTTTTTGGTAGGCGTAGGCGGCAATGAGCGGTATGGCAAGCGTCGCTTCTGCATACACCATCTGCTCATGCACTGTACTCACCTTGCCCCAAGAGCTTGCCTCTTTGAGTGTTGAAGAAGAACAAGCGCCGTCACGCACATCAGCGACAGTAATTTGTACCGCGTACTTATGCACGGGCACTTCTTTTCCAAGAACTTCTGCGCAGACAACAGTGTCTTGAGCAAAATTTTTCGGCACCCCGCCACCGACCATAAGTAAACCCGAGTCGTTACTCTTAATTTTAATGTCTGTCAGTTCTCGAAAATCTTTTACCGAGTCAATGGAGAGGTGCTCATCGGGATGTTTTACCTGATGCATGACTAACCCAAAACCAGCGGACGAGTCAGAGAATGCTGGGCAGAAAATCGGCACTTGATGTTCGTAAGCAAGCTGCACCAATGACCCGGGTTTCTTGGCATGCGTCGTGAGGTACTTTCCCATGGCAGAAATGAATTCGCGAGATGAGTGCGGGCGCGCTGGCAAACTTTCGGCAATTTCGCCAATCGCTTTATCACACGCCTGCAATTCTTCTTCGTCAATAAAGGTGTCGTAGATGCGATCAATATAGAGACTCCGCAACTCCCCGTCGTCAATGAATGGCGTTCCTTGGTAATGTTTAAAGCCGAGGGCTTCAAAAAAATCCATGTCCACAATTGATGCGCCAGTCGCTACAATAACATCAATCATGTTGTTTTTTACAAGGTCAGCGTACACCTGCATGCAGCCAGCGGCGCTGGTTGATCCGGCAAGAGTCAGCCAGGCCGAGCAATTCTGATCCGCCAGCATGGCGTCATAAATACGGGCTGCTCGAGCAAGGTCGCGGGCAGAGAACGACATCTTGCCGTAGGATTCGATAAGCGAAACCGCATCGAGCTTTGTTATATCGATGTGTTCAACGGGCGTTGTAAGCAAATCCTTCTTGGTTGGTTTGGACATAGTGTTTGGTTAAGAGAACGTGGCTATCATAGCAAAGTGAACACAGACAGGAAAGAGGTGCGACTCATCGCTTCCGAAAGGTGCAACTACCGCCGTTCGTCTGATACGACTTCACCATCTTTCAGTGTAATAATACGTTTGGCGTTCAGTGCATACTCTTCTTCGTGCGTTACCATTACAATCGTCTGTCCTTCGTGATTCAAAGAAATAAATGCCTCCATCACCTTGCGCGAACTTGCAGTATCGAGGTTAGCCGTTGGTTCATCTGCAAAGAGCACTCGTGGATGATGCACGATTGCCCGAGCAATCGACACGCGCTGTTGCTGGCCGCCAGAGAGCTGACTCGGCATATTGTGCGTCTTATGGCCAAGTCCAACACGTTCCAACGACGCCTGTGCTTCTGTTGTTGCTGGCTTAAGTTTCAACCCTTGCATGAGCAGAGGCAACGCCACGTTTTCTACGGCAGTAAGTTCTGGCAATAGCGCGTAATCTTGAAACACAAACCCCATCTGTCGAAGCCGCAAAGAAGTCTTTTGTGTTTGGTTGGTTTCTGACGTCCGTGCATTATTAAAATAAACCTCACCGTTTGTCGGCTCATCCAAAAGTGACAGCTGATAAAGAAGCGTTGACTTACCGGCGCCGGACGGCCCGACAATCGCCACAAACTCACCGTCCTGGATTTCAAGGTTGAGTGATTTCAAGACTACGAGCCGAAGCTCCCCTTCACCATACGCTTTGATAAGATTTTCTGTTTTCAACATACTAGCGGCCTAAAATTGAATCGAGCGTATTCTTACGCACAATCATTCGTGCCGGTATCATTCCAGCCAGTAGCGTTACTACCAGCAAGATGAGCACGCGCACTGCTGCACTTTCCGGCGTTGCTACAAGAATGCCGTCGGAAAATGGAAAATCAATGGGATGCGCCGCAAAGTACGGCTTCAAAACACCAAAGGTCAGGATGAGTCCAATAAACGACCCAATGATTCCGTAAAATAGCGCTTGCAAAATGTAGGAAATCTGAATAGCGCGTGGTGCAACACCAATCCCCTTCATGATGCCGATAAATTTCCGCTTGGTAACCGCGTTAATAAAAATGACGATAAAAATAGTTATGGACGCCACCACGAGCGCAATTGAAGAGAGCGCATTACCTAAAATATTAAAGGTTGTTTCAACATCACGTAAAAAAGACGGGACGGCATCTTCTGCTGTCTGCACACGAGTCTCGTTTGAGCCTTGGAATTGCTCGATCTCGCGAACGAGTGACGGCGCATAAGCGTGCGGTGTTCGAATGGCAATTTCCTGATACAGCTCCTGATTAATTAAGAGCATCTGCTTCAGCTCATTATCATTTATAAACATGCGGGTGGAAATTTGGTCCACTTTACTTTTCACAATACCCTTAACAAGGAAACTTTTGCTGGTTACTCCTGTCTCGGTCTTCATGGAAACTTTTACGCGATCACCCACGTCAACATTGTCGAGCAAGGTCAACCCTGGTATATCAGCATCGGCAAACGACGAGTAGTGTCTGAGTAAATTCTGACCGATAACAATGTAGCCCTCCTCTCCCTCTTGCAGCATTGACCCTTTAATGACGGACTCCGAAAATCCGGTTACCGCTTCTTCGTGCGCGATGTCAATGCCGACGACCTGCGCGGCAACCTTATTTGCCTCTTTGTTTTTCTTTGGCAGGTCGTCCAGTGTTCCGAG
Organism: Patescibacteria group bacterium; assembly: GCA_041660005.1. GTDB lineage: Bacteria > Patescibacteriota > Patescibacteriia > GWA2-46-9 > GWA2-46-9 > 1-14-0-10-48-11. Next base: position 57,744 of record JBAZXG010000007.1, on the reverse strand, counting down.
CACCGAAGCCGCCATGGTATGTCGAGCACTCAGAGCAATTACCTGAGGGTGGTGTTCTAAAAAGCTGATGAGCGCAGATGAGTTATCAATGTAGCCATACCCTGTAACCGGCGTTACCAGCACCTGACCGGCATACTTGTCTTGAAACTGAGCAAATGATCCGGCAATTAAACCCACAAGGAGACCCGACACTACCACGAGGTTGAGATAGGTCAAAACCATGATGAAAACGATGAGTCCAGTTGTCCACCGGCTGGATCGACGAATTTGGCGTAATGCTAAAAACCACCCAACAGTGAATTGGGCGGCGATATCCTTACGCAGGGTCAATAATCGCTTTACCATTTGCGCATAGTAACCTGCTTTTAACGGCTTGAAAAGGGTGCAGCACTAGACACCGCAATAACTCACTTCAGAACACCGAAAGTCTTCCGTTTATCTCCCCGTATCCGGCATTTTATACCACTTGTTGCTCGTCAGATGCCAGTCTGCCGGATCGCTCGTTTGTAGTTCGTCCCAAATGGTACGTGCAGAATCAGTATAAAGTTTTTTGTCGCGCACAATACGCCGAGTCGCTGCCCACTTTTGAGAAAGTTTTGAGCCACGTTCTTCTAACTCTTTAAGTTCTATTTCGACGTCAAGATTGTCAGCGTCCTTCACTATTTTTGCTTCCAAACTATCCCGCGCATCATACTTTTTTAAAATATTTTCAAAGTCACCAAAAACCGTACCTGCGAAGAGGTCGCTCACCGCGCGATTTTCGTCGGGTGTAACATATACCTTTTGTATATAACTTAAATCTGAAACGCGAGTTTCGGCAATGTCGTGCACCATCGCCATTTTAATAATAAGGTCCTCGTCTGCTCCTGTTTCTTGTCTGGCGATAAGAAGCGCCAGCCAAATAACGCGCATGGTGTGCTCTGGAACGGTCGCGCACTTCATGGCTAAGTGTTGACGCCAACTGCGATCAACGTTGTTGAGCGATCCTATTTCATACAAAAATTCTATATCTCTACTTTGTGGCATAACATCAGTATACACGAAAGAAACATACTTAGAGAACCCGCATGACATCATCGATTTTAGCACGGACGAGCACTGTTTTCTTTTTTCTTTCAACAACTGCCGCCAATTCCCGTGGTAGAGAAATTTTTTTCTGAATGGCACGTTCAACAATTGTTTTAAACTTTGCCGGGTGCGCAGTGGAGAGCACAATCATTGGCTCATTACAAGGATGTTGCTGCCGATACTTTCTGGCAGCAGTAATGCCTACGGCGGTATGAGGATCAACGACATATTTGTAACGACGATAAGTATCAGTAATCGTTGCCATCGTTTCTTTGTCGCTTGTTGCAAAGCCGGTGATATCGCGCGCCATTTTATCTTGTCGTCCGTCATAGAGCTCAAGCATGCGCGCAAAATTACTTGGATCCCCTACATCCATAGCGTTTGAGAGAGTTGATTTTGACGCTCTTGGTTTAAAACGTCCTGTTCTGAGATAAATCGGCACAATATCGTTCATGTTCGTAGCGGCAACAAAACCGGAAATTTGCGCACCCATTTTTTTTGCCAAAAGCCCGGCTGTTAAATTGCCAAAGTTACCGCTCGGTACAATAAACCTCGGCGCCCGACTCACTCCTTGTCGCCGAAGTTCCGCAATGGCATACAGGTAGTAGAGCGACTGCGGCAACAATCGACCAATGTTAATCGAATTTGCCGAAGATAAATGCACGCCGTCATGGCTTTTGCCGATGGACAGAGCTTCTTTGGCGAGTCGTTGGCAATCGTCAAACTTACCTTGCACTTCAAGTGCCGTGATATTTTGGCCGTACGTTGTAATCTGTTGCTCTTGTAGTTTACTGATGCGTCCCTTTGGGTAGAGTACAAATACCTGAATATTCGGCATTCCCAAAAAGCCGCTGGCAACAGCGCTACCGGTGTCTCCAGAGGTTGCCACGATTATTTTTGCTTTTTCTTTCTTCTCTTCAAGGAAGAGTTGCAAGAGTCTGGCTAAAAATCGAGCGCCAAAATCTTTAAATGACAGCGTCGGCCCATGAAAAAGTTCAAGCACATAAAGACTGTCGTCGATTCGCTTCAGTGGAACAGAAAAATTAAATGCGTCAGCGGACATGCGACGCAATTTCGCCGCCGGAACCTCCGACATGAACGGCTGCAATGTTTCTACTGCGATTTGCTGAAAATCTTTCTTCTGCAAGTTAGCTACAAAACGTTTGTTCAACTTTGGGACGCGGTTCGGAAGATACAGACCACCGTCAACCGCCAAACCTTCAATAATTGCACGCGCTAAACTGGCAGTTTTCACGCCGCCGCGCGTACTATGAAACTGCATTCTCCAGTTTTAAATCCGTAATAATACGGAGTGCCAGCGCGTCGGCGTCTTTCCACGGCCAGACACAGGTGTAATCAGCAAATTTTTCAAATAAAGGCTGCCGTTTTCTGAGCACGCCAGCTAAACCTTCCTCGTCTAAACCAACAATCCCGCGCATGCTAATGTCGTCTCTGCTGGCACGCTCTTCGAGAACAGACAACGGCGTGTCTATATAAACAACCGTGGTTTCTTTCTTGAGGCGCTCCATCGCCTTTTCGTTGTAGACCATACTCCCCCCGGGAGCGAACACGGTATTTTCAAATGTTGGAAACGCAAGCAAGTAGTTCCCTTCCACATCCACTAACCGCTGCCCACCATGCGCGTTAGTAATTTCTCCAACCGAAAGATGATCGCGTTCTTTTATATAGAGATCTAAATCAACATATTGCCAGCCAATAAAGGCGGCAACTCGTTTACCAACGGCCGATTTTCCCGAATAAGGCATACCAATGAGACTAATTCCTTGCATAGTTATGTTGTTATTTAGAAATTATTTTAAAGGATTTTCACAATGCTGACCAGAGAAATACTATAGAGAAAACCGTTCTTTAAAATAGTTCGGTTTTTCTACTGCTGCATCAAATACTTCATTGGCCTCGTTATTGAGTTTTTCTACGTAAGCAAAAAATTCTTCTTTATCAAACACCGGCAAATCAAGTTCCGCACATACGGTCATGATTTCCCTTGTTAAGGCGTCACCGTCTTCGTCGGCGTGAGCCATTTTTTCCGCCTCGTAATAAAAGCTGTGACCCGGCACTTCCACGAGAGCAAATTCTATGCCCCTGTACTCATACACATGGCTCTGACGCACGCACAATATGCCTTTGGTATAACCGAGAGAAGCAAAAATTTCTGTCAGTGTATCGAAAGTGCCTGGTGGTGTCGTAACGGAAAGCTCTCTGCGCTGTTCAGTGCCGCCCCATGCACCTACCTTCACGATTATTTCAGGGATCCCATTAGTAATCCTCAAACGAATATCGGTCGTTCTCTCCTTAACGCCGCCCGGAAGAAAGGTAGAATAATCAATCAAAATTCTATTTTTTTCGGTCAACTTTTTTGCGTTCGCATCAAAAAATGAGCGCGCCTTAGCGTACCTTTCTGCTGAAAGTGGCCCCCGAATTTCAACTTCTATGTCTTTCATAGATCGTATATCAACGTACCGATTTAATCTGCTGAGCAAGTTCCCTAAGCGCACCCCTATTTGCCATTGGTCCACCTCCAGAACAGATCCATCCTTCATACTGGTCAAACCAAAAAATTTTATTACTATGGAACTGACGCCATTCACCGTGCTTCAAGTGTTCCGTACCGTGCATAGGCACTAACTTAATGTGCGCATGATCAATACCTGTTCCTTCGGTAATCATACCTACTCTACCGACATCGTCAAAGTAGTGCAGCAAAACATTGGCAGCGTCTTTAGCGGCAACGATAAATTCCTGCAACGTAAGTTCTGGCATGGAAAATACGTCACTGCCAAAATGTTTTTTCGGTATCACGCAAGAAAAACCATTCGTATTTGGATCAATCGATAAAAAAGCCATAAAGGCATCAGTCTCCCAAAAAACGAGGTCTTGGTCACCTCGACCAGATGCAATATCGCAAAAAATACACACACCCTCGTTTGTTGTTGCTTTGTATTTAGCCATACGTGAGTACCCTCTTCTTGTGCCTCTAACTTGATGATTGAGCCACAACAAGCGTACGGCGCATGGCGTCGAATTGCTGCAGTAGTGCCTCTCGATCAAATTGCTTAACGACACCCGGCGGATAGTTTTCAAGCACCGTCGAATGGATAAAATAGCGAACAGCAATGCAAGGGTTTGTACTCGACAAAGCATAAACGGTTTCGTCATAACGATTACCCGCCGCAGCACCACTACTCGTCGCCTCCGAATACGTAACGCTGTTTTCGGTGACGCTACGCACATTGATCCCCTGTCCGCGCTCATCCAAAAAAAGTGCGGCAGTGCAGCTCGTTCCCGTGGGTAGTACTTCAACGCTCAAGTAAGAGTCGTCAGAGAGATTTGTTCCTGCGGCTATCGAGGACGAAATCGGGAACGAAACACCTTTAATTTCTTTACCTGAACCAAGTTCCTGGTAACTATAGTCAGCATTTAAACTATAATCCTCCGGATACCGAATTGAAATGCCATCCGCGCCGTTTGCGTAAACGCGCGGAAGGTTGCCTGGATCGTCGAGTGTCAAAACACAGCCCGTATAGGTTTGCTTGTTGTTCTCCGTGACAACAGCTCCGTTTCCGTTCTTTATGAAAATGAACGACTCATCACTATTAACATAACGGGCAACATCAGCAGTAGCTACCCGCGATAAAGTAAGCGTACGCCCATCGTTCAACCGCACACGAACAGTACCGCCCGATGCTTGGGTCTTGTCCAAACTTTTCGTCGACGTACTTGTATCGGCATAGAAAAAAGCAGCAATGTTTTTTTCTTCGTTACACAGGTACGTTGCCGAAATTACAGGAACATTCGAATAATCAGAGACGCTTTCCGGTGTTACTGGACGCAATACAACGAACCATAAATATAAACCTGTTGCAAAACAAAGGAGAGCAATCGTTGTTAGGGTAAGTTTTTTTGTCATACAGACAGTATATAGCGTGAACTATTTTTAAAAAATTTCTGAAGAACAAAAAGAGTTATCGCAGAGACGGGCAGTGATATAACACTATTCTGTGGCGAAAGTGCACCTATAAAGAAGAGGGCGAGAACGCTCAACGCCGCAAGACCAAGACTCCATGCAACCGCCCGACCGTCGAGCCGCCAATAAAACGAACCAATAATTGGCGGGAATAAAGCTAAGGCAAGACTCCCGAGCGATAAACCAATGGTAATAATGTTTTGATATATGAAACCAAAAGAAGTTGCAAACACTACAAACATAATCATAAAAAATCGAGTCAACTTTCTCATGGATTCGTCACTGTATCTTTGCGTATAGTTAATAAGATCTCGCGTAACAATCGAGGAGACGACAAACGTAATAGTATCTGAAGAAGAAAGCGCCACTGCGTAGAGAAGCACCATACCAAACTCTTTAAGGCCATAAGGGAGAAGCTTTGAAAAACCAATGACGAACGCATCCTCTGGCGCGATATCAGGAAAAAACTGCTTGGTGACTAGACCAACAATACAAATAATGGCGCCGAGTAATGGTAAAATAATTGCAGCGTAGCCGAGACCTCGTCGCAAAACTATTTGGTCTTTGGCAGAAAAAATACGTTGCCACAGATCCGGTGCAACAACGATACTTATCGCTCCAATCAATAAAAACCCTAGAATATTTCCAAAACCGATAGTAAAGGGTGAAAATTCCGCAACTGGAATACTTGTCTTTGTAACCAAAAACCCAGCAACCGCAATACTCATGATAAACATTATGCACAGTTGAAAAAAATCGGTCTTAACTACTGCCTTAAAACCTGCAAGCAAAAGGTAACTAAGAACTATTAAACCACCAGCAACAACTGATAAGGTGTAGGGCAAAGAAAAAGTACTCTGCAGTACCTTGCCGGCAATAATAAGGTTAATCGCTAACAAAAAGAAATATTGGACAATCAGTAACACTGAAAACATTAGCCCGCTCTGCCGCCCGAAAATTTTATAGAAATATTCAGGCATGGAGTAAACACCAAACGCATCTGCTTGTTGCTTAATGCGATGCGCCAGATAACGCCTAAGAAACAAAAAACCTGCAGCGAACCCGACAAAGAGCCACGATGCGGAAATACCATATTGATAGACGTAGGCGATAAACATTGAAAGAGTGGCGCCGTCAAAAAGTCCGGCACTCATGGTAGCCGGCAACTGTAGCCCGCTCACTTTACGATCAGCAATCATGAACCCTTCTTCTGTTTCTCTTCGCGACGTAACAACACCAATAATGACAACACCCAAAATATAAAGAACAAAGAAAAAAACGGTGAGCAGCATAGATTAAGGAAAATGCTTACTAATTGCAAATTGTAAAAAAATTATGGCTTAGTGGGCTTGTAAGATTGACCGCGGGACGGTTGAACAACTCTGAACGCTCAATGCTGCCGATGAGTGACTAAATTTTACGTTCTTAACTCGGGGACGGTAAACCCCGCTTCAATCATTTTAAGAAACAGTGCACCGAGAATTCGATGCTGCTCTTTTGGGTCAACGGACGGATCTCGCTTGGTAATTCTATCAAGGAGCAACAAATCATCGTTTGTAAGCAATGTAATCTCCTGATCAAGAGTGCCAAATAATTCTTGCATACGTTCGTAATATTCTGGCTTCAAGTCTTTTAGTCCCTCCGCCATATCTCGAGCTAAGCGACCAGGCAACTTATTGTCAAAATTATTCAATAGCTCTGGCAGGAGTTCCTCGGGTTGCATTTCCGCGATGTGTTTAATCTCGTGCTGTTTACGATGAATATCCTCTTTACTTTTTAGCTCCGAGAGGACGACTTCAGCTTCTTCAACTCTTTGCTTTCGACGAGCCTCAATAAGATAAACTAACTTTTCGGGTAAGTCCTCCGTCTCGTGTCTATGACGACCGTCTTTTCTTTCTGTCATACTGTCTTTGCATTAATAAACCGTTACTTTTCATGCCAACAAACTGTTTTCCTTGTGAGAGTAGTCAATTTTCACGAACTCCTACTGCACGTTTATTTGATATATGCAGTATAAGGGATTTGGCGCATCTGAACAAAAACAACCTTTTATTTTTTTACTATTTTTATGCCTTTGATCCCAAGGATCAACAGAACCAAAATGACGGCTTTAAGAACATAATGATTGTGTGTATCTAAAAAATCTCTCGTCATCGGCGTTATTCTTCCAACAAGCACATGAGCGAGAATACCAATAGGCAAAGTCAAGTACAGCCAATTTTGTTTTGGTATATCAATGCCGATTTTCAAAAAAATCCTGGACAATAACGGAGACAGCAAATAAACACCAATAAATGCTACAGCAAAGTCGAAAATGGCGTACTCACCAACGCGGAACTGCCTCAAGTACTCTATGGAATTCATATCGTCTTACTTATAAATAATGGCGGCTTTCTACACCAGCAAAGAGTAGTATAACAGCGAATAGGAAAAAAGCCTCGTTTAGGTTCTACTATGCTTTACCTAAACACCATGATGAGTGCTCTTATAGATGCTGATACCACTCGTAAACTATTTCGTTAAATTGTTTTGCAAATTCCGGATGTCGCGTTAAACTATGCGGCGCATCTTTCATAACAACATACTGCAGCTTTTTTGCACCACTAACCGCATTTTTATAGTTAAGAACAGTTTCTATGGGTACCAGTTCGTCTTTGCCCGACGCCACAATTAAGACTCTGCCCGTAAATATATGCAACGCCCTGAGTGCATGAGTCGCTTCCCAATTTTTTGGTTGTTGACGCCAGGTACCTGCGACTGACGGATCATGCGCTTTTGTCTTAACGATCTCAAAGGTATCGTCTTGAAAGTCTGTTGGTACCCGAAGTACCAGCCACGCAACTTGTCTTTTTGAACTTAATATCGCAGAAAGGTATCCGCCAAAGCTTGAACCCAACACTCCAATTTGCGCAGGATCAACTTCGGGTCGCTCAGCTAAAAAATCATAGCCAGCAGTAACATCGTCAAGAAAATCTTTTCGCGAAAGTACGCTCAAAGAACCCTCGCTTTTACCGTGACCGCGAAGGTCAAGCGTCAAACAGGTCACTCCCAACTCAACAGAAAACATTTGCGCAGTTTCGAACATTCTGTCTTGCCCACTTTGCCAGCCGTGAATAAGTAAAAGTCCCGGCGTCTTCTGTTTTTGACTTTCAACCGCAACAAACAAATTTCCGGATAATACCTCACCACTCTTTGTGCGTATTTCTATTTGCTGCATGACCTTATGGCGCTATCGTAGCGAGACCGTCTGCAATAATCGCCTTAATAGCACGCTGTGTTTTGGGGTCACTCCGTTTATGGTCGATTCCGAGGCGCATACAGAAACCATTCACTGATCGAAACGTATGCAGAGAGGTTAAATTAATCCCCTCGTCGCTAAAGTAACGGGAAAGTCGATGCAGTGTACCGGGTTTGTCCTCAATCACCAAAATTATTTGATGCTCGCCAAGGCGATCGGTTAAAATTTGACTCATCTCGTCGTAAAGATAATACGCCGAGAAAAGATTCTCTCGCCCAAAGTGACTGGCGCCCGCACGAAATGATTTAGCAAAACCATCGACGTCCCCGTCGTCAACAGATTTACGAAATGCTTTAACTTCCTGTTCTAGTCCATCGAGCATTTTCTTCGTTGAGGGATTCAACATTTGAATATCGGCATACAAATCAGGGTCTTGGCGAAGAATACGGCCCAGAAAACTAAAAAAGAGACGGTAAATCGGGCTCATATATTCCATCACCACAGGAACATTGATATTGAGTCGCTCGAGGAGACCCGCCGTAATAAGCACGTTCGCGTGAATGAGTCCCTCAACAATGGCCATATTTTTATCGTGCTCTTCGGGTGTGCTCACCTTTGCCCGAGCTTCCGTCTCTTGTATAAATGCATCGAACCATGTTTTCCACTGACGAAGTCGTGCTGGACAAACAATAACCGTCTGCCCTTCCCAGAGCCGCTTGGTCGGAGCGCACATGGGATGAATTCCAACGACCTCAGCGCGAGACTCAAGCATAGCGCGTACCGGTTCAACCTTTAAACAACCGCAATCTATCCACAACTGGTCAGGACGGGATTCGCTAATGACGTCCCGTATGACATCCGGCATGACGCGTGGAGGAACTGAAAAAATTACAACATCAGCATTCGCCACAACCTCTTTGTTGCGCTTAAGTATATCAACGTCAAATTTTGGATCAGACCCATCGACACTGCAGCCAAGCTCATGAAAGACCCGCTCAAACCATCGACCATAGAGCCCATCAATGCCAATAATACCAACACGCACTGAATCCATGGCTAACAATATATGAAATAAGGGGTGAAAATAGTCCTTTCAAACACGATCAACCTACGCCCTACGACCTCTGTCGTCAAGAACATGAAAATATCTACCACTGTGCCCTAAAAACAAGCAGTAACGTTGGTTAATGTTACACTTCATTCAACGCGGTTAGTCTAAACTGTTCCGCTTTCTCAAAAATGACTGATAAGGCAGCGCAATAATTCGTTCCGGTTTGCAAAAACTCTTTTAACTCTTCTGGCAACATCCACTTAAAATCAACAACTTCATCGTCAACAAAAATTGTTTTCTGCTCGACGACTGTTACAAACGCAAGGCCCACGTATTCATTGTCTTGATTTGTTCTCCAAAGAAACCGGTCAAAAAAATATGCGGCATTCGTATGCCCTATGTTTTTTAAAAATTCTTCAAGAGAGTCAAAAACAGTAAGCTGTAGCCCAATTTCCTCACCCGCTTCTTTAACTAACGTCTCTTCAAAATTTGTATACCGCCACGCTGACCCATCTTTGATGTAACAATTGTATCCAGCGACACCCATGTCCCACTTTCCATCAGTGAGTGCGTCACCCTTCTTTGGATTTTTTAGTTGAATACCATAAGTCCCAGACTCCGGATGAAAAATCATTGACCAGGTTGAGTAATGAGTCAGCGTAGATCGTACCCCTGGATAGTGTGCATGTACTTTAGAAATAGGGCCAATAACCGTACCATCAGGTTCTGTATGAACAATGTATTCAATATCGTCTCGAAGAATATTTTGCATAGTCATGACTTGAACTATATACGAGAATTAATAAGTGGTACTAGCCCCAGGGCAAAGTCCTGGATACCTTAGCTCGGTCGTAAGCAAACCGAGAAAGAGGTCGCGGCAGAGTTACGCAAGTATCAAATTACACCATTTTGTGCGTACGCACAAAATGGTGTAAAAATCATAATCAATTACCCCGCCCCAAGGGGATGGGGTATACAGAAGTAACCCCCCTTCGCCGAGTCAAACTCACCTCCTTCGCTCCCGCTCGTACAAAACTACGGCAGGACACAGCAATGCTACGGACGGTCAAGGAGCTACGAGGGATATTTTTGTCTTCTGTAACGGTAACCTCGCGGCAAGCCGACGAGGTATGGGGGACAAAAATACAAATATGGCTCTCTTACTGCCTACGAAATAATCTTTTCGCCCAATAACTGAGTGCCAAAAATAACGTCTGTGTTCCATATCTCAGACTTCTTCGAAAATTAATGCTCGACGCCTCTGGTTGATAGCGAACTGGTACAGGAATTTCGCCAACCTTAAAACCCTGACTCACAATTTCAAATAACATCTGGCTGTCAAAAAAGAAATCATTAGAATTTTTCTGCCAGTCAATCTTTTCCAAGACTTCCCTTTTGTAAACTCTCATACCAGTGTGCCACTCTGAAAGATTTTGACCGGTGGCCAGGTTTTCAATTAAGGTCAAAAAGCGGTTGGCATAATATTTATACTTGGGCATACCGCAATCCAGCGCTTCTTGCCGCGACCGAATACGAGAACCCAACATCACATCAAAGTACCCTTCTTTGATGAAGCTAACAAAGTGCGGAATCAGTTTAGGATCATACTGAAAATCGGGGTGAAGCATAACAACAATGTCGGCGCCGTGATCTAGGGCAGCTTGATAGCACGTTTTTTGGTTACCCCCATAGCCCAAATTCTTGTGGTGCTGAAGAACGGTAAGTCCTAATTTTTTTGCAACTCGAACCGTTTCGTCAGAACTAAAGTCATCCACTAAAATGATTTCATCTGCACTGCCTACCGGTATCGCTAGAACTGTTTGCTCCAAAGTTTTCGCGGCATTGTAGGCAGGCAAAACAACTACGGTTTTCATTTCTTGAAAAAGTTAAGCCAAAAAAGAAAAAATTTGAGAAAACCAAACAAGATTCACTATTGCTGTGACAATTACTAATGCTTTGAATCCAGTTGAAATATTCTTGTGTGCGTTAAAATAATTTTGCATTAAAAGAACGAACAAAAATGGTAAAAAGTCTAACGAGTAGCGATAGCCAAATTGTCTAAAGCCAATACCGTAATATGCGAGAACAGTTGTGGCAATTAACACAATGGTTACGATGAGCATTTTAGAAAACAAATCTCGATATTTTAAAAAGAATAGATAAATAAAGTAGGGTGAGGTAAGAAAAATACTCATACCCCAAGCATTGGCAGTGAGATAAGGAAATTTTAAAATATGAGAAACACTATCTCTAAAGACAGGTAATGGTGTACTAAGGAGAAAATAATAAAGATTGCCTGGCACATGAACCAAGCCAAACAAACCAAGATCACGAGCTCGACTTAAGGGTTCGATTAACAGCTGACTACTTTCGTAGCCCGTTTCGAAAAAATTTCCAAAACGAAGATAATTGTAGAACAGGCCAATTACTAAAGCGACCACCACAGGATTCAATAGCAAACACATTTTTTTTATTTTTCTCCTCATGGTCTCCGAACTGAAAACAATATCTAGAATAAAGAAAAGGACACCCAAAGTAACATTTGCACGAGTCAATAAAATGAAACCAAAAATAACACCAATGACCAGAGGTCGGTTTTTATTTAAATACTCGTAGAGGGACAGAAAAAGTAAAAAAACGGTTACCGTTTGTGCAAGATACCAGCTCCAAGGAACCAACACGACACCCAGAAAAACCGAGGCAAAACAAAAAGCAAACGACCAGTAAGTAGACTCTGTCTTGGTGTAGCCGATTTTTTGAGCAATTTTAAAAATCAAATAAAAAACTGCGGACACCAACAAAAGATTCAAGTAGCCCTGAGTGACACTGAAACGAAGCAATACAAAAGGTATGAGAATGACGGCTGGCAGCGGCCCCAACGGCCAATAGTAATGGCCATTGAAAAGTGCGGCGTCTAACCAGACCTTGCCTGACATCGGCTGTTTCAAAAAAAACAATTGACCATGAAGAAAAGAGCGCGCTAGTTCTGTAAATTGATGTTCGCTTAAAACGCTGGTGTTAAAAAAGAAGGCAAGATAAAAAAAGAGGCACGAAAATAAAGCAACTACTAAAAACGACCGGTTTTTATAAAAATCTTGAAGTAATAGAGTTAAGTTTTTCATGCCAATTCTGTTTATAAAATCGCAGTCACATGAGTTATGCAGTAAGACATTTTAAATGATGGGGGGGGTTAAAAATACCTAACCTCTTCTTTCAAGAATTGTTACTTTCCCGTGATTGGCGTTAACCTCAACTAAGTCACCATCCTGTAATGTTTTAGTGGCAATTTTCGTGGCTATAACACAGGGTATCCCGAGCTCTCTTGAAACAATGGCAGCGTGACAGGTTATTCCGCCAAGATCAGTAATAATAGCTCCAGATTTTTTCATGGCGGGCACAAAGTTAACCGTGGTCATGGTGGTAACAAGTATATCCCCTTTTTGGATCCTATGGACTTGGCTAGCATTCACTATCACCTTAACGCGCCCGGTATATTTCCCGCCGCAAGCACTATTCCCTTGCACTAACACACCGACAGATCCAATATTTTCTTTTACGCGCAGTTTCTTAAGTAAGTTCTCGGCTTTTTCCCCTTCTAAGATTTTATAGTATTCAGATTGCTTATCGCAAACAAAAATACATTTTTCCATCCTGCGCGACAATAGTTGCCGATTAATAGTACCGTGTCTTAAAAATGAAATAAGTTCTTCCGGAGTAGCATAATGCAAAGACAACTCGTCAATGTTGTTCTTGTGCGCAGTAAACTTTATAATTTGACCAAGCCCATAATTTACACGACTCGTCATTTCTTTTTTCTTTTCGCTATACAAATACCCAAAATTTCGCAACAACACAATTGCTCGTTTTAAATCATGTGGTAAATCATATTGAGACAACGCCTTTTTCTGTTGTACCTTATCTTTCTTTAAGGTATCACGTATTTGTTTAATTCTCCGACGTACTACTTTTTTTGAGAGGTTTTTATACTCTGCAAATTCCTTTTTTGCTGCCTCCCTGTCAACAATAGGGCCGTAATAATCATAATAACGCCAGAAAAACTTATTCACGTACTTTTGCACCGCGATTGATTGCCTTTTTTTGTTTAATAAAGACGCCTCCAAAAGCATGAGCTCGGCTTGCTGGGTAAAAGATAGTTTTGGCGTAAACAGTAATAAATTAAAGTATTGATCAAAGTCAGTACGGCTTACCTTTTTCCCTTTTGATTTCAAAAAATCAAAGACCCGCTGTTTAATCTCCTGCTGTCCATAAAGTTCTAAGCTGAAATTCGGCTGCTCCGGATAAGCAGAGGCCTGAGCCAACAAAGAAACTGCTTGCTTAAAAAGATCGGCAATTCCCTTGTCAGAGAGCCGTGATAACTTTTTTTCAAGATTCTTATTATCTAAAAGTTTGAGCGCTTTATTAATGTACAATAAATATTTCGCTTGGCACTCAGAATAAACACCAGGATTATTCAAAAGTTTTTCTAACACTTTTTTACCAACATCGTGAATCTCTTTTTTTAAAAAAAGCATTTCACCATTTTTTTTATGATAGACCGTATGAATAACTGAATAACTACTGTTTAAGCCAATGGTTTGCTTCATTGATTTGACATGCCGACTTGCCACGACACCCAACGGGAAAGGCGGCGCAGACGACTGGTAAACTGAAACGTACTTATTTTCCATAACTATGTTAGAAAAAAGGTTCTGTGGTACCTATAGAATTATTCAGACAATATTCATTCTCTACCAAAGTAGTAACCATTCCAGCCGTCTACTACTTCTGCGCAATTATTATCTAGGGCAGTTTGCTCTGCAATAATGTGAAACTCTTTCTGTACACCTATATCACCCGACTCCATAACCGATGCTATCTTATGCAAAAAATCTTCAGATTTAATTGGCAAATTTTTTAACGGGTAGTTATCTAACTCCCACTTTAGAAATTTATTGTAAGGACGAACTCTTCCTTCGGTCGCAAATAGAAAAGTAAGTAACCACGATAAAGATTCGCAAGCATCAAAATGAGATGCGAACTGATTACCGTCTCTGTGGTTCTTAACTGAACGGTAAAGAGAATTTAGGTAACCACCGAGTGCGTGTTTGGAAATTGCTAATATTTTATCTTCTGGCAAGATTCCTTTCTCGTCAATTATTTTTTGAACTTCTCCCGTCTTGTCAATTTGAGCTTTTGTATGAGCAAAGGTATACCTATCCCACTCCTCAGCACTTCCCACTGTTGCGTGATTCCTAAATTCCTCTAGAGACCGCACACCAATATCAATGACGCCCTGCTCACCTTTATAATCTTTTTCTACAGCTGAGGCCGCTTCATTGGTCGTAACTACAAGAACATCGTAATCTGAATTTTCAGTAAACATACCTTTTCCGCGTCCACCAGCTAAAATCAGTCCAACAACTCGGTTGTCGTTTTTTGCTTTTTCCAATATTTGTTCGAACTTTTTTGACTTTGTTTCTTCGTTCATATTGGGCACTCATAATAACGGTTCGACAAGCTCACCACAAGTCTACGCCCACGAACCCTTTCGGGTTTAATATTCTATCCTTGGCGGAGAGGAGGGATTCGAACTGCCTAGGTTGCATCCTTTAAAAACCTCGATTTTTTCGAGGTTAACTAATCATACCACTTAGGGCAATTGACTCAAATTAAGTAATCGTATATAATCTCATATAGTTAATATATAAGATTATATGGCTCTCCTATATCGACGCGATAAACGAACAAAAAAAATACCGCAATCACTATGGTCACTCACCAATCAAATCGATGAGTTGAAAGGACAATGGATCGGCGGAGCAACGTTGAATCCGCAAGCCCTCGGACGTTTAAAACGGTCAGTACTTATCACGTCGACCGGATCTTCGACGCGCATTGAGGGCGCGAAGCTGTCCGACGACGACGTTGAAAAATTGATGCGCGGACTCGGCATGCAGAAATTTGCCGATCGCGATAAGCAGGAGGTGCGTGGGTATTACGAACTCCTGGAAAACGTATTCTCTTCATGGAAGCACATTCCTTTTTCTGAAAGCACGATCAAGCACTTCCATAAAGAACTCTTGAAATACGCCACTAAGGACGAACGACATCGTGGCGAATATAAAAAAACGGAAAACAAAGTGGAGATATTTGACGCATCCGGAAAATCCGTTGGCGTGCTGTTTGAAACAAGTCCAGCGTACCTTACGCCAAAGCATATGTCTGAACTCATCGATTGGACCAACAAAACGCTGGCAGCAAAAGAAACACATCCCCTCATTGTCATCGGCAGCTTCCTTGTTGAGTTTTTGGCTATTCATCCATTTCAAGACGGTAATGGACGGCTGTCGCGCGTGCTCACAAATCTTTTGATGCTCCGCTTTGGCTATGCTTATGTACCGTATGTCTCGCACGAAAAACTCATTGAAAACAATAAGACCGACTACTACGTAGCACTCCAACGAAGTCAGGTCACTTTACGCACTAGCGATGAAGACATAACCCCATGGCTTAAGTTCTTTTTGACAATGTCAGCACGACAGGCCGAACAGGCAATTACATTACTGTCGCGTGAGAACATTGAACGACTCTTGTCGCCCAAGCAGCTCGCGGTGTGGCACTATCTTAAAGGCGCCCCGGAAGCGACGCCGGGCGAAATTGCTAGAGCAACAAAAGTGGCACGGCCAACCGTGTCACAGGCGCTCGATGTATTATTGCGTCTTAAAAAAATTGAGCGCCTTGGCCAAGGACGAACGACGCGATATCGGAAAATTGAGAACGGAACCAATGTGTCAACTATTGTCTAAAAACAATCTCGCCACACGCAGCTCCTCAAAACTGAAACTATCTCCAAGGACTTCACGAACAGGGACAAGGCGTACTTCACCGGTCCGTTGTCTTATTTTTTTAAATGCCCTTATTATTTTTGCATAACGTTCTGACTTTGGCCTCAAGTAAACAAGGTCAACTTTTGGATTAACCTTTCCTGTGGCTATGAGCTTCTCAAGATGACCGAGAATCGTGTCAAAACTCAAGCCTCTTTCTTTGGCTATATCTGTGATCGATAATTTTCTCAAAAGAAGTTCGCTCGTTGTGTCATAGGTGGAAATCTTTATCTTTTCTTTTCGCGCGGTCCGGTCTGCTTTCACATTCCCGCCGCAACGAAGGATGAAGTCGTGCTGTTTTTCTGAGAGTTCAACAGGCGGAATACTTGAAAACTCCTCTTGAGCGGCCGCGGATGCCTGACGGAATTCAATATCTTTCGTGCGGATCTCCGGATGCACTTGCAACGCACGCTCGTTGATACCAGATAATGTTAGTCCAGCGAGCGTACGCACACGTGAAAGTGCCACGTATCCCTGTCCATACTCAAAGACTTGCGACAAATCCATGTGCGCGGCATCAAGCGACATCCCCTGACTTTTATGCACGGTCATCGCCCACGCCAACCGCAACGGCAATTGAGTGATACGCGCCAGAATACTGCCACCATCCTCGATACTCCATTCGAGCGGTGTAGCCTCAACGGTACGACCAGAGTTGATCTTCACCATTGGGTATCTATTTTCCTTTGAGAATCCAATGATACTTCCAAGCGTCCCGTTCACAAAACGATAGGTTGCATCGTTTTTCGTGAACATCACCCGAGCGCCAACTTTGAGCACCAACGTTTCCGGCGATAGGCAACCTTTCTTGAGTGCGGTCACCAACTCATATGGTCCACGACTCGTCATGATAAATTCTTGCGTGGCACCGGGCAACTTCTGAAGTTCAGCGTCATTAATGTGGTCTACATCAACATTATGCGAAAAAAGTTGTGTGACACCAGAACGCGCAACGGTCTCCGATCGTTGCTTTAGTAACTCATGATGAGTATTATCTACTGTTCCGCGACGCAGTGCCGATAGCATACCCAAAAATGTAGGATCTTCTTGTCGATGCTGTTCTGAAAGGTAGCAGACAACGGGGTTCAGCTTGGTCCACGCTGATGACAAAAACGCAAAAGGCGAACCACTAATTTCCACAGAGATCAGTGATGATTGCTTGCTCTCTTCTTGATCTCTCGACACCACCGGCGGTAGCTGGAAAAAATCACCCACGAGCACAAGTTGGAGTCCGCCGAATGGCTGAGTGCCGCCACGAATCTTCCGACAGACTGCTTCCACCATGGACAAAGTACTGGCAGACAGCATGGAAACTTCATCAATAATGAGAATATGCGTCTCGCGTACCCGTTTCACAACACGAGTGTTGCTCGAAATCCTGCTGAGATCTGTAGAAGAAAGTTTATTCTTAATACCAATACCGCTCCATGAATGAATGGTGCGACCACCAATATGCGTAGCGGCAATACCGGTCGATGCCGTGATCGCTGGTTCAATGCTATGTTCGCGTAGCCAATGGACGTAATGATTGACCGTATGGGTTTTACCACTTCCGGGTTCACCGGTCAGAAAAACACTGGTTCCAGTTTTCAAGATGGAAAGAGCCTCGTCTTGAGTCATGGATAGAAGTTTATATTACTTTACTAAGAGATGAATTGATTCATTGATACTCACCACAAGTCCACACCCTCGGATCCTTACGGATCACACGCTTTCTCCTGAATATGGCGGAGAGGGCGGGAGTCGAACCCGCGAACCCTTTCGGGTTACCCGCTTTCCAAGCGAGCGCACTAGGCCACTATGCGACCTCTCCGCCATATTCAGGATTATGATTTGTTACTAAAAATTCTATGTTCACTTCAATTTTTAGACAAATCAAGAACAAGCTGTGCGCACTAGAATCGCCGACTAGCGAGAAGTCCCTGAGAAGGGGCGACTAGCAAGAAGTCCCGGCGACGGGATATGCGACCTCTCCATAAGGTGCGTTCACTATACGAGATGAAAACAGGAGAAGCAAGGCGTCTGATCGTTGACACTTAACTATCCAACGGCGTAAGCTGGCTGCGGTCTACAGGAGGCCTCGATGAATAAATACCGTCCATGGAAAAGGGTAGGACGGTACCTTCGAGTCCGTCCAAAGAAAAGAGATCAGCGCCGCTGGAGCAACATGCCCGTCTTTTACTTTGGACGGGCCGGACAGCAAACGAGGAAAGTAGTCGCTCGCATTCGCAATATCAACTGGCGAGCATACCGCCTCTCGATACTGTTCACAGCTCTGGGGGCAATGCTCTACGGCTTAGAGTGGGCTGTGCTTCTCGGCTATCTGCCGAGAATGATCGATAGTTACAGAACCTCACGGGTCCTATGCGGCGCGGCCGACACAGCGCTGCTGATCGCTATTTTTCTGGCGGCTGGCAAGACGCGTCGCTTCGGCGACTAGCCGCCATGACGCCGCTCCCAATCCTCCCCGGGGCGGCGCCAACTACTTTTTGCTTCTCCCAACCACACTATAAAACACCAAGTTCTTTAAAGGCGCGTTTAAAGGTATCAATTGTTTTTATTGCTGTTCTACGATCCAAACGAAAGTCTGATTCGTGCACCAGCCGATTGCGCGTGAGATGCGCAGACCACACGTAGCTCAACTCCCTACGACTGCGTGTTAAAAATTTTAAACGCTCCCCCATATCTTTTCCGGGAAGCCCCATATTCTTTAGCACGCGATCAAAGAGTTTATCGGCTTCGATAATGGCAACCGACCAACTACTCTCTCCTTGTTTCAAGAGTACTTCAAGCTCTGTCCATTTTTTTTGCCAAGCGCGCCGATCAGTGATGCGAAAATCACGTGCACGATCTCTCTGTACAAGTAGTCCTTTCAACCACCAAGCGCAAAGGAGAGCGGCAAGGAAAAAAGTGACGACCGCGTACCAAGGCATACATTAGCCGAGGTTAGGCCGTCGTGCTGGTTTACCGAGCGCCATTTCAAAAAGGTGCGCTCCAGTAAGCATGGTCCCTTCACCAAACCGTCGACCGATCATCTGTAGGCCCGCTGGCATTTCTACGCCATCCTCCCCCGCCGCAAATCCCATGGGCACCGAGATTGCCGGTAGCCCCGCCAGTGACGCCGGACTCATAAAGACGTCCTCCAAATACATTTTCAAAGGATCATCGGACTGTTCACCAATCGGGAACGCAATATGCGGCGCGGTCGGTGTTACCAAAATGTCACAACTTTCGAGCGCCGCATCAAGCTCGCGCGCAATCACCGTGCGCACCTTTTGGGCGGTCTTGTAATAGGCGTCGTAATAACCGGCCGACAGCGCATAAGTACCAAGCATGATGCGCCTCTTCACTTCAGGACCCAACCCCTCACCGCGCGACTTGGCGTACACTTCAAAAAGTGTTTTTGCGGTTTTATTCTGATGTCCATAACGAATACCATCAAACCGCGCAAGGTTCGAACTGACTTCTGAAGGTGTAATGACATAGTAAGCGGCAATGCCGTACTTAGCATGCGGAAGCTCAACATCTTTAATTTTGGCTCCAAGTTTGGTTAATGACTTTAGGGCCTCATCAAAGCGCTCGGCAATTGACGGCAATAAACCCGCGGCAATGAACGATCGCGGCACGCCGACGGTTAGCCCAGAAAGGTCTAGTCGCTTTAGTGCTTCAGTAAATGCATTGCTTGCAATGCGTATCGGAGCTGCTGTCTGGTCGTAAGTATCTTCACCTGCTAACAGTCCCAGCATAGCTGCAGCGTCTACGGTAGTTTTTGTAATAGGCCCAATGACATCAGTCGATGAAGTCATGGATAAAAGCCCTGAGCGTGACACTCTGCCGTAGCTCGGCTTTAAACCCACGACGCCGCAAAATGCTGCCGGATGGCGAATTGACCCACCGGTATCGGTTCCGAGCGCCGCCGTACACAAATCAGCAGCAACTGCCGCAGCAGAACCGCCAGACGAACCTCCAGGAACTCGTTTTGTATCCCAAGGATTTTTGGTCGGACCAAAAGCAGAATTTTCAGTTGAAGCGCCGTGCGCAAATTCGTCTAAATTGGTTTTTCCTAAAATAACGGCACCGGCTTCACGCATTTTTTTTATGACCGTAGCGTCAAACGATGGCTCATAATTCTCCAACATTTTTGAAGCAGCAGTCGTCCGAATGCCGAGCGTCATAATGACATCCTTGACGGCAATCGGCACACCGAGGAGCGCGCCCTGCTCGCCCTTTGCTAACCGCTCGTCAGCACTTCTCGCAGCTACTAGCGCCGATTCGTGGGCCACCGTGAGGTAAGCGTTCAAATCGGGATTCAACTTATCAATGCGACCAAGATAGCTCTTCGTTACTTCGACAGAAGAAAACTCACCCTTAGTAAGTCCCTCAGCTGTTTCAGCAACCGTCAATTCAAAAAGTTCAGCCATAGCTATTCAAAAACAGTTTTCACCTTCAAATAATCACCTTCGCGCAAGGGAAACGCGTCAACCAACCGCTGACGCCTTGCCTCGTCAACTGGTTGAATCTTGTCTTCGGCCAGCCGATTCGTAAGCCCGGTCACCTGCGCAGTTGCTTCAACGCCTGTCGTATCTACCTGCTGCAACTCTCCGATGTAATCAAGAATTTTTGAAAGTTCTCCTTGATAGCGAGCAATCTCCTGCTCGCTTAATTCTAAACGAGCCAGCTTTGCAATATGGACAATGTCCTCTCGTGTTAAAGCCATAGATATGCAAGCATGGTACACGGTAAAAACCATTGTTTCAACACCATGCCCGTATGTAGACTATCGAACGATCACCGTAACAATTTGTGCGGTTTATTCTTTTTTGTTCACGAGTTTCAAGAAAGCGGTCTCGTCTAGAGTTACAACTCTTAACTCTCGCGCGCGCTCATACTTTGAGCCCGGATTTTCACCCACCACAACATAGTCCGTTGTTTTGCTGACCGTTTCAGACACCTTGCCACCAAACAAGCGAATCTTTTCTTTTGCCTCCTCCCGACTCGTGTGCGCAAGTGTTCCTGTGAGAACGAACGTTTTATCGCGCAGCGGCTGTGCACTTGCAGTGCGATGCGGCAGCACGACTACACCACGCACAATAAACTTTTTCAATAAGTCCTGGTTTGCTTTTTGACGGAACCAATCGTGAATGCTCTGCGCCACCACGGCGCCTATATCTGCCACGCTTTCAAGCTCCGACAAAGAGGCGTCCGCAATGCGCTGAAGTCCATTAAACTCTTCGGCGAGAGCAATAGCCGTCTCCTCTCCTACGTGATGTATGCCGAGTGCGTTTATAAAACGATTCAGAGGGATACGTTTCCTATCTTGAATAGAGGAAAATAGTTTATTTGCTGACACCTCAGCAAAACGATCGAGCGCCGAGAGGTCATCAACGGTAATAGTAAAAAAATCCGCCTGATCGACCACTAAACCTACTTGCATTAATTGCTCCACTACCTTAGCGCCGCAACCAATAATATCAATACCCGACTTTGAAGCGAAGTGGATATTCGTTCGTAAATTTTTAGCAAAGCATGCTTTGTTCGTGCAATAAACGGCAACCGTTTTTCCCGGGCCACCCGATTTTTTCTGAACAGGTGAACCGCAAATAGGACAATTTGTAGGCATGGCAAACCTTTTTTCTTTACCACTACGCAAATTCGGCAAAACACTAACGACCTCTGGGATAATGTCCCCGGCCTTTCTAATAATAACCGTGTCGCCAATACGCACATCAAGCCGTTTAATTTGATCCTCGTTATGCAGTGTGGCGTGCGATACGGTTGATCCTGCCACAGACACCGGTACGAGATGCGCTACGGGCGTCAAAACACCCGTTCTGCCTATCTGCACACGAATATCTTCAACAACGGTTGTCGCCTCTTCGGGGGTGAACTTAAGCGCTAGTGCTGAGCGCGGCGCCTTACCGGTATAGCCCAATTGCTCCTGCCAATCACGACGGTTTACTTTCACCACCATACCGTCAATCCAATAATCTTCCTTATTACGCCGCTTCTCCCAGACATGCCAAGTTTTAATTACTTCATCAATAGAGCGGCAAAGTGTGTAATGCTTATTTACCTTGAAACCAAGCGCTTCCAAACGCCGCAGCTCATCAACCTGCGTCAGTAGGTTTTCTTTTGTTTTAGAAATGTCATAGCAAAATGCATCGAGTCGCCGGCTGGCAGCTACTTTAGGATCAAGCTGGCGAATGCCGCCGGCAGTTGCATTTCTGGGGTTCGCAAATAATTCCTGCCCAGTTTTTTTACGGTCACGATTAAGCGCATCAAAAACTGATTTTTTCATATAGGCCTCCCCTTCCACCACGACATCAACAGGATCTGCGAGACGCAACGGTAAACTCTGAATCGTTTTTAAATTATTCGTTACGTCTTCGCCGACTTTGCCGTCGCCACGCGTAGCGCCCGCAATAAATAATCCTTTCTCATACGTAAGCACCAAATGCAGTCCATCAATTTTCAGCTCCACACTGTAATCAATCTGCTCACTTTCGGTGAGGCCTAACAGCTTACGCACTCTCGCATCAAATTGATGCGCTTCTTCTTCGCTAAACGCATCGTTCAACGACCACTGCTCAACCATATGCCGCACTTTAACGAACTTCGCGAGTGGTACACCGCTAACGCGCTGGCTCGGGGAGTCACTCGTCAAAAATTCGGGAAACGCTTCTTCAAGCTGAACAAGCTCATGTTTTAAGCTGTCGTTTGCCGCATCGCTAATCTCTGACTGATCTTGAACATGATAAAGATAGCGATAGCGCTCTATTTCTTTTCGCAATTTTTCAATGCGACGTTTGGCCTCTTCCTTAGTCAACTGCATATGCTAGGAACCCATCTCAAAAATAGTTTTCAAGCGAAACCACGAATATGCCAGTCGAACCACGGTCAAAAAAGCAGAGGAATACTGGAGGTCTTTCGAGTATTTTTTGACCGGGCGTAGGCGGCATAGGTGCGGTTTGGGTGAACAAAAATTTTTGAGATGGGTCTAGGTCAGCCAAGCCGCCAGCGCGGCTGCATGTTCAGGATACAACATTACTAAAAACGTTGCCGTGGTCAAAAAAACACCCATAGGAAGTACTTGCCCGCTATGTTTTTTTCCACTCAGTAATAACATTAACGCCACAGCGCCTCCCAGCATATACGCAATGTAAAGAGCGGCAAACGTTATAGGCCAGCCCAAAATGCAACCCATCATTATCCCCAAACGAATATCACCCGCCCCGACCCATCGCCCTTTCGATATGAACCAAAGAATAAAGAAAAATCCACCACCAACAGCCGCCCCGAGGGCTAACGAGCGTAACGTTACGCCGAGCCACCAATTGAAGAAAACCGCCACGGCCGCCAGGGGTAGAGATATGGCATCAGGTACTGCATACCAGCGCACGTCAAAAATGAAGAGCGCGATAAGACCAGTCGTAAACACGAGGTCGCGAACCACATACGGTAAAATTTGGAACAAAAAACCTAAACCAAAATAACCCGAGGCGATAAGCACGAAGGCAATACCCGTTGCAAGTTCAACGATTGGATACTGCAGAGAAATCTTCCCACCACAATAACGGCACCGGCCATTTAACCAAAGATAACTCACAACCGGCAGCATATCTGCCATGAGCAAAGTCTTTTGACATGACGGGCAGTGTGACCGCCCGAAAATAAATGGCTCTCCCGCCATCATGCGCAGTGTTAGCACGTTTAAAAAACTGCCGACTGTGAGGCCAATAATAAATAAAATAATTGCTGGACCAAGCATAGTTACGTTTTTTGAGTAGGCTGTGAGTAGTGCCGTATTTCTCGTGTTCGCATAGTATAAGTATAGCGACATATACGCCCCACGTCATGCTGCAACCAAAAAGAAACACCCCGCTATAGGGGTGTTTCTTTTTTTGTAATCAGGAGTTAAAACTACTGAATACCATTTTGAGTCGCGGTGTGCGCACCTACGGCCAAACTGCCGGTCTGACCTTCTAAGGTAAAGGTGATGCTATACGTATCAGTACCATCTGATGCGTAAACGTAGTACGGGTCTGCGTCAGACGGAACCTGCCCCATGTAGGTCGTCGTTCCTGAACAGGTTGCTGCAAAACCACCAGTCGAAAGACACTTTGCGTCGGCGCTGCCGAGTTGCAACGTAGTCCCCGCAGGGTAAGCCTGTTGATCTGCAAAGTAGAGCTCCAAAGCTGTCTGTACTTGCTTAACATCAGAGACGCGCTTGGCGTCACGGGATTTTTGTCGGGCGTTGTTCAACGCTACGACCGCAAGGGTCGAGAGCAATGCAATAATGGCAATAACCACCAAAAGCTCAATCAGGGTGAAACCTTTTCGAATTTTCTTCATGCTTGCTCACCCCCTTTCTGATTGTTTCGCTTGATCATGAATTTATATACAAAAGCGTAGTTACAGTATACCCCATAACAGGACAAATGACAAATGGTTTACGTTATCTATTTTCAGAAAAAAACTTTTCGAGGCGCGCCACAATATCAGCAGGTACATGGTTTGCTTTTACAAGATAATCAACGGCGCCGAGCTCTTTCCCTCGCTCAAGCTGTTCGGGCTGACTGAGGTTTGATAATAAAATGACCGGTATGTCGCGCGTTTTTTCACTGCCGCGCAATTTTTTTAACACCTCATACCCATCAAGTTCCGGTAAAATGATATCTAAAAGAATGATATCGGGCTTATTCGTAACGGCAGCTACCAAACCCGCCTGCCCGTCATTCGCTACCACTACATCAAAACCGGAAAGCGAAAGCTCCGCCGCATACATCTCGGCAATGGGTACGTCATCCTCAACCAGCAAAACTGCACGCCTTTCTTTTCCCATAAATTTAAGACTGACTATTGGGTTTCGAACTAACTGCACCACCGGTCACCTGCTGAGGGCCAGCGTCATAAGCACCGCTACCGACTTCAAGAGTAAAATCCAGCTGATACGCCATGCCACCATTCAGACTAGTATAATTATAGGAACCGCTGGTTGGATCTCGCGGCACTTCTTGTAAATAAATACGATTTTCCGACGGACTCTGAGGGATAGCACATCGATCATGCGTGGTCCACCCGGTTGCGCCCAAGCAGCTCGCTTCGATACTTCCAAGTAAAACATTATTACCATTGGGATAGTGGGCGGCGTTCCCTCGCCAGTACTCGTCAAGTGACTCTTGAATAAGCGCCACTTGCACTAAACGGATTTGATCACGCATTTGCGCAAGCGCTTTTTCGTCACGCTCAACTACCACAGCCGGAGGGGGCGTTACCACCTTGTGCGGCCGGAGTATCAAGAGTACGAGACCAGTTGCCAAACCGCTAACAAAAACGACGATTAGAACTGCAAAAAGTGTTGCAACTTCGATGGACGCAAGCGGCAATGGCCAACGCCCAGATTTCTTAAGCTTTTCTTGCCCCGCATTCTGCACAGGAAAACTATTTTTTTTGACTGACGGCTCTTCTGTTTGCACTGTTCTATCTGCCTGTTGGTGCTTTGATGCATCACTATCCTTCGTTGGTTGCGCTACAGGCACTACCTCTGGTGTTGAAACTGTGCGTACTTCTTCTTTTTTTGTTTCTCCTTTACTGCTTTGCAATCGTGCTCGCAAAAATTGTGGCAGAAAAGATCGTTTGTTGGCAGGAGTAATTGCCGCTTCGTTAATAACTGCAGTTGGGCGCAGTTTTGCCACGTTTTCTTCTGCAGATACTGTATTTTCTTTACTCTGTGTTTGGGGAACAACATGCTCCGCATCGTTTACTTGCGACATCTCATGAGGTGTGGTCATGGGACGCACAGATTTTTTCTCGGCAAGTTTTCGTCGCTCTTGCTCTTCTCGCCGTTTTCTATCGTCGGATAAAAAATTTACATCCATAAACTATGGTTTGAGAGGGCGCAGAGCAAGACCCAACGCAATACCGTAACGTGATGCGGATGCCTGCAAGAGTCCACCAAGCTCCACGGGATAGCGAACCCTCGACCACGGATCACCAACATAGGTGCGCACGTGTAACGATTGTTCAATGTATTCGCTAAGACCGCCCAGCATAGCTGAACCGCCGGATAGTATAAGCTTCTCCACGCTGCGGCCGGTACGCTGCTGAAACTGTTGAATAGTATAACGAACCTCTTCAATGAGTGGTCTGACTAATTTCTCAAGTACCTCCGGCACGTTGCCATTTTCATCGACTAATCCGATATCACGTTTTACCTGTTCGGCATCTATGAGCGACAATCCAAGCGCCTGCGATAATGCCACGGTAATATTCCTGCCGCCAACCGCCATGCTTCTATTCAAGTAAGGAATCGCATCGGCAATAATAGTGATATCGCTTGTGCTCGCGCCAAAATCAATAACGCCAACGCCGGCACTGTCTCGACCGACCAGTGAACGAATGAGGGCAAACCCCTCTGTTTCAAGTCCTAATAGTTCAAGCTTGGCCCGTTTGAAAATGGCATCATAACGACTGACCAAGTCTTTGGGTGCAGCCACCAAAAGGACGCGCTGAGTTTTGCCATTTTCAGTGTCTCCGAGAATCTGTGGATCCAAAACCATTTCACTGACCGGACGCGGCAACAACTTAGCGGCTTCTTCTTCAACAGCAGAGAGAAATTCCTTTTTCTTTAACTGTGGCAAACTGATGATAGAGGTAAAGACGCCATCCGTAGGAAGGGCGCTGTAACACTTTCTAGAAACCGCTTTTGTTTGTCGCACAAGGTCAGCCAATGTATCACCAAGCTCTTCGACAGACGGTCGAGCTTGCGTTGGCGGAGCAAGGGGTAGTTCGGCAATGCCATAAGTAGCGAGCTCTGGTACGCCGCCAGTGCTGCGAAGTTCAACCAATTTCAAACTGGCTGTTCCAATGTCGATACCAAGGTAATTACCTGATGAAAGCATGATTCAAGTTTAAATTTTTTTTTGAAAAACACTCATTCTTTCACTTTGACCGAACACCTGTAAACATTGTATAGTAAAGAGAATCATCGAGCACGCAACGGAATCTATAATGAACTAATTATACCATAAATTCATCACCTTCTCAATTACTATTATTATCCATTATCTTATGTCTACACTCAACATCTCCCTTCTCGGCGCAGTTTTACTTGCCATACTGTTTATCATTTTGACCTATAACAACTTAGTACGAGGTAAAACCCGCGTTGCCGAAGCGTGGGCAGACATCGATGTACAGCTCAAACGCCGGTATGACCTTATTCCAAACCTCATAGAGACCGTCAAAGGATACCAAAAGCATGAGTCAGAAACCTTAGAAAAAGTAACCGCTGCGCGCACCGCAGTAATGAAAGCCGTCACGCTACAGGAGCGGGGTCAGGCCGAAGCGGCTTTAAGTCGCAGTTTGCAAGGAATCTTTGCCGTCGCAGAAAATTATCCCGACCTTAAAGCATCAGCCAATTTTGTTGAGCTGCAACGCGAGCTGACAGACACAGAAGATAAAATTCAGGCAGCGCGCCGCTTTTACAACGGCCTCACGCGCGACTACAATATTAGCCTCAGTGTTTTCCCAAGTAACGTGTTCGCCGCTTTGCTCAAATTTAGCGCAGTTGATTTCTTTGAACTGGCTGAGGATACAGAGCGAGAACCCGTCAAAGTTGCTTTCTCTCAATAAATGTACGAACAAATAGCTGCCAATAAACGCCGATCAGTTCTACTCATCGCCGCTATCTTGTTGGTTGCGGGACTGTTGGGCTACGTGTTCTCTGTAGCAAGCCAGAGTGGCGCACCGATAGTCGCCATTGCTCTTGCGCTCGCAATCTTCACCACAACGGCCAGTTGGTGGGCCGGAGATAAAGTCGTCCTCTTTACGGCTTCAGCTCACCCTATAAACAAAAACGACGATCCTGAGCTCTACCGAATAGTAGAAAACACAGCCATTGCCGCCGGGTTGCCGACTCCTAAAATCTACTTGATGAGCGACGCATCAATGAATGCCTTTGCTACCGGTCGCGATCCTCAGCATGCCAGCATTGCCGTTACGACCGGCCTCAGACAGGCGCTCAGCAAAACAGAGCTCGAAGGTGTTATTGCGCACGAGCTTTCGCATGTTAAAAATTTCGACACCCGCTACCTCATGCTGACGGTGGTACTGGTTGGTTTTGTTGCCTTGGTTTCTGACTTTTTCATTCGCTCACAATTTTTTCACGGTGGAGGTCGACGCGAGCGCGGTTCTGCACTCCTTCTTATAGGTGTCCTCCTTGCCATACTTGCACCTATCGCTACTAAACTCATCCAGCTTGCTGTTTCCCGACGGCGCGAATTTTTAGCTGACGCCAGCGGCGCTCTGCTCACCCGCTACCCACAAGGTCTCGCAGACGCACTTAAAAAAATTGCGGTTGCCTCACCTGTTTCGAAAACCGCCAATAAAGCTACTGCGTCGCTCTATTTTACGAACCCCTTCGGACAGGCAGGCAGACGTACTGTTGCCTCCCTCTTTTCGACGCATCCTCCGATTACCGACCGCATTGCCGCCCTTGAAAACATGACTACATCCCTATGAAACAACCAATACACCACGGCAACGAAAAATTTAGCCAAAATCTGACCACTGCCCTGCGCCATGCAACCGAGCATGCGGCCACCATAAAGCAAAAGCTTATTGAACCAATTCATTTATTGCTCGCCCTCGCCGAAAACAGAGGATCAATTGCTGCAGAACTACTGACGGAAACAAAACTTGATATCCCAGGGCTCACAACAATCATTAAAGAAGCCACACTCACTGGTCGGGGAAAACCACAACTTTCAAATCGTTCTCAGTCGAGACTCATGGCAGCGGCTCTCGTTGCCTACCAATCAACGCATCCTTACATCGGCACTGAACATATGCTCTTCGCCATTCTTGAAGATCCTGGACCAGAAATCGAACGCTACAAACTGCGTTTTCCGTGGGACACCACCGCACTCAAAGATCAGCTCGATATGATTTTAAAGAGCAACGCAAAACTGCCAGAGCTCACTGAAACATTTATTGACGTCGCCGAAGAACCAGCAGATAGCAGCGGCGATGACTTGCCGGCCGCGCTCAAAGGATTTGGTATTGATCTCACGGATGTTGAACACGCAAAAACACTGGATCCAGTTATTGGTCGCGATCAAGAAATTGAGCGACTGATGCAGGTACTCGTGCGCCGCACCAAAAACAATCCCGTGCTCCTTGGCGACCCCGGTGTCGGCAAAACGGCAATCGTTGAAGGTCTCGCCAAACGCATTAGCGAAGGAAAAGTACCTGCTCAACTGCGAGGCAAGCGTATTGTGGCGCTCGATATCGGTTCTCTTGTTGCGGGCACGATGTTTCGAGGAGAATTTGAAAACCGCATACGCCAAGTTATTGAGGAATTGAAGCGCTCAAGGGACCTCATTGTCTTCATCGACGAACTCCACACCATCGTCGGCGCCGGTGCAGCCAGCGGCTCAATAGATGCTGCCAACCTTCTGAAACCTGCACTCGCGCGAGGAGACATCCGCTGCATCGGGGCCACTACCATGCAAGAATATCGCCAACATATTGAGACCGATGGAGCGTTAGAGCGCAGGTTTCAACCAATTCATGTTGATGAACCGAGTGCCGCAGCAACGCGAAACATTCTTGAGGGCCTCAAGAGCAACTATGAAAAGCACCACGGCGTTCGCATTAGCGACGCGGCGTTGGACGCTGCAGTGCGCTACGCCGACCGCTACCTCCCAGACCGTTTTTTCCCTGATAAAGCCATAGACCTTATTGACGAAGCCGCGGCTCGCATAAGCTTGGCGGCTCGCCCCTCGGCTGAAGCAGAGCGCCACTACGAACTCATGCAAGCGGAGCGCTTGGCAGTCAAGAGAAAAGAGGCTGCTACTATCCGTGAAAAATTTGAAGAAGCAATTCACTGGAGGGAGGAAGCTCGTCGCCATCACGAACGACGCCAAGAGTTAGAGCGTCTACTCGTTTCCCAAGAAGAAACGAAACCAATTGTTGATGAACGCGCTGTAGCAGCGGTTATTACTAACTGGACGCGCATCCCCGTCAACGAAGTTACCCTTAACGAGCAGCACCGGCTCAAACGTTTGGAGCAAGATTTGGCGCAAAACTTTTTCGGGCACGACGATGTGCGCAAAACGATTGCCGAAACAATTCGCCGAACTTCGCTTGGATTATCAAATCGCAAACGGCCACTAGCTTCATTCCTTTTGAGTGGTCCGAGTGGCGTCGGTAAAACAACGCTGGCGAAAACAATCGCCAAAGTTCTTTTTGGCGACGAAGCGGCACTGTTGCATTTCGACATGAGTGAATTCGCTGAAGGGTTTACTGTTTCTAAACTCATCGGCGCACCCGCCGGATACGTCGGCTACAAAGAAAGCGGCATCCTCACTGAAGAGGTCCGCCGCCGACCGTACCGCGTCATTCTTTTTGACGAACTTAACCGTGCGCATAAAGATGTCAACCAATTGCTGCTACAAATTTTGGACGAAGGGGCGCTACGCGACGCAACCGGTCGACTAGTTAATTTTAAGCAAACTATTCTCATTGCCACGGTTAACCCGAGCCCTCAAGGAAAAACAAACCTGGGATTCGGTAACGGCGGAGCGGATAGCAATCGCATGCTCCAAGATGAAATTCTTGAAGCGACCAAGCAACTATTACCTGCGGAATTACTGCACCGCTTTGATACCATTCTTCCCTTGCTGCCACTGACAGAAGAGAACATGACGGCGATACTGAACCGTGAAATTATTAATCTTAACGAACGACTGCGAGATCATGGTGCTACCATTGAAGTAAGCACCAAGGCACGCAAAGAGCTCATGAACATGGCAGCAAAACAAGAGGGTGGAGCGAGAGCTCTTTTGGCGATTTTCCGATCTATCGTTGAAGGGGAACTCGCCAAGAAAATTGTATCACGGCCGGTCAACACACCACGTACCTACACCATGGATCGACAAGGTCGCCATTGGATCCTACAATAACCTTATGCCAAACTTTATTAACCGTCGCCTATTGCTCATCGTTGGTTTTTTGTTTCTTTGTGTCCTTTTGGCTGCGCTTCTCTATGTTATGTTCTTCCGATCAATGCCATCTGCCGTCACACCAACCATCAATAATGGCATACCGGGAGCCAACTTGCCGACTGCCAACACTGGTCAACCGTCAGTCATCCCCTCTGCTGGAACAGGGTCTCTACCAGCAGGACCAGCAGGTCAAGGCACTGGTCAACTGAAGACACAAAAACTTATTAACGAAAATGCGCGTTTCTCAACCCTTGACCCAACGACCAATGGCCTTCTTTTCTACAATGCAGCAGACGGCACATTTGGTAAAAGTGATTCATCTGGAAACATTCAGTCTCTTACTAATGCTAAATTCCCTTCTGTACAATCAGTCACCTGGGCTCCGGATCGTAGTCAGGCGGTGCTTGAATTTCCGGACGGCGCGAATATTCTTTATAACTTTCAATCAAAACATCAAGTCACGTTGCCACAACACTGGGAAGACTTTTCATTCAATGACACTGGAAAACAGCTTGCCTTTAAGAGTATGGGACTCGATGTTGATAACCGATGGCTCGGCATTGCTAACCCTGACGGCAGCGGATCAGAGGCCATCGAACCACTCGGAGCAAACGCTGACTCGGTAACAGTGGCGTGGTCGCCAACAGGACAAGTCGTCGGACTACAACACAAGCCATCCGGAGCAGATCAACAGGAGATTTTTTTCATTGGTCTCCAGGGAGAAAACTTCCGTTCTTTGACCGTACCCGGACTTGGTTTCGTCCCCTCGTGGACTCCTGACGGCCAACAACTACTTTATAGTGTTACGTCGGCCAGAAGCGGCTATCGTCCTGAACTATGGATAGTCAACGCCTCCGGCGAACAAATAGGGACTGGCCGACGAAGTCTCAGTGTTAACACCTGGGCCAACAAGTGTACATTCAGTAGTAATGACCGATTGTACTGCGCAGTTCCTCAGTCGCTGCCTGACGGGGCTGGCTTAACTCCTGATATTGCCGCCACAATACCGGATTCGATTTACGAAATCGATCTTAAGACAGGTCAAAAAACTCTCGTCGGTGATCCGAATGTTCCCATTACGGCACGATCGCTCTACACCAGTAAAGACGGGTCAAAACTCTTTATTGAAGACGCGCAAAATGGCGGCATATTCACGGTTGCTTTATGACGCAGGCACACCGCAACGCTGTTCTCCTAACTATTGGCATTCTTCTCATTGTCGCGGGAACGATTGGCTACCTTGTTTTCTCTTCACTCGGTCGGTCCTCTTCTATTGAAAACTCCGGCACAAATCCCCACTACTCTACAACGCAAGACCCGCTTATTACGAAAGTCGACTCTGTGGAGATAACACTACCGTCTGAGCGGCAAGATGATTTTATATACGGCAACACTACCGCCGCGGTAACTATTTTCGAATTTTCTGACTTCGCTTGTCCATACTGTCGGGTAATGGCTAGTCTTTTAAAGCAAGCTATCGATGAAAACCCGGGGGTGGTGAAGCTCATCTGGCGCGACTTCCCTATTAACCAACTCCACCCTGAAGCGGCGAGTGCGCACCTGGCTGCTCGGTGTGCTGGAGCGCAAGGAAAATTTTGGGAGTTCCATGACCAGATTTTTGCTGCACAGGAACTCGACCGAACAACTTTTTTAACGATTGCTCAAAATCTTCACTTAAACCCGATAACTTTTTCTTCGTGCCTGCAAAGTGATGAGGCAAAGGGAGTCATATTGAAAAATATAAAAGAAGGCAACGCACTTGGTGTTGATGGAACCCCCTATCTCTTTATTGGTGACCAGCGCATTTCAGGGCTTCTAACCGCAGAGGAACTCAACCAGGTTATTCAGCTTCACAAAACAATAACGCCATAACCATGAAACGATACGCAATGCTTGGCGTGCTTGCAGTAACTCTTTTTCTGGTCTGCCTGCCTGTCGCAACTTTTGCTCAGAATACGGAACCAATCTTCACCCTTCCAAATCCGACCATCACCATACCCGGGGTTAGCAAATTTGTTAAACCTCCGACCGGGCCATGCCCCGCCGAAGTAGGCCCAGTTGGCGTTGGTCAAGACTGCATCTTTTTTCCTTGGATTGGCCAATATTTAAATGGCATATATACCTTTGCCATCTATGCAGCTTCAGTACTCGCGGCTATTGTTCTTGCTGTCGCAGGTTTCATTTGGCTAACGGCTGCAGGAAACACAACGCGCATTGAGCAAGCAAAAAACTATGCAAGCGGCGCTCTCCTTGGCCTCGTGCTCATGCTTGGATCTTATACGGTTCTCTACATCGTCAACCCCGACCTCGTTACTTTCAAGTCACTAGCTGTCATTTCTGTCAAAAACGTTCCTTTAAAACAGGTGGCTCTTATTAAATACGCTGGCTTGTGTTCCTGGCAAAACTCACAATCAATGCCACTTATATCTCCAGGAAATGCATGCCCTGATGGCTCGGTTGATTTAAATGGTAGTCCCGAAACAGCATGTACTGGTGGACCGGGATTTTTTCAAGTGTGTTGCTGCCAAAAACCGAAAGCGAGTAACAATGGCGATGACATTAACTTTCAGGGCACGATCGAACGACAAATGGCAGACGCTTCACCTGCGCTTGCAGCATTGATTAATTGTATCGGTAAACAAGTACCGATAACGATCAATAGCATTTCCGACAGCAACATTTCAGCAGGCACCTGCCGACCTTGGGAATGTGCAACAAAAGGCAAAGGTAGTTGTCAACATGAATGTTCTGCAACAAAAATGTCGGCACACTACGGCGGAAAGAATGGTACGGTTCAAGCTGGAGACCAGGTCGGTTTCTCGTGTGGAGTTGATATTGACAACACTATGCCCTATAGCCAACTAGAAGAGGCCGCCAAAACAACTTGCCATGCTGGCTACACGCTTAACGAAAAAAACCACTATCACGTTAGTATTCCTGGATGTGAGGCAAATTAAAAATCTCCATGTCCGGACCCAAAACAGTATTTCGCTGTAGTAAATGCGACGCCCAATTCCCCCGTTGGGAGGGAAGATGCCGCGAATGCGGGTCATGGGATACGCTGAGCGCTCATCAAGTTCTTTCTAAAAAAGAGGGCACCGCAAAGGTAAGCAATAAAGCCGTCACTTTTAGCAGTCTTCGCGCCAATGATGGAGACGCAAAACGTTTGTCCACTGGCAGTTCTGAATTTGATAGAGTCCTCGGTGGTGGAATAGTGCCCGGAGCGCTTATACTCCTTGGTGGTAATCCTGGGGTTGGTAAGTCAACCTTACTACTCCAAATAGCGAGCCGAATGGCGGGGCTTAATATTATCCAACCAGTTCTCTACGTTTCAGGTGAAGAGTCTGGAGAACAAATTCGCCTACGCCTTGATCGCTTGGAAGCCCGACCTGATAATCTCCACTTCTTGGGCGACTCTACTATTCCATCCATCACAGCCGCAATGACTGAAACCAGTCCACAACTCGTTATTATTGATTCGCTACAAACTATTCGCTCAGTAAACGGAACAACGGCTGGCCGACCAGGAGAACTACGCGACGCTCTTGAAGCTCTGATGGAACTTGCTAAAACAACAAACGTTCCTATCGTCATTGTTGGACATGTTACCAAGGGTGGCATTGTAGCCGGACCAAAATTACTAGAACACTTGGTTGATGCTGTCCTCTATTTCGACGCCTCAGAAGAGGGCGAACATCGCGTATTGTACGCTACCAAAAATCGCTTCGGCGGCATTACAGAGGTGGGCATTTGGCGCATGGAGGGTAAGGGTCTAATAGAAATGGCAAACCCCGCTGCGGCGTTTCTTAATAAAAAAAGACCTCTCGCTCCAGGAACGATTATCTTACCAGCGCTCAAGGGTTCACGAGTGTTTCTGGTTGAAGTGCAGGCGCTCGTGGCAAAAACCCGTTTTACGCACCCCCAACGCCGCACCACAGGCTTTGATCTCAATCGGTTGCAGCTTTTGATTGCAGTCCTAACAAAACATCTCGGTCTGCCACTCGCTTACCGCGACGTACACTTAAACATTGTTGGTGGCCTCAAAGTTACTGAGCCGGCAGCGGATTTAGCCGTAGCTTTAGCAATCGTATCAGCCACACAAAACAGCACGCTGCCGCATGATATGATTGCCTGCGGAGAACTCGGTCTGCACGGGGAACTCAGAAGCGTTACAGAGTTGTCACGGAGAATTGAGACCGCTGCACGCGTCAGTTTCCGTCAGGCCGTTATTCCTGAGCAGAAATTTGAAACAAAGACTAAAAATTTTCTGGTTCACCAAGCGGACAACATTAAAACTGCTGTAGAAGTTGCCTTTCCTCAACGCACCCATTAAGAAGGCAGCGTCGCTTTTTTGAGTAACTCCTGAACCTGCCGTCTTAGCTCGGGCACTTGAGACAACTCAGGATCTTGCTCTAACAATTCAGCGGCAGACCGTTCTGCTGTTTCCCGTAGTTCTTCATTTTGCAATGATGCAAAACGCATATCTGGAAAGCCGGATTGTTCCGTGCCAAACCAATCACCTGGTCCGCGCAATGCCAAATCATGTTCAGCCAAAACAAAAGCATTTTTTGTTTTTGCAAAAAAACGTAACCGTTCAAGAACTACTTCGTCAGTACTACCCGTAAACAGCAGACAATATGCGTCTTTGCCAGATCTGCCGACGCGACCACGCAACTGATGCAGTTGTGCCAACCCGAAACGTTCTGCGGACTCAATAATCATAATGCTGGCATTTGTCACGTCTACGCCAACTTCAACAACTGACGTCGCAACCAAGATGCGCGTTTTGCCAGACCGAAAACGAAGAAGCGCGTTTTCTTTTTCCCCGTCCTTCATTTTCCCTTGGACGTAGCCAACTGAAACATCAGGAAAAACCTGCTGCGCTAATCTCTGATATTCGGCACTTGCTGCACGAGCTTCAATTTGACTAGAAGGATTCACCACTGGACAGACGATATACGCTTGCTCACCGGCTATTACCCGCTTGCGTAACCTCCGTTCAACCTCAATTCGTTCAGATGGCCGCACCAGTGCTGTTAGCACTTTACGCGTACCTAACGCCGCTTCGTGGATCGTGGAGAGCGCAAGGTCTGCATAATAAACAAGGCGCATGGTTCGCGGAATTGGCGTTGCGGTCATTGAGAGAAGGTGGGGAGTAAATGCTCCGCCTTTTCGTTGAACTAAAAACCGCTGTTGAACACCAAATCGATGCTGCTCATCGACGATCACCAGCCCAAGTTTTTTAAATCGGACGCGCGTATTAAAAAGAGACTGCGTTCCCACGACCATAGAAACAGCGCCACTCGCGAGTTCAGATTCTAAGACAGAACGACTGATTGATTTGCCATTTTTCTCTGTGCGTTTAGCGGTTAACAAAGCAACAGAAACGCCAAGCCGACTGAACCATTTTTC
Source organism: Patescibacteria group bacterium (assembly GCA_041660005.1). Classification (GTDB taxonomy): domain Bacteria; phylum Patescibacteriota; class Patescibacteriia; order GWA2-46-9; family GWA2-46-9; genus 1-14-0-10-48-11. The sequence goes on along the minus strand of JBAZXG010000007.1, from coordinate 21,098 downwards.
TAAAACGTCATACTGTTGCCGAGCAAGCAGCTCTGTCGGCACAATATACAATGTCTGCCAGCCTACTTTCGCTGAGGAAAACGCAGCCAGAGCAGCAACGGCGGTTTTTCCGCTGCCCACTTCGCCCTGTAGTAAACGCTGCATAGGATACGGTTTTTCCATGTCGTCCAGTACTTCCTTCAAGGCTTCACGCTGCTCTTTATGTAATACAAATGGCACTGCTTTTTCTAAACCCTCACGCTCTTTTTTGCTAATAGTAATTTGCGGTGCTTGCTCTTGTCGCCGTTTTGCGAGAAGCGTCAACCCAGCCAAACAACGAAGTATAAGTTCATCAAATGCCAACCGATTCTGCGCAACCTCTACGTCGGCGCTTGAGCGCGGCTGATGCAGCATCCGAAGTGCTTGCTTTAATGTCGGTAACTTAAGTTTTTTTAGTAATAATGAAGAAAGTGGTTCCTCTAATTGTTCAACTAATTCAATCGCACTTTTCGCCCATCGCCGAAGCTGCCACTGCGACAGCCCAGCAGTCAGCGGATACAAAGGAAGTAACTGGCCGGCTACGAACAACTTATCGGAAGCCGGCTCCCAAAGTGGGTTAACTATTTGTCGTTTACTGTGCTGTAATGTGATACGGCCGGAAAGCGTAACCATCTCGTTTTGAGGAAACCTGGCGCGGACAAAGCGGCTAAACCAAATGATTGGTACTGCTCCTGAACTATCTTGAAAAATACCTTCGGTAATATAGAGCCGACTATTCCTTTTGCTTTTTCTTGTGGCTATGTTAGAAACGCGGCCGTACAACGATACTGAAGCTCCAGCAGGAGCTCGATCTACGGTTACTAATTTCGTAAAATCTTCATACCCTGAGGGCACGAAGAACAATAAATCACGAATGGAACGTATGTTAAGTTTCGCAAGTAAGCGCTCTGCAGACGGTCCAATGCCAGGCAGAGCTTTAACAGGACTTGCTAACTCCATAAGTCTCGCTTTTTTAGTGATGATACGAACGACCTCCTTGATTCAAGATACATGCTTTTCTCTGGTGTCCCCAGGAGGGGTCGAACCTCCAACCTCCAGCTCCGCAAGCTGACGCTCTATCCAGTTGAGCTATGGGGACAAGCAGAGAAAAAAATGCATCCGCATCAAGCGGACCTCTTTGACCCTTGAACGACATACTAGCAAACTTATCGGAAAAAAGAAAAAGAAGCAATGCTGCGGTTTTTGCTTATGATTAGAGCCGCATTAACCGAGAAAGAGCGTCACTTGTAGGTTCCCCTTCTCGACTTAAGTCCTCCTCCAGATACTGCAACAACGTTTGGCGGACGCTAAAGGGGTCGGCATCCTCCAATGGTATAGGCAAACGAGGGCGCCAAGCACTTTGAAAATCAAAATAGAGCGTCTTGGTGTGCGGTGGCTCAAAGACAATCCAAAAACTTTTCATCTGACTGTAAGGGTAAAAACTCTCGCCAATAGAAATACCGTCACCTTGTAAACGAACGGCCAACGTTGGCGTTTCTGTTGTGTGACGGGCAACCACAATAACAGCTGTCAGCAGTACCAAGACGGCACCCAGAAAATTACTATACCAAATAGCTAAACCTACTAAAATTATGCCGACAATACTCGCCACAATATACCATTGCCGATCTCTCGTATATTCAGGATACTCCGAGACAACCCAGGTATGAGAAACGGCAGTATCAACGTCATTTTTATTCTGTATTTCCTCCATAAAGAAGCTTATCTAACAGTAATTATAGTATCTTTTAAACCCAAGGTCAATCAAGCTCGTTGACGTAACAGGTGACAATCGCTACACTTGCGACCACTGGTTCTGCACATTAAATAGAACAAAGTAAACATGGAAGGGTGGCTGAGCGGTCTAAGGCGACGGTTTGCTAAACCGTTGTATGGTGTTTTTACCGTACCGAGGGTTCGAATCCCTCCCCTTCCGAGGAGTTTCCTTAAAAGATCAAAATAAAAGCGCCGAGGAAGGGAGCGAGCAAACTGCTTTGCTCGCGTGAGGGATGAGAAAGCCGGAGCGATGTCTTGTGACGCAATCTGGCGAACAAGACCGCGAGGCGGGGTCGCGACCGAACCGAGGGAACGAGGTGAGAGTTGTGACCGAATCCCCGCCTGAATGAGACTGCCAGCCCCACAGATGTCATTCTGACAAGAGTCGGGTAGCCCCCTTCCGCCACAAATTCGTTAAAGCGTAACTTTATGGTCGCAAAGGCGGCCATGTGTTATTTTTAGAATAGTCTAATGTCTAAGGAGGCGTGAGTGGTTGAAACGAGCAGTCTTGCCAGCCACAGGCTGATCCGCCTCCCGTTCGGGGTCTGATAACCCCTCAGGGTCTCGAACGACAGGCGGAAAAACTAGTCGGTAGTGCGGAGAGGTGGCCGAGTGGTCGATGGCGACAGTCTTGAAAACTGTTAGACCCGAAAGGGTCTCGTGGGTTCGAATCCCACCCTCTCCGCAGTGCCGACTAGAGCTAGACCCGCAAGGGATTCGAACCAAATAACTATTATGAAAAAAGTTTTGCTACTCCCTGGGTGGATGACAGCCTTAAAACTATATAAGAGCGACGGCAACTTTGATATTAAAATTGGAAACTTAGATGAAAATGCTGTCCATGCTGATTATGTCATTGGTTTTAGTTTGGGAGCTTTAGTTGTTTTGCAAAATAGCAGCCGAATTAATGGAAAAATAATCTTAATAAACCCAGCACTTCCTAAAAGAAATATCATGACTTGGTTTCTACATTGGGTGAGATTCATAACAACAGACGGGCTATTTCACAAAAGACAGAAGCTTACTAAAAATCCAATTAAATTCGTTATTACATTATTAAACGGTATAAAACTTCTCAGTACGGATTTTTCTAAACAACTTGATATGACAAGAGACAGGTTGATAATAATCCGTAGCAAAGGAGATAAATATTTTTGCGACAATACAGCAGTTGAGTTTATTAACCAAAAGGGCATTAAATTGATAGAAGTTGAAGGTGGCCACAATTGGTCAAGTGGTATAGAAAAAGCGCTGTTAACTGTAGAGCTTGATACCTCAAAACATTCAGGTTTTTCTTTGTAAATTAGTCTTAATTATTGTGCCGTTTTATTGGTTTAAACTTCGGGACATCGTCCTCGCCATGAATATTAGAACCGCAAGAGTCTCAAGGGTTTCCGCCAAAGGCGGATCTGGTCGAATGACCAGACGAGTTCACCGCAGACTTCCGCGAAACCGGACTTTCATATATTTTTGAACTATGATCAAAGCAGTTATTTTTGACATTGACGGCGTTCTTCTTGACTCATTTGAAGCAAATTTAAAATTTTATCAGAACTTGATGACTTTCTCCGGACACCGCCCACCCACTCGACAAGAGTTTCCTCCACTGTTTCACCTGGCAATGTGGGACGGAATAAAAAAACTGACCGGTTTGTCCAAAGATGAAGATATTAAAAAAATATGGGAAATGGGAAAAAATCGTAAGTCGCTCTATCCTGTTGAACTGCTAAAAATGCCCGACGGCATTGCACCCACAGTTCGAACGTTGAACAAAAAATACCTACTAGGAATCGTCACGAGCCGTGTTAAAAAAAGTGTCTTTGAGTCTCCAGAACTTGCAGCAATGCAAAAATACTTTCAGGTTACTATTTCTTATGAAGACACGCTAAACCATAAACCTCATCCTGAACCTCTACTTTTGGCGGCTAAGAAACTAGACACGAAACCTGAGGAGACAGTCTACATCGGAGACGTTGAAAATGATGTTAGGGCCGCCCATGCAGCCAACATGAAGGCGATCATTTATTCAAAAAATACCCAAACAAATGCGGACCGATACACAGCGTCGTTTAAAAGCCTGCCGAAATTAATTAGCACTCTATAATAAAGGGCATTAACCCCAGGGCAAAGCTCTGGACCTCTCAACTCGCCGACGGGCGAATTGAGAAAGGAAGCGCGGCATAGCCGCGCAGGGTATTAAACCCTTTGATTCTAACGTCGCTCGGAAATGCAAATTGCTATTTGCACTTCACTCGCTATCCTCGGCAATAAACTGTTTTCGTGCTTTAATCAAAACAACCTATGATAAACGAAGAAATTTTAACTACTGGTCGTTCGCAAGCTCAATCAGAGTACTTCCGGCTTGCTGGTCTAGGCATCGAGGAACTATTCAAAGAATTTAGTACTTCTGCAAACGGCTTGAACAGCGCCGAAGCCGAATCACGCTTGCGACAATATGGCTACAATGAGCCAGCAAAGAAAAAAACACAGTCTTTGATCGTGCAAGTTGTTTCGAAACTTCTAAATCCACTCATTCTCATTTTGCTGGTCATTATCTTCTTTTCTCTCTTCTTCGGAGAAATGATAAGTGCCATATTTGTTAGCGTCATGATACTTATCAGCGTATCTCTTGATTCCGTTCAAGAATATAAATCTGACAAAGCAGTTGAGAAACTGAATGACCTCGTTCGTACGAAGGTCGAAGTTCACCGGGCGGGCGAGGAAAAGGAAATTGACATCAAAGAACTTGTTCCCGGGGATGTCGTCGATTTGTTTGCTGGCAACATGATACCTGCCGATATTCGAATTTTTTCATCCAAGGACCTCTTTATCAACCAAGCATCGCTTACTGGAGAGTCGTTCCCTGTCGAAAAAACAGCCGATATTAGCTCTACGGAATGTGCATCACTCACAGAACTTCCTAATATGGCATTCATGGGCTCCAACGTTGTGAGTGGAACTGCGCTAGGGCTTGTCTTACGAACGGGGCAAGCTACCCAGTTTGGTGAAATTTCAAAAACAATTACGAGCGCCACCGGTATAACCAGTTTCGATAAAGGTGTGCGGCAATTTACCATGCTCATGATACGGCTCATCGTTATTCTTTCTATAGCCATCTTTTTTATCATCTTTGTACTGAAGCATGGTTTTTTTAAGGACGCCCTACTCTTCTCCTTGGCGGTAGCCGTCGGCCTTACTCCGGAAATGCTTCCCATGATCGTTACTATTAACCTTTCGAAGGGAGCGGTAGCCATGGCCAAGAAAAAAGTCATTGTGAAAAAACTCAACGCCATTCAAAACTTAGGTGCAATGGACATTCTTTGTACGGACAAAACCGGAACGCTCACTATGGCTAAAATTATTCTTGAGACGCACTGCGACGTTACCGGGAAAGAAGACGAGGGTGTTCTGAAATATGCCTACCTGGTTAGTTCCTACCAAACAGGGTTGAAGAATATTATTGACCAGGCAATTTTGAACCACGAAAAACTTGTCGTAAATGAATACGAAAAAATAGACGAAATTCCCTTTGATTTTGCCAGAAAAGTCATGTCCGTCGTGACAAAGTATGAAGAGAAATATGAAATAATCTGTAAAGGCGCACCTGAAGAAGTCTACAAAAAATGCACCCGCTACGAACTCGATGGAAAATTATACGAAATCGATGATTCGATTCTTACCACGTTAAAAAAGGAATACGATAAGTTGAGTTCCAATGGTTTTATGGTTCTTGCGGTAGCCCGTAACGAAATTGCTGCTCAAAAAACGTACTCAAAAAATGATGAAAGTGACCTGATTCTTATCGGCTACATGGCCTTTTTGGATCCAGCAAAGCCTTCGGCAAGCAACGTTCTTGCGGCATTAAAAGAGCAGGGCGTGGAAGTAAAAATTCTTACGGGAGACAATGAACTCGTTACAAGAAAAATTTGTAACGACGTAGGACTTACCATAAAAGGGGTACTGCTCGGGACACACGTCGATAGTATGGATGACGCAGAACTTCAGCGAGCAGTCGACAATAACACCATTCTTGCAAGATTAGCACCCTTGCAAAAAGAAAGAGTTATTCGGGCCTTGCAGAGAAACGGACACACCGTGGGCTACCTTGGCGATGGAATAAACGATGCACCATCGTTGAAAGCTTCGGACGTCGGCATTTCAGTCAATAATGCTGTAGATATAGCAAAAGAATCGGCTGACATGATTCTCCTTGAAAAAGATTTAATGGTTATAGAGGACGGGGTCATTGAGGGAAGAAAAACGTTTGGTAACATCACGAAATACATTAAGATGAGCGCGAGCTCCAACTTTGGCAATATGCTCAGCATGACCGGGGCAACATTATTTCTCCCTTTCTTGCCTATGCTGCCATTGCAGATTCTATTGAACAACTTCCTCTACGATATCTCACAAACATCCCTACCTGCCGACGACGTAGACCCAGAGTACCTAAAAAGTCCGCGTCCGTGGAACATTGATTTCATCAGAAAATACATGATCATGATTGGTCCTATAAGCTCAATTTTTGACTTCATGACCTTTGCAATTATGTGGTTTATTTTTGCTGGCTACACCTTGACGCCGAGCGCTCAAATGCTCTTTCACACGGGATGGTTTCTCGAATCAATCTGCTCACAAATACTCATTATTTACGTAATACGCACAAACAAAATACCGTTTATAGAGAGCAGACCCAACAAGTTAGTGGTGATAACAACGCTATTTGTTTTACTCTTCGCCTTCACGTTACCGTTTACGCCACTAGCAACATTTTTTGGATTAGTGCCTCCACCTGCCTTATATTTTGTACTACTCGCCGGCATGATAGCGAGCTACTTTGTACTGGTACAAATTGTAAAAACCTGGGTTGTAAAAAAATTCGGCTACCAATAACTTAACAAAACCGCCTACATATTCCTAACGGGAACATCTACAAAAAACGAGTGATACTTTTTGTTGGTAGTGTAAATAAAAATTGCGCCCGAACAAAAAATAGGTAAGTTATTTTATAAAAATTTCTCCAAGCAGTCCTCTACAATCTTTTACACAATTTTGTGCGTACGCACAAAATTGTGTAAGGCTGCAAAATCGTTACTGCGCTTTTCTGAGGCCGGCATAACTACGCGCTAAGGCGGCCACCCAGACACTAGCGGCGCCAGAGGCGATGAGCACACGAGCCGCCTCTTCCACGGTTGCTCCGGTCGTTACAATATCGTCAACAAGAATACAGTCCCTACCGGTAATTGATTCGGTTCCAGTATAGACAAACACACCTCGAACATTTCGCAACCGTGCCTTTGCACCAAGACCAGCTTGCGGTTTAGTATGGCGAGTTCTTTGCAAAACCGAGAAAACGGAACTATGAAAATAAGCAGCCAGAAACTTTGCTAGGTCTTCCGCTTGATTAAAACCACGTGCGCGACGACGACGCCGACTTAACGGAACAGGGACAATAACAGGATCTACAAGAATGGGTGGCAAGAGCGTAAATATTTCTTCAAAAAAGTAACCCAGTAGCTTACTGAGCTGAAGGGCGGGTTGATATTTCCAAGCTCTAATGAGTGGCCGCCAAAGCCAGGCATCATACCACCCTCGAACAAAAATTCCGGACACGGAACTTTTTTTATTACAATCATTGCATGTTTTACCGTAAGCGCTCGGCACCATACAACGAAAACAGCGCTGCAAAGGAACCGGTGGTCGCAAGGCAGTGCACGCAGAGCAAACCCATACACCTTCCTCTCCGCAACCAAGACAATATAAAGGAAAAAATAAACGAGCAAAGTCAGCGAAAAAGCGCCGTAAAAAATATACTAAACGATTCCTGGAACCCATCTCAAAAATAGTTTTCGAGTCAAAGCGTGGATATGCCAGCCGAGCCACAGACAAAAAAGCAGAGTAATACTGGAGGTCTTTCGAGCATTTTTTGACGTGGCGCAGGCGGCATAGGTGCGTTTTGGGTGAACAAGGATTTTTGAGATGGGTTCTAGTATTTACCTTCGTCAAAAACAGCGTTGACGAGCCATCCATCGCCACGTTTTACCATGTCAACTCTAAGCGTTGTATTTTTTACAAGAGAGCCACTACTGTCGCTCGTAACGGTTCGCTGTACTGCAACTCGAACTGTTGCAGCGGCGTCATTTTGCTGGACAACGGTGCTATGCAAAACGCGCGTTGTTTCAGCGCCAAAACCTTTTGGATAACGGCTTTTCAGTTCAGGAATGTAGGTATTCTCCACCCAGGATGCAAAGGTATCGGTCATAAGAGGTTTAATTTCCTCAATGCCAGCAAACTTTTCGTCCGTTGAAAAACTACCAAAGCGTTCTGCAAACAACCGCGCAAGCCGTAAAACATTTGTTTCCGTCGTAACGACAACGGGGGTAACAGGAGTGGGCATCGTATTATTGTTAGCACTCGAGCCTGAGTTGTTTTTATTCTGTGCAGTCTGAAAGCTTGAAAACAGCGATTTACCGCTAAACCAACCCACATACCACAACCCTCCCCCAACAAGTACAAGGATGATAAGAGTGACACCAGCGACGATTATAATCTTTCGTTTATCCATAATTGTTAGCTAATACCGTCTAATATTTAGTCGTCAGATGATTTACTATCAATGCTCAACTGTTTTTTGGCAGCTTCCATCTCTAGCAGTTGTCTTGGGTCTGTGGTGATAAGCTGATCCTCAGTATATGAGGCAACCACTTTAATGGCAGCGTGCTTTGGTCCCGCAAAAAAGATTCCCTCGCCGACACTCCCCTCAAGTAAAAGGTACTTCTCACCTTCGGTCAAAAGGAAAGTTTTCTGAATGAGATCAATAGCTGCCGGCGACTGCCGTAGTAAAAGCTGCATAGCCGAGTTGTTAACAACGGCCTGACCATAGGGAGAACCGAGAAAGTCATTAACATCCTGCGATATCGTGGTAAGCCCGAGGTAATATTTGCGGGCGCGCTTGACCAATGCAAAAATAAATTTCGCACTATCTTCATGCTGCATCATAATCCACGCCTCTTCAATAATCAAAATGCGCTTCTTACGCTCGCTTCTGACAAGATTCCAAATGTAGTTAATGACCGTATAAATCGCAATGGGTCGCAACTCGTCTTCAAGATCACGTATGGAAAATACAACCAATTGATTGTCGGTGATAACATTGGTTGGACTATTGAGTAGCCCAGCAAACGTACCGCGCGTATACTTTTGCAAACGAGCGACCATGTCTTTGGTGCATTGCATGCCCTCTAAAACTTCCTCCAAATCCGCCAATACTGGCGGTTCAATATGGGAAAGATCGGCGTCAGCAGTGATGTCTTTCTTGGCGTAGGTTTCAAGAAGAGCACGATCGAGTAGAGAATCTTCTTCGCTCGTTAAGGTACCAAGCATGATACGCAATAACCCCTTAATGGTAATAACTGCGCTTCTGATGATGTCCCCTGTTTGCACATCTTCACCGATACCTTTCGGCAAATCAAAAGGATTAACCTTACTGTCGCTTGAAAGGGAAATATTCAGATACGTTCCACCTACGGCTTCAGAGAGGTGCTCATACTCTTTTTCTGGATCGATCACGAGAATATCAATACCCATCATGAGTGAACGCAAAACTTCGAGCTTAATGGTATAGCTTTTTCCGGCACCGGATGTCGCAAAAACAACGGTATTCGCGTTCTGCAAAGAGAATCGATCAAAAAGAATAAGACTATTGTTGTGCCGATTAATGCCGTACAAAATACCATTGTCACTTGTCAGCTCAGAAGAAATGAAAGGAAACGCCGACGATATAGGCGAGGTATTCATGTTGAAAGTAATCTGCAATTCATCAACACCCAAAGGCACTGTTGAAATAAACCCTTGCTCGGCCTGGTAGAGTACTTTTCGTGCGTAGACAAGCTTCGTACCGAGTAACTGGATAAGGTCGTCTGTGGCACTATTGAGGTGCTCGAGACTGTCAGAATAAACCGTTACATAAAGGCCAAATTGAAAAAACTTCTCAACACCCTGCGTTAAATCGTCGCGAAGTCGTTCAATGTCATGAAGTCCTGTTTCTTTAATAGGATCACGCGGCGCACCCTTTTCGTGATCGGAAACAATTTCTGCCTCGAGAGCTCCAACTTTATTCTTTAGTTGTTTCAACACAACAGCAGCATCGACCGGATAGATGTAAAGCGAAAGATCAATAGTACCGCTAAAATTAATGAGGGGTGCAAACCAACCGACGGTAATGTAACGAGGATAATCGGTTACAAAAATCGTCCGGATAAACTGATCATTAAGTTTAAGGTACGACGCCTCAATCTCTAATGCTGAGGGCGCTACCAGGTCGCGCAGCTTAATAACACCCGCGCGATACGCCCCGGCTGCGGCCAAAGCTTCTTGGCTCTCTTTTGGCGTAAGCAATCGCTCTTTCTCGTTTTTTTCTTTATCTTTTTTACCAGTAAAGCGAATCATTGCTGTGAAGGGATAATATTTGAACTATCAATCTGCAGCTCTCCCAAATCAACGAGTGGTGTTAATTTAGTCAACTCAGGATTATACGTGCTGTAATACAACTCAACCAGAGACTGCGTATCAAGCATCACTGCTTCAAGACTCAAAGAGTTGAGACCGCTTGCCACGTGGTCCACACGCTGCATGAGTTCATGCCGGTTGCGACGGAACCGCTCCTGGCTCAAATGAATGATGGAAATCGGGCGCAGTGTTTCACCAAGACGCTTTAGAAATGTTTTTTTCTGGTCAGCACCCGGATTATAAGGGACAACCACGTAAAACCGTTTGTTCATGATTTCTCCTAACTCAACAAGTTCACGAATAAACTGTCGATACTGTGCCGTTTGCATGCGCAAAAGTTCGTTTGTTTGCTGTTTCTCAACCTCAATCAGGTGATCAAGATACCCGGCGATATTCAAACGACGCGACTGCACAACAATTTGCAAAGAAAAATCGATAGAATTTAAAAAACTCATATACCCCTGAATAATAGCTTGCTGCTCGTCGTCTGACTTTAGGGCAAAATTCACAGAAGACACCAAGAGCACAGCACGAAGCGTACCATCTTTCAAAATGACAACATCTTCACGAATTTCAGCAATCTCTAAAAAATGCTGGGTGCTTATTGTTGTTTTGTTTGCTGTTCGTTTTACCACAAAAGCTCATTAAACATTCTCTGTCTACGCGTCTCCGCGGTAAATACCACCCGTATCAACAACGAGAGAAAGTTCAGCAAGCCGCGAAGTTGTGGGTAGAGTACGGTGAGTAACCACAGAAGCAACCGCCGGCACACTGCTTCCTATCGATGCTTCGATATCCTGCTTTGAAAACTCCTTCCTCCACACACGCAACCGCGGTCGCCGTAAGGTCTGTATTAAATTTAACAGAAAATAGTGAAAGGGTCGACCATTGACCCGCACAAAGGCTATGGTCACTCCGATAATCACAGAAAAAAAAGTCAAAACTAGAAAAAGGGAAAAGTCTGCTAGACGATAGCTGAGAAATATAATAAAGCCAACGACAAGCATGATTAAAAACTGCCGTACTGATATTGGCCCAAGAATATGTGACTCTTCATCGATAAATTGCGGTACGACAAATTGCTGCATAACTTAAAACAGTTGTGCTCGGTTAAAGTTGAGGATCGCCATAAACTCATCTTTACTCAACTCTTGCGTTGGCAAAATATCAGCAACGGTTTTATTGCTTCGAAGTGATGCCGTGACAACCGCAAGAAACGCTCGGTACACCGGACTCTGACGCCATGCCTGCGTCCCGGCGGCCAGTTGTTCAAAAGAATCATCGCCTAAATACTGTATTTTTTGAGAAAGGTGCGCGGTTACCTCTTGTATGTTGCCACCAAGATGACGAAACTCGTCAATGGTCATGAGCCGTAGTTCATCAATCGGGCCAATAGCGGTGGGACGAAAACGAACATCCATCATCTTACGCCGAACCGTTGCGTCCAGAGGAGCAGAAAAAACTTGCTGAGTTACACTGTTTCCAGTCTGAACATCTTCCACCTTCTCTGCGCTTGGTTGAGTAGCAGCTTCAATTGAATGAACAAAAGTGAGAGCATGGTTCAGTGCAGGACTTTTTGACACTAAAGGCACAACTTGCTCTGGTGTGCTGTTCTGCATTTTCGATAGCAATGGTTCCGCCGCTGAAGAAGAACCTATAACAACACTACTTGGAACGCTTTTAACAATTGCATTTTCCGTATCGCTGTTCGAGCCAAGAGATTGCTGCTCAGGAATATACACTTTTAAAGACCCGTCTTTCCAAATTTTCCAAGATCCATCGTTTTGTTTAATGAGTAATTCCCGATGCATAACGCTATTTTAACTTTTGGCTAACCATTTATACTCCCCTGTCTTCGCGTCAAGATACGCCAGATGAGAAAATGCCCCGTCTTTTTGACGAACAAGCGACGACACTTCAACGCCAACAAGAGCGGCTTCTGAAGACGTTAAGTGGAGTCTCTCTTCAAGTAAAACGCTCAAAAAACTTATGAGATGTTCGGTTGCCTGAGGCGAACGATGTAACTCCTGCACTGCTGCCTCATAACCGATGTGGTGATAATAGGCTGCTAATAAGTTTACAAACCGAGCATCAGTGACCAACAAATTTTTTAACTCCCCACGATCTGCTAATAAAGAAAGTGCGGCCAAAGCAGTAACGCGGCGCGAAGCGTGAAACCCTGCCAATAATTCATCTCGTAATTTGTTTGACCCAGTTTGTGTTTCTCTCCAAATTTTTATCTGTTGCGCTACCTCTGCCCCTTGCAGGACTGATGGGGCGTTCATAACGGTAGTCGACAGAGCCTCATCCTTAACCCGTTGTTCCGGTTTGCTCGGTAAGATACTACCCAAACTCGCAGAGGTAACTTCTTGTTTAACCTCTTGAGGAGTGACTGGTTGCCGTATGACGCTGGCTGGCGGCTCTTGTTGCTTTGGCACTGAACCGGTTTCCTCTAACGGCTCCACAGACTCCGTCTTCCCGTCCTCCTTGAAAAAACCTGCTTCTTCCATCTTTGTTATGATACCCTCGATTGACTTTGTTGCTTGCACTGGCTCTATTTTGTTACCGCTTGCGTAATATGGCTGACCATCCATAGATAAGCTCAAGGTTTCCGCGTCACTCTCAACATTTTCAGAAGAGAGCTTAAGGTAATCAAATAACTCGGTAAGTTTCTTTAGCCGAACAATATCGGCTGGTTGTAGTTTAGTGACTGGAGCAGAACTAAAGTAACTCGCGCGCTCAAGGGACGAGCCAATATGTCCGTTCATGATGGCATTATAGTGGCGGAGCCACGTACCAACGGTTTGCGGTATGCCAACAACTTCCTTATCGGTTGCCTGTTGAAATCGCTCACTGTTCGCAAGCAGAACCTGACGAATTCTTTGCTTTAACTTATCACGATCTTCCAGCAGTAAAACCCCTACGAGTTTAGCGCGTACTTTACTAATAATGTTTAGATTCTCAAAATAAAACGCTTCAGAAAACCCATTGCGGAAGAGCTCAGCTATTTGTTCCTCAGTAAGCAGCGGCAGCGCCACCCAACCGGCGCGATACATAATGCGACGATAGCGCAGAGCCAAATCAACGTGACTGCGAGAAAAATTTGGGTGCGTCCGGAAATAGTCTTCAATTAAAACTACAAGATTGCATAACCTCTGCATCATGTCTTCTTTGCCGTCTGATTGAACACCTACCTCTAGCTCAGCAGCAAAGGTTACGTCTTCAAATGGAAACTCCTGCTTTGATGTTGTGTCTGGCATAAATTGTTACCCCCCGAACGGTTGCGGATTAGATAAACCACGAACGGCTTCTTCATAGCGTTTACCAACGTCTGGGTTAAACGGCGAGTATTCTTTAATCATCTTTTCTAAATCCGTGTTACCAAACTTCATGCTTTTAAGGTCCAGTGATTGTGGTACACCATACTGCTTAAAACTACTGTAAATGTTAACAATGGCATTCTTATTTGCCTCGTGACGATTCATGAAGTTTGCCAAGTCTGGACCGAGCGTCATCAGAATAGACGTACCAAGGGCACCGAGTTTAAACTTTCGACCACCCGGAACCGGCACTTCACCGCCGTAGGCAAGACGATTGAAGCGGTTAGCGATTTCGCGAGGTGATATTTTTTGCAGCTCTGCCAGAACCTCAGTTACATGCTCTTTTTCATTTTTCCAACGGAAGTTACCCGTAGTTGCGTCAAGGTCAACGGTACGCGCTACATCCCAATGGTTTTTTGCTTCGGCAACAGATGAAACGTCTGAGGCAAGCGCCAGGGCTTCGTTTCTGCTCATCCCTATTTTCCTGTTATTAATGAAACGATCTTCGAAAAACTGCTTGTAACCCTCAAAGTCGCTGGAATAGCCAAGATCATTGGTAAGTTCGTTCTCGTTCAAGTCATTCGTAAGCTTATGTAAGACTGCGCTCATTTTATACTTGTCCCCCTCATGTTCGGCTTGTTTAAAGTACTGAATGAGCTCGTGGTAGTTACTGGTAGTCAGCTTCTTACTTTCTTCAGCTACCAGTTCACGACGGGCTTGCTCTCGATAGTAGCGCGGCAAGATAGACGCAATAATCTCAGCTTTCTTTTCGTCAATTTCGTGTTTCAGATGATCTGACTTCTTACTCCTCGCTTCTATGTCCTGGCGAGAACTTGGAGCCATCTGTTCTTCACGAATGGCACTGACTCGCGCTGCAGCACGAACGTTTGCTTCTTCCACCCCATCACGGTACCCCTGCAGTTCCTCCTTCGTCATCCGCTTAAAGTCAACAATTTCATCAGCCCGGCTAACCGAACGACGAAATACTTCTTGTTCAGCAGGAGCAAGTTGCGCAACTGCAACCTCATTCCGCTGCCCATTAGCTAACGAAAACTGATACAACTGTAACGCATTCTGTGCTTTTTCAAGCTCTTCCTTGCGGTTCTTGCGCCGTACTGCTTCCGCTTCCATGCTTTCCTGTTCTGTTGGTGTTGCGGTAGCCTTGAGTGACTGCAATTGTTCAATGGTTCTTGTCTCTTCTGCAATCAATGCCGCAATTCGCTCAAGCTTTCTATTTGCCTCCTGCTCACTCAAGCCACCATCATCCATCGAACTAAGCTCTGCCCGCGTCTTGTTGCGTGTTCCTTCAGCCTTCTTTTCTGCGATGGTTAAGAAGGCGGCACTATTACCTGCGGCAACATCCTGTTTGGTTTGACGCGACTCTTGATACAGAGAAGCACGCTGCTGCTCTTTTGTTGTGGCGTTGCTCAACACGGTGTCAAACAAGGCCTGCTTTTCTGGAGTCGTAATATTGCTTCTCCGAAGTGCTGCCACCTGCAGTCCAGCAAGTGAAATCTTAGCCGACGCAACATTACTGTCGGCATCGTCTGCTTTCTGTTCTAACTCCCGACGATACGTTTTTTTCTCCTCATCTGTACGGTCCGACAGATCGGGATTTCGTATATAATCATTAAACCTTTGACGCGCTTCAGAAGCAGCTGCTTGTAGCTGCTTCACCATTAGCGCCCCATGCTCAGCTTGTGCTAGGTCATTCTCTCCATCTGCTCCACCAACTCTTGCCTGATATTCACTTCTTAAGCGCGTCAACGTGCCTAATTTTCTATCATCTACTGAGGCAGTTCCCTCTAATGCAGTCAGTTCAGTTTGCTCGGCAGGAGATATACCCGCAAGACTGACCCGACGCGAACTCAAATCATTACGACGGTTAACACGCTGTTCTGTCTCTGCCAGCTCTACTTCTTTTGCTGCAAGAGTACTCCGGCTTGAGGCAATATTCGAACCGTAAGCCGTAAATGCTGCGTCAATCGGAGCAATAGCTTCTCCTAATTCAGTTGAAAGCGTGGCAACCTTTGTGTCTTTGGTATGCGCTTCTTCTAATGCTGCATCGGCTTCATCTTTCGCCAATGAACCGGTAGCTACTGCATTTCGTTCATCAAGCTCAATCTGTTCATCACGTGCTTCTTTAACGCGCTGCTTATGCATGACTGCCTTCAGCTTTTCCTTAGGAAGACCCATCGATTTAAAAACACCATGCTCAAAAACGTCTTGCAGGTAACCTGACGTCCCTTTGGTGGCTTTCTTAAGTTTAATGTCACGGGAATGCTGAATGGCTTCTTTCCATAGCTTCGGGCTCGTCCACCCATGCGTTCTCTGCTGCCACTCAGAGTTAATCCATCCACCCAATGCTTTAGCAGGACCACGAACAGCACTCATGCCCATGCTTGAAAGTTTTCCATACGCCGCACCAGCAATTTTGCCGCCAGCGCCGCCAATTTGCATGGCAAACTGCAAAGAAATAAGCAGCATGCCAATACTCACAATGAAACCAACGAGTTGACTCGTCGATCCCGCTTCGGTAAGAGAAATACTAATGAGTCCTTTGGAGTCAGGATCAGCTCCAACGGATTTATCCTGGCTTGTCGCTGTTGGTCCGAACCCTTTGTCGTTCGTCATAATGTTCGGCAAGGTCGCGAGTGACAGCCAAAGGAAAAAGGCAAGAACTGGTCCGACGATGACATACTTTGAAAACATCTCCCACCACTGACTCGCATACTTTTGCCCAATAGGCACCACAGACAAAACGTAAACGAGCGGCGAGAGAATAATGAGCATCCACAAATAGACAATGCGCACCACAACGATTGCCACAAACGCACCGACAACAAAAAGAGCTACGATAATATAGATGAGTGCCAAGAAGTAACCGGCAAACACAGTCCAACCATTAGAAACTTCCCCTGTTGCGGTATCTATGGATAATAAATTTTGTAACTTCAACGCCTCCACGAAATTTCCAGCGCCTACCTGACTATAGGCATTCACAAACGTCAGCATGATAACCTGTGAAAAATCAATGAGCACACCAGCGATAAGTTTGCTGAAGTTCACCAATATGGCCATGAGTAGTACCTTTGGAAGCAGTCTCTTCAGTTGATACTGTTCAATATTGAGGATCGTACCAAAAGAAATAAGCAGTAAAATGAGCACAAAAAACATGTTGCCAATATCTCGCACAATATTCCAACCAAGCACAACGGCTGGAGAGGTAATAAAGCCGTTGTACTCGCTAAAGAAAATCACCGCCATGATAAGAAAGGTCAGTAATTTCCCGAGCAGCGTAATACACAGACCAATGATGGTAGAGAGCATGCCCGAAATCCAACAGGAGAAGTTGAGCCAAGAACAGGTAGTAGGTGTGGCATTATCGGAAGCTGTCTTCACGATAGACGTAGTAGTCGGTGCCGGTGAAGGACTTTGCGCAAATGAAGACGCAACAACACCAAATAGCACACCCGCTACAACTAAGACAAGGAAAAAGGCAAATAACTTTTTTCGGTTAAATAATCTCGGCATAACTATTTGCAGAAAATATACCCCAAAACTGAGTGACTTTCACAAAATCCCCGCAAGGCAACCATAGAAATTAACGCAACAGCTATGAACGCGCTAATCGGATTAAAAAGGACGACGCCAAGCACGGATAGTATTTTCCAAAGACGCGCTGCTTTTTTAACAGTGCTAACGGTTTCTGACGGAGTACTCGCGGCTTGCGCAACACTACTCAGTGTCCCTTTCTTGGGACTTTGCGCGTCTCCCTGTGCTCTGCGCGCTTCCTGCTGCTGTTGACGAAAGGTATCCGCACGTGACGCCTCACCATTTTGCTCACCACCGTAGTCCTCGCCTTGCGGCTGCTGCCGATTGAAAAGTTCCGCATCTACATTTGGAGACATTACGTCGCTCATAAATATTTACTGCGACTGCAAAATAACCGAACCCGCTGACAGCTGCCAAGCAGCGGCATTATTAAAATCACAACTTCCGTAAAATCCATTTTGACCATAAAGCGGATCCCCTGCGGCTGCTACCGAGTCTGCTGCCGCCTGATCATACACCGCATTACACCAACCCCAATTATCAAGGACCTGCACGCGGGGGGTCACACTGTAGTTACCGTTCACTATTTTAATCAACCCATCTTTATTGCACCGGTTTGGTCCTGTTTCAGCAGAACATTTCACAACGTTATCATAGGAATAACTGTGTACAAGTGAAACAGGATTTTGCATCGACGGGTGGCTTGCCATTTTTAGACCCGTTTGCACGGTATGCGATCCATCACCCCAATCGACACTATAACGAACAATCGGTTCCTGACCGGGATCAGCAACAGTCGTAAAACTCAACATAACAGAGCCAACCTGTCTAATTGGTTTAACGGATGTATCAGGTGCAAGTGTTATTTTGGTTACCGAAGGAGCCACAGCACATGGACTTACTGAACTCGTTGCACGACTGTTATTAGTACAATGATCTTTTGGTGATTGAATCGCTATTGGGTTTGTTTGACCATAAGCACCATTGATCCATTGCCACGCCCCATACGATTCAGCAAATAACTGAGAGACAAGATCTTTGGCTTGTGTAAGGTTAGTGTTAAGGGCACCGTAGAGTGTGCTGCACATCGGTTGTTGATTGCCGAATGGCCAGTTAAAAGTCGTTGTTCCTGAACTCATGTTGGAGTTAAAAGCGGGCACCGTTGCTAATGGCTGACGACACGAATAAGGCGCCCCTGCACGGGAAATTTGCTGTGTCACATTAGTATCCAGTGGCAGCGTGAATAACGCTTGTTGTCCAGGATCAGTACTCGTATCCCACGAGCTTGGGTCGTCCGCCGGCGGAGGAGGGACAGCGGCACCAAACGGCGGGCTATCTTGCTCCCATCCATACTCAACATGGTTTCCGGCGACGCCTGGAGCCGGAGAAGGAAACTGTATTTTAGCACTACTTCCTTGACTTACGCGGTTTGCATACGCTTTATTCGACCCATCGCTGGCTACCGTCTGAAGAACCGCTGTACAAGCAAAGTTGGGACGAACCCACAAAATTGGTCGAGAAGCCTGACATTTATAAACCTTTCCGTTAGCATCCGTATCGGATCCATCAAAAATTTTCAGATACCGATAATTTCCTGGCGGCACAGCACTGAGGTCAAAGAAGTAAGGACGCCGCTGGCCAAACGGTTTAGCGTCATACAAATACTCTGCATGAGTGATATCTCCAACTTTGAAATCAACACTACTCACACCCTCTACTGGCACATCCCCCGGACTATTGCTTACATACACTGACTCACATTCGGTCTCGTTATCGTTATTTCCGTCTACCTGAGCCGCGAGCGCAATTTCACAACCCTCAATACCATCAATGGTTGTAGCATTTTTTACACACGGACCTGGTTTATTGACGATTCCTCCGGTTGGGATACCCTTCAGTGCACCCGACAAAGCATTGCCCGAGGTTGCTAAGTCAATAACAATGGTGCTTTTCTCATCAATAACATCTCGCGTCCAAGGACCCACACTATTATGATCACCCCAATGGTCGTAATAAATTGCGGGAAAATCGCTCGGGAATCCATTGGACAATACCGGCACAAAGTTGTCTACGGTCTCTGCACAATAATAAAGCGGAACTGGACCTTGGTAACCAACACGGTCTTGTTCAGTATCTTCTCCAATAATATTATCGACCGGCCACCACTGTATGCAGTTATTACTGTTCTGTGGATCACGCACTAGACAATATCCAAGTTTTCCACTGTGTCGAAGACCATTACTATCATTATACTGGCAGGATAGAGATGACTGCTCTGGGTATAAGCGACAAGACTGCGAGGCATAATTATAGTCGAGCGTTTCAAGACCGTTCTCGTAAGGTAAGGCCGGAAAATCAGGAGCAACATGACTGGCGGGCAGATTATTTTCATCGTAAAACTGATTCTTCTGGTACTGAAGGGCTGGTTGCAGTTTAATATCGTCCACATACCACGCGCCGGAATTCTTGTCTCCCACTGCGCCTTCATTTTTATCTACCCAAGCAAACTGAAGAGAAATATAACGCGCGTTAGACAATGTTGTGAATTTATCGGTACGCACAGTCCAATCAAACCCTGATCCAGTATCAAGAAGCGCATAATAATTACAGACCTCGTTGCTACCAGCAATAACGCAAGGATAGGTTATTATATTTCCATCCTTATCGTACTGATATGCTCTAATTTCAGCACTCTTACCCGAGAAATGTAGGGTATTCATGTCCGCGGATAACACATAAGTACTGCCCCCGGAGACGCTAACCAACCTGCTGTAGTTAGCAGCGTCAAGCCCCGAAATCGGAGGAACGTCATGGTTGGCATTTACCTCAAGGAACGCCTTACCTTCACGAGGGTACGAAACACCAACAGACTGAGCAGTAACCGGATCACGAATAACTCGGAAATTTTGACCGTTGTTCCACCCTACCCAGCCAACAGCATCCCCGCGCAGACTAGGTAGTTCAAAATTGCTATTGATCAAAGGTGTTGACTGACCAACTTGCTCCATGTAACCGGGAGTGATGTACCCTTGAAGTATACTCAGGGTGCATTTTCCTAGACCGCCTGTACCACAATCGGCATCACTCGTACAACTCTTTAACTGATCATTGGAACAGACCTTGCCCCAATTGAAACCC
This sequence comes from Patescibacteria group bacterium, assembly GCA_041660005.1. Lineage (GTDB taxonomy): Bacteria > Patescibacteriota > Patescibacteriia > GWA2-46-9 > GWA2-46-9 > 1-14-0-10-48-11. The sequence goes on along the minus strand of JBAZXG010000007.1, from coordinate 783 downwards.
GCGCCTGAATACCCAGAGCGGTCTTTGAGCTGGTCAATAGTTGCCGCATTATAGGTGAGGTCCTTATCCGGCACATCAACCGTTGTGCGCACGCATTCGCCTTTGTCATTAAGTTGTTCGCAACCTTCAACTGCAAGACAAATATTTTTTGTTACATTACCACCAGTTATAGCGCGGGAGGTTTTACAAGAAAGCCAGCTGCCACATTCACGACTCGGCTGCACTTTGACAAGCAAGTTGGCATCAAAATGCAACTGACAATCGCTATCACTTGAACATTGAATTGTAGTTCCACGACATTTTCCAGAAGTGCTCTCGCTAGCACCAACGCAGGTATACTCTGGCCGGTTGGCGGTGTTCGGTGTTTTAGTACCAGTAGGGCTGGTATCGGCGTCAAGCGTGTTAACAACCGGTGATTTAAAGTTAGTCTGATACGTTGCTAACACACAGCTGGAGTTGTTAACTATCCCTGTGCAGCTAGCAGTGTCGAGCTGGCTGGCGAGTTCGTAATGAAGACTTGCTTCTCGAAGGGATACATTGCGTAGGATAACTCCCTTGTCTTTGTCGCCAGAAAAGTCTCCTGCTACACCCACCGGCTTCAAATTAAGCATTTTACCAAGGCGGACACTACAGCTTGGCAAGTCTTCTGTGTTCTGAACATAGAAGCTCTTACTAAAACGCTCAAAAGTATCTGTTGCAGCTGGGGCAATAAAAGTGTATGGCATACCTTCAGCTTTCAGTGGACTACTGCCAGTACAGTCCACTCCTAAATATGCACTAACG
>JBAZXG010000006.1:0-77962 GCA_041660005.1 Patescibacteria group bacterium | reverse complement strand
TGTGGCGGGTAGTGTCACTTTAGCTGGTACGGTCACAGCCAACACCTCCACCTTAACTATGACAGGAACAGGCAAGAGCATTACTGGTGGAGGGAAGACCTTGGCTAATCTCACTATTAGCAATACCAGCGGTACGATCACCTTATCAACTTCTGACCTTACAGTCTCTTCTCTTTTGACCGTTAGTGGTTTAGGCGGAAGTTTGACCATTGGTACTTCTCGCACCCTCACTCTTTCCGGAAACACTGGCACCACTCTAACTCTTACTGGAACTATCACGGGGGCCGGTACCTTACTTTACCAAAATAGCGCCACGGCTTTCCCAGCCACTGGCACCATGTCTTCCTTACTTACACTTGATACTTTGAATGGTAATCTAACCATACCTAACCGTACTTTTGGTGGGGCAGTTACTGGCAAAAACACCACGGCTTCGGCTCGCCAACTTATTTTTGCAGCATCTTCTACTCCAACCTTCTCGGCCGGGATGAACCTGATTACTACTGGTACTGGTACACTTTTATTAGATGGTGCTACTAATAACCCAGCTACCGTTACGGTTACTGGTAATTTTACTACTACCCCAGTTAACGGAGCAGTTACAGTCTCCATGGGCTCTGGCAATTGGTCGGTTTCTGGCAATTTTGATCTTACCAATGTTACCACCTTCAACCATAACTCGGGTACTATTACTATGTCTGGTACGGGTACTCTTACTAGTAACGGCAAGACTCTCAACAACCTCACAACTTCTGGTTCGGGCACGGTTACTCTAGCGAATGCTGCGTTGGCTATTGCTAACGATCTTACCCTAGGTTCTAGTTCCACCTTTGTTATGGGCAGTGCCACTCCAAGTGTGGCGGGTAGTGTCACTTTAGCTGGTACGGTCACAGCCAACACCTCCACCTTAACTATGACAGGAACAGGCAAGAGCATTACTGGTGGAGGGAAGACTTTAAAAAACTTTGCGATTGGTGTAAGTGCTACGGTTACTGCTAATAGTAGTTTTTCGGTGTCTGGCGACTGGACTAACAACGGAGGAACATTTACGCCGGGCGCGTACGAGATTACTTTGTCTGCCACTACAGGCATACAAACGGTTACCGGCAATACCTCCTTTTATGATTTAACTATACCAGCCGGTTCTGGAACTCGAACGGTTAAATTTGCCGATGGCTCAACCACAACTGTCAGTCATAATTGGTCAGTTAGTGGTTCTCTTGGTAACGAAATTACTTTAACTCGTTCAAGTACCTCAAGTGCGTGGACCATTAATCCGACTGCGGCCACAGTTACCTATACAACTGTTTCATGGTCGAATAGTGGCCTCGCTATTTGCGCCACTTACTCAACCGATGGTGGAAACAATAATGCCAATTGGTCGTTTAATGCTGGAGCCTCTTGTGTAACAACAATTACCCTGTCGGGTACAGTTTATTCAGACGAAGGAACAACACCAATCACAGGCACACCAACAGTTCGTATCAAAGTAAATGGCGTAGGAGACTATAGCGTGTCAGCCAGCACCGGCGCCTATAGTATTTCGTCAATAACGGCAAATTCTGGTGATGTGGTTACAATTTATTTGGATACCAATGGCGTCGGGAGTGTTTCTGCGGCTTTGGTTACCGTATCTGACGGTATTACAACAACCGGTCTCAATCTTTACCAAAACACTTTGATTGTTCGTTATGAAACAGGAACCTCTATAACTAATACCAATCTTGGACAATACGACAAAGACGACGACACCGACATTCACTTCACTTCAAACGCGGGGGTACTCGCCGTTGATAGTGACTACGAACTTCATGTATGGACCGGAAAAACATTTGCACCAGGTGGAGCAACCACTGCGAGTGGTAGTGTTCATGTCGATGGAGGAACACTAGCTCTTGCTACAAACAATCTTACGGTCGGGGCAACGGGCGCGAGCGGTGTTGGTTCGATCACTGGCAGTGGCACCATTACCTCGTCCGCCTCTTCAACAACGACGCTACGCGGAACGGGCACACTTGGAAGTGGAACATACAGCTTTTATAACCTAATACTTGGAGATGGTATCTCAACAAGAACAACAACACTCATTGGTAGTGTAACTGTTGCAAACTTGCTCACTACAGCATCTCAGCATACGCTCGATGGTAATACAGCAACGCTGACATTGTCTGGTACATCTGGAACTGTGCTTTCCAACAATGGTATTTTTGCACCATCCTCGTCGACGGTGGTGTATAGCGGCGCTAATGCCGCTGGTAACACGCGTATTACTGATGTCGCTTACTATAATTTACAGCTCACAGGTGCTGATACTTATGATCTCGGAGCTGACAACTTTGTAACCGGCGTTCTTACCATAGGAGTCTCCGCGACTTTTGCGCCGGGTACCTACACCGTCACTCTCTCTGGAACGGGCACGCCATTCGTCGTAAACGGCACGTTTACCCCTTCAACTTCGATCGTTTCCTACAGTGGTAATTCTCCGACGGTTGCTGCCACAACCTATAACGAGCTTTATCTTTCTGGTTCTGGGACTGAAACTCTAGGAAGTGGCACGCTGTCAGTGGCGCACAATGTAAGCATAACCTCAGGGTCAGTGACTGCCGCAACGAATAACCCCGCTATTCAGATTGGCTACAGTCTCCTTATTTCAAACGGTGCGACATACACAAAAGGATCGGGCACAACGACGTTGTCTGGGGTAGGTAGTTTTGTTATCGCCGACATGAACAGCACAAAGCAGGACTTGGGAGTGGTGGTGATCACCGGCACCTACAGTTTAAATTCAAGCGTGAAACTGACGTCTCTTTCTGGGGCTGGCAGTCTCACACTGAACAGTAATACTCTTACTCTCGCTGGGTCTGGTACACCTCTTGGAATCACTACGCTTACAGCCTCTGACGCTTCTACGGTTACCTATACGAGTGGCAGTGGTGCAACTGTTGGCGCAAAGACGTATTATAATCTTACTATTAATGGTAGTGGTACATTCTCGACAGGTGGAAACGTTGTGGCGAACAACGACTTAACTATTTCCGGAGGAACCCTGGCGCTCGGTGCTAACGATCTGCAGGTTGGATCAACTACTGCTAACTCCGGCAGCATCAAAGTTGCAAGTGGCCAAAGTTTAACGCAATCAGCATCAAACACCACAACTGTTTTTGGGTCATTGAGCGGCAATAATTGTATTGGTTCTGATGGCGTCAATTGCTCCGGTACTGCCGGAACAATTACACTGGGTAATTTAACCGTGGGCAACGGCACAACTGCATCATCGACAACCGTTGGCGGTACAACGACTTTGACTGTTGGTGGAGTGCTCACTATTGCCGCAAATCACACCTTGAACGCTAGCGGTTCCACTGTTACTCTTGCGGGCACATCTGGCACGCCATTCGTGGCAACCGGTACTTTTACGCCTTCAACTTCCACGGTGGTATATAGCGGAGCAAATGCTGTTGGCAACACCAACGTAACAGCGGCTGCCTACAATAATGTGCAGGTGACTGGCAGCGATACCTATGACTTGGCCGGCGACACAACCGTTTCAGGCGTGCTCACGATCGGCACGGGTGCGGTCTTGGACGGCAAGACGCGGACCCTCACACTCTCTGGAACCTCGGGCACACCTTTTGTCGCAACCGGTACTTTTACGCCTTCAACTTCCACGGTGGTATATAGCGGCGACAATGCCGGCGGTAGTACGACTGTTGTCCCAGTGACGTATAATAATTTGACCCTCGATAACGCCAGTGAAACCTTTGTTGCTGGAGCTGGCACTGTAACGGCGAACGGTAACCTTAATGTTAACGCAGGAACGTTTGATCTTACTTCTAGCAATGCCGCACTTGGCGTTGTAGGTAACTTAACGATTGGCGGTACACTTACCGCGCCGGCAAATGCGCAACTTACCGTTTATGGAGACTGGACCAACAATGGTACGTTTACGCACTCAAATAGTACGGTCGTTATAGCTTCGCCCGATGCAAATAGTTCAACGTCAAACGTTGGTGGAAGTGCAGGTACTGACTTCTATAACTTAACCATTGTTTCTCCTGCGAAGACCGTTCGTTTTGCAGCGCAAAAGACATTCGGTGTAGCCGGAACCTTTACGGCTACAGGCGGAGGAGCAAATACCGTCAACCTATATTCGAGTACGATTGGTGCAGGCAGTAGTTCGGTCAGCCAATGGCTCCTGAATCTCACCGGATCAAGCAACTTCTCACTCATCTTAGTTCAAAATGCTGGCTGCGCTACTGGCAGTAACCACATTGCTCCCGCCGCGACAATAATGGATCGTGGAAATAACGATACGAGCTGCTGGGGCTTCACTTCACTTGGGGGCAACAGTAGCAATACAACAGAAATCGGATCAGTTACTGGCAGACTTGGCGGGGGCGGATTGGGCACGCCACAGAGCGGAGGGAATGTACTTGGCGGCAATACAACACCGAGCGATAATGCTGGCGGTGGTACACCAACGGGTGGTGGCACGAACCAAGGATCAGGCGGTTCATCCACTCGGTCAGATTAATAATAGTGGTTAGTTTTTCTAAAAGCTCCTCAACCGAGGAGCTTTTAGTTTTATGACTGAATGTGTTAAAATAAGAACTATTGAAACACTCATTTATTTAGTAATCACATTCATGTATGGCGATAACGCGTTCCGAGGTTAGCCCTGCTATGAGCGCAAGCATGCGCAAATATAGCATGAAAAAGTTTTTTTCTTTTTTGGGTGTCCTGGTTTTGATTGTTGTTTTCGTCGGAGCAGGGTATTGGGTATATTCAGGAAGTGGGTTACTCGTTCCCCGTCCGGACGGTAAGAAATGGCAAGCAGTGTTTTTGGCTAACGGTCAGGTTTATTTTGGAAAACTTTCTGGCATCAATCGAACCTACGTTACGTTGAGTGATATTTATTACTTGCAAGTTTCACAACCCTTGCAGCAGCCAGCAGAAGGGGCACCGCAACAGCAGCCGAACATTAATCTTATTAAGCTTGGTGACGAGTTACACGGACCAGAAAACACCATGTACATTGAGCGCAGTAAAGTTCTCTTCTGGGAAAATCTGAGGAATGACGGCCGAGTAGTGCAGGCAATTAGCCAAGCAAAGAAATAAATCAGTGCTGATTGTTGCGGAGGTTATTGCGGCGGTCAGCAGTGTCGTTAACGCATGGAGTATACGCGTGCCATCATAAAACGTTTTGTTTTTCTTGTCGTTGGCATTATCGCCGTCGCAGCGAGTTTTCTCGCCGCGACGGCGTTTGCAACCGATTACGTAAGTTCAAGTTTTATCCTTCGTGACCCGGTTGTTGCGGTCGAAGGTGGACTCTCAACTTCAGCAAGTTTCCAGTACTTGAGCACGAGTGGCCAGACGGTTATTGGCGCAAGTTCTTCCAGCTCTTTTGCTGAGCACGCCGGGTTTCTCTACTTCCCGTCATTTATAACTGCGCCATTAGTGACACCAACAGCAGGTATCGAACAAGTGGCTCTTTCCTGGACAGTAGCCACTGGTAGCGTGGCGGTTGATCACTATTTGGTTGGAACCGCGACCACTTCTGGCGCTGAGACTTATGAAAATGTTGGCAATGTCACAAGTTTTACAAAAACAGGACTCACTGGCGGCACGACCTATTATTTTACTGTCCGAGCTATTGATAGCTCTGGTTCATCGGTCATTACTTCGTCTGAGGTAACGTCCACACCAACATCCGCCATCCCTATTCCACCACCAACACCAGTAACTGGAGGTGGTGGTTTTATTACCCCATCGGTCGGAGACAGTGCATTACCTTCTGCGCCGCGTTCACTCAACGGTGAAGCACTTGATGCGACATCGATTCGCTGGTTTTTTGAGGACACCGCAAACAACGAAACTGGATTTGAAATTCGTGATGCAAGCGGCACCGTTCGTGCAACTACACCTCCTTGGGTGAGCAGCAATTTGCACTATCTTGATGAACAAAATTTGCATGCCAACGAGCGGGCGAGCGGGCGAACGGTTGACGCGACGAATGTAGCTGGCGCGTCCTATCCTTCGGATCGTTTTGCGGATGTCTATACATTGATAGAAAGTCCCATTGCTATCGAGGCAGCGCTTAATAAAGATGCGAGTGACGTATATTTGCATGCGGTTTCTGATAGCATAAGCCATGGTTTTTCCAATCTTTCAGCTGGTCGTTCGGCTCTTCTCTTTGAGAACGTCACAGACGGCGTGACTTCTGGTTGGGTAAAATCAGAAACCTATCTTTTTGCCAATCTTGTTCCAGGAGAGAGTTATCAATTTCGTGTGCGTGCGCGTAATGGCGATGGAATTGAAACGCGAACCTCTCCATTGGTTACGGTTAACGTGCCGCCATTTCCTTCGCAACCGGGACCACCGCCAGCACTTTTACCTGCACCGATAATAATGCAGCCAATTGATGGCAGCACATTGCACGAGCACGTGGTTATTGTAAAAGGACAGAGCGATGCGTTTGCGCGCATCCGTTTGGTTGTTGCCGGGGTTACAACGAGTACCGTTGCCGACGACCAAGGTCTTTTCTCTTTTAAGTTAGCCGATCTACCGAACGGACAGTATGTCCTCTTGGTGTCGGCAACGCGCCAGGATGGACGAAGAAGTGCGGTTGCTACCGTGCATTTTGCCATCGTTGGTTTGCCATCGCCTTCGGGTGTTCCACCAAGTGTTACTCCGGTAGTACCCCCCAATTTACCGCCGTCGGTCATTGCTCCCGCGCCTGTGTCTACGGAAATACCGATTGCATCACCATTAACTCTCCCTCGAGTTGAGCAAATTATTAAAGACGCAACGAGGAGTGTTTCAACTATTAGCGGTGCTGCAGGAAGTCTCGGTAATTTTGTCTTGAGAGAAACACCTCGTTTAGTCACTAATTTTGGAACAGACGTTCGCAGTATTCTCTCCGAGCTTGCTCCGCCAGGCAGGCCAACGATTCGAACGGTCATCGTTGAAGGCATTCGCCATCTTCTGAGTCTCGGCCGGTCGGCTATCGGAGTAAGTACTGAAATTGCTCGCCTCATGATTTCCGAGATTCCACGCCTCGCTGATCAACTCAAAACAGACATTCATAACCGTTTTGCTGCACTGCCGCCATCCCCCTCTCCTAAACCTTTTTTTCTGGCATTGTGGCAAAGCATCTCTTCCAGTACTCGCCTAGCCTATGGCGTGGTCGTCGAAACGGGTCGTTCGGTCATCGATGTCGTGCCGCGTCTTGCTCGCGAATATCGCAATACGGTGGTGTCCGGCATTGCAGCGAATCGTCCGCAACCGCTGCCATCCCTCCGACCATTCCTGGTTGCGGTGGGTCGAGGGGTACAGGATGATTTTGCTATTACTGGTTACGTCATTCGTCAGAGCGGTTCAGTTGTTGCTAAAGAAGTTCCTGCGGCCTACGGCCACTGGCAGGAACGCGTTCGTCAGTTAGCTGTAGCGTTGCAGCCGCCTGCATCGTTATCTCCTAAGCCTTTCTTTCTGGCATTGTGGCAAAGCATCTCTTCCAATGCTCGCTTAGCGTATGGCGTGGTCGTCGAAACAGGTCGCTCGGTTATCGATGTCGTGCCGCGTCTTGCCACAGAGTATCGCAATACGGTGGTGTCCGGTATTGCAGCGAACCGTCCGCAACCGCTGCCATCCCTTCGACCGTTCCTGGTTGCGGTGGGTCGAGGAGTACAGGATGACTTTGCTATCACTGGTTATGTCATTCGTCAGAGTGGCAAAGTTGTTGCTGAAGAAGTTCCTGCGGCCTACGGCCACTGGCAGGAACGCGTTCGTCAGTTAGCTGTAGCGTTGCAGCCGCCGTCACCCACCCCACTCTTTGCCATACTCCGCTCAGATATACAGAGCGACTTTCAAGCGGTGCGTATAGTTGGTGAAAGTACTATTGCATTCGCTCTGCATGATATTCCCGCTGGTATACAAGATATGCAAAGGCAATTAGTCGAACAACTGGTTGCATTGAGGCCTCCGTCGCCCGCGCCATTCTTTAGCGCCTTAACAGAAGTTGCCAAGAGGGATAGTACGGTTCTGTCGCGATTTGCGGAGCGTACGGTTGCTTTTGTCGGCCGTGACACGCCGGCCTACTTAAGCGAACTTGGCAGCAAAGTTGCGGGCATTATTCGGCCGCTTTCCCCAACAGCTTTAACGCCGACACCAACAACGCCGAGTCCACTGGTTACAACGGTGCGTCCGAGACCCACCACCGCTCCCACTACGTTACCCGCGGATACTGTTATTGCTAAGTCGACCTTTGGCAATTTCCCACTGTCAGTATCGTCGGAAAACGACCTCCATTTACCAATAAATTACAGCTTTAAACTATTTGTGCGGCCTTCACGACCCGTCACCGCAGTAACAGCCGATCTTATCCTGACGCAGGTTAAGGGCCGTTCTGCACCTGATGCGGTGCCGGAGAATCTCTTTTTAGAGATACCTCAAGCGCACGCTATGACCATACCAGAAGCCCAAGCCCTGGCTCTTTCTGTTGCTACCTTTCCGTATCAGTTAACAGACGAAGCAGGAGTATACGCAACGTTTGTTACGGTCCCGCCGCTTGTTGGGCATTATGAGTTACGCACGCATCTGGCCTATAGCGACGGACCCAGTAAAACGATTGCCACCGATATTGTGACGGAAGATGCTGGTTATATCTATGCCGTAACGCCACGAGGCCAACAAGAGCGTATTCGCGACGCCGTGGTGACGCTCTCTGTTGAGCGTTCAGACGCTGCTGGATTCACCATTTGGCCTGGTTCCCTTTATGACCAGGTGAACCCGACCTACACGGATGAAACCGGATCCTATCAGTTTTTACCGCCACCCGGTCGCTACCGGTTAAGCGTGGAGCATCCTGACTATGAAACGTATCAGTCCGACATTATTGACATGACATTCACTACACCTATTGCCCGACCAATTGAACTGAAGCCGCGTGGTGGAATTTTTACACGAATGCTGCAAACTCTATTCCAGAAATGACGTTAAGTTAAGTTTGTTTCACTCTCTGCTTCGATTGCTGCAACAATTTTTCGTACATCTTGCGCGCGGTCAGCCGGACAAATTAATAGAGCATCGGGTAAATCTACAATAATTAAATTATCGAGACCGATAGTCGCAATGATACGGTCACTTCTATTAACTATTAGGCAGTTCGAGGTATCAAACTGAATATGACGTCCTTCGGTTACGTTTTCGCCAGGATTTTTTTGTAGGATATCTTTAACTGTTTTCCAGTGGCCGATGTCTGTCCATTCTAAGTCAATTGGTATAACGACAAGATCAGGATCTTTTTCTGAAATTGCATAATCAAATGCGATACTCGGTATTTTGCTATAGGCAGTATTAATATCTTCGTCGTTCTGCACCGCTGTCATAATGACCGTATGTTCCGGAGAGTATTTTTCAAAGTGATTCAGTAGTGTTTTTATCTTCCACATAAAAATCCCACCATTCCATAAATAGGTATCATTTTTTGTATAAGTTTCGGCGGCAATCTTGTCCGGCTTCTCCTTATAAGATTGAACCGAATAAACACCAGAAGATATTTCTGCTCCTCGTTTGATGTACCCATAACCAGTTTCTGGGTAGGTTGGTTTTATTCCAAAGGTAATCAGTTTTTGAGGATTATGCGTGAGAAACTCTTCTCCGAGTTTAGCAGCAACAATCAGTTTTTCATTGTTTTTGATAACATGATCAGCGGCCAGAACAAGCATCGTTTCTTCTGAAAATCCTTTTTTTGCTAATATTGCTGCGCCATAACAAATAGCCGCGGCTGTATTTTTGGCCCCTGGTTCTTGCACAATATTTTGCCCTGGAATATGAGGTAATTGTTTTTTTACTTCCGAGAGCTGAAAATTATCTGAAACAACGATATAGATATCATTTGGTTGAACTGCTGAGGCCATACGCGCAGCGGTTTCTTGCAAAAGACTTTTTTGGGATAGCAACGCCTGCAATTGTTTTGGTCGATTGCTTCGTGATAGTGGCCATAAGCGCGTTCCTTGGCCGCCGGCAATAATTAAGACTTTCATAGATGAAGTGTTTGGATTATAGCATAAGATACCAATTTGTTTGTTTCTGAGGAAAAAGTAGCTTATTTTTGTCCTCAATACCTCGTCGGCTTGCCGCGAGGTTACCATATACTGAGGCAAAAATATCCCTCGTAACTCCCTGACCGTCCGTAGCCTAGCTGTGTCCACCGTAGTTTTATACGAAGTGGGAGCGAAGGAGGTGAGTTTGACTCGGCGAAGTGGGATTACCATTTGATACTTGCGTAGCTATGCCGCGCTCCCTTTCTCGGTTCGCCCGTGGCCGAATTGAGGGGTCTAGGGCTTTGCCTTGGGGGTCAATACCATTTATAGTGAGGGTGGACGCATTTTGGTGTAGAGTATACGGATACTACGCTGAGAGATTGGGAAGTTTAATGTGTGTACCTTATGGCGCCGTGGCTCCGCCTCCGTTCCGACATTACGTCAGAGCTACGGACGGACAAGTCCACCTCCGCTGCGACGTAACGTCAGAGCTACGGACGGACAAGGAAGTGGTAACGCCGACTGCTTAGTCTGTCCCGACGCACTATCTGTTATTATAGTAACGAAGAGGTCGGGATCCCGAAGTTTGTATTATGGCGCCGTGGCGAAGTGGTAACGCTGCGCGTGTGGTCTGTCCCGACGTACAATTTTAAGGTATAAAGTAAGGAAGTCGGGATCCCGATGTTCGCATTACGGCGCCGTGGCGAAGTGGTAACGCTGCGGTCTGCAAAACCGCGATGCGGGGGTTCGATTCCCCCCGGCGCCTCCAGCGAATTTTCGGGACAACCCCTTTTGTGTTAGACGCTTTACGCTGTACGTGATACGGAGTTCTGGAAATTAAAACAAAACTCAAAAACGTAGAGACTCAATAGATTAGTTTAAAATTTCAAATTTTGAGTTGCAGTTTTGCTTTTTGAATTTTAAGTTGTAACAACGTATCTCGTTTATCAACATTTAATTAACCTAGAGAGCACGTATATGACAGCATTTCCACCCAAGACCGATCGCGTCCCTCACGTCAAGCGTTTTTGCACCAACTGCAAACAAGAGGTAGAAGTTCGTTTTGATAACGATGAGGTTTGTCCGGTGTGCCAAGAGGAAACACTGCTACCCTCGACTGAAGAAAGTCGGCACGAAACATAGACGTACATTCATTTATGGCTGAGCGCAGCAAGCTTCTTGTTATTGATGGCAATGCTTTGCTCCATCGAGCTTGGCATGCTTTGCCGAATCTACAAACAAAAGATGGCCGACTGGTAAACGCCGTGTATGGGTTTCTCCTCGTTTTTTTAAAAGTCACCAAAGAGTTGAAACCAACGCATCTTGTTGTTGCTTTTGATCGACGGGAGGCAACGTTCCGTCACGAGGCCTATGATGGGTATAAAGCAACAAGAGAGAAACAGCCGGATGAGCTGTATGATCAGCTGCCTATTTTAAAAGAAGTTTTGGCTGCATTTCATGTGGTGACGGTTGAGGCCGCCGGCTTTGAAGCCGACGACCTTATTGGCACCATTGCAGCGCGCGCTGCGAAAGAGAATTTGCCGACGGTTATTCTGACGGGTGATCTTGATGCCCTGCAGCTCGTAAACAAGACAACCAGTGTTTACACGTTGCGGCGGGGCTTAACAGATGGAGTGATTTATGACGAAAAAGCTGTTTTTGACCGCTACGGATTAACGCCGTCCGAACTTATAGATTTTCGTGGGCTCAAAGGAGATCCGTCCGATAACCTGCCGGGCGTTAAAGGTATTGGAGAGAAGACTGCGGCGTTACTTATTAAAAAGTATAAAACACTGGAAAAACTGTATGACACCCTAGAAAAAGATGAGTCGTTGAAAGCTCCACTGACGAAACGCATACAGGAGTTGTTGCGTACTTATCGGGAGAATGCGTTCATGACGCGTCAGCTTTCTGTCATTAACTGCGATGCACCCTGTGCAGAATCAATGAGTGACTTAGAAGCACAGCCGCCAGATATTGATGCCGTGGTGGCGTTATTTCAACAGTTGGCTTTTACTTCACTTCTGGCAAAACTCCCGGAGAGCGCAAAAACAAGAGAGCGTCAGAATGGCTCGCACGAGGACCGTCAGCGTCAAGAGCACTACTTGCTCGTAAACGACGATAAAGCATTTGATCAGGTATTAAAGAAAATAAAAGAGCAGCAAATTTTCGCGCTCGACACTGAAACAACAGATATTAACCCGTTTGCGGCTACCTTACTTGGTCTGTCGTTCTCTTGGAGTGAGGGTGAAGCATATTACATTGCCGTCGCAAAGCACGCAGAGTACTTGGAAGCATTGCGCCCCATTTTAGAAAGTAGCAGTGTGAAAAAGTGGGGGCATAACATTAAGTATGACATGGAAGTGCTGCGGCAAGCTGGGGTTTCTTTAGCGGGTATAGCCGGAGATACCATGGTCGCTTCATACTTATTGAATCCGGGATCACGGTCGCACGATTTAAATACGGTTACTTTTACTGAGTTTGGTCATCGAAAAATCCCTATTACTCATCTTATTGGAGAAGCAAAGGGAGAGCAGAAGAGCATGGCGGATGTACCGCTTGATGAACTAGCTGAGTACGCCTGTGAAGATGCTGATTACACTTATCGGTTGTCTAAAAAACTCGGTCAAGCATTACAAGATAATGGCCTCGCGAAACTTTTTGCTACCATAGAGGTGCCGCTCATACCCGTTTTGGCGACCATGGAAGAAAATGGTATCAAACTTGATCCGGCTATTTTGGGTCGTTTGAGCAGTCGCGTTAGTAAGCGGCTTACGGAACTTGAGCAGAAGATTACCACGCTTGCCGGTACTTCTTTCAATGTAGCTTCCCCGAAACAGTTGGGTCACATTCTTTTTGAAAAAATGAAGCTTTCAACGTCTGGCATCAGCAAAACGAAGACGGGATTTTCAACTGCCGCAGCTGAATTGGACAAGATGCGTGGCTCCCATCCTATTATTGATGCCATTCTTGAATATCGGGAACTGGCAAAATTACGGTCGACCTACCTTGATGCCTTGCCTGCCATGATCGACAGCAAGACTAACAGACTCCACACCAGTTTCAACCAAACCATAACAGCAACGGGGCGACTTTCGTCGTCTGAGCCAAATCTCCAGAATATTCCGGTTCGGACCGAACTGGGTGCCGAAGTTCGCAATGCTTTCATTGCCGAGAGCGGCATGCTGCTCTTGTCCGCTGACTATTCTCAAATTGAGCTGCGTATTGTTGCGTCGTTAGCTAATGACGCAACAATGCTCGGCATTTTTAAACGTGGTGAAGATATTCACCAGGCAACCGCTGCCCGCATTAATAATGTGTCACTAGCCGAGGTTACGAGCACCATGCGTTATGCTGCCAAAGAAGTTAACTTTGGCGTTCTTTATGGTATGGGAGCGTGGGGGCTTGCTTCCAGAACTGGCCTTTCAAATGAGGAAGCGCGGTCGTTTATTGATCGTTACTTTTCTACGTTTGACGGCATTAAACAATACTTAGATGAGGTGGTTGTGTCGGCGCGAAAGTTAGGATACGCAGAAACACTTTTTGGACGACGTCGCTACTTACCTGAATTGAATTCAGGAGTAGCACAGGTGCGCCAGTCCGGAGAGAGGATGGCGGTAAATATGCCAGTTCAAGGAACAGCTGCGGACATCATGAAGCTCGCTATGATTCGCGTTTTTGACCTTTTGCCTGGCATTTCGCCGCGTACAAAATTAGTGCTCCAGGTTCACGACGAACTCGTTCTTGAGGTTCCTCGTGAAGAGGTTGCTCTCGTAGGTAAAGTTGTGCGGGATTCTATGGTTGTTGTTGCTTCTCTTGCCGCACCGATTGAAGTTAATATGAAAGCAGGGGACAGCTGGGGTAATCTCAAAGCTTTCAATATCGTATAACTATGGTTTTTTTAATTACCGGACCCGATAGTTATCGAGCGCGTAAGAAGTTAGCTTCCTTGCGTGACAAGTTCTATACAGAGGTTGATAGTTCAGGCCTTTCGAGTAGTACCATTGACGGAAGTACGCTTGAAGTTGCTGATGTTCGACACCACCTCAGTACGGGGTCGCTGATTGCTCGCCGCCGCTTACTCATTATTGAAAATTTATTCTCACAAAAAAAGCTCGCCGTATTTGATGCTGTTGAAGAAGCAATTAGCCAACAGGTAAAAGACGGCAACGTTATTATTTTTTATGAAGAAGATGAGCCAAAAACTAAACATAAACTCTTGGCTTGGCTGCGTCGTCATGCTTACTGCCAGTCGTTTCCGAAAATGGGACACGCTGAATTACAACGTTTTGTAAAAGAAGAATTTAATAATCGCGAACGTCAGATAGTGCCAGCAGCTGTCGATGACCTATTGCGCCGTGTAGGTGATGACCCTTGGGCCCTCAGCAATGCCATACAGAAAATTGACGCCTACCTGCCGCGAGCCGCGGCAGTGGACACTGCTACAGTAATGCAGCTCAGTGTTCCGAGCGTTGACGACAACATTTTTGGTTTGGTGGAGGCAATCACTTCCGGGGATCTTGCTGCTGCTCTGCCGCGCTTGAGTGAGCAACTCGATAATGGGTTGGCTCCTGAGTTATTAATTACACTTCTGGAACAGCAACTACGCATTATTTTTTTACTGACGGATTCATCACCTACCAATAAGAAAGCGCTTTTCGGCGTGCATCCGTATGTTATTAAGAAGCTGACAAACGTAGCGCGTGCAGCAGATCCGTTACATACAAAAGAGGCCTACACCGCGTTAGCGGATGTAGACCTGGCAATTAAAACTGGACAGTTAGACGGAAAAACCGCGCTGGTACGTTTTCTTACGACTTACGTTTCTGCAAAAGTTTGACCAGACGCGACTTTGTTCGCGCTGCAGCATTTTTTTTCAGTATTTTTTTTCTGATTGAGCGATCAATCAGACGAGCGGCCTCTTTAACTGCCATTTCTGCATCGGCTGATTTTGCCTCAACTGCGCGGCGGGCACGCTTGAGAGAGCGCTTCAATTCATCCTTGACCTTAAGATGGATAACGGTTTTTTTAATGGATTGACGAAGGGCTTTTGCAGCGCTTGGTTTATTAGGCATAAAGTTAATAACGGATAAAGGTAGGAATCAGCATAGCAGATTTTTGTACAACGTCAACACGAGTCGTCTTTTTCTTACTACTTCGCCTTATTCGCAATAATAAGTACATTTTCAGGTGTTATTAAGTTTTTCATGATTGTTTCAAAGGTTAGCTGTTCATAGGGGACACTTGCGGTTACCTCAAAAGGACCAATTACGGTTCGGCGTAGTTTTTGAACATATCCTCCCGTTTTCAGAGATTCGCCAATGTCTCGTGCTAGAGAGCGAATGTAGGTTCCAGATGAACAGGCAACGTCAATGTCGAGCTTTGGGTAGGCAAAATTTACGCAGGATAGTTCGGTAATACTAATCCAGTGGTTCTTAGGTTCAACGTTTTTTCCGGCGCGAGCCAATTTATAAAGCGGAGTACCTTGTTGTTTTTTTGCTGAGAAAACAGGTGGCCGCTGTTCTTGTTTGCCAATAAAATGCTGGAGTACTTGATCGATTTCATGTTTACCTGGTGCGTGAGCGCCTTCTGTTGGTTCAGGAAGCGCCTCGCTATCGTCCGTAATCGTTGTTGCGCCTAGCCGTATTGAACACTGGTAGCGTTTAGGGAGTCCCACCAGAAGACCAAGCGCTTTAGTAGCACTTCCTATGCCAAGAATCAGGAGCCCACTTGCTAGTGGGTCGAGTGTGCCGGCGTGACCAACTTTAACCTTGCCACTGCCGACGGACAGTACACGGCGAACATGAGCGACCACGTCGTGAGAAGTTGGGCCGATTGGCTTATCAACAAAGAGAAAACCTTGGGGAGTCATAGTAGAATTGTTGACGTTTTGGTATATTTCTTCTATAATCAAAACCTTATGAATCTTAGCGAACTCGCGAGACGGTTGAAAGTCTCACCCAACGACCTTAAGGAAAATCTTCCTAAGCTTGGTTTTGATATTGGGCGTAAAGCCATTAAGGTTGACGATCGGGTGGCGACGAAGATTTTGCGCACTTATGCTGCCGCGATGCGTGATATTGAGCATCGCCAAAAAGAAGAAAAGAAGCAAGCGGAAATTCAGGAAGCCGTTGCTGCTGCCAGTACTGGCGTTGCCTTGCCGTCTGAGATTACTGTTCGGGAACTCGCGGAAACTCTTGGCATCAGTGTTCCTTTGCTGATGACCGAGCTTTTAAAAAACGGAATTCTTTCATCAGTAAACGAGCGTCTTGATTTTGCGACTGCCGCTGTTGTGGCTGAGGATCTTGGTTTTACCGTTAAGGAGAAAGGCGAAAGCGGTTCTGGCGAGGGGACGGTTGGCGTCGCGGAAACCTTAAAGAGAGTGTTACTTAACGTAGAAACGCAGCCTCGTCCTCCGGTGGTCGTTGTTATGGGTCATGTGGATCACGGTAAGACAACATTACTTGATGCTATTCGGAAAAGCGACGTTGCTGCTCGCGAAAGTGGTGGTATCACGCAGCACATTGGTGCCTACCAAGTGCGTCATGAAGGGAAAATTATAACATTCATCGATACACCGGGCCACGAGGCCTTTCGTACGATGCGTTCTCGGGGAGCCAAAGTGGCAGATATTGCGATTTTGGTTGTTGCCGCAGATGATGGGTTGAAACCGCAAACCCATGAGGCACTCGGCATGATTCAGGGTGCTGGCCTTCCTTTTGTTGTGGCGATTAATAAAACCGATAAGCCGGGAGCAAATATAGAACGCGTTAAACAAGAACTGGCGGCAATCAATTTGTTGCCAGAAGATTGGGGTGGAAAAACAATTTGCGTGCCAATTTCTGCAAAGAGCGGAGAGAATATTGATAAGCTACTCGAGATGGTACTGCTGGTCGCTGACTTGTATGCTGAACGTATTGTTGCCGACGCTGGTGCCTCAGCGCTTGGTTCGGTGATTGAAGCGCGCGTTGATCCCGGCGAAGGTCCAGTGGCAACGCTGCTCGTGCAGAACGGAACGTTACATCAGGATGATGTGTTAGTGCACGGTGACTCGTTTGTCGGCAAGGCGCGCGTTTTAAAAAATTATTTAGGAGAAGTTGTGCGCGAAGCGTTGCCCTCAACGCCTATTCGAATTCTTGGTTTGAAAGATGCGCCCGAGGTTGGTGATGTACTTGAGGTTAGTGATCCGCTGAAAGAGTACAAAACAGCGAAACGCAAACGATTACGTCGTCAGAGTTCTGCCGTGACGATTACTGCCCCCCGTGACGACTCAGAGGCGGCTGGCCAGAAAGTTATGCCAGTGGTAGTAAAAACTGACGTTCTGGGGTCTTTGGAAGCAATTTTGGAATCTATAGAAAAACTTTCTCAGCCAGAGGTTCGCGTGCAGGTCGTTAGTAAGGGCCTCGGTAACATCACGGAGGGTGATGTACAGCGCGCGTCTGCAACGGCGAACGCCTTCATTGCAGCGTTCCGAGTGCAGACGACCAAAGAAGCTGCTGCGCTGGCTGATGAATTGAAAGTTGATATCAAGCGCTATGACGTTATTTATTCTCTTATCAATGATCTCAAAGCCAAAATTTCTGCCGAATTAACACCGGAAATAATTCACACCGATCTTGGCGAAGGTAAAATCCTTAAAATATTCATTCAAGAGGCGAAGCGGCAGGTGGTTGGGGTACGGGTAACAAAAGGACTCGCTAAGGTAGATGCAACAATTGCCATCCGTCGGCAGGGCGAGCGTATTGGTACTGGTATTATTAAAAAAATTCAGTCGGGGAAAGAAGAAATACGGGAAGCTGCAAGTTCATCCGAGTGCGGCTTTGAAATTATCAGTGCTCCCAAACTAGCCGAGGGGGACATGATGGATATCTTTACCGAGGTTGAGCAGCGCAGGTTCATTGCCTAGCTATGTCGCGGCGGACCGACCAGATGAGCGCAGAGTTGCAGTCGCAGATTAGTAGGTATCTCATTGCTCACAAAGAAGAACTACCCGTTGGTGTACTCTGCACGGTGACGACCGTAAAAACAGCAGCGGATTTAAAACATGCCGTAGCGTATGTGACCATTTTCCCTGAAGGGAAGCGCGGCGGCACGCTCTCCGCACTGCGTCGCCTCTCTTCGTCGCTTAACCGGTCTCTTTTTCACGAACTGCCAATTAAAATTGTGCCCAAAGTTCGTTTTGTGATGGATGATGTTGAAACGAAAGCCGCTGAGATGGAGCTTTTGTTGAATCAAGTAGCGCGCACTTTGCCGCCGGAGGACACCATAAAGACGTCATGACTTTTTCTGCATATCAAAAAGTTGCTGAGACCTTACGCCACGCACGTCATCCACTGCTCGTGCTATTGAAGGATGTTGATGCCGACGCCCTAGGGTCCACTATGGCTATGGCACACGCCATGGAGGAGCAAGGATCAACGCCGGTGCTGTTTTGTCTTGGTGAGATCCCGGAATCGCTGCAATTTCTTTTGCAACCACGCATACCACTGGTACAGGATTTTTCTAAAATAAACCGCTCGACTATTGATGCCATCACTGTTGTAGACGCTGGTCACCTCGGCCGAACAGGCATTGAGGAGGAGTTAAAAGCGCTGCGTGACTCTGGCGTACCATTGTTAAATATTGATCATCATCAAATGGCTGCACCGTTTGGCAGCACTAATTTAGTCGATACGGAAGCGTCGGCCACGACCGTTTTAGTATATGACGTCTTAAAGCTAGGCGGTTGGAACATTACTCGCGACGTCGCTACTGCAATTTTAGCAGGTATCATTGCGGATACCGGGAATTTTTCAAATGGTGGTACGACTATTCGAGCCCTAGAGATTGCCGCGCACTGCTACGCCAAAGGGGCGGAGAATCGGCGCATCATTCAGGCACTCTATCACTCAAAACCTTTCGATGCCTTAAAGCTCTGGGGAGATATTCTTGCGCGCCTCACCAAGAATGAAAAGTTAGGAATTGTTACCACGGTTATTTTGCAGGAAGATTTTTCGAACCATCAGATTGACGACGAATCCACCGAAGGACTTGCCAATTTTTTAAATGGTATTCGTGACATGCGCGCGGCACTTATCCTAAAGGAGCTGCCGAACGGAGAAGTACGGGGAAGTTTTCGGACCACTCGTGATGATGTCAATGTTGGGCGTTTGGCGCAAATGTTAGGAGGAGGCGGGCATCGCAAGGCCGCAGGTTTTACCATTTCGGGTCGTATCGTTCGCGATGGTAAGGGGTGGCGCGTTATTTAGAATCCAGCTCGAAAACTAATTTTGAAATGGGTTCTCGCTTTACCCCAAGGTCATATTCTGCTAGGATGTGCGTACTATGACACTGATACCTACCGTGATTGAAAAATCGAACTTTGGAGAGCGTGCCTACGACATCTACTCGCGCCTATTAAAAGAGCGCATCATTTTTCTCGGGGATGTTGTCGATGACGCCGTGGCAAACACGGTCATTGCGCAGCTGCTCTTTCTTGACTCCGACAGTTCAAAAAAAGACATTAAGCTCTACATTAACTCACCCGGTGGTTCAGTAACCTCCGGTCTCGCTATCTACGACACGATGCAGTATGTAAAAGCGGACGTCTCAACAATCTGCATTGGCATGGCGGCGAGCATGAGCGCGGTACTGTTGGCTGCTGGAGCCAAGAGCAAACGGTTCATATTGCCGAATGCTGAAGTCATGGTGCACCAGGTAATGGGTGGCGCCGAGGGGCAGGCATCTGACGTAAAAATTCGTGCCGAACATATTCTCAGTGTCAAAGATCGACTTAATAAAATTCTCGCCAGTCATACTGGGCAGCCGGTTAGTAAGGTCGAGAAAGATACCGACCGAGATCGGTTTATGACCGCCAAAGAAGCTTTGACGTACGGTATTGTTGATAAAATTATTTCGGCTACCCCAAGGAGTTAAGATAGGTCATTATCTTTTGAATAGCGTTTCTACGCCATTTTTTACTGCTTGCCTTTACCGGGCAATCATGGTACAGTTGCGCCGCAAGTCATCCTCTTAACTATTAATGACGACGAACACCGGTTTTGGTTATTTGTTGACGGTTGTTGCGGTTTTTTCTGTCTTCCCATGATTCGACTATTAGCAGAAGTCAGACGATAGGTATCGGAACGTAATTACGGTCCGAGTTTTTCGTTACCCCAACACGTCACAAGTGCCGGAATGGTGTTCCTACGAACACCTGTATGTCAGCAAATATATTAATTACGGTTTCAGCCGGAGTAGCTATTGGTTTCGGCATTGGTTATGTCGTGCGTCAGTTTCTTGGCGCACGAACAGTCAATTCAGCAGAGACGAAAGCGCAGGAAATTCTGGCGGCAGCAAAGCACCAGGAGCAGGAAGCGGTTTTGTCGGCTAAGCAGAAGTCGATAAAAATTATCGATGAAGCGAAGCAGGAAATTACGACCGAGCGGCAAGAGTTAAAAGAGCAACACAAGCGGTTAGAAAAGCGTGAAGCTCTTTTTGAAACGAAGCTCCTCGACGTTGACGAAAAAGAAAAAAAGATCGACGTAGCAAAAGCGACGCTTGTTGAGCAGTCCGCTAAGTTGGTTGTACTCGAAAAAGAGGCGGTTACAAAACTCGAAGGAGTAGCAAAGCTCAGTCGTGAAGAAGCAACGGAACAGCTCATGGCAACCATTGAGAGTGGAGTGAAAGAAGACATTGTCGTGCGTATTCGCAAATTACAGGATGAGGGCGCCGTTGAAATTGAAGAAAAGGCAAAGCGAGTGCTCGCTATGGTTATTCAGCGCTGTGCTATTTCGCATGCCGCGGACACCATGACCACAACCGTTGATTTGCCGTCCGACGATATGAAGGGCCGCATTATTGGAAAAGAAGGGCGCAACATTAAAGCGTTGGAGCAGTTGACCGGTGTTGAAATTATTGTTGACGATACGCCGGGGAGCATCATGATTTCTGGATTCAACTTGGTGCGCCGTCATTTGGCAAAGCGCGCCATAGAGCGGTTAATGCTCGATGGGCGAATTCACCCGACCCGTATTGAAGAAGCCGTACAGGAAGCTAAGCGAGAATTGGCGCTCGAAATGAAAAAAGCAGGCGAAGAGGCTATGTATCAACTGGGTCTTACGGGGGTTGACCCGAAGCTTGTGCAGATTTTAGGACGCCTCAAATTCCGCACGAGTTTTGGTCAAAACGTGCTACAGCATTCAATTGAAGTCGGCGTGCTTTCTGGGTTACTTGCCGAAGAACTGGGAGCGGACGTTACTATCTGTAAAAAGGGTGGTCTCTTTCATGACATCGGCAAAGCGGTCGACCATGAAGTGCAGGGCGCTCACACTGAGTTGGGGTACCGTTTAATGAAGAAGTATGGCATTCCTGAAAAGATGGCCTACATGGCAATTGCTCACCACGAAGATCGTCCAGAAACCATTGAAGGCGTAATCGTGCGCACGGCTGATGCTATTTCTGGTTCACGACCGGGTGCGCGGCGCGATACGGTGGAGCGCTACATTCAACGTCTTGAAGAGATTGAAAAAGTGGCGACGGCTATTCCTGGTGTAACCAAGGCCTACGCCATTCAGGCTGGACGTGAGGTGCGCGTATTCGTTACGCCGACCGAAATTGATGATCTTGGCATGGTAAAACTTGCTCAGCAAATTGCGCGAAACATTGAAGCGGAGTTGAACTACCCCGGAGAAATCAAGGTTAACTGTATTCGCGAGACGAGAGTTGTGGAGTACGCTCGGTAAAAATTAAAATTCAAAAGTTAGAATGCAAAACTTCAATTCAAAATTCAAAACTAGTTTTCAGATACGTTGTAAGTGGTTTAGTAGTGAAGTGATAAGTTTTAAGTTGCAGTTTTGACTTTTGGTTTTTGCCTTTTGACTTATGCTTCGCATACTTTTCTTCGGCGACGTTATGGGGCGGATTGGACGGCGGGGTGTTGCTGCGGTGCTGCCGCACTGGAAAGACCGTTATCGACCGGACTTGATTATCGCAAATGTAGAAAATTTGGCGCATGGCAAAGGTGTTACAATGGCAACAATTAGTGAAATACAGGCGGCTGGAGTTAATGTGTTCACAAGCGGTAACCATATCTTCAAGAAACCCGAAGTCTACGAGATCATTGATGATGAAAAAATAGCATTGTTGCGGCCGGCAAACTACCCGCCAGGAGTTCCTGGTCGTGGTGTTGTGTTTGTAACGGTGGGAACTCAAAAATTGTTGGTGGTGAATCTTTTGGGCCGGGTATTCATGAACGAGAATTTAGATTGTCCATTCCGCGCCATAGACGCCATTTTGGAAGAGTACAAAAATGTTGAGCGTGCAGGAACGATTGTTGATTTTCACGCCGAAGCGACGAGTGAAAAAGTTGCTTTTGGATTGTATGTTGATGGACGAGTAAGCGCTGTGCTCGGAACACATACTCATGTTCCAACCAGTGACGCAGAAGTGTTACCAGGCGGTACGGCCTACCTAACTGACGCTGGCATGATTGGAGCCAAAGGAACGGTGCTTGGGGTTGATAAGGAAAACATTATTCATGGCTTTTTGACGCAGCAGCCAGTGCGCCATGAAATTCCAGAATCAGGCACCTGCATTGTTAATGCGGTGTTGGTAGAGATTGATGAGAATTCTCAAAAGGCGCTAAGCATTAAGCAATTAAGAGAAGAAGTGGAAGTGGTTGGCTAATGGTATACGTTTTATAACGTAACCTTCTAAAATTTTCGCTCAATAAACTTGTCCTGCGATGCAGGGCCGCCGGTTGTTCATTTTCTTGCACGCCCAAGAAAACGAACCAAAAGAAGGGCGCCCCGCATCGACGCTCCTGGTCGGCAGCCATGCCGAAACGAACACGGCGGCAATGAACTTGCTACGCTTCAGACAGCATTGCCGCTCTTTCGTGTTCGTTTCGTCTGTCTGCTCTCCTCGGTCGATGATGGGGTTTGTCAGAGCCGAGTGAAACTACCTATAGGATCGGCGTAGGAGTTTGCGAGGAAAGTGAGCCGAGAAACGACCATGCTGTTTGAGGAGTCCGCCATTGTGCGGACGACAAGTTCATGGTCGTCGACCCACTCACTGAAGCAAGCCCCCAGCCGAGTCCTTCGGGTGTCATTTTTCCGCCGAAGGCGGATCCGCCTCCGGCGGACTCGCTCTTGTTAATAAATTCGGACAAGCAAAAGAGTAACAATGTTCTCGCACGGAATAATTTTTGAATGACCTCATGCTGAGGGAAAGAAATATTAAAGGAAACCGTGTGGTTTCCTTTAAAGCTTTTCTTCTCAAGGGGCAAGTAGGAGGAGAGAGATTTATCTCGCGGCATACGTTTCCTGTTTAGGAGACGTTTGTGTTTGAGAACTACTTGCCCCTTGAGAAGAGGCGAGAGTGCGAGCTCGCCGGTGTATAGAAAAGAGAGGTGAGGAGGGCACGACATGCACGGTTTTGCACAAGCGCACCCTCCCCCCTTTGCGACCTCAGGGGAGGAGGCCGCAAAAAAGATTTGCGAGTGGCGGAGGCGTAAAGGTCACGTCTCCGCCACCCTTTTGCGCGAAGGAGGCACTAGGCGCCCACTGAGATTAACGCATTGAGACGTTCATCGCAAAGGGCGACGTACCTATTATAAAAATAAAGTGGTAGGAGGAGTCGCTTGGTATTAGCAAGACGACTCCTCCAATGTTGGCGAGACGATTATGCGGTCGTCTCTCAACTTTTGGCCACGGACGGGCTTTAGCCGTACTCCTCAGAGCAGGTTAGAAGCGTGACCATGTGGCCAAATTTCGACGGAAGGGATGTGTGCCAGAGCCATCCACATCCGTCGGCGTAGTGTGCGAGCGGGTAGGAAAATTGTGTATTCCTGACCCTTGTCCACTCTCCCTCCCATGAGGAGTGGATTATCGTCGCACACGCGCGTCGCACTGTTTGTGAGTTTTTTACAAACCCACCGATTTGGAGGTTAGGCCAACGTGTTACCCGAAGGTATTCGTTGGGTATGTTTCTCAAGAAGGTGCGTTCTAGTATAAACCAGAACAATCCTTCCTTCAAAACGATCGTCCGCACTGTCGGCGGAACGATTCTAACCCTCCACATCGGTGGGTGCCCTGATAACAGGACCACCACAAAAGTGTGCATCTTGTGAGATGTCCACCGACCTCCGGGCTAGGGCTTGGGTTTGGCTCGAAAGCCGTCCAAGTGTGGGGCTTTAAAGAAGGAGCAAGCTAGTTATGCACCAGCCCATTCTTTCCGTCAGCCATCCCGTCCACATAAAGCGGAACAGGTCTAGCCCCAGAAGTCGGTAGTCACCTCGTCTTTAGCAAAAAGACGCAACTCGAGAGAGTTACGCCTTTTTGCGTATCGCCAAAAACAGCGTGCGCTGCCCTTGGTTCTACAGAGTCTCTCTCCCCTGTATGGTTTTAAATCTATGAAAGAGCGGGATGTTCCATTTAAGGAACTAAGTAGCATAGCGCATCCCTTGAAATGTGTCAATGGTTAAGCGGAAAATACTGAGAAAATGCCCGTTTTTCTTAGAAAATTCGTAGTTTTTTGATTTGCCTAAACTTTCATTACCGGCTAAAGTAACGGTATCTCACAGAAAAGCAAATAAATGGTATTAACCCCAGGGCAAAGCCCTGGATCCATCAATCCGCCAGTGGGCGGATTGAGAAAGGGATCGCGGCGTAGCCGCGGGGTATTAAACCCTTTGATTCTATCGTCGCTCGGAAATGCAAATTGCTATTTGCGCTTCACTCGCTATCCTCGGCAATAAAAATTTCATGCAATACATTAAAGGGTTAACAAAAAGAAAACTACATTTGTGGACTCGGAAACAGTGGTATCTTCAAGCATTTGATGCCTCGCCCTACTTTGTTCACTTCATTGCGGAAGCAGAAATTCAGGTACACAAAGAAAGGAAGCTCGGTGGTGACTGTAGTGTACATTATGGTTTTTTTAGAGATGGAGGGATGAGTTGGTACATTTTGATGCGAGACATCAAAAGAACATATACTGCCATACTTAAAAGAGCGAAAAAGATTCCCCATGTCAGTCGTTACTTTATGGAGCTCTGGAAAAAAGATGAGGTAGCATTTTATCAGAAATGCAAAGAAGTTAAACAAAAGAAGTTAACAAAGCTCAATAATCGAGCGTTGATGCAGCTCCATGATGACTTTGTAGAAGTTATATTAAAGAGAAATAGCTCTAGTTCCTTAATTGACGCTTTTGCTCTTGGCACTGATGAGTTGGTGGCAAAAAAGATCCAAGTGGCGTATAACCAGTCCAAGATAAAAAACACTCACCGTTTTACAGATGTTTTTTCTATTTTAACCGCTCCGGTACATCTTTCTTTTATTAATGAAGCAGAGGTGAGCTTACTTAGCGTTGCGCTGCAGGGGGGTCGGGAAGCATTAAAAAAGCATCAGCAAAGTTACTTCTGGATTCATAATAATTATGTGGATCATCATGTGTTGAGTGTTGACTATTTTAAAAAAGAAATAGCGAATCTTAAAAAACTGAAGCTTAATATAAAAGAGGAACTCAAAAGGGTTAAAGAAACGCCAGCGTTGAATAAGAAAAAGAAGCAAGAAATGATGAAAAAATTGCAGCTATCGAGTGAGCTCAAAGCAATGATCACTATTTCAGAAGATTTTACTAAGTGGCAGGATGATCGTAAAAAGGCGGTGTTTTGGACAATGCATTACATGAGTTTAATTTTGGGAGAGATTAGCCGCAGGGTAAGAATTCCCTTGGAAGAGCTTAAGTATTTGAGCCCGAGAGAGGTGTCGAAAATTTTTCAGGAAAAGCCAAAGGTAAAAGAGTTAAGGGAGAGGAGAAAAGGTTGTGTTTTTTATTGGGACAAAGAAGGCCATGAAGCATTGTCTGGTCACGATGCGGATGCCGTAAAAGAAAAAATTTTCGGCAGTACCGATGTATCAGGTATGAACGAATTCAGAGGGTTAGCTGCTTCTACTGGAAAAGTCGTTGGGAGAGTTAAGGTGCTAAAAAGCGTAAAAGAAGTTAATAAGATTCAGAGAGGCGATATTCTGGTAGCCGTTATGACGAGGCCTGATTACATATCTGCCATGAAGTTAGCTGCTGCGATTGTAACTGACGAAGGTGGCGTTACTTCACACGCCGCAATTATTTCGAGGGAACTCGGAATACCTTGTATTATTGGAACTAAAATAGCCACAGAGGTTTTGAAAGACGGAGACCTTGTAGAAGTTAACGCAAATCATGGAGTGGTGAAAAAAATATAAATATGACGAGCGAGAGTAAAACCCTCTATATTTGGGACATTGCAAATACCATCATACTCGAACCTTGGGATGCTGAGGGTACAGGTTTTTCGAACATGGGCGCGTATGTCGAATCCTTAGGATATGACTTAAAAACAATTAGCCCGCGTGACTATGAGTGGCTTTATGAAAAACCTTACAAAAAAGGGATGTTCAAATTGGGTCCGAATAAAGGATT
The DNA here is from genome assembly GCA_041660005.1 of Patescibacteria group bacterium. Lineage (GTDB taxonomy): Bacteria > Patescibacteriota > Patescibacteriia > GWA2-46-9 > GWA2-46-9 > 1-14-0-10-48-11. The sequence goes on along the minus strand of JBAZXG010000006.1, from coordinate 51,476 downwards.
TAAAGATGTTTTAACATGGACAAAAAATAATATTGTTTTTACTCAAGGTAACCGCGAGCAACTTGATTGGCGTGCAGAATATTTGAATCCTCGTTGCGGGTTTGATTTTCGTGATTTCATAGAAGAAATTAATAGCACGTTTGATTACGGAGACACTAACTGCAAAACAAAAGAGATGTTGAAGGACTTATTAAAAAGAAAATATAATGAAGGATTTAAGACAGTTGTCTATACCGACGACAGGGTAATTAACTGCCAGTCGTTTATCGAAGCTGCCGATGAATTGATTAGTGAACTCCCTGATTTTACATACCGCACCTATCATATACAAAACGACAATAAAGGTGCCAGAGTGAAGCAAGGTTATGCAGAAATAGGAAATCTGTATGACCTGCAAGACGTAGAACAAAAATTACACGAATAGTTTATGAGTCAAGTCAACTTAACCAATACCACTGACTCGCTGGAAGAGCTTCATGATATTGTTGACATGAACGACAGGGTCATTGGTCGAGCGAGTAGGAGAGAGTTTTTAACAAACAAAAAAATAATGAGACGGTCAGCCCATATTTGGTTACGTAATACTGACGGGAAATTTTGGCTACAACAGCGTAGCGCTACAAAAGACTTACAGCCCAATTGCTGGTCGTATGCAGTCGGTGGTTTTGTAGGCGCAGGCGCGAGCACGAAAGAGGAAATTCTAGAAGAAGCAAAGCGTGAATTGTCTGAGGAGCTGTCGATCGACACAGAAATTACCCTATTTAAAATTTTGCCCATGCCCGATTTATCGATAGGAGGCATCATGGTATATTGGTACATAGGACAAACAGACGGCCCATTCGTTCCGAATAAAGTTGAAATTAGTGATTTTGATGCCTTCGACCTACAGGAAGTTTGGGCACTACATCAACAAAACAAAATTAACTTAGTAGAAACTTTTGTGCGCGAGCTTTCATATTATATAGAACATCCGCATTGTTTCGACAAACTACTTTAATCAATTCAACTGAAATATATGATTGGAGCTGTTATGCATTCGGGAAAATGGAGAATCAAACCATCGGGGAAACTGCCGATTTTTATCAGGTTTATCATTAATGCGTCGTTCACTGCCGAAAACGCGAAAAAATCTTATTTCACTCGTACCTTGCCTAATAGAGCATATTTGCACCACATGATGTATTGGTCAGCTGAAGAGTATAATCCTTTCGAAGAAGAGCTTCTTGGTCACATGAAAAAGAATGACGGCTGGTTTGAAAAATATGCTAAGCAGCAATTAAAGAGGGCCGAGCATTTGTATAAAAAAGGACTCGCACTTAAAAAGGTTGACTGGAGCAAAAAGACGAATAAACAAATGGAGTCCGTTCTTAAGACACTCCTCGAAGAGTATAGTCCACTAATGTGCGCATGGTACGCACAGTATTCACTTGATATTTATTTTGAAGGATTAATTGAAGAACAATTGTTGTCCTATATATCTGCCGATAATCCGGATTTTAGGAAATATGTGCTGATCTTTACCGACCCAGAGGACATGACCGATGTCGCCGAAGAGCGGTGGAAGCTTGTCCGTATCGCCAAAGTATTTGCCGAAAGAAAAGAAGATCTTAGCCACTTGTCAAAAAAAGCAACAGGAATTATTGAGAAGCATTTAGATAAATTTGCGTATATTAACAGGGGGCTCGCAACAAGTAAGCCGTACAACTTCAAGGACATCGTGGATAGGTTAAAGGAAATAAAGAAGCAGATTAGTGCGGGGGAGTCTATCAGCGATTTAATTTACCAAGCTTCTGAGCAGAAAATTAAAGATGACTATAAGTGGGCGTTAAAGAAAATTAAACCCAAAAAGGATTTTCTACATATCATCAAGCAAGCAAGAATGCATTCGTATATGCGTAACCGCAGAGTGGAAGCTTTTTTTAATGCTGACTATGGCGCAAGTTTCATGTATGCCGAAGTTGCCAAGCGTTCCAAGTTTAATGAAGACTGGATAATGGAGGTGTCGGTGCCAGAAATGTTTGGTGCGCTCAAGGGTAAATCACTGCCGAACATATCTGAGATGCAACGGCGACTTCGCGACTATGCAATGCTGGTTAGGAATGCCGTTACTGAACTGATTACTGATCCTGCAAGGATTAAGCAGTTAGAAAAAAAGTATTATGTTGATGTTAAACAAGAAGAAGAAATTTTTGGAAGAATGGCTTGTCTTGGTGGAATCATCAAAGGAAGAGCCAAGGTGTGTCTGGACAAAAGTGAAATCGGCAAAGTAAACCGGGGTGATATTCTCGTTGCTCAATTCACTACGCCAGATTTTGTACCAGCTATGGAAAAAGCGGCGGCAGTTGTGGCAGATCAGGGTGGGCTTTCATCACATGCGGCAATTGTTTCGCGCGAACTCGGCGTGCCGTGCGTTATCGCTACAGAGAATGGCACGCGCATTATTCGTGACAATGATTTATTGGAAGTTGATGCGCAAAAAGGAATCGTCCGTATTCTTGAACGGGCAAAATAGAGCCTAAACAGTATGGTGAAGGCAATATTCTTCGATTCCGGTAGTGTGTTAGTGACCGAAGGGTATAATCCCGGTATTCGGCAGTATGAAGAGTCACATGGTTTAAACGCGGGCGAGCTTTACGCCTCAGCCCACGATCGGCCGTATTGGAAGGAGTTTACCCTAGGGAATATTTCTGAAAAAAAATATTACGAAGAACTAAAAAAAGATTTTAAGGGTGAACTCAATATTGTTGAGCTAAATAAAAACATCTACGGACATTTTGCTCCCAATACTGAGCTCTATGAATTTATAAAGACATTGAAAGGAAAATTCATTCTCGGAGTGATATCCAATAATCCCAAGGAGTGGTTTGAGTATTTAAACAGTAGCTACGGATGGGACAATTTGTTTACCGTAAAAACGGTGTCGGGGTTCGACCATATTCGAAAGCCGGACAAAAGAATTTTTGATTTAGCCCTTGCAAGGGCAGGGGTTAAAGGAGAAGAGGCCGTCTATATTGACGATCGCCCTGAAAGGGTGCAAGGTGCTAACGATGCGGGTATGAAAGTGCTACTCTATACGTCAGTAGGCCAACTTAAAAAAGATTTATTTAGCATCTTTTAATATGGTAGAAAGAAACCCAGAGGCTGAAAAACAATTTGTTGCAACTACCTATATTGACCTAGGACGACACGGTAGTCGTTATGGAGGAGAGAGAAAGATTACGTTCAGTGATGGCAGTATTATTACTTTCAAAGATCCAACAGATTTGACCCCTGCCGGTAAACAAATGTCTAGAGAATTTGGTGAGGCCTACCCACCAGAAGTGACTCTCGTTCATCCAAGAGGCGGAGACGAGTCGCGCCATGGTGAGACAGGGGAAGATATATTAAAAGGGAGCGGACGGTTTGGTGTCGGAAGACTGTCAAAAGATCTCGGCCCAGCTCGAGTGCGTAATGGAAAAGGTAAAGTGATTGGTACGCGTCGTGGCATTGGTGTTGACTATAAGGGGGCGGGTCTTCTTGATAAATTTAGAGCTGAAATGGAACTTGTGAGTACAGAGATTAGTCGACTGGTTTCTGGTCTAAGTCCGGAAGAGCAGGAGAGATTTAAGCAGGACCCAGAATTTAGAGTGAAATATGTGGAGATGGCACAAAACATTGCTTTCAGAAAAGCCATGCAAAAGGAACCCGAAGTTAGGACTATGGCAGAAAATGAGGCATATGAGCTCATGAAGACCCTAGAACTTTCTCGCCGTGGAGTGAAGGGAGGAGAAACAAAAGCCATTCCAATTGTCGGCAGTGGTATGTTCGCTGAATCTTTATACAAATATGCTTTAGTTGTTGAGGATGAAAAAACGGGAGAGAGAAAAATTGGCTTTGATGATGTTGACGAAATTGGCGGCTTTACAAGCCAAGCGACAGCCTTACGTCTTAAGCTTCAAAGGGATACTCGGCTTGGCGATCCTCGAAATATTGCTGATTTTACTCGAGATACGGAAATTTCTTGTGAGTTTACCGACCCAGCGCGCGCAAAGCTTTTTGAGGGTAAAAAAGTTTCTTTAGATTGGGATAAAATAATTGAGTTAGCTGCGGCGGCACAAACGAAGTTTGAAGCCGAAGATGCACAGCATTAGTTATTGCACCGGTCGTCTTATATGGTGAATCCGCAAAGGTCACTCTTTAAATGGGGACCCGTAGAGGGTCGTCCATTGTACGTTGGAATTTGGGGTGATACCTTAAAAGGTCCAGGAAGAAAAAATAAGAAAGATTATCCTTGGCCATGGCCATCTATGGTAGCGGCTTTTCAAGATGGAAAAATTGTAGGGATTGTTGAATACAACATCCTTGAACAAACGGGTCAGAAGTATTTTATAAAATATTTTTTAAACAAAAAAAATTATCAGTTGCTTTGGTCACGGTGGGAAAGGTGGGTACTCGAATCCAGGAAAATTATAAGTTTTTTAGAAGCGGTTGATGTAAAAAGATTGTCAGACAAAGATTTATTGCTTCTCTATGAGATTACGTACGTTTGCATGGATGCATTGTGGTGTATTGTGCATATACCAGAGATTGCCAATTGGGGAGGAGAAAAAATTCTTTATGATAGTCTGAAAAAAATTGATGCAAACAAGGCCGAAGATTATTTAGAAACTTTGTCAGCGCTCACAAAACTTTCCTTTACTCAACAGGAGGAGCTTGATTTGTTACGGTTGGCATTGATAAAAAACAAAAAAAAGCGGCTGAATGCTTTTTTGAAACATGCAGAGCTATATCGTTTGCTACTGAGTAACTATGCGGGAAGTAAGATTTTGAGTGAGCAATATTTTGAAAAAAAGGTGAAGAGATTGTCGTCACGATCCGATGTGCAGAAAAGAATAAGAAAAATTGAGGGTCGAATGATCGACGCTCAAAAAAAGAAAAGAGCATTAGTTAAAAATGTCGGACTTTCGAAAAATGTTCAGTTCACGGCTGAACAACTCAGCAACTCAATTTGGTGGCAGGATTTACGCAAAATGTACATTTGGAGGATGCAGTTTTACACAGACAAGTTAGTGAAGGAAATTGCTTGGCGAAACAATTGGAAATTTAACGATATTGTTTGGTGTTGGCCGTGGGAGGTTACGCAATTAGCACAAAGGCAGAAACTTGATTATAAAAAAATAATCTCTCGAGCTAAAGTTTACTGTTGGGTTTCTGGAAAAGAAAAAGTAAAAGAATATTACGGGAAGCAAGCCGAGTCGTTACTAAAAAAGTATGACTCAAGAGTCAGTCAAAGTATAAAAGAAGTGAGGGGGTTGGTTGTTAGTCGGGGAAACGGTTACAACGTTAGAGGGGCAGTCAAAATAATTAGAGACCCCTTTAAAGATCAAAAAAAGATGAAAAAGGGGGATATTCTCGTGGCCCCAATGACATCTCCAGAGTTTGTTATTTTGATGCGAAAAGCAGCCGCAGTTGTTACAGATACTGGCGGTATGACCTCTCATGCAGCCGTGGTATCTCGTGAACTGGGTATCCCTTGCCTTGTTCGCACTGGTGCGGCGACTAAAGTATTTAAAGATGGTGATATTGTCGAAGTTAATACCAAAACAGGCACGGTCAAAAAAGTATGAATGCACAGTACAAACTTTATGAACGGGATGGCGTAACCTTTGCAGCGCTTCAGCCATACTTTGAATCTATGGCAAAACCCATGCGCGGCGTCGAGTATCATATTGCTCCACGTTTAGCCGTTGCGCTTAAGGGGTCGCATATTTATTGGGCCTATGGGATGCCTGAGTATAAAAATGTTGGGGTAAAGTGGGTTCAAAAAATGATAACAAGTGGTGTGAACGGAAGATTTTATAGAGTGGAAAATAAGCACTACAAAAATGCTCTGGCGTATTTTTCGTTATTGATTTCTTCCACTTTGCCGAAAAACACAGAAGCTTTAATCAAAGTGTACACAACCATACATGACTTAGCTGTTGAACATTGCCGTATCGTTGGTGTTGGCATTGATGCGTTCGATGACTTTTTTGAAGAAATAGTGACCAGAGAAGTTTCACGTCAGGGATATCCGAACTTAGTAGACGACAAAGATGCCTGGTCCAAGGTTTTACAACCAGCGTACAGAAGTGAAGTTTTGAATTATAAATTGGCCATACTTGAACTCTCTAAAAAAATCAAAAATAAAAAATTTCTAGTCAGCGCTCAAGACGTCGAGCACATTTATCGAAAGTATTATTGGTTGACTATAGGTTGGGGTGGAAGAGGGGTGTTGACCCGAAAAAAAATAAAACAAGAAACTCGAGCTTGTGCGAAATTGACATCAATAGAATATCAACAAGAGAGAAAGTATATTTTAGACTACGCAAAAAGAATTGCTGAAAATAGGCGTGCCGTTCTTAAGCGTTTTCAAGTGCCGGAAAAAGTAGTGCGACCTTATTTGACGGTTCTTGACAAGATCGCTCGCATGCACGATCAAAGAAAAGAAATTCAGATGCGCTCGCTCTTTTTAATGGATGAAATTAGAAGAAAAGTTGCTCGGACGTATAGTTTAAAAATGGCCGATCTCGTTTGGCTGAAACCAAATGAGCTGCGTCGTGTTATTCGAACCGGCAAAATTCCAAAGCGTACAGTAATTGATCGTAAATCTGGTTATTTGGTTGTTATGAACGGCTCAAAAAAATTAGAAAAAACCGGTAAACAAGCGTTACGCTTTATTGATAATAAGTTGAAATTAAAGAATAATAATCTAACCTCTGTTAAAGGTGCACCAGCCTCGGCTGGTATCGCGACCGGTAGGGCATTTGTGACCGAGGACCCTCGCCGAGCCATAAAATTTTTGAAAAAGGGAGACATTTTAGTTACACCAATGACGACCCCTGATTTTGTTCCGGCCATGAAAAAAGCTGTGGCCGTGGTAACGAACGAAGGTGGAGTAACCGTGCACGCAGCCATTATTTCTCGTGAACTTAGGATACCCTGCGTTACGGGAACAGAGATAGCTACAGCTGTATTTAAAACGGGTGACAGAATTGAAGTAAACGGAAACACCGGAGTTGTGAGGAAAATATGAGTTTAGAAAGAACGTTGAAAGAAACAAAAAAACATACTTACTGGTCGGAGGAGGCACCAGCGGTGCCCATGTTTTCTATTTGGGTTCGTGCTTTTGTTGAGCAGTCAAAATTTTGGCATCCAACGTTGCCAAACTTTATGGTAGCATTTTTCAAATCGGATTTTGTATTTGAAGAGACACCCGAGGATCAAAAATTGGCAATCTGGCATTATCTTTGGAAAAAGTATCAAAGAGGTTCAACATTGCAGCGAAAGAATTATGAACTCTGGCGGGAAGTTAGGCGTGGTATTAATAGAGAGGGAGATTTTTTTATTAAATCAAGAAATGGGTTGAGCGATCAGGAAGTAATCAAATCCATGGACCGTTTTAATCGGCTCGTTCTTGACCATTGGCGAATTACTTGGGTATTAGAATCGGCAGATGTTTTTACAACGTATGAATTACCGAAGTTACTATCTCGGGAGCTACCGCAGCTTACACCAGCGGAGGTAACAAATATCATGGCAACTTTATCGCAACCATTAAAGTTAAGTTTTCTTGAGGAGTATCAATGTGAAGTTCTAGAAGTAGCCGTTCGATGGTACGGCGTAGTTCGTAGATTCAGTTCTTTGTCAAAAAGTCCGACAGCGCTTCAAAAAACTGTCAATCTGTTATCAAAAAAATATTTCTGGCTTAATTCAAACTATAAGAAATCCAATTTATTGATTCCTAGCATTCTTTATAAAGAGGTACGACGACAATGCGAAGAGAACTCTCAAAAAAAGTTAAAAGTCGAGTTGTATAATTTACTATCAAAAATAAAGAGACTAAGATTAGCACAGTTCCGCTTACGTAAACAATTTAGACTTTCTTACGAATTAAAAACTGCCTTTAAACTACTGTCTTTTTGGATGAGTTGGATAGACGAAAGGAAGCATTTGGCACTAATTGCTAATCTGTATTTTGAGGTTTATGCTAACGAACTTGAACGGCGGAGCAAGCTAAATATTTGGGAGATAAAATATTTGAGTATTGAAGAACGTCATCAGTTATTGCGTGGCGGTAAAATACCAAATAAACGCGAATTAGCTCTACGTCGCAAGTTTTCAGCTTTCGTTCAGACAAAACGAAATGGTATAAATTATGAACATATTTATACAGGTAGCAGTGCAAAAAAAATTTGGAGTGTTATTTTTATTAACCAAGCAAGTAAAAAAGAAATTAAAGGGCAAGTTGTTGCTTCGCCAGTAAAAAAAATTCAAGGTCGTGTTCAGGTAGTGCTTGAGGTCAGTAAATCGAAATTTAGAAAAGGTTCAATTTTGGTAACAACAATGACGCGGCCGGAATTTATGCCGCTTGTGCGTCAAGCCAGGGCCATTATTACCGACGAAGGTGGTATAACGTGCCATGCAGCAATTATTGCCCGTGAACTGAACATCCCTTGTATAATTGGCACCAAAGTCGCCACGAAAGTATTAAAGAATGGTGATTTTGTCGAAATTGATAGTGATCAAGGATTAGTAAGAAAGTTATGAAATTTGTCCAAAAAGAGCTGGCAAAACTGAAATGGTACCGTCAAGGTGCCGCAGTTAAAATTTTGTATATTTCGCCACCATACAGTAGCTGTGTCGCTATGACCGTAGATCAAAAAACAGTGGATTTGCAGCTTTGTTTTTTAACCTACTTTAGTAACGATTATGCAACCCTGTTTTTTTCCAAGAAAGATGCGAAGCGAGTTACAAACTATTTTTTACATCGTGAGCAAAACATTCCCGGTGATATGTGGAGTCGCTACCAAAAATGGCGTAAATCATATAAACAGTTTCAAGATTCGGTCGTTAAAGGACTGCCGTGGGCTGGCATACAACAATTAAGTAATGCAGAACTTTTGAAGTGCTACTATGTTGAAATTGAAAAGTATCACTCTCTCTGGCGCGAATCAATGTTTCATGATGCTTTTGATGTGTTCGGAGAGACACTTATTTACAACGTGTGCGATAAAGCAGGAGTGCGTCTAACTTCAGCCGAAGTTGACCTACTAGTTCAGAGTCCTTATTTGCTACCAACACAAATTGAACGTCTAGATATTGCTCGCCTTGCCGCCGCTGCAGAAAGAAATCCTGCTCTTCAGGGTTTGATTAAAAAAGGTGCAAGTATTGGTGTTATTACTAAGCGGTTTCCATTTTTTGTTCAGAAAATTAAAGCACACACTGATACATATTTTTGGTCACTCAGTGATTATGCGTTTGTACGTCGCCTGACATCAAGTCATTTTTTAAATACAATTCGTGAACTGCTAAAAAATCCTAAGAAATTAAATAATGAGTTACGATTGCCTGCTGTTTTGAAGAGGGACTTATTAAAGAAAAAAGTATTTATTCGCCGCATGAAAATTCCGCATGCCGTTTTGTTGGTAGCGAACATGATCAGTATTGTTGCCACCTGGCGGGATGAGCGAAAAGCTATGAACCAAATGGGGAACGAACTACTGAAGCGGTACCTTCAAGAATTTACTAGAAGAAGTCGTGTGCCATTACGTGAAGCGGAGTACGCCTTGTATTGGGAGGCGGAAAAATTACTTTCGCCGACATCACAGTATCGTAAGATATTACAAACACGTAGGCGAGGGATTTTTGTTGCTATTCCTAAAAAAACAACTCTTCAGTTTGTCAGCGGTCGGGAAGCAAAGGCGTTATTACAGTTTATGAATAGTTTGGTTGTTACTGATAACGTAGTTGGTCGAACGGCGTATCCTGGTAAAGTTATTGGTACTGCCAAGATTGTGCTTAGTCAAAAAGATTTTAAAAAGTTCCAACGTGGCGACATTCTTGTTGCGCCAAACACTCGCCCAGAGTATATACCCGTTATGAAAATTGCTGGTGGTATTGTGACGGAAGAAGGAGGTATTACTTCGCACGCGGCAATTGTGTCGCGGGAGTTAAAAATACCGGCGGTTGTTGGTGCGCAGGGCGTTTTAGAACAAATTAAGGAGGGCGATATTATTGAGGTTGATGCGAATAGAGGTATAATAAAAAAAGTATGAGTTTATTGTTCACAAAAGTTTTTGAAAAAATAACTAATAGTGACGTAAAAATCGCTGGTGGCAAAGGTGCTTCCTTGGGCGAAATGACCCACCTTCTCCAAGGATTCGGCGGGCAAGCCCAGGGATTCGTGCCGCCTGGTTTTGTTGTGCTAGCATCTGCTTTTGATGCGTTTATGGCAGAAACAGACATTAATATTGAACTCGAAAACATTTTGCACAGTGTGAAGCCCAAAGATATTAACTCGGTCGAAAAGGCGTCGGTTAAAATTCGTGACATTATACACCGAGAGAAAATGCCATTAAACTTGCAAAGAGAAGTTAAGGCAGCGTATAAACAGTTAAGCAAAGGCAAAAAAATTCTTGTTGCAGTGCGTTCATCTGCCACAGCCGAAGACTCAAAAGTTGCTTCCTGGGCAGGTGAGTTAGAAACATACTTGAACGTATCTGAAAAAAATCTTACTCAATCAGTAATGAAATGTTGGTCGTCGTTATTCACCCCACGCGCGATCTTTTATCGTTTTGAGAAAAAACTGCATCGTGTGCCTGTATCCGTCGCTGTTGTGGTGCAGCAAATGGTGCAATCTGAAGTTTCTGGCATTGCCTTCACTACTCATCCTGTAACGAACGATCGAGATCAAATAGTCATTGAAGCTGGCTTTGGGTTAGGAGAAGCGATTGTTTCTGGACAGGTCACCCCTGACACCTACGTTATTTTGAAGAAAAATTATTCACTTCTCGACATTAATGTATCTGAGCAAAGAATGGCGATTGTTAGAGCGCAAAAAGGTACTATAGAAAAAAAGTTAAGTCCGAAGGTTGGTGGCAAGCAAAAGCTCACAGGTAAACAAATTATAGAACTCGCAAAAATTTGCGTATTGATTGAACGCCATTATAAACACCCACAAGATATTGAATGGGCGTTGTATAAGAAAAAGTTTTACATCACTCAGTCGCGACCGATTACGACCCTACATTAATTATTGGTAAACGTGTGCGACCCCCTGCTTGTGCTTTGCAGGGGGTCGCTTGGTTGTTAGAGGAGAGCTACACTCAGCCCAGTAGCGACCAGGTCTCCTCATACTGGTCATACCACTTCGTGCCACTGACGGTCTCTGCGGGTTGAATGAACACGCTCCGCCTTCGTCTCAGTTCGCGCCATGGAAGAACGTAGCTGACCACGATACGGTCGTCTTCCAAGACGCAAATGACTGCTACTTCGGCAGACGCCCTCCGTGATAGCCGGCAGTCGTGTAGGTTTGTTCTTGCTGCACGGTAGTGGTACTTTCGCGTACTGCCGTTGCCATTGATTTGGCGATTCGTGTACCTCCTCATCGTCACAGCTTTGATTGCTACCCTCAGCGGACGGTTTCCGTTATGGCTCACCAATAGGTCGCAGCAGCAGCACGAGTTACTGCGACCGTTAGGTGCTCGGACCTCATAGCCGATGTTCCTGATTCTTCGCTTCACCCACCCGACGACCTTGTTATGGACATCATGTGGGGCGTCTCCTGACTTGCCCATGCTAGGCCTCCTTCGCTTGATGGACATATCTTAAAGTATGGAAGCTTCGTGTCAACCTTTACAGTTTGTCGTCTGAAACGTTATGATGAAGCACACTTTAAGAAAGGTGCTAGTGGGGCGGCCATGGTGTAGCGGTTAGCACAAAAGGTTGTGGACCTTTCGGTGAGGGTTCAACTCCCTCTGGCCGCCCCAGTGGCTCCTTTCAAGAGTTAAGGCAAACCTTCCGGCGACCAACGGAAGTCCCTGTGGGATTTTCCTTAATGTTCCTTTCCCTCAGCAGAGGACGTTCGAACTTTTCTCCGCTTCCACAACTGTCATAGACAGATTGTGGTTCTCGAAAAGTTCTCACTCAGTAATAGCTCTTTCGAGACAACATTATGCCTGTCCGCCTTTGGCGGAGTTTTCTCGAATAACTCTTTCCCTCTGCGTGAGGTCGTGAAGTAATTATTCCGCGCGCAAGCAGGCAAGCCCTACGGCCTGCGTGCTCATGATTACTTCACTCGCAGGCGGATTGTTTAGGGTGTGGGATTTTCCTTAATGTTCCCCCGCCTGAATGACACAGTCGGGCAGGTTTCCCTCAGTATGAGGTCGTTCAAAAATTATTCCGTGCGTCAAGCAGCCGTAATCTCTATGCTATACTGGTTTAATAAACCATTATGGCGAATACCACGGGGCAGTTAAACAGTTCAATTTTCTGGCATGCGCTTTCTGGTAGCGAGGTACTCTCATCGTTACGCACGAGCAAAGAAACAGGATTAACCAACAATGAAGTTCTCGATCGGCGGTCACTCTATGGAGCCAACGAACTGCCAGTGGGAAAAAAGTTTAGTTGGTTTCGTTTGCTTGCGCATCAGTTTGTAAGTCCGCTCATTTATATTTTGTTAGTTGCGGCCGCTCTGACTTTTTGGCTGCAAGAATATGGGGACACCGCCGTCATATTAATGGTTGTCGTTTTGAATGCCGCTATTGGTTTTTACCAGGAGCACCGTTCAGAAAAAACGTTAGTTTCCTTACGTCGCATTGTGCGTGTTTCTGCTTTGGTGTGGCGAGAGGGTATGCTCCGCGAGATTGACGCCAGAGATCTTGTACCCGGAGACTTCGTGCACCTTAAAGCCGGCGCGATGATACCAGCTGACAGCAGAATTATTCAAACACGTGATCTTGAAACAAACGAGGCTATTTTGACCGGGGAATCGACCTTGGTGAAAAAAAATACTGATCCTGTTTCCCAGAAAACTCCGCTCGCCGACCAATCGAATATGGTGTGGATGGGTACGGTTGTTGAACGCGGTAGTGGTCAGGTTGTCGTTGTGGCAACTGGTGCCAATACAGAGCTCGGTCGAATTGCGACGTTGACCGCCCTTGCTGACAACCACCTCACTCCTTTGCAAATTCGTTTGCGGCATTTAGCCAATCGTATCAGTATCGCTGTTGTAGCGGTTGGAATCATTATTATTTCTGTCGGTGCTTTTGGGGGGTTAGGATTTTTTGCCTCATTTGAAACTGCAGTAGCGGTGGCAGTGGCAGCTATTCCTGAAGGTTTAGTGGCGGCACTTTCTGTGGTACTCGCTGTTTCAACAACACGGATCCTTAAGCAGAAAGGACTTGTTCGCCAACCAATTGCCGCCGAGACGTTGGGGTCGACGACCGTTATTTGCGCCGACAAAACCGGTACTTTAACCGAAGGTGTGATGAAGGTTGAGCAAGCTTTTTTGGAAGGAGACCACGAGACTGCTCTTCTTGCTTTGGCTCTTGCCAATGAAGCAGTGAGCGAAAAAGATGGAGACTCGTTCGTCTTTCGCGGTGGTGCCACCGATCGAGCCAAGCTTGAGTTTGTTTTAAAAGAAAACGCTGATTTAGTGCAAAACAGGGTACGCTTTAGTGAGGTTGCCTTTTTGCCATTTACCTCACATACCAAATACATTGCCGCATTTGTTAACGACAAAGAAAAACCAGACGCTCTGCACTGTCTAGTTACGGGTGCTCCTGAGTTGTTGCTAACTTCCTCAAAGTTTCTCGGGAACGCCGCTGTATTGAAAGAGGAGGACCGAAAGAATCTACTCGTTCTCCAGGAGCGTCTGGCATCCGAGGGGTATCGACTTATTGGCATCGCTGACAGAGTCTTACCAAGAAATACACCTGTGAACCATGTTACAAAATTGCGGGCGCTTGTTTCTGAACTGCATTTTCGCGGCATTGTGGCATTACGCGATCCAATCCGCTCTGATGTAAAAGAAACCTTGGCGGTTACCAGGAAAGCGGGTATACGCGTTCTTATGATAACTGGCGATCATCTGCTCACCGCAACGGCGATCGGTCGGGAACTTGGTTTTTCCACAACAACAGAAGAAAGTGTTGTTACTGGTGCCTTTCTTGATACATTATCAGACGAGCAGTTACGTCGCGTCGTTCATGATGTTGCTATCTACTGCCGCGTTACTGCCGAGCATAAGTTACGCATCGTACGCGCGCTCATGGCTAATGGAGAATCAGTGGCCATGACGGGTGACGGTATTAATGACGCTCCGGCATTGCGAGCTGCTGATATCGGCGTAGCAACGGTGTCTGCTACTGACGCCACCAAAGAAGCTGCCGACCTGGTTTTGCTGAATAATGGACTGAGCACCATTACTGCTGCGGTAAAAGAGGGACGGATTACGTTTGACAATATACGCAAGGTGACCCTCTTCTTACTCTCCGCATCGTTTACCGAGCTTATTTTAATTCTTGGAACCTTGCTCCTTGGTCTACCGTTGCCGTTAACACCGGTAATGATTCTTTGGGCAAATATGATTCAAGACGGTTTGCCAACCTTTTCTCTTGCCTTTGAACCAGGAGAGCCGAATGTTATGCAGCGTGCTCCCGTCGGAAGAACGGCGCCTATTTTAACAGCACAGGGTCAGATTATCGTATTTGGTACTGCTATCGTTCGGGATCTGCTTCTCCTTGCTGGTTTCGGATACTTTGCACAGCGTCTTGGCGTTGATATACCGTACGCGCGAACCATCATGTTTGCTATTATCGCTATTAATCCGTTGCTTTACATTTTCTCACTGCGTTCGTTGGATCGGCCTATTTGGGTTACGGGTATTAACGGAAACCGCTTCTTGTTGTTCACCACCGCCGGAAGTCTTCTCATTGCTCTGGCCACAATCTACATGCCGTTCTTTAATTATTTACTAGGCACTGTTCCGCTTGTTCCAAGTCATCTACTCTTCATTGTTGGTGTGGCGGTTTTTGATATCACAACCATTGAAATTGTTAAACGTTTTACAAGAACCTGGTCGGTGACCGAATCACCGCGTTACGCTACGGCCTAACCAGCATAGTGAGTTCACTACTAGAGACCGCCGACAAATTCTTCGAAAGTCGTTTCTTTTTGTGGAATTGCGGTAGCGGAGAGAGGAAGATTGAATATCATTTTTGTTCCCTGGCCTTCTTTCGATTCAGCGCGGATATCTCCGCCGTGATTTTTTATAATGTTCTTCACAATGAAAAGACCAAGACCCGATCCTTCGGTCTGCATACGCACGACATTGTCAGCCCTAAAGAACTTGGTAAAAAGGCGGTGCATCTGATGTTCTGGAATACCGACGCCGTGGTCCTCGATCGTTACTTCGATTTTGTCGGTCTTACGGGTAACGCCAACATTAATGAGACCGCCGGGTTGTGAATATTTAATGGCGTTTTCAATAATGTTTTGTATTGCAAGCTCCATCTTCGCTGGGTCAATAAGCAGTTTCGGTAGGGTGAAGTTCGGTTTTTCGTAGGACAAGCCGACACCTTGAGCTGCCGCTTCCACGCGGAACTTTTCAACCGTTTGCGAAAGGTAAGCAAGAAAATCAGTTGCAATACGTTCGTAGCCGAATCGCCCCTCTTCAATACGGGCAACATTAAGGAGATCCCCGACCAGGCGAATCATGCGCTCGTTAACTCGATATCCGCGCTCAATAAATTCACGCTGTTCTTCTGAGAGCGGACCAATATCACCCTCCTCAAGCATGCGCAACGTCCATTTGACGGCAGAGAGCGGTGTACGCAGTTGATGTGCGGCAATAGAAATAAATTCTGATTTCATTTGACTAATGAGACGTTCGCGACGGCGCTGCTCTTCTAGCCGATCAACCATGATGTTAAATGCTTCCGTAAGTTCTGAAATTTCGTCGCGTGAGGTTGCCTTAAGGCGATACCGAAGCTCTCCTTCGCCAACCAGGTGCGTTAGTTTGACGAGCCGGTTCAGTGGGCGGACGAGCGACGCAGAGATGAGACTTCCGGCAAAAATAACCATGATTACAACCAGGATGAGTATGAGAATGTTTTGTGCTAAAAGTACTTGTTCAACTTGGTCAACGCTTGTTGCTGGCAAAAATTGGCGGATAGAGCTTTGATATACGGTAGCTGTTAGCCCTGCAGATATTGCAATCGGTGTTACCGAAAGCAAAAAGAAGGTAATTAAAATTCTTAAAAAAACGGAACGGCGCCGACTGTCGTGCATTACCGCCTTTCTTGTTGGTAGTGTTGGTGTAGGAGAAGCGACAGTGAATGGGTTTTCAGGAAGCTCTGGAGGATTACGTGGCTCTACTTTTTCGACAATTGTTGTTTCAGGCATAGGTCGCTGTCGTCTCAGTTTTTTGGAAAAGGTAGTCCTCCTTTAGAACTTCTTCCTGCGTAATGACAATATAAACGAAGAGAAAACCTGCAACGTAGAGAATGCGGAAAATGACTAAAGGCCAGGAAGTAATGATTTTTGATTCATCAATGGCACCGAGTAGTACGTACAGCAAAAGAGGGGCTGTGTGGAGTGCGTCGTAAAGAAGAACTGAACGTTTTTGTTTTCCCCATGCACGTAACCTATGTATGAGATCAAAGATGGCAAGCGGTATAATAAAAGCGATTTCAGCACCAAAGATAGCAAAGGACTTGGCGTTGATGGTAGATTCAGCTGAAAAGTGAGTAACGTCACCAAGCGGTACCCCGCCCTGCTGTAAAGCAAGTCCGAGAGCGATGAGACCCGCAACGAGCGAACACGAACTGCCGATGTAGGCAATTTTCGCTGAACCAAAGACGCGTGTTAGGAGGTAATAGAAAAGGGCAGGTCCCCCTAAAAAAACGGAAGCTTGCACGAGAACATCAGTGTGCTCAACCCATACGCCTGTGTAGCCAAAGCTTACGGCAACGTAGCGTATTGCCGAGAATGACCAGACGAGAGCCGTAAACCACCAAAACCAAGCGTAGGCTTCGGTTGCAGGATTTTGCTGCTCTCTTCTCAGGAAGAGGGCAAGAGTGAGCGCAAAAGCAGTGCCAGCAACTGTTGCGCAGATAAAAGCATTTACTAAAATGCCGATGTTCTGAATTGCTAAAAACATACTGGCCTCATTGTATCATACAGCAACCAGTTTTGCAGGCGATATGCTCTCGACGGAAAACCACTTTTTCCCGTATACTACTAGCAGAAGACCGCTGTCGGTATCACGGGGCGGATTATTACCTAGTCGTCAGTTATTGTGCATTTAGAGAAACTTGAGTTACAGGGATTTAAAACTTTCGTACATAAAACGACGCTTAATTTTCCGCAACCACGTGGGGGTGAGCGGCGTGGTGTTGCGGCAATTGTTGGCCCAAACGGATCAGGAAAATCGAATTTCGCCGATGCGCTGCGTTGGGTCATGGGTGAGCAGAGTTTGAAGTCGCTCAGAGGAAAAAAATCAGAGGATGTTATTTTTTCTGGCACCGAAAAACTTTCTCGTGTCGGTTTGGCCGAAGTTTCCCTCTACCTCAATAATGAAGATAAGCAGGCGCCTATCGACTATAGTCAGGTGGTCATTACTCGTCGGTTGTTCCGAAGTGGAGAATCAGAATATCTTGTCAATAAGAAACGTGTTCGCCTGCAAGATGTTACCATGCTGCTTGCAGAGGCAAGCTTTGGTCAAAAAACGTACAGCATCATTGGACAGGGAATGGTCGATGCAATTTTAATGGCGAGCCCACTCGAGCGAAAAGTTTATTTTGATGAGGCATCTGGTACACGTCCATTGCAGTTGAAGCGTGAAGATGCCGAGCACAAACTTGAACAAACAGAAGATAACCTTCGTCAGGGTGAAGTGCTTATCCAAGAAATAACCCCACGGCTGAGATCATTGACGCGACAGGTGCACCGCTTAGAACGTCGTGAAGCGGTGATGCAGGAGCTCGATCTCGCGCGTAAAAAATATTATGGTTCGGTGTGCTATGAAAACAGTTCGGCGCTTACCCGTAGTCGTAAGGAAAAAAATGAGGCGCAAGCAAAGCGTGAAGCAGCTGAGCGTGAGCTCGCGCAGTTAGAAGAGTCGTTTGCTAAGTTAGAGCAAGCAACATCAGTTGATGAGCGTTTTAAAAAACTAGAAGCAGATCATCAACGTCTATGGGATGCCCGCACCGTTCTCAGGGAAAAACTTGTTGAAGCACGAACCGTTTTGACCTCCGAGGTGAAGCGGCAGCGTAAAGGGGAGTCTTCGCCAGAGGAGCTCGCGGGCATTTACTACGACCTGGAAGCCGCGGTAAAAGAGCTCGTTATTGCGGCTGAGCAGTCACCAGATGAGGCCCATGCAATATTGCGCCGATCGCTCGAGCGGTTAACCAATCATATACGACGCTTGAAACAGCAAGTGTTAGGGGACGATAGCGCGTCAACAGTAGAGCGCAGTGCACTTGAACAGGAGGTAGCCAAATTACAGGATGAAGAAGGAAAAATAGCTGCCACACTGACCGCTCTCGGGGACGACATGAAACGGTTTCATGAGGAGGAGCAGAAGAAGAATAAGGCGGTGTTTGAACTTGAACGAAAGATTCGACAGACACGAGACTCATTGCGCGCCCTCATTGACAGAGAGAACGAACATAACGTGATGCTGGCTCGTTTAACCGCTGAGAAAGAAGCACTTGATCGAGAGATTGCCGAGGAGTTGAGTGGCGTTGTCCCAGAGCCGGACACTACCGTTTATTCGTCTCCTGAGAAGGGTAATATGCGTCAGCAAATTGAAGGTTTAAAATGCCGTCTAGCGGAGATAGGGACCATTGACGAGGAAACGGCGAAAGAGTACGAGGAGACAAAAAAACGCAATGACTTCTTGGTCGCTGAATCTGATGACCTGCGGCGCGCCATTGTTGACCTGCGCAAAATAATCCGAGAACTTGACGAGACGATTCAAAGGAAATTTAACGAGTCGTTTCATCGGATCAGTGTTGACTTTGAGCGATTTTTCAAAATTCTATTTAGTGGTGGTATGGCTAAATTGGTGCGCGTAGCACTACCTACGGTTGGTGGCGGTGCGGTAGATGCTGACGATGAAGGAGACGAAGACGGTGAAGTTGTTGCGAGCAGTGCATCGACAGAACGTCTTGGCATTGATATTCAAGCAACACCTCCCGGCAAGCGGTTAAAAAATATTAGTATGCTTTCTGGTGGTGAACGAGCGCTGACGTCACTGGCGCTTATCTGCGCTATCATTTCTTCAAATCCATCCCCGTTCGTTGTTTTAGACGAAGTCGACGCCGCGCTTGACGAAGCAAACTCAGTGCGATTCGCAGAGATCATTGATCAACTCTCTCACCGCACCCAGTTCATCGTAATTACCCACAATCGCGCTAGTATGCAGCAAGCAAATATTCTCTATGGCATTACTATGGGGGAGGAAGGTGCATCAAAAGTGCTTTCCTTGAAATTGGAGGACATTCAGAAAAAATAGCACAAAGGGTAGCATAACCGTTGAGGAGCATCCCTAGCTAGTTGACGAAGTTTCGTTTTTCCTTTATAGTGCGGGAACTTGTAACTTAATGTTTTTATGGTAACTATTCGATTGACACGCATTGGAAAAAGAAAACAGCCAACGTACCGGTTTGTCGCCCAGGAAAAAGGGCGCGATCCGTGGGGAAAGCATATAGAAATTTTAGGCCACTTTAATCCTCGAACGAATCCTCGTACCTTTGTTTTGAAAGAGGATCGTATCAAGTACTGGCTCGGTCAGGGGGCGACAACATCAGACACGGTTCGGAACATTCTTATTGATCAAAAAATCATTCAAGGTGAAAAGAGCCGTATCGTTAAAATTAGTCGGAAGAAACAAGCGGCAGTAATTGCAGTCGCAGCCAAGCAGAAAGAAACAGAAGCAGCGCTTGAAGCGAAAGAGCAAGCGGCAAAGAAGGCAAAAGATGACGCTGCGGCGGCTGAAGTAGCAGCTGCTGAAACCAAAGAATCACCAGCAGAAGAGGTTAAAGAGGCCACTGTTTAGGATTCATTATACTGCGATAAAAACCAAAGCCCCGGGTTGTCCGGGGCTTTGTCGTTGACGGTTAGCGTATTTGATGCTACTTTCGATGCACCAGACTGGATGGATCGGCTTTTGGCCAGATCATAAAAAATAGGTCGACAGTACTGGAAGTTACAACAGTATAGATTAGTAAACGAAAATAATGGAAAAAGATCAAGAATTTGTCGAGTACATGGTAAAGGCATTGGTCAATAAGCCGGAAGCGGTAAGGACCGAGCGAACCGTCGACGAGATGGGCGTTTTGATTACGCTGCATGTTGATAAAGAAGACATGGGCTACATCATTGGACGCAGCGGGCAAACTGCTCGCTCGCTCAGAACTTTGCTTCGCATTGTTGGTGCCAAGAATAATGCCCGGGTAAATCTTAAGATTTACGAACCGGAAGAAATTCGTCGAGCCCGTCAAGAGCAGCGTGAGGCAAGTGGCATCGCGCCACGACGTCCGGCATCGGCTCCAGCCCCAGTAAGGAATGAGCTGGAAGATGTCGATACCAGTGCAGTCGACGACCTGAGAATTTAAGGATTGTCTCAATTACAAAACAGGCGGCCTTTGGGTCGCCTGTTTTGCTGTAACGAGAGACCAGCTCAAAAATTATTTTTGAAGTGGACTCTGTGCAAGGACATCTTTTCCTGTTAGCATTTTGTCATGCGCATTGATATCGTAACTCTCTTCCCACACATTTTTGATTCATACTTTAATGAGTCTATTTTGAAGCGTGCTCGGCAGAGTAGTTTAGTAGAAGTTTGTATTCATAACATTCGTGATTATACCGTTGATCGGCATCACACCACCGACGACCGACCCTATGGCGGCGGCGCTGGCATGGTGATGATGGCGGAACCCATTTTAAAAACCGTCGCTATGATCGTTCACAAAGATGGGAAGCGAAAATTGAGGCGAAAGGTAGTCGTTCTCTCTGCAAAGGGAAAGCCATTTTCACAAACGTTAGCTTATCGCTATGCAAAGAATTATGACGAACTCATTTTTATAAGCGGGCGCTATGAAGGTATCGATGAGCGGGTAACAAAAATTTTAAAAGCCGAAGAAGTTTCTATTGGGCCGTACATTACCACCGATGGGGATGTTGCCGCCATGGTACTCGTTTCTGCGGTGGCGCGTTTAGTTCCTGGAGTTATTCGCGAGGAATCGCTTGCCGAAGAATCACACGGGGACGCTTTGGTTAAGGAAGAGACAGAAGAAAATTGCCAATTGGAATACCCACATTATACCCGTCCTGAAGTACTCATTTGGAAAGGCAAAAAATATCGTGTACCGAAGGTATTGTTGAGCGGCGACCATAGCAACATTGATAAGTGGAGAAAAAATAAACGCAAAAAGGGTGCTTGACCAGGGGAACTGCTGTCTCTAGGATAATAATACCTGGCAACGGCCGGGAATACGATGGAGGTGTCCGTCATGAGCGCAATCGCGATTGCATATGTTGTCCGTATCTACTCGGCAAAGATTCGCGCTCGATGGCGGGCGCTGAGGAATTACTTCCGGGACGTAGACATCATCTACCACCGGATTTACGGGTAGCGTTTTTTGAGGCCGGAGGAAGCGCACGCGCGTTTTCCTTCGGCCTCGCCACAACTATTGACTCTTTTAATAATTCTCTGTAATATACTTTGCAATCAACCGGAGGAGGTTTTCAGTCATGGCTCACGACCAGTTGTTGTTGAACGCCGCACTCTATGTGGCAAATGGCTTACCCTTTCTTCTTGGATGGATGAGCGAGCGATCGCTCGCAGCCCGTCGGGCAAGGGAAAAGCCGCAGCCCTCTTCTTAGAGGCAAAACCGAGCCCTGGAGGGAGCAAGTGCGACAGAAGTCGTAGCTTGTCTCCCTCCTCGGACTCGGCAAAAATGACCCTTGACAACCCCGCTAAGGGGTTTTATTATTATGTAGCTCATTCATTAGTTAACAACTTACCGACCATACCTTTTAAGCAACTTTAGCGCGTGTCTCCGAGCATAGTTCGGGGGAAGGAAAAAGGGCGAAACCTAGGTTTCTCTCTTTTTTCTTCCGACAACAGCGGTAGCGTAAAAAGTCCTTGAGTAGCTTCGTTTTCAAAAACGAAGTAGGGCTAGCAACTGCTCTGACGGAAGTTCGAACATTAACAATTGCAAAGTGGTAAGAAACCTCCGTTAAATTTCTTTTCGGTTGTTGGTATAGACGGTGTGTCTATATCGCAACCACCCCTCTTTGTTCTTCGGAGCAAAGAGGATTAATCACGAGAGTTTGATCCTGGCTCAGGATGAACGCTGGCGGCGTGTCTAAGGCATGCAAGTCGTGCGGGCGTGCTCCACTCGCAGCAAATAGCAAATTGCAAATGGCAAATAGTGCAGTGCTGAATAAACTTCAGTACGTCGCTATAAGCTATTGGCTCTACGCTATGTGCTACGTGCGGAGCACGTCAGCGGCAAACGGGAGAGTAACACATTGGTAACCTACCCTTCATTGGGGCACAACTCCGCGAAAGCGGGGCTAATTCCCCGTATAATCCTAAGGCGTAAGCCGAAGGATGAGAGGCGCAAGCCGATGAGGGAGGGGCCTATGTCCTATCAGCTTGTTGGCGAGGTAATGGCTCACCAAGGCTACGACGGGTAGGGGGCGTGAGAGCGCGACCCTTCTCACTGGGACTGAGACACTGCCCAGACTCCTACGGGAGGCTGCAGTCAAGAATATTCCTCAATGGCCGAAAGGCTGAAGGAGCGACGCCGCGTGTCGGAAGAAGGCCTTCGGGTTGTAAACGACTTTTCTCAGGGACGAACACTGACGGTACCTGAGGAATAAGAGGTTGCTAACTCTGTGCCAGCAGCAGCGGTAATACAGAGACCTCAAGCGTTATCCGGATTTATTGGGCGTAAAGCGTCCGCAGGCGGCCTGATGCGTCCCGCGTCAAATGGTTCGGCTCAACCGAACCACTGCGTGGGATACGGTCAGGCTTGAGACTGGGAGAGGTAAGCGGAATTGCCGGTGTAGTAGTAAAATGCGTTAATATCGGCAAGAACACCAATGGCGAAAGCAGCTTACTAGAACAGTTCTGACGCTCATGGACGAAAGCGTGGGGAGCGAAAGGGATTAGATACCCCTGTAGTCCACGCCGTAAACGATGAATGCTAGGCATTGGCAGTATCGACCCTGTCAGTGTCGTTGACCTAAGGTAACCCCTTAAGCATTCCGCCTGGGGAGTACGGCCGCAAGGCTAAAACTCAAAGGAATTGACGGGAACCCGCACAAGCGGTGGAGCATGTGGTTCAATTCGACAATAAGCGAGGAACCTTACCAAGGTTTGACATCTCTGGAATTCTCCTGAAAGGGAGAAGTGCCCGCAAGGGAGCCAGATGACAGGTGTTGCATGGCTGTCGTCAGCTCGTGTCGTGAGACGTAGGGTTAAGTCCTTCAACGAGCGCAACCCTCGTCCTGTGTTAAATTATTCACAGGAGACTGCCCGGGTAACCGGGAGGAAGGTGGGGATGACGTCAAGTCAGCATGACTCTTACGCCTTGGGCTACACACGTGCTACAATGGGGCTAACAACGGGACGCCAAATCGCAAGATGGAGCAAATCCCTTAAATTGCCTCTCAGTTCGGATTGAGGTCTGCAACTCGACCTCATGAAGCTGGAATCGCTAGTAACCGCAGATCAGCCTCGCTGCGGTGAATACGTTCTCGGGTTTTGTACACACCGCCCGTCACGTCAAGAGAGCTGGTCGCACCCGAATACCCAGTCCGGGTAGAAGGTGAGGCTGGTGATAGGGACGAAGTCGTAACAAGGCATCCGTAGCGGAAGCTGTGGATGGATCACCTCCTTTCTAAGGAGATTTACGTGTACCGATCTCACGTTGGTACACAGCCAGTCGACCTCCGGTATATATCGGAGTCCCCGCAAGGGGTGGCACAAAACATACGAAATAGACACGGAGAATTTCTTACCACTTTGCAATTGTGAATCACAAACCCTTCGACTTATGTCGAAGGGTTTGTTGTATGTAAAAAAATGTGGTGCTTGAGCAAGTTTGCAGCGCAAGATCGTTGCTAAGTTCTCTTTTTGTTGTTTTTTATGTAGACTTTAGTCATGTCAGATTCTCCGACTTCGCAAGAAACCGTTTTACAAGCACAAGTCATACCGCTGTCATTGACAGTTTTTGTTTGTGGCGTTCTTGTTAGTCTTTTATGGGTTGAAATTACTTTGGTCAACCAGTTCACGTTAACCCCGGTACATTTAGAGATTCGTTGGTGGGACGTCGCTATTGGTTTAACAATATATCTCAAAACGTCAGTTGATTTTGCCATCTACATAGGAAATCTCATGGCGAAACACCACGGGTGGAAGAATCGCGTTGCTATCGAAATCGGCACAGCGCTTGGCAATGGTGTTGGAACCATGGCAATTCTTGTTGTTTGGGCATTCTTTAAAGAGGTTCGTTGGCTGTTGGCGCTCATGGTCACTATTGCTTCCTTTGTGCTGTTACGTCTCGCCGAAGACAGTCTTGAACACGCTACGAAGCGGGACGCACCACTTGCTTCTTCCTGGGTAGTTATCATAGCTAGAGCCATTGAACGGTTCTTGCGACCAATCAATCGTCTCTTTTTGCCAATAGTGCAATATATTTTGCCTGATCTAAAAATGAAAAGTGTGGGGCGAGGAACATTCGCCGCTGTTTTTTCACTGGCGTTTTCTGTGCCTTTTATTCTTGGGTTAGACGACTTTGCAGGTTATGTAACACTTTTTAATGTCGTGAATGTTTTTGGGTTTGCTATTGGTGTTTTTGTCGGGCACATGATTTTAAATATTTTTCTTTACCTTTCGCCAAGCCGGACGATCCAAGCCGTCAAGAACCCGGTTATTGCACTGTTCGGTTCAGTCGCTTTTATCGGTATTGCCGCATGGGGCTTACTTGAAGTTATTCATATCATTGGTTGGTAGAAACAAAAAACTCTCCTTGTGGAGAGGTGATGGTTATAACACGAGACACCAGAGTGAGAGAATTGTTTACATATAATATTTAATCCTGTTTATAAAAATATTTCAACCACATTTTTTTAAATAGTGGCAACGAAAATGTTGAAAGGATAAATGCCAAAGTTGGAATAGTGGCATTAACAAACGGTTTAGGAAGATCAACAAAAGTAAAAAATAGAACAATTATAAAATAGGTAAGAATTGCGACAATTATTTTTCGAGCTAAACTCGTTTCCCAGGCCTTGTCCACTTCAACCCTTTTATTGCGTTCCTGAATTTGTTGAATCTGTTGCTCAATAGATTCCATATGGATAGTTTACCATGAGCGAGCCTGAGTTTATCGAAAGCGAGTCGAATGGTCGGGCTTTCAAACCACAACTCGAACCAAGTGCCAAAAGGTTATTGGAAGTTGGGGATAAAACAATAGACATGGCGATTAAGGATTTGAGGGTGTACTTGATCGGGAAGGATTCGGATGTAAATTTTTTGAAAGGTATTTTTAGGTAAGTTACTTTCTAATTCAGAACATCTGTGTAACTAAAGTCGTTGTATTTTAACTTTGTTTTTCCATAAAGATCTTTTCTCATTTGTAAAACAATGCTTCCCACAACTTCTCTACCTTTTTCGGGATCAGGGGCTTTTCCTCTTTCTGCAATAAGTAATTTAACAAGGTCATTAACTGCTAGAACTACCTCATCAGATGAGTAAAGCCAAGATTTATACTGTTCTTCAAAAAACTTCTTTTTTGTTTCACCTGAAGTAGTCTGACCTATAAATCCCTGCATTAACGATAGAAGATTTGCGTATTTCTCTTCTTTAAACCTCAACGCAGATTCGCTCTTTATTTTCTTGACAGCAAATGTGTAAGTCAGCCAAGAAGAAAGAGCAGCACTTATTACCGCAGTTATAGCCGTGAGAATTATTGTGTAGTCCATAAGTTGTTTGTCCTGACAATCAATGGTCGGGCTGGCGAGACTCGAACTCGCGACCTTCTGCTCCCAAAGCAGACGCGCTAGCCAACTGCGCTACAGCCCGATAAGGCAAACTACTTCATGGGCGATACAGAACGACTTCTCGGCAAAGAGGGAACATTCGCGAGTGAAAAAATTATGAGTACGTCGGCCGTAGAACTTTGTTCGCTGACGCACAAAATAATTTTTGAACGACCTCATGCTGAGGGAAAGGAATATTAAGGAAAATCCCACAGGGACCTCCCTTGGTCGCCGGAAGGTTGGCTCAAAAGAACAAACTTCGAGCAACTTTTTTTCGAGAACCACAATCTTGCTTGGCTAGTTGTGGAAGCGGAGAAAAATAGTTGCGTCCTCTCTGGAAGGAAAGAGTTATTCGAGAAAACCAAGTGGTTGTCTCGAAAGGCTTGGTGCCGAGGGTCAGAATCGAACTGACGACACGTGGTTCTTCAGACCACTGCTCTACCACTGAGCTACCTCGGCAAAGTTTAAAGAGACTTTAAACCGGCGGCCGAATGGCGCCGGACGTTACCCAATAGTATTAAAAATCGCCGAAAAAATCAAGGTTGCCGAAATAAGAAACTAAATGAGACATTTGTGAAAACTAAGAATATACTCCTTTAAGTATATCAATATCTTTTCCTGAATTTTCTAATAGTTCCTTATTATAGTTTTCTGCTGATAGTAAAAAGTCTATAAGTTTTGGATCGTGAGACGTTTCTTGTAGTAGAGCCCTATAAGCCGCAAAGTCCTTGATGAGACAGTGTCGACCAACCCCCCGCCCTCCTTCGTGAACTGCTTGCGTAAAAGATTCTTCGATAAAAGGATCAGCAACCAATGCCTCACGAACTTTTTCGTAATCAACTCCTTCGGCTTGGCACAATTCATAAAGCGAATTCACAAAAAGAATTTTAAAATAGCGGAAAACGTTGCCACCATACTTAATCAGTGCGGCCGTTTTGGCATCGACTATTTTATTGTACGGGGCCTGGGGTAAAACGCTCAACACTTCTTCAGCAAACGGTTTTGATTTTTCTGTAACGCCAACAATATTGCGGTGAGGGTGTTTGGCGTCCTCAGTAGCCGTGGCTGCACGCAAGAATTCTGGAGAATGGATAATAAAAATGTCCGGATACAATTTTTCTAGTTTATCTACAGTTGCAGGCGTAATGGTGGATTTAATAACCGCTACCTTACCCTTGCCAACGACTGGCATAACCGAAATTAATATTCGGTCATCAAAACCTTCTCGAGTTGTTGGCGTTGGTACGGCAATAAAAACAATGTCGCAATCAGCGATTTTTTCTTTATTAGCGATATATTCAGGTTCTTGACTGTAGCGCACAACTTTAAAACCGCGCGCTTCAAAATCATCGGCATACGCTTTGCCGATAAATCCTTGTCCGATAAAACCAATAAGCTTATTCATGGTCACTATCTTAGCAGAAAATAGAAGACCAAGGAATCCTAGAAACGAACAACCTCGATTCAAATTCCCTGGAATTTGAGATATTGTATACTTTACACTCCCGACTCACCTTGCTATAGTGCCCGCACGTAAAATTCAACAATAAGGGCGCGTAGCTCAGCTGGTTAGAGCACTTCACTGATAATGAAGAGGTCGATGGTTCGAGTCCATCCGCGCCCACCACTTCGACTCTTCTCGAGTCGAAGTGTCCTGAGCGAACGAAGTGAGTCGAAGGGCAAAGCTTTTCCCGACTGACTCAATAAGCTCAACATAGGTCACTTCGCCAAACTTATTTTGAGTGTCTTGCCCGTTCGATTCCCTCTGACTATACATAAAAAAGTTCCTGACCCAATTTGGGTCAGGAACTTTTTGGTGCCGCGGGAGGGAATCGAACCCTCACGAGGTTGCCCCCATCCCGGCTTTGTGCCGGGACGCGTATTTCTTATGAAACGTACACTTGGTGCCGCGGGAGGGAATCGAACCCTCACGAGGTTGCCCCCACAGGATTTTGAGTCCTGCGCGTATACCAGTTCCGCCACCGCGGCATCAAGTGTACACTTCGTCTTTTTTTGTATTTTATTTTCCGCCACCGCGGCATCAGGTGTGCATTTCGTCAATCAATCAGGGTTCGGTTATTCTATTGGTGAATGCTGCCGTTGTCAAAGCGGCCGATAACTCTATATACTGATCATACTTAATGTTATCAATCTCTCTGTATGTCTGAAATGCGATCTATTACGCTTGCGTCCATTGATGCCAACCCGTGGCAGCCACGCCAAGAGTTCAACGCCGAGGAGCTTACTGGTCTAGCCCAGTCCATTAAAGAGCACGGTATTTTGCAGCCACTTGTTGTTACTGAAGAGCCCAATGGTCGCTACCAACTTATTGCAGGCGAGCGCCGCTTTAGAGCAGCAAAGCAAGCTGGGCTTTCAAAAGTTTTTGTCATTGTCCGCAAAGCCGACGAACAAGAGCGTCTCTCGTTGGCTATTGTTGAGAATATTCAACGTAAAGATTTAAACCCTATTGAGCGAGCAGAAGCGTTTCGTCGGCTCATGCAAGAATTTAAACTGACGCAGGCTGCCGCTGCTGAAAAAGTTGGAAAAACGCGTTCCGCGGTTGCCAATGCGCTGCGCTTGCTCGATTTGCCAGAGCAGATACAGGAGGCGCTACGTACCAATCGTATCAGTGAGGGTCATGCCAAGGTTATCGCCGGTCTTCCGGAACCGCAGCAGATTCGTTTTTTTGACCGTTTAGTAGCGGGAAATTTTTCAGTGAGAGAGACTGAGCAAGCAGTTCGTAAATTGCGTCAAAAAAGTAACGCCACATCGTCCAATGAAGACGATGGGGATGATTTACTCGACCACTACCGAGGACTCCTTGAGGGCGAGCTTGCCACAAAGGTAGAAATCAATGATCACGAAGGCTCAGGCGCGCTTACCATTCATTTTTATAGCGAAGAGGAACTGAGAAGAGTGATCAAAAAGATTTTAGGAAAGAAAGATGAATAAGAGGTTGTTACTGCTTGTTGTTCTTTTGTTATTAGCGAGTAGTGCAGTATTTGTAGTGACAAGGTATAGGTCACGAACGAAGTCTGAAATTATACTTGCTGCCATTCTTCCTTTATCAGGCAACGGTGCCGATCAAGGAGAGTGGGTACGTCGAGGGTTAGAGCTTGCAGCAAATGATCTCAACGCACAGTCTGGACCCCCTGTTCGCATTGTTTACGGCGATAGTCAGGGTGGCGATTCAACGGTGGCAATCAGTGAATACAATAGTTTAAAAACTCGGTATGCATTTCCACTCGTTTTTACCTGGGGTTCTGGTGTTGGTACGGCGCTTACTCCGATTGTAAATAACGATCGTGTTGTACAGATGGGAGTGGCAACAGCAACCCCGCTTTATAGTACGCTAAGTGACTTTACATTTAGAAATTATCCGTCAGCGTCAGCTGAAGGTAGTTATGTAGCGGATGCCCTTTTGAGTACACTGAATCAAAAAAATATTTCTCTTTTGTCAGTGAATAACGATTATGGAGTTGGTGTTAGTCAAGCACTTTCTGATGCTTTTGAAAAAGCAGGTGGTGTTGTTAACGACAGGGAGCTATTCACCATTGGAGATACGGATTTTCGGATGCAGTTAACAAAGTTGAAACAAAAAAATTCTCAGGTGATTTATCTTGCGAGTTATCCAAATGAAGGGGCGCTCATTTTGCGACAAGCTCGGGAGCTCGGATTGACTATGCAGTTCATCTCTTCAACAGCCCTCCTTGGTGCACAGGGCTTTTTTGATGCTGCTGGTACGGCAGCTGAGGGTTTGTTGGTTGTAGGTGCTCCTTTTGAAGGGTCAGCAAGCGTGGACAGGTTCAAGGACCTTTATTTGAAGACCTACCATGAACCTGTTCGGCCAGAGCATATTTACGCGGCACGGGCCTTTGATGCACTGGAAATTGTCGGACGCATCGCACGGTCTTGTACCTCGGTTTCAGGGTCTTGTGTTCGTGATGGGCTAAGCAGTGTCTCTGGCTATAAAGGTGCAAGTGGTCAGATCACCTTCGACGGTAACGGGGATATACTTTCGAACTTCGCACTCTATCGCGTCAAGCAAGGAGCGCTTGTACCTTACGCGTCCAGTAGCAGATAGCAAATGGCAAATAGCCCCGACGCTAGATTAGAAAAATTTATTGAATCGGGGTTCCGACTAATCGTCGGAACTAATCGCGAATGGCTAATAGCAAATAGCTAATCGCAAATAGCGAATGGTGAAAGTCGAAAAATTCAGGGCTAAACTTCGTTTACTACTGGCAGTACCATTGGTCGTCGGCGCGTATGCGCGTAGAGGAGTTGGCCAACTTCGTTGCGAATTTTTTCTTTGATGTAAGCGTCAAAGGCAGGCGTGTCGGTTTTTGAGTCCTCGAGAATTTTTTTAACCTTGTCGCGTACTTTTTCTATTAATCGAGGGTTCTCTTTCATGTAGATAAATCCTCGGGAAATAATATCGGGTTCGCCGACCAGTTTTCCGGTCTTATTATCGATCGTTGTAATAATGACAAACATACCCTCTTCAGCCATGGCCTGACGTTCTCGGAGAACCACATTTGAGACGTCGCCAACTCCCAGTCCGTCGACGAATACGTGATCCGCCGGGACATGTTTTTTCGTAAGTTGACCGCCAGCTTTGGTGAATTCAATCACTTGCCCGTTGTCTGCAATGAACACATTTTTTTGTTCAACGCCCGTTTCAGTTGCCAGCTCGCCGTGAATTTTTAGGCGGAAGTGGTTACCGTGAATCGGGATGAAGTATTTGGGTCGAATGAGGCGCTGGAGCAGTTTGAGATCCTCTTGCTTGGCGTGACCACCGGAGTGAATGTCCATCATGGCGTTGTTATAGACGTTAGCGCCTTTGCGCACCAACGAATCCTGTAGGCGTTCAACGGTACGCTCGTTACCTGGAATAACCGAGGAGGAAAAGAGAATGGTATCGCCCTTTTTTAAGGTAATGAGACGGTGTTCGTTACTGGCGATGCGCATAAGTGCAGAGTTTTTTTGCCCCATGGCGCCCGTGCAAATGACTAGGACCTTATTGTCGGGCAGCTTATTGAAGTCAGCGTCTTCAATGAGAATGCCTTTGGGTACCTTAAAGTATTTGAGACGCTGAGCAATTTCAACGTAGTTGTGAATACTACGCCCGAGGAGAAGTACTTTTCGTCCAACTTTTTCGGCAATGTCGATGATTTGTTGGTGACGTGTTAAGAGGGAAGCAAATGCACCAATAATGATGCGTCCATCAGCTTTTCGAATAAGCTGTTCAAGATTTTCCCCGACGTCTTTTTCAGAGATTTGGTATCCCGGCGAGGTAGCATTGGTGCTGTCAGCCATGAGCGCCAAAACACCTTTGTTACCAATTTCTGCCAGTCGTGCAATCTCAGCAGGTTTTTCATCAACCGGGGTATAGTCAAACTTAAAGTCACCAGTATGAGCAATCGTGCCGACGGGTGTATGAATGAGGAGCCCGAATGAATCGGTGATGTTGTGATTGACGTGGAACGGTTCAATGACAAAGTGCTTGCCTATTGGTACACGTTTCGTTGAGTCAATTTTTATCAGGTGCAGTTTTGGTGCACGCGGAAATTCTTCCTGGCGTCGCTGGATGATGCCGAGCGTCAGTGGTGCACTGTAGACCGGTGGATTACCAATTTGTTGAAAGAGGTACGGTATAGCCCCGAGGTGATCCATGTGTCCGTGCGTGATAAAGACACCTCGAATACGCTTCTCCTTGCCTTTGAGGTAGCTTAAATTTGGAATAATAAAGTCGATACCCGGCATGTCTTCTTCGGGGAACTGAATGCCCATATCGACAACGATGATATCATCGCCATATTCAAACACGGTGCAGTTGCGGCCAATTTCTTCGAGACCACCAATCGGAATTACCCGTAGGGTTCCTTTTGGCGTGGCGCTCGTCAAGACCGGTTTGCTCAATCGGTTGCTGTCTTCTTTTTGTTCTTCCTTGTGGTGCTCTTTGTTACCGCTCACTGTTTTTGCGCCATGGTAACGATGGCGGCCTTGCCCACGAGGTGGGCGGCTTTTGAACTTATGCTGTTCAGTCATACGTATGTAGTTGTGGTGGCATGCGTCTCGCTGTTCTCACAGGGATGATGCAGCCAAAAATAAAATAAATAAGAATAAATTACGAAGAAAAATTAATGGGAAGGGAATAGATATTCGAGAAAACTCCGCCAAAGGCGGACAGGCATGATGTTGTCTCGAACTGTTCTTCGCGAGTGAAGTAAGAATGAGTACGCAGGCCGTAGGGCTTGCCTGCTTGCGCACGGAATGATTACTTCACGTCCTCTGCTGAGAGAAAGGAATATTAAGGAAAACCGGAAGGTTTGCCTTAACCTTTTGGTGCAGGCGGAGGGACTCGAACCCTCACGGGATTACTCCCATACGCTCCTGAAGCGTACGCGTATACCAGTTCCGCCACGCCTGCGCAGTATTGTTAGATGCGATTAGTTAGGGGAGTGCAGCTACGGCTCACGGTCAATCATGTTCTGCGCCTACGATAGCACGAACACCAGACGCTGTCTGCTTTTACCAAATGATATGCTGAGTTGTTTTAATGTACCAGGAGTCAAGATTATTGAGTCGGTCAGCTAAGCTAGCAATAGCGTTAACCGTTATACCGCGTACGTCATCGTTGATAATATACTCCTTGGTTGGCGTATACAGGAAGACGGCAGGGACTGCATTGCCGATGGCTTTACGTAGATCATCATATCCTTGGTTTCTTATTGCTTCGTCGTTAGAGCGACGAATTTTTTCTATCGCTTTGTCGGCATCGCTATCATTAAAAAGCGATAAGTTAAGACCTGGGTCGACACGCTGCGATGAATGCCAAAACGGGTAAGGATCAGGTCGCGCCCCGTAGACAATGGTGTAGAGTAGTGCTTGATAAGCGCGCGGTCGGAGAACGGTTCTCTGCACGTTCATGGGTGTTGCGGGGGAGATGAGGTCAATTTTTGTGTTAACGCCGATTGCTTGCCAAGCAGTCTGAATAAATTGGCCGGCGGTTCGGTCGGGATCCCGGTCGAGAATAGTGAGCGTTATCTCTAGTGCATCGCCTTTTTTATTTTTTCTGGTATTGCCGTCAAGTTTCCAGCCAGCTTGGTCCAGTAATTTTTCTGCACCCTCTTTATCAAAATGCGGACTCTCTTTGGTCTCAGCATCGTAGGAAATTGTTGGCAGTGGTCCGGTGCTGACAGCGGCTTCTCCGGGCAATGTATCTAGTACGAGAGCGCGTCGGTCAACTGCTAAATCAAGTGCTTGTCGAATAGCGAGAGTGCCGAGTGGTCCTGATTGACCGAGATTAAAGAAGACAGCGCTTACTGCTGGCAGATGGAGGTCGTAGTGAGTAAAGCCGCCATCTCGACGGGCGAACTCACGAAAGCCGTCAGAAGAAAGAAGGGTGAATCCATCAACGCTGTGGTTACGTAAGGCGCTGATGGCGCTGGGTTCGTCGGTGAAAAATTTAAAAACGAGGCGGTCAAGATACCCGGCCACAGGGCGACTATCGGCGCGCGTCATGGTATAGCTTTTAATAAAACCATCACGGTCTTGGTTGAGACTAGCGAATTGCCATGGACCGCTGCCGACAGGGCGGATATTAAAGTCAGCGAGTCGCCATTGTGCTGCTGGGATCTTCCCCCAAATGTGCTGCGGAATAATTCCGACAGTTAAAGTATCTAAAAAGTCAGCGTAGGGTTCTTTCAAAGTGAATCGGACTGTTTTGTCGTTTACGCGTTCTACAACTACACCGCGAAAGGTGGTGCTGAGTGGGCTTCGAAGTTCCGGATCAGTTAAGCTTTCGTAGGTGAAGATGACGTCATCAACGGTGAGTGCTTCGTTGTCGTGCCAAAGCAAGTTGTCGTGAAGGGTGAACGTGTATGTTTTGCCATCGTCGCTCACCGTAACTGAATCAGCGAGGTCGGGTACTGGCTTGAGGTTTACATCGTAGCGCATCAATCCGGAAAAGGTGAGTCGCGTAAGATCAACATCAACGGCCCGTGCGTTGGCAAAGATGGGATTGAGAAAGCTTGGTTGACCGACAATAGCTTCTTGGTAAGCGCCGCCAACCGCAGGATTTATTACAAGGTGAGCGCTGACTTGGTTAACCCCGAGCCAAATGAGAGAAGCGGTAATAATAGCAAAGC
Organism: Patescibacteria group bacterium; assembly: GCA_041660005.1. Lineage (GTDB taxonomy): Bacteria > Patescibacteriota > Patescibacteriia > GWA2-46-9 > GWA2-46-9 > 1-14-0-10-48-11. The sequence goes on along the minus strand of JBAZXG010000006.1, from coordinate 17,460 downwards.
ATCCTGCCAAAAGCTGTCGTTCTCGTTTAGAGAAAACGAGACCACAGTGAGCCAGTTGCCGTACTGTGGGAAGTTTGCTCTTGGTAGATTGGTAGAGGTTACGAATTTGATTTAGCAAAACCATGTGCCGTCTTGCTGAAGCCGGGTTCGCCGGTTCAGTGTTTTGGCCATCAAAAGGTTCCCTTTGTTTCATAGGTTTAGTACTCAATAAGTTCCCTGCAAACCATGCGGTTTGCTAAGACCTAAATGAGTAGACGCAGAAGAGAGGCGCCCGCGAACAGTATTCCAAGAACAATTGTCGCGCGAAATAGTGTTTTTTCAATACCACGTTTTGTTCGATACACTGCGCCACCAGCTCCGCCAAATGCGCCACCAACTTCGCTCCCTCTCTGTTGAAGAAGCACCGTAATAATAAGAAGTACCGAGAGAACTATTTGGATTATCGGGAGTGCTGCTTTAAGTTGATTCATAGGTAAAAAAGAAAAGCCCTGCGGGCAGTGCAAATTAAGTACGATTACTCAGTGATGACTGTAGCATATTGTACCTCTGCTGTCAACCAAACTTTTTCTTGTTTTCCAGCAGTGCTGCTAAGCGTTTTACTCCTCTACCGCTGACCTGCATTGTAGGATTACGTTTACGGTCGCGACGTTTCCAACGAGCCGCTTGATTTTGCGGTATTGCATATTCATTCTCTTTTGTTGCCTTTCTTTTCATATAATTGGTAGACAGCACCCGGTGAACATGTTAGACTAGGACACCGCTATTATACTTACCGTAAAGTATGTGGAATGTTACAGTGGTTCTTATAGTGTAGCTATTTAGAGCATTATTAGGCAACACGTGAACGATTTTTTATCTCCATCCTATTCTGCTGTTTCAACACCAAAACCATGGTGGCGTCGGTGGTGGGGAATTGCACTGCTTTTTATTTTGGGCGGAGTAGTGCTTTTAGTTCTCTCTATTAGTTCTCGGATTTACGCTCGGTTATCTCAGTCAACAACAGGCCAAAATCAAAACCCTTTTAGCGAAAGTAGTCTCCCGCCGGCGGTAAGCGCGAGCGACGCAGAAAAGTTGATACGGAGCGATAGTCTGGTAGTGGGCCGATCCGATGCACCAGTAACGGTCGTTGAGTTTGGAGACTTCCAATGTCCATTTTGTGAGGAGTCTTTTCCTATTATACGGTCTTTAATGGCACAGTATCCGGATGGTTTGAGGTTTGTGTATCGGCAATTTCCTGTGGCATCACTGCATCCAGACGCAATGTTGGCGGCAGAGGCCTCAATGTGCGCAGCCGAGCAAGATAAATTTTTGCCATACCACGACCGGCTGTTTCTTAATCAATCGGCACTTGACGAGACAAGCTTGCTTACGTACGCACGCCAGGTTGGAGCCGATAGTCAGCGCTTTACTACCTGCTTCTCGGGTCATCGGTATAAAAGTGTTGTTGAGCGAGATATTGCAGACGGTACGGCGCTCGGCGTAGAGGGTACTCCAACGTGGTTTATTAACGGTCATAAAATTGCTGGGGCGATTCCGAAGGATTTGTTCCAACAAGTTGTCGATATGCTTCTTACTTCAACAAAGCAGTAATTATGACAAAAAAAAGAGCGCTGCAATTATTTATACTATTTGTTTTTGTTGGATTGATGGCTGGCAGCCAAGTGTTGGCGGTATCGCTGAAATTGCAAGTCGGTTTGCCAGGTTTTGGAAATGCCAATTCAACCGTTAACATAGCAAACGACACCATTGGAAAGTATATTTTATCGGTCTACACGTTTTCCGTATACGCTGCAGGGGTGTTAGCTGGCATAATTTTGGCTGTTGGCGGTTTTTTATGGCTAACGTCTGCTGGTAACACGACGCAAATTGAACGGGCAAAAAGTTACATTAATGGGGCGCTTTCAGGCTATGTTTTGCTGCTTGTTTCCTGGGTACTTTTAAATACAATCAATCCTGCGCTGGTAACTTTTAAACCGCTCGATCAGATAATGAACATCGGTCATGTTGGTATACCTGTTATTGATCAGGAAACCTATTGTTGTTTATGTAACAGTACTGCCAATGCGACTACTTGCACCGATGCGCCTGCGACGATACTCGGTGATTGCACCTGTCCAAATAACGTGCAGAAGAAAACAATAAGTCAGGCAGAATGCCAAACTATTGATCCATCCTGCACTTTTGCTTCCTATGGCGAGACTGAACGCCAACAAGCGGCATTGTCTATATGTCAAAAGAATAATCCCGGTAGCACTTGCCAGCTGAATAGTGCGAAAGGTAGCTGTTCTAATCTTGCACAATGCCAAGCTCAGTTAAAGGAACAAAAACAAGCAGGATATTGTTTGGCCGATGTTCAGTGCGATACGGTGCATGGGTATGCTTGCAATAAGGCCTGGTCTTGCGCGCCTTTCAGTCAAGAGTCACCCCAACAAAGGACCTCAATTCCTTATACCTTACTGTCATGGCCTTCAGATTTTGCTGGTTGTTGCCTCCCTATGGCGAGAGAAGGAGAACCCTGTTTAAATGATGGAATCATTGGTGACGATCATGGTGACTGCGCAGCTGGCCTAATTTGTAATGCGCGCGATGTTCACTACGATAATACGCCAGACCTTGGCGTGTGCGCCCGCACCAGTTACTAGTGTCTTATGCTGTCTAGTAACATTGTCATTAAAGGTGCGCGGGTGCACAATCTGCAAAATATTGACGTTACGATTCCTCGTGACAAGCTTGTCGTGCTGACGGGTCTCTCTGGTTCAGGCAAGTCGTCGCTCGCATTTGATACGATTTACGCAGAAGGTCAGCGCCGTTACGTCGAGTCGCTCTCTGCCTACGCTCGACAGTTTTTGGGGCTCATGGACAAACCAGATGTCGACCAAATTGACGGTTTGTCGCCGGCTATATCGATTGATCAGAAATCAGTTTCCCATAACCCGCGATCAACCGTTGGTACGGTTACTGAAATTTATGACTATCTTCGTTTGTTGTATGCTCGCGCGGGTCACCCTCACTGCCCGAAATGTGGTCAAGAAATTTCTCGACAAACCACTGCGCAAATCGTGGGGCGAGTACTCAAGCTCAACACGGAACGTATTATGGTGCTTGCACCGGTTGTCCGTGATCAGAAGGGAGAGCACAAGAAAGTATTGAAAGAAGTTGAAAAAGCAGGATACGCTCGGGTTCGTTTTGATGGCTTTTTCTACACACTGCAAGAAGCGGAAGCATTGCCCGTTGATAAGCAAAAGAAACACAGTCTTGATGTGGTAGTTGATCGGCTAGAGTTACCGCTTCAGGGGAAAGCGGCAAGTGGTGAACTCGCCACACGACTCAGAGAAGCAATTGAGCAGTCGCTTGATCTCGGTAACGGTCTAGTTATCGTGCACGAAGTTGCTAGTGAAACCGATCATCTCATGAGCGAACACTTGGCCTGTGCCACTTGTGGCATTGATTTGCCCGAACTTGAACCAAGAAACTTTTCATTCAACAGCCCGCACGGTGCTTGTCCTAAATGTACCGGACTTGGCACCAAGCAGGAGATTGATCCAGAGCTTGTCATCCCAAACCCGCGCCTCTCTATTGCCGAGGGGGCAATTCGACCATGGTCGCGTTCTGCAGCAAGTCAGTATTGGCATATGTCTAAACTCGAGACAGTAGCCAAGCGACGACATTTTGTATTGACCGTTCCGGTGAGTAGCATGAAAAAAAGCGAACTCGACTATGTATTTTACGGTGATGCAGAAAACGACTTCGAGGGCGTTATACCATTCCTCGAGCGACGTTATCAGGATACTGACTCTGACTATTTCCGAAGCGAGATTGAAGGATACATGCGGGTTACTCCTTGCCCGAGCTGTGGCGGCAAACGTTTGAAGCCAGAGGTACTTGGGGTGACGGTATCTAATCGTTCTATTGCTGACGTGACCATGCTCAGTATCGATCGGGCGATAGATTTTTTTGCTGGCCTTGATAGTAAGGAAACGTTACTCACAAAAAAAGAACAGGAAATAGCCAAACAAATCTTGAAAGAAATTCGCGCGCGACTCACGTTTTTGCATAACGTCGGCCTTGACTACCTAACGCTGGATCGTTCTGCTACAACGCTTTCCGGCGGTGAAGCGCAGCGTATTCGTTTGGCAACGCAAATTGGTTCGAGCCTTGTCGGCGTCATCTATATACTTGATGAGCCGTCGATCGGTCTTCATCAGCGAGACAACGCACGGCTTATTGCAACCTTAAAGTCGCTTCGTGATTTAGGGAATACGGTGATCGTGGTGGAGCACGACGAAGAAACAATGCTGGCCGCAGACGAACTTATTGATATTGGTCCGGGTGCGGGCAAGCACGGTGGTCGCATTGTCGCACAAGGTACACCAAGTGCTGTGGCAAAAAATCCTCGTTCGCTTACCGGCCAGTATCTTTCGGGTAAGCGGGTGATCAGTGCGCCGAAAGCGTGTCGTAAAGGCAACGGTAAAGAGCTTACCATTCTTGGTGCATCAGAGTTTAACTTGAAAAATGTTGATGTTACCATTCCTTTAGGGAAACTAGTGGTGGTGTCCGGTGTTTCCGGTTCCGGCAAGTCGACGCTCGTTACAGAAATTCTTTCCAAGGCGCTCGCGCAGAAGTTTTACCGAACAAAAGATAATCCCGGGAAACACAGAGCCATTCGCGGTCTCGAACATCTTGATAAAGTTATCACTATCGACCAGTCGCCGATTGGTCGTACCCCGCGCTCAAACCCTGCGACCTACTCTGGGCTCTTTACGCCAATTCGTGATCTCTTTGCTGCGCTTCCCGAGTCGAATATTCGCGGCTATAAACCCGGACGTTTTAGTTTTAATGTTAAAGGTGGCAGATGTGAAGCTTGTCAGGGTGAGGGTCAGGTAGCCATTGAGATGCAATTTTTGTCTGACGTCTACGTTGATTGCGACGAGTGTCATGGGACCCGCTACAATGCTTCGGCGTTGGAGATTCACTACCGTGGTAAAAATATTGCAGAGGTCCTCAATATGATGGTTGAAGAGGCGAGAGACTTTTTTCAGAATATTCCAGCCATTAAAGCCAAACTCGATACACTCTATGACGTCGGGCTTGGGTACATCCACCTTGGTCAACCGGCGACGACTCTGTCTGGCGGAGAAGCACAGCGGGTAAAACTAGCTACTGAGTTATCGCGTCGCGCCACGGGTAAAACCCTCTACATTTTAGACGAGCCGACAACAGGTCTGCATTTTGAGGATGTGAAACATCTCCTCACTATTTTGCAGCGGTTGGTTGATAAAGGAAATTCTATATTAGTTATCGAGCACAATTTGGATGTGATTAAGTCAGCAGACTGGGTTATTGACCTCGGTCCAGAAGGTGGCATTGCTGGCGGCGAAGTGGTGGCTGCGGGTACGCCGCATGATGTAGCCAAAGTACATGGGTCGTATACGGGGCAGTACTTGAAGAAGGCATTTAGGAATTAAGGATTACGAATTACGGATTAAGCATTACAGATTGAAAATTAAGGACGACGATTAGAATTATATGAAATATAGCCGCTTTGAAGAATTACCAGTCTGGATTTCAGCTATTGAGGTTACTACAAAGATATACGACATAACATCAAGGGGGAGTTGGTCGAAAGATTTCGGACTGCGAGATCAAATTCGTAGAGCCACAGTTTCAATAAGCTCCAACATAGTAGAGGGTTTTGAGAAAAACAGTACGAATGAGTTAATTCGATATTTACGGATCGCCAAAGGTTCTACGGGTGAAGTTAGAAATCAGCTTTATATAGCCCGTAATATTGGTTATGTTTCTACTAACTTGTTCGAGGATTTAAACGATATGTTTCTAAAATTGGGAAAAGAAATCGGTGGTTTCATTCGCTATCTCGACACCTATAGAAAGTCAAAAGCAGCATAGTGTGTAATAATTCTTAATACTCAATTCGAAATTCGCAATTATGGTCTACGACCACAAATCTATTGAAAAAAAGTGGCAGGAACTCTGGGAACGTACCAGCGCTTTTGTTGTTACCGAAGATACTGGTAAGAAAAAAACATATCTTTTGGTTGAATTTCCTTACCCTTCGGCGGAAGGTTTGCATGTTGGGCATCCGCGTTCCTATACCGCCATGGACGTACTCGCCAGGAAGCGTCGCGCGAATGGTGAAAATGTTCTTTACCCCATGGGGTTCGACGCTTTTGGTTTGCCCGCAGAAAACTATGCCATTAAAACCGGGCAGCACCCTGCGGTCATCACGAAGCAAAATATTGATAATTTTCGTCGGCAGTTAAAAAGTTTGGGCTACTCGTTTGATTGGTCGCGTGAGGTCGTTACCACTGACCCGTCTTACTACCGCTGGACGCAATGGATTTTTTTGCAGCTCTACAAGCACAACCTAGCTTATAAAGCGAAGGCCGTCATTAACTGGTGTCCATCGTGCAAAATTGGCTTGGCGCACGAAGAGGTGGTAGACGGAAAATGCGAGCGCTGTGGTACTCAAGTTGAGCAGCGGGAAAAAGAGCAGTGGATGTTAAAGATTACTGAATATGCTGATCGATTATTGGCCGATCTTGAAACCGTTGACTATGCATCGCGCATAAAAACACAGCAACAAAATTGGATTGGAAAATCGGAAGGGTATACTGTCAATTTTAAAATTACGGATAGCGAATTAAAAATTAAGGTATTTACGACGCGGCTTGATACATTATTTGGTGGAACATTTATTGTGATGGCTCCCGAACATCCATTGCTGGAAAACCTCGTTACCGCAGAGCAGAAAATTGCAGTTGATGACTATATCGGAGCAACGAGAAGCAAAACAGAACTTGAGCGCAAAGCTGAAGATAAAGACAAAACTGGAGTTTTTACTGGTAGCTTTGCCATTAACCCCGCTACCAATGAAGCAATTCCGATTTGGATAGCAGATTTTGTCCTAATGGGGTACGGAACAGGAATAGTGTTTGCTGATGCGCATGACGAACGTGACTTTATGTTTGCAAAAAAATATAATATCCCCCTGAAAACCACCATTAAACCCATTGACGGAAGTGACGATACAGAGATTAGAAAGTTAGAAATTTGTTTTTCTGAAAAAGGTGTACTGTACGATTCGGAGGAATTTTCTGGATTAACGAGCGATGAAGCCATACCAAAGATGGCAAAAAAATTTGGCCAGCCCTCTGTTCAATACAAACTTCGCGACTGGGTGTTTTCTCGCCAACGATATTGGGGAGAGCCGATTCCCATGGTTTACTGCAAAAATTGTGCTGCGACAGGATCAGCATCTTCGGGCTGGGTACCGGTGCCAGAAAAAGATTTACCTATTTTGTTGCCGCAAGTTGAAAAGTACGAACCTACAGACACTGGCGAGTCGCCTTTGGCTGCAATGCGTGATTGGGTTAAAACAACGTGTCCGAAGTGTAAGGGTGAAGCTGAACGTGAAACCGACACCATGCCGAACTGGGCGGGGAGTTCCTGGTATTTTTTGCGGTATTGCGACCCGCACAACAGTAAACAGCTTGCTTCGCCGGAGAAACTAAAGTACTGGTTATGTACACCGAACTCGCCCTCCCGTAGCACGAAGTGCGAAGGCGGGGTCGACTGGTACAACGGCGGTATGGAGCACACCACGCTCCATCTGCTCTACTCGCGCTTCTGGCACAAGTTCTTGTTTGATATCAAAGTTGTACCGACGTCTGAACCCTATGCCAAGCGAACTTCACACGGTATGGTGCTCGGTGAAGATGGTCAAAAAATGTCGAAGTCCCGTGGAAATGTAGTGAACCCTGACGACGTTATTACGACGTACGGTGCGGACACGATACGTGTGTATGAGCTTTTCATTGGTCCTTTTGCGGATGCAGCTCCGTGGAACACGCAAGGTATTAGCGGCGTTCGTCGTTTTCTCGATCGCGTTTGGTATTTAGCACTGCCTTATGAAAATGAGGCAGAGCGCGGTCAGACAAGCGACACAACAAAGCGTCATGTAGCGAAATTGATTAAGAAGGTAACCGAAGATATTGAAGCGTTTCGGTTTAACACCGCCATTGCAGCTATGATGGAGTTTGTGAATTACGCCTATGCATGTGAATCAGCAAAGACGCCCATTCCTCTCGAAGCACTTAAGGTTTTACTGGTGGTATTGCAACCGTTCGCGCCGCATTTAACCGCAGAACTCTGGGAGCGGGTAAGTAAAGAGCAGGTAGTTGTTTGGCTTGCTCCGTGGCCAAGATATAAAGAAGAAGACATTGTTGAAGATGAAGTCGTCGTTGCTGTTCAAGTAAACGGCAAACTGCGCGGAACCGTTCGCTTGTCGATCGGCGCAACCGAAGAAGAGTATATTGCTGCTGCGCATGGTAATGAAAATGTGGCGCGGTGGTTTCTAGGAAAAACTATTCAAAAAACAATCGTACGTCCAGGGAAGTTGGTAAATTTTGTTGTTACAGAGTAGATTGCTATGCCGGTTATTTTTGTTCATTCAGTTGCTGAGGCAGCAAAACTCATGCGCTCCGGAGAGATGGTTGTCTATCCAACAGAAACGAGCTACGGCCTTGGCGTAGACCCATCTTCACAAGTAGCGTTGAAGCGTATTTTTGCCATCAAGGGTAGAGATCGTAGTAAACCACTCTCACTCATCGCTGCTTCCTTGGCGGATGCCAAGCGTTATGTTTCATTTTCACCGTGGTCTCTATCGCTTGCAAAAAAAAATTGGCCAGGTGCACTCACATTAATTTTGCCAGCACGTCAAAAGTTGTTTGCGAAACGTCTCGGTTCAAAAGATGGAACCATTGCAATTCGCGTTTCGGAGTTGCGACAAGCTCGTTCTCTTGCGCGTATGGTTGGAGGTGTCATCACTGCGACCAGCGCCAACAGAAGTGGCGCGATTGATTCCTATACTGAGCGAGCAGTTTTTTCCGCATTTGCTGACCGTGCTGATAATGTTTTTTTTCTCGCTAGTGGCTCATTACCTCGACGTCGTCCTTCAACTATTTTGCGTGTTCATGGCAACCTGCTGACGGTGTTGAGGCAAGGAAGCGTGCGCATCGCTGCTAAGTATTTGATTCACTCATGATTGCATCTTTGATAAGAAAATTTATTCCACGGCACTTGTCGGAGCCTTTAAAGGACTTGTATGTCAACACAGCGCTCATTCATTTCGGCACTTCGTTGTTTTCACTGTTTGAGCCGATTTATTTTCATAAGTTGGGGTTCAGTATAGCTGAGATACTTTTGTTCTATGGTGCGTTTTTTGCACTGTGCTTCTTTATGTCCCCACTCGGTGGCAAGTTTGTGTTGCGGTATGGACACCAGCGCTCTCTCATTTTGAGTTCGCTCCTAGAGATTGTTTACTACGCGTCACTGTTTGCACTCGGCATTACGCCACTTGCCCTGCCAATTGCACTCATAGCAAATGCTGCCAACCATACTTTTTATTGGCCTGCGTTTCATTTTGAGTATGCCCAGTTTGGAAGAGACCAGGAGAGCGGTCGGGAAGTCAGCGCTCGGGTCGTGTTGGAAATTATTGCTGATGCACTTGCCCCATTTTTGGGCGGACTCATCCTCATTTTGAGCTCCTTTACGGTGCTCTTTATTGTCGCTTCGTTAGTAATGCTGCTCTCCTGTATTCCGCTTTTATTTGATAGAACCGTTATTGAAGTTCATCATTTCCCTTATGTTGATGCGATGCGCCGTATGTTTAGCGCGTTAAAGTGGCGCTTTGTTTTGGCGATGACCGGTAACGCTGAGTTAATCAGTTTACGGGTACTTTGGCCGCTTTTTTTGTTTCTCTTTCTTGGTAGTAATCCTTTTACGCTCGGCAGTCTTGTTGGAGTAAGTTCACTTGTTACTATGCTTGCCGTTTTATATATTGGCCGTTTGGCGGATCACAAAAATAAACGGAGCATTCTCAAACCCACAACCTTGCTGTACGCACTGAGCTGGTGGTTGCGCCCCTTTTTGCCGAGTCTCGGCGGCATATTTATTGCCGACATGTCATCGCGACTCACCCATACCATTTTGCAAGTTCCTCAGTTGGCGTTGGTATATGAGCGCGGGCGCAGCCGTCATCATACGATGCGCACCGCCGTGCTGTACGAAATGAGTACATTACTTGGTCGCCTGCTGTTTATCGCTGTTGCTTTTTCTATTTTTATCTTTTTTTCGACCGCAGTAGCGTGGCCGATGGTGTTTGTGCTCACCGGGTTTGTTTCGCTGTTATATTTGTTGCAGTAATACTATGCAGAAATCCCTCAAAGAAGTGCGTCAACTGTGTGCTCAGAATGCCATTACTGCCGACAAGCGCCGCGGTCAGCATTTTTTAGTTGATGACACAGTTTATGAAGACATTTTAGGGAGTGCTGGAGTTACGGCGCGCGACGCGGTTTTAGAAGTTGGTCCGGGCCTCGGTACGCTCACTGCACGTTTGGCTGAACGTGCTGGCTCAGTTACCGCAATTGAAATCGATGCGCGGCTGTTTCGGGTTTTGCAAGAGCGGTTTTCAAAGACTGAAAATATTAAACTTGTTCATGGTGATGTACTCGCCCACTCAGTTGCAGCGCATGGCATTACGCAGCCCTACAAAATTGTGGCGAACATTCCTTATAACATTACCGCAGCAATATTGAAAAAGTTTTTAGCTGATGACCTCCGACCCAAAAGCATGACCCTACTCGTGCAACGAGAAGTGGGAGAGAGAGTCGTAGCAACACCTGGAACGCTCAGCTTACTCGGGCTGAGCGTTCAGCTCTACGCCAAGGCGCGAATCGTTCGTCAAGTTTCGCGTGAGTGTTTTACGCCGCAGCCGGCGGTGGACAGCGTACTTTTGCAAATTGATACCGTGCATTCTTTCCCTTATAAAGACGTTACAGAAAAGTTCTTTTGGCGAGTTGTAAAAATTGGTTTTTCAAAAAAGCGCAAACAACTACACAATAACCTCACGGGTGGACTTTTGCTAAAGAGAGAAACAATTGATGCTGCATTTGTCGCTGCAAAAATATCCGCTAAAGCCAGAGCCCAAGAGCTGTCGGTTAAGTCTTGGCATGATCTTGCGTGTTACCTCAGCACCATTGAAAAAGAGCATAAGGTGCGATAGTCTATAGCTATATGCAAATTATTCCAAAGCGTTGGGTTAAACCATTGAGCGAAGTTTCCTTGGGAATGCTTCTCGTTATTTTGGTCGTCATTGGTGTGGGTGTTAAGCTTGCTAATGGTGCTGGTATGCCTTTTTATCAACGGGTAGGAGCAATTGTTGTTTGTACCGTACCTCCTGCTAATCCTTGTACACCCTGGGGCCTCATGACACCCTATACGGTTGTGAGCGGCATGGGTTCACAGGATTTTGTTGCGGTTAATCCTGCAACGAGAGCCGGAGGTCTTCCTCAGCCTCGACCGGGCGGTTGGGTTCTTGGACTTGGTGCTCCGGGATCTGCATTTCAAGCAACCCGTTGGTGGGCATATTAAATACTGAACAAAGACATTTTGTCCTTTTTCATTAAAGAAACAAAAAGAGAGTGGAGTCATCTCCACTCTCTTTGACTTTGCAGGTCGTTCTCTGCTATAATGAATAAATCAATTGGCCTATTTTACGAGATTATCTGTCTCAAATGTTGAGTTTTAAAAAAGTCATCAAGCGCCAACTGTCTCGCCATACACAAGGGCTTCTTTTAACGACCATTTTTATTATTGGGGGGAGCGCAATTATTCTTGGCGGAATCAGTATCCGTAAATCAGTCTATGCGCCTTTTGCAGTCTCTTCTGATGGCCAAAATCAAGATATTTTTGCAGCAGCAAATGGTAGCATCACGAACTCTAACATTGATACTGACGGAGACGGTCTGTCGGACGCTGACGAAGTAAATGTTTACAAAACAAGTCCATATTTAGCTGATTCAGACTCAGACGGCATTCCTGATGGGCAGGAAATTGCCAATAGTACTGATCCAAACTGTCCGACAGGGCAAGACTGTTCTTCGCCTGCGCCGGCTGCTGGTGCCGGGACAGCCATTGTGCCGATCACAGGAGCAAATCCTACTGCGACTACTCCGACGCCGACACCTACAGAGTTGCGGGCACTACTGAAGCAATCCGGAATGTCGGAGCAAGAAATTGCGGGTCTCACTGACGCACAGCTCATAGCGAGTTACCAGCAGGCGCTAGCAACGCAACAGCAAAATGCGGCAGCTCAAAAGATACAAAATCTTTCTCCGTCTGAGCTGCGTGCTTTGTTGAAACAAGACGGAATTGACGACGCAACGCTTTCCGAAGTTACTGATGCGGAACTCTTGCAGTTATATCAGCAGACGCTTGAACAACTAAAGATATCGCAGAAGCCGTAGCCGTATGCAACCAAACAACACAAACAAAAAACAGAAAAAACATTTTGCTTTAGTGCTTTTGTTTATTCTCGTTTCTAGTATTGCGTATTCTACTATTCTCGTTTCTAGTCTTGCGTATTCAACAAAAGATGCCTACGCACAAAGCGGAAACGTGCCTATAGAAGGGACGGTAATTGTAGGAGATGCACCGAAACAGATTGCCAGCGATCTAAAATCTTGGGCACAAAATTTCAGTTGGAATAAATTAGTCGAAAGTTTAAAGACCTCAGCTGCTCTGTCTTTCCGTCAGGGTGTTAAGTTCTTTTTGAGAAAAATTGCAGCAGATACTGCTACCTGGATTGCCAGCGGAGGTCGAGGACAACAACCACTCTTTGAGACACAAGGATGGGGAGCATACCTTCTTGACGCAGCTGACCAAACGGCTGGTGTTTTCTTGGACGGTATGATTACAGGGCAATCTGGAGCAGGTAGTTGCGAGTGTCGTAACGGGAACGGAACCATCGTTGCCACGCCGTTGGTAAAAGATATTGATGCATGTATCAGTAACCCGATTAATGGTGCGGGCGCTACATGTCACTGGTTAGAAGGTGGCAACCTGACTGGCAAAGGGGGCATTTGGGAAGGATTAAATTTGTGCGCGCCTAACCTGACCGTGCGGTTAAAGATTAACTTAGGTCTAACCAATGCCGGTCAAGCGCGACCGCGTTGTACATTTAGCACTTTAAAAAACAACTGGAGTCAGGCCATTACCAAAGCAAACTTTATTCCGGAGTTTAATCGCTCGTTTAACCCGGGTGAGTCTGATCTCAGCACCGCTCTTGCTGTTCAAACGAATCTTGTTTCGAAACAGTGGCAATCCGGCTTGAATGCCACACTGACGCGATTAAGTGGAGGCGGATTTAAAGATGTGGCAGGGAAAGTGAATGAGGTTATTACATTCCCTGGAACCGCTGTGCGGGATTTATGGAAAGAGACATTTGGAACTGTTGAGGGTGGCGAAATCAGCTTTACCGGAAATGTGATTGCCGACGCCGTTGATGTCTTCACCAAAACATTAGCGAGTACTCTTCTTAACAACTTGTTGACGCAAGGGTTCACTGGTGGTAGTGGTAGCAAGAAGGCAAATTTGACTAATTACGAAGCACAACTACCAGGCGAAGGTGTTCTTGGCGCAAAAACTCGTCTCGCGCAAGAAATAAGACCGGACTTCAGCACGCCAGGCCGCTATGATGTTCTTTCGAAACTTGTTTCTTGCGACGATAGCTCCAACGTTGGTCCTACGGACTGCGTTATCAACGACAACTTTAGAACTGCCATAACGCAAAAATTGACTGTCAGTGAGGCGGTTGAGAAAGGTCTCGTTAACGGTGATACTCCTTTTGGCTTCGTCGGTTGGAATCCACAGCCCATCGAACCGAGTTACAATGACGGGATTCCCTACCGCACTATTTTAATTCTACGAAAGTACCGCATTGTGCCGGTTGGTTGGGAGCTGGCGGCCCGTTATATTCAGCATTTCGGCCAACAGCGCGTTACGTTGCGACAGCTTATTGATGCTTACGACACGGCTCCAACTAAGGATGTGAGTAATCCTTTCTATCACCTCGTTGATCCCAATTGGGTTTTTGTGCCACCCGATGCATTCTGTCGTCTGCAAGGACCGGGTCCGAAAATCATTTCACGCAACGTTAGTGCAGGTACAGATGCTGATGGTGACGGTCTCTACGTGTCGCCCGGAGACGAGCCGCCAACTCTGAACATAACGCGCGATGATAATTATTGTGCTGACGAGCAAACGTGCATTCAGCGGGATAGCGCAGGAAACTGTCAATTCTATGGTTACTGCACTGAAGAGAAACGAACCTGGGATTTTGGGCGGGCAGATTGTCAGCCGCAATTTGCGAGTTGCACAACATTGTCGAATGTGGAATCAGGAGCGTCTGTTTCTTACCTTTTGAATACCGTTGACTTCGATGGTTGTGACGCCAGTTCCGTTGGGTGTCATCGTTACAGTCTTCAGAACCTTGGTAATGAGCAGTGGAGTCTTGATCCGGCGGCTACGGTTTATTTGAATGCGCAAGCCAAGACGTGTGACGACAAGAACGACGGTTGCCGTGCTTTTGTGCGTACCGGCGCAGGTGTTGCCATGGCAGAAAAAAATAATTTACTGCGCAACGCCAGTTTTGAGGCAGTGATATCGTCTACCGACGATAGTCCAGAAGGCTGGTCGTACAATACAGGGGCATTTGTCCCAACCAAAGATTCCGGAGTGTATAACGGTGAGCGGTATTTGCACGCACTCACTGCTAATGCTGAGCTGAGTCAATCTACTATTTTAACGGGACCGCTGAGTGCTCAAACATTAGGTTTTAGCTTCTATGCCAAGCAGGCGAGTGGTACAGGGACGATCTCTTATAGCATAGTCGGGGACAGCGAAAGTACCTCGTTCACAACACCAGACCAACCACTCACTGACACTTGGGCAAGGTTTGAGGGAACGACTTCGTTCCCTGTTACGACTTCTTCAAATACTGCGAAGCTCACTCTGCAGGTTCCTGAAGGAACAGATATTGACGCACTTACGCTGACAGTCGGTCAGGCGCCAGGTACGTATTTGCCATATGCTACAACATTGACGCACATTAAACGTGCGCCATATTATCGATCGGAGAAGGATGCAAATTACAAAGCACCGAGCGAAGACACACTCAGTTGTCGACCAACAGGAGTAGCGACCAATGCTGCGGATGCGAACGCCGATCAACCGGTTTGCGCACCGTACGCGCGCTATTGTTTGCCGCAAGAAGTGGGTTGTGCACGTTACACTCCGACGAACGGAACATCAGCCATCACTGCAATAAGTGGGGAGATGTGCCCGCGCGAATGCGTTGGGTTTGATACCTATACTGCTGGTACAACCTTTTTTGAGCAGGCAAAGTTTGTTGACTTGATACCAACGACGGCCAAGCAATGTAGTGCCGCCGCTGTTGGCTGTGACGAATTTACGAACCTTGACAAAGAGGCGTCTGGCGGTGAAGCGCGTGAGTATTATCAGCAGTTGCAGTTTTGCGAGAAATCGGGCGGTAGCGACGGTGGTACGTTCTACACCTGGGAAGGGTCGGAAGAAACCGGTTTCCAGCTGCGCGTTTTCCAACTGAAGAAAACAGAGGTTACCGTTGCTAACAGTTTTAGTAATAGCGCCGGCAGTACCGGAGACGACTCGGCAGCACCTTGTACTCATATTCAATGGAACAGTGACGGCGTTACTGCGACTTGTGTAGATAGTGAGAACGTGGCTGACACTTCGTGGCAAGTGTGCAACGAAAATACCTATGAAGGTAACCCTGATTGCCGCCAATTTTACAATGAGAGTGGAAAAATTTCTTACCGCTTATTATCCAAGACGGTGTCCGTTACCGACTTGTGCCATCCGCTTCGCAAAACAGATTCAACTCAAACGGATTGTACCAACTCAAACGGATGGTGGAACACCAGCACGCAAGTTTGTATCTACCAAGCCGTGCCGAACGGCGGAAAGCAGTGTAATCAAGCAGTGGCTGGTTGTCGTGAGTACAGCGGTGGCACAGCGTCGAGCTATCGAACTGTTATTAATGATACGTTTGAATCGGGTACATCGGACTGGAAAGGTGGTCAGTTGAGTGCCGTATCAAGCGTTGTGGGAGGGCATTCATATGAAGCGCTGGGCTCATCTATTGAAAAGAAAATTACGATTACTGCCGGAAGTTCTACTGCTGGAGCAGGTGGAGTTATTGTTCCGGGAACTTACATTGTAACCTTCTGGGCGCGTACGCAAACAGGTGGTGTTAGTGCCGGGCTTGCGGCATCTTTGAGTGGACCGAGTGTCAACAATGGAGCACTCGTGACGGCGTCGCTGACGAGCGAATGGCAGCAGTTCCACAGTGACCCCGTAACGATCACTGTTAGTGGTACTGATGCGGATGCTACCTTGACCTTCACTCGTTCGGGAAACGGTCGAGTATTCATTGATAACATTAAACTTGATACCACTACGGATACGCACTACCTCATCAAGAATAGCTGGCGTACCCCGCTCTCTTGCTATGCGACCGGTAGCGGGCAACCTTTCCTTGGTTGTCAGCAGTATCAGGTGAGCGACGGAACGGCAAAGTCGGTTTGGCAATTTGGTGCGGCTTGTCATGACAAGGTGGTTAATTGCGAGGCAGTGGTTGATACGCAAAATACAACGGTTGGCGACAGCGCGCCTTTTGCCAAAACTTTTAACAACTCTGAGGGTGAACTGGTTATAACCGTACCCGCTGATACGCTTGATTATATTGTTAATGACAAGAAAAAACATTGTGATGCTACCGCGCAAGGTTGTGAGTTATTAGGAAAACTCGATCAGCAGAGTGACGTGAAGGTTTTTCTATCGTTACATGTTTTGCAATGTGCCACAGGACAAAGGGGAGCTTGTTCTTCAGAACTGCGTAATGAGCTCAATTTGGCAGGTTATAGTGACCTCGTTGCGAAATTTGATGCCGGCATATTAAAAGCTGGTGATGCACTGCAAGTTTTATCAGATGTAGTGAAAGGCGGAAACAGAGCGTGGGTCAATGCAACATTACTTAATAATCCTGACGCTTACGATAGCATTCTTTGTAGTGAAAAGCGTATGCAGTGTTCTGCTTTTACGGACGAATCACAAAAAATATATTACTTTAAAGATCCTGGTAAGCAAGTTTGCGAATACCACACCGATCGGCCGATTTCTGGCTGGTACAAGAGCGGGTCAACTGCCGTAAACCCAGACTGTAGTCAATCGATCGATGCAGACACTCTGTCTCGTATACACACCGCTGGAGCAGTTACTCCTGAGCCATTGAATAATTGGGTTGGTACCTGTCCAGTGCAGCAGAGTAGCTGCAGAGAAATCATTGATCCTCGTTCGGACGATGGACGAAATGTGGTTGTTAATGGTTCTTTTATAGTAGCCGAAAATAACCTTCCGAAGTCGTGGACACCAATATCACCGTCTAGCACCTACACCTATGATCCCAATGCCAATGTTTTGGAAATTACGAATGGAGGAATTGAGCAGACTGGGTTAACGTTACGTAAGCGAACGCTCTATGTACTTTCTGCAGAAGCAAAA
>JBAZXG010000005.1:0-103214 GCA_041660005.1 Patescibacteria group bacterium | reverse complement strand
CGGATGGCGGAGGCGGGTAGTTTGCGATAGAGGGGAGTAGGATATAGAACTGTGGTAGAATGTAAGTGTAGTTTCTTAATCCTTATCTATAACCATGGAAACCTTAAACGAAAAGAAGAATTACAGAACCACCTTTTGGAACTTGTTTGGGATTGGTTTTTTGGTAAATATTATTTCTATCTTTGCTCAGAACGATGCAATCAGTTTATTGGCACTTTTTGCGGTTCCTGTCTTATTGTTTTTTTGGATGAAAAATTTCAACGACGCATGGAAGTCGGTCGGCAAGAAATATGGTTGGGCTGTGGGACTAGTCACTTTGGTACCGTTTGGTTCGCTTATTGCCATCGTCATTGCTCGATACTATCTTAAAGGAAGTGACGCTTGGCGTGGGGAATTTAAAAGTTTCAAACTGCAATAAGAGCAATAATTTCGTTCAATGCTATTTACCAAGAAAGTGTATTCGACGGAGTTGCGTGGCTAGGTAGAGAATTGTAATGCCAAGAAGATAACTTTCAGGCAATGCGGTCATGCGATCGTTAGAGCCGAAGAGCTGGTAGATTACGGCGGCGATTGAGCATAACGTCAAAACGCCAAAAGAGTTACCGTCTCTCTGTATCTGTGCATCTTCTTTATTAGAAATGCGAGTTCGTCCAAATTTCGAAATCGAAACAACAGAAAGCAAAGTAAAAAAAACAAAGGTCAAGATCACCCGTACGTTTGTCCAGTCATCAAAAATATTGCGGGCAGAAAGAATATTTGTCACGTATATTGTCCAGAAAACAAAAATCCATGGAAGAGTTATGGTTTGTAAAAAAGAGCGATCATTCGTGGGGATACGACCATTTTTTATTTTCTTTCCTATGATAGTCAAGGCAGTAACGAGAAGTAGAAAAGCAATAACTCCAATTGTATTAAGCATTAGAAGGTCAGGTCCTTCTAGGCCAATAAACACTTCTCGGACTAAATATGGCAACTCTGCTCGGAATCGCTCCATGAATAAGCTCCCAACCCAAACCGTGAGTAGGGTATGAATCAGAAAAGCTTCTGAAGTCGTGTTCTCAACAACGAGGGATCGTTTATTGATGGTAAAGTCTTTCATGGATTCAAGTATATTGAACTATTCGAGTCATCGCAATAAATCAAACTCCTCAAAGGAGATTAGCACTTGAAGGAGTAAGGTTAGTCGGTTTTGCTTTTTTAATAATGAGGGGTAGAATTAATAAATGGATACAAAACCAACAACTAATGCTACTGGTTTACCGTCGCGTGAGCAGATGGTGGAAGCAGCTGAGCGAGCGGCAGCGATGCCACCCGCACCAACACCACCACCGGTTGTTGTACCCGTCACCCCTGTTTCGGAAGTGCCAGCTAAGCCATCACTATTTCGTCGACTCATGACGATTGTGCAATTTCGTAAGCAGCAAAGAAAGGAACGGATGATAATGCTGGCAGAAGAATTAAAATCTATAACGAGCGAAGATGTTAGGCGTCGCATTCGCATCACCAAGGTAACCGCGCGAAAATATCTTGAAGAATTGGTGCATGAAGGCCGGTTACTTAGGCGCGGGAAGAAAGGCTCCTATGTTTACGAAATAGTGCATGTACAAGATTGAAACCTTCCAAAGATATTTTTCGTTGTGCTATAATTACTTTATTAATAAATATTAAAGTTCATCTCTATGGCAAAAGGGAACAATGCCCAACAGAGGAATAAGAAGAAGCCCAAAAAAGACAAAAAGGAAAAGAAGACATAGTAAGTCTGGAATTTTTGCAGCAAAAAACTTACCGTAAAGCGGTAAGTTTTTTGATAGAAAAAACGTTAACCTACCTAAAAGTTGTTACAGTCAATTGAGAACTTTTTAGGTTACTGGCGAAGCGTCGCAGCTGAGTCTATGAGGTAGCTTTCTTTAATTGACTCACTCTTTTCCATGACGATGTATACGTACAGAAAAGTACCAACATAGAGGGACCGGAATACAAGAACCGGCCAGTTAGAAACCATACCCGCTTCTTCAAAACTGCCAAGCAAGAGGTAAACGCCAATTGCTACCGAATAGAGCACTTCGTAGAGAAATTGTTGATCGTGGCGCTTTTTGTACTCGGCATAGAAGAAACCAATGTCGCGTAAAACCAGAAAATAAATAACCGCTATGATAATTAAAAAAATGGAAAATGAAAAGGAATTTAAACCGATTTCTGCCGAAAAATAAGTCGCCGGTTGTATAATGATGCCTCCGGGCTGGGCGTCTACCCACAGAGCAATTGCGCCAAGTATGCTCGAGAGAGTGGTCAGAGTAATTGCCCAGAATTTACCCTTGCTGTGGTGTGTACAGAGATAATAGAGAAGCGCTGGTCCACTGGCGGCTACACCAGCTTGTGACAGTATGGTCAGTGTATGTATAGCTCCGCCGGTGTAATCACTGCTAATTAAAAAATATCGTAAAGAGGTTGGGAGCCAGACAAGTGTGGTAGTCAACCAGAACCACGCGTAGGCTCTCATAGTGGAAGATAAACTCCACCACCGACGTAGTGAAAAGAGAGCCAATGCTACTGCAGTTATACCAACAATAAAGCTAATAATTCCGTTGAAAAAAATCCCCGTGTGCACAATGTTCATAGGAGTAGTATATCACGTAGCTACTGATTATGTTGGCATAAATTCGATACTGCAATAGACCGCTGAGTTTATTGCCGAGGATAGTGAGTGAAGTGCAAATAGCAATTTGCATTTCCGAGCGACGCAGGCATCAAAGGGTTTAATACCCCGCGCGGTTCTACCGCGCTACTCTCCTAATTCGCTTACGAGCGAATTGAGGGGTTCAGGGCTTTGCCCTGGGGTTAATACCGTTTATTTCTTCCGAAAAATAATAGCGTTCGGAAGAGCTCGGCCAGGACCTGTTAAATATTTGCCATTTAAAAAAAGCGCCGCTGAACCACCGCCGTCGAGGTTCATAGCAAAGGTTGCGCCAAGAGAAAGAAATACTGAGGAGAATTCATCCACTGTGGCGTTCCCTGTAACGACAAGAAATATATCATCATTGTTCCATCCTATTCCACCTCGCGTCCTGCGGCTTGCAAATGTGGGTTCCTGTGTTTCACCCGAGACGACAGAAATACCATTTTCGACAAGCGACGGCCAGTTGCCAATTGCTCCAAGTACGTTTTTGGTTGTATTTTTTTCAAATTGCGTAACCGTGTTTCCGAATGCATTCGTACGGTGAAAGTATAAATACGCACCGTCAGCGGTATAAGCAATGAATGGGCGCACGTGAAATTTAAGCGAACTTTCGTTAATCATAAGGTTACTTTTCGTATTAAAAACGGGCGGGAGAAACGTATTTATTTTACCCGCGCATTCCGGATAGTCCGGTGGGCAGAAATAGGTGCCATGAATTCCGGCAAAGCCATTATTTTGTTCAACGTACGTCTGGAGCGGCAGAGCTAAGCAATTGCTTTTACAGTCCGAATTTTCCGTAGTAGCTGTGACCATTTCGTAGGCATCTTTTTTGAGCGTGATAACTTTTGTAGGAAACGATCCTTGAGTATTGGTTAGCGTAAAAAAGCGGTATGAATACGTGTTTGTAGTTGGTAGAGCAAGCGACGACGGGGCAATAGGAATCTTCGCGAGATTTACCGATGTGATGCCTAGCCCCAGGTTTGACATAATGCGAAATGCATCGCCTGGCCTACCAAGAAAGTAGCGTTTCGTATTTCCAGGATAGACGTACCACGCTTCGCCGTGCTGTTCGACCTGAAGAAGAATGCGACCCGAAAGCCGTGCCCGCAATATGGTATCGCCGACGTCACTCCTATTTTCAGTTGGGATACGGGAGAGAGTACTGTCCGTGATCCCGAGTCCGAGGTCAGACATAATACGGAACGCATCGTCAGGTCTACCGAGAAAATAGCGTTGGAAGTTCGCAGGGGAGACGTACCACGCCTCGCCATTATTTTGTGTATCAAGAAGTACTCTACCAGTTACCGTATCGGAAAATGATGCCGCTTTTGAAATAAACGGAGATAAAAAAAGAAATACAAATAAAAGAAACTTCACTATTTTATTCGCTCGATTCATTTCAGAATAGGATCACCTTTTGGCAGGCTATCCACTTGATCTTGGGGGATGATTTTAATGTTCTTTGTTTTATAGCCGCGTCGCGTAAACGCCTTGATTGTGAGCGAGCTCAGTTTATTATTGGTAACGACGTAAGTTGTTGCTGGGTCGTTGCCTTGAATGAGTGTTCCGTTCAGCGGTGCAACAGGAATACCGAGTGGCCATTCGCTCACCGTCTCGGTGGTGAATGTGTAATCAGGAGTCATATGGCGTTGAGCCGCGACCAGGGGATAGATGGGTCGCTTGGTGCCTGTCTTAAACACAAAAAATTCACCGGTTTCAGCCACGATAAAGTAGGTGTTCTCTTGTGGAGTGGCAAAGCCGTTCTTCGGTAGGGCAGAAACTTCGTTGTCTGGAAGTGTAACTACATTTTTGAAGCTAAGGCCAAGGTTCTTAAAAAGTGCAGCACTGAGCGGTCGTCGTTGGCCGTTCGTAATGATATAAACCGTTGACGATGCATTACTCTTAATAAGTGTGCCGTCGATTGGTGGTATGGCAATGCCATCCGGCCAATTACTGGCGATGCTCGCTTCAAAAGAATAGTCAGCGATGATGTGGCGCTGTTTTGCCACAAACGAATACACGAGGTGTTTTTCACCATTCTTGAAGAGATAGGTTTCTGAAGAGTCGCGAATTGTGAAGTACGTGCCGTCACGCGGCGTGGCAGGAGCGCCAAGCGGGATAGATGCTAATTCGGCATCGTTCGTAAGGGTAACGACGTCCTTCAGCTTATATCCAAGATTTTTAAACAGCTCGTCAGTAAGGGGCAATCGTTGCTCCTGGCTGATAACGTACGTTTCTTTGCCTTGCTTACCCTTAATTAACGTACCAGGAAGCGGCGTAACATATCCAAGCTTTGGATAGATTGCTACTTCGCTGTCGGGAGTAAATTGCACAAGTTTTGCTACTTTGTGCTGCTTGAACGTAAAAGGACTATAAAGCTTTAAGACGCCATGATCGACTAAATAGACCGCAGGGTTGGTTTGACCGCGGAGTATTGTTCCGTCGCTTGGTGTTAACTGTGGTCCGGGGATAAAGAGTGCAGCGTCAGCGCTTGAAAGTGCTAAACTTTTTGTAGCGTCAAGTTTGCGCTGCTGTAGCACAAAGTTCGTAACTGGATGCATGACATCATCAATAAAAACAAAAAAGCTTCCATTGGCGGAAACTACTGTGTTGTCCGTTGGGCCGTAAACTTGGCCGAGTGGATAGTTATTAAGTTCAGTTGGTGAAGCGGTAATCGCCGAACCGAGATTTAACTTACGCTCGACAGCGACAAATGTTGGCACTTGCTGACGCGACCCGTCTTGAATAATAAACACCGCATTGTCTTGCAATGTTTTGAGTAGCGTACCATTGGGGTATTTAAACCACGATTTAAAAAACTTCCAGAAGTTATAGTTGCCGTTAAAAACATGTGGGGTGTAGCGGTAAAGTGCAGCGGTAGCAAGATTTTCAAGGGTAACGATTTGCTGTGACAATACGCCGATATAGTCTCCTAAAGTGTTAATGAGCGAAATGCTGCTGCCGACTTTTGCTGGTGCGCCATTCATGTCGGGTCCGCGCCCGCCGGGTGTGGTAAATGATTTCATAAGCGACTTGGCTGATCCGATGTATCGATTGCCACTGGTGTCAACATTGCCGAAGAGTTGGTAGTAAAAGCCGGGAAATAAATTTCCGCATCCCGAACTACTTGGGCAGTCAAAACCCATGGCGTGGTTGAGTGCGCGCTGAAGTCGGCTGGGGTCAATATGATTCGCAATGAGTCCCTGCTCTTTGTTCATGGTAACGAGGATGATTTGCGGGTTGAGACCACTCGACTCAGCGGCGTCCCAAATAAGCTCAGCCGCGGTTCTGAGGCGGCCAAGGTTTGGTTCGGGGTCGCCGAGCTGCGCTTTTAACGCCGAATCATTTGGTTCGTTGAGTTTAGTCAAAAAGTCAGGAGCAGTGTTCGCAAGAGCGCTCCCTTTGGACTCAAGGAATTTTTGAATGCCTTCCGCGCCGCCAAAAGTTTGCGTATCGTTAAAGGCGCTGTCCGGAATAATGACGCCAGCGTTGAATTCAGGATAAACTGTTTCCTGTGCCTTTACGGTAAATGGCAGCAATAGCAGGAGAAAGGCGTTTATGGCTAGAACTGAGCAGGATTTTTTTTTCATAGCACTAGTCATTATACAAGAAAAGTCGATGTCACATAAGAAGAGAATTTTTTAGCTTGTATGGTTGTATTTTCTTGCATAGTTTAAATTGAAGTAATCTATTGCGTACGGGAAAACCAACTATGTTGTAATGTTTTAGTATCTAGAACGGCGTTTATGCTGAGGTGTTCAAGCCCACTTACTGCGATTAATAATTTATTCATTAGTGAAACATATGGATTATCCGACAAGCGACGGGTACAATAAGCGACCACTTTGGCAGTGGATTCTGCTTTATGCAGCCATCGGAGCAGTTGTGTATGGTGTTATTTATTACTTTATAATGGCAGGCGGAAAGGGAGGGTACAGTACCAATACGTCCCAGCCATCCACTGCTACGCAACCTTCTGCTGTTGCCGAAGGGAGAGTCGTTGTTGCCCTAAAGGATGCGGTAACCACAGGACTAAACGGCGTTACTGCAATTGTTGTTACTGTGGACAAGGTGGATGTTCATAGTGCCGCAAAAGGCTGGGTAACTGTGGCTGCGGTAGCGAAGCAGTATGATCTTTTACTACTGAAACAATCAGGCGCAGCAGCTTTGTTGGCTGACGCCAACCTTGCAGCCGACACATATGATCAAATTCGATTAAATATTAGTCGTGTCGATGTCACAGCAAATGGGACAACGAAGCAAGCAAAACTTCCTTCGAGCAGTCTCAAAATTGTTGGAGACCTTACAGTGCGCGAAGGTCAAACATCCTCTGCGATTATAGACATTCTAGCTGATAAGTCGTTGCATTTGACTGGCAGTGGAAAGTATATTCTAGCCCCCGTTGCTAAATTGGAGATTAAAAATGATACGATTGTTGAAATTGCTACAGACGGAGTAGTTACCTTAAATGGCGGAAAAATAGAAACGAATAAAATCGTTGGCATGAGTGCTGACGGAGAAACGAAGGATAACTTTGAACTTCAAGGAGATCTTGAAGTAGATACAGAAGATAGGATTAGTTTGGACGGGAAAGTAATTACCCCAAAAAATATTGAGGCAGAAGATTCCGAAAGTAGCGAATACAATAAGGCCGATGAACAAGGGAGGGAGAATACGTCAGACCAAGGCAATGAAAATTCTTCCGTTGTGCTTAATTTTACTCCAGATAATAATTCGGGTCTTTCGGGGACAGCAAAAGTTGAAGAAGATGGCGACAAGGTTAAAGTTAAGATCGAGCTTCGCGGTGGTGTCTCAGATTTACTTGCCTCTTCAAAGCCGGCACATATTCACCTCGGTTCTTGTCCAACCGTTGGTGGCGTGAAATATGCGTTGAATCCGGTGGTTGACGGTGAATCCGAGACTACAGTGAACACGACGCTAGCAGAATTGAAGGCAGGTCTTCCACTCGCTATTAATGTGCATAAGTCAGCCGAAGAAATAGAAACGTACGTTGCTTGTGCGGATTTAAAGTTTTGATAGTTGAGTAGTTGGTAAGAAAACTTCCCGCTGCCATTTGGGCAGTGGGAAGTTTCGGTTTGTGGTCGTTAACTTCCTGAAGTAACGTTTGCGTTTAACGCGGTTGGCGTGTTTGGGCTTTTAAGTTTGGTTATATTTGTTGTGATTTTGATTTGCTGTCATTCACTTCAATACTTTAAAGTATTAACAGAAAGGGAGAAATGGTATTAAGACGGTTGTTATTGCCGGGTCTTCGAGTGAAGCGCAAACTGCAACGTAAATTTTAAAGCGACACAGACAACGTAGTGTTTAATACAACCTGCCACAATGTTCCGCAGCACCTCCTTTATCGATTCGTCCGTAAACGAAGTCATATGAATTTATGGTTTTGCTTTTCCCGCTGTTACTCACTTCAACGCTTTAAAGCGTTGATAGGGGTGAGGGTGAGTATTATTGTTATTTGTTTATTGTTTCTATCCGTTGTCGCTCACTTCAATACTTTAAAGTATTGACAGAGGGGTGGGTGGGGTGTTAGAGTGGTTGGCAGTATGGCGCGAAGACGTTTTTCAGAAGAAGAATACAAGCAAAACCCCTGGTTCCGGCAGCTCTGTCGGGCCCTGGTGTCGTGCCGTACTGAAACCGAAATGGCGGCTTTTTTGCGTGATGTCGCGACTTTACCAGAACTGCAGTCTTTGGGTGAGCGGCTAGAAGTCGCCCGTCAACTTGCAGCCGGTCGTACGTACAGCGATATTACCAATACTACGGGTGCAAGTTCTGCAACGATTTCACGTGTGTACAGTTTTTTTAGCGGTGGTGCGGGTGGCTACAAGCGAATTCTACAAAAAGAACATACCGGCAAACGATCCTCCAGGGTTGGTTTGCGGCGTTCTTGATTTATTTTTGCTTAAGTACGACGTTATCGAGCCCTGTCACGAGGGCTCGTTTCTGTTTGGGGGAGCAGAAAAACAGTGGGTGTGAAAAAAATGGCAAATAAGCAATCAATGGCGGCGTGGAGTCGGCGCATGGAGGAGCTGCAGAGGAAGCACAATATCGTCGTGAATGAACCTTGCGACGACCAGCGGGGCGTGGCTCATGGTCCCAAGGGAGTTGTGGAACCCACGCAGAGCATGAAGGCGCGAAGGGTCTACTCAATCACACCGTCTGAAGAGTTAGATTGGGTACGCTATGACGTGGAAGAAGTAACCTTCGACTGCCTCTTTGGTTGGTGTTCGGATGAGGAGTGGTTCGACAATCGGCAGACGGATCCACGACTGGCTCCGTAGCGTCCGTCTTCCACGGCAAGAGAGATGTGCGTGAGGGCTGCCTGACAACGTTCAGGCAGCCCACTTTTGATACAAAAACATTAATACGGAGTATACTGAAATGTATATGAAAAAATATCAATATAATTTTCAACCAGGTTTTGCGCTGCTAGGGCTTATTATTGCACTTGGAGTTCTGGCAGTTTTGGTCATGACTAGTTTCTATGCAGGCAAAATAAGTGAGAACAAGTCAATTATTTCTGTTGGGCAAAAAGCAATTGATCAAATCAAAGGGTTACCGCTAAGCAGAAGTGACGATGGGCAATCGAGCGGCGCAGAAGAAAGTAATGGTGTGAGACTTGATTTAAGTAATCAGGGACTGAATACTTTGCCTGCATACGTTTTGGGAATGAAGCAGTTAGAAATTCTTGATCTCTCAAACAACAACCTGACCGGTGCATTACCGGGCGAGATTCGATCTTTGCAAAATCTAAAAGAACTGAAATTGAGCCACAATGCCATGACAGGTATTCCGGCAGAGGTGGGGCAACTTAGTCGTCTGGAAATCCTTGACTACTCTTACAACCAAATTACCGGAATACCGAACGAGATTGCGAATCTAAAAAATCTCAAGACACTCAATTTAACGGGCAATAATTTTTCACGGCAAGACCTTGCTGGTATTGTGAAGCAGCTTCCTAATTTACAGGTTATTTATTAACCGAGAGAGTGCAAAGTTTCTATTTGTACTTAATGGTTTGATTTGCTACATTACAACAGGTTGGTAATTTTTATCCCTAATTTCGTTAATGTCTATGAAGTCATTCAATAAAAAACAACTGCTTTTCGGCGTCGTTTTTATTCTGGCAGGGCTTGTACTTTTACAAATACCAGTGACGCATCTCGTTGGTTCTGGGGCAAGGTTTACGGCGTTTGACGCCTTTGGTCCTATTGCTGGGGGTTTTCTTGGTAGTATGCCGGGCGCTGTGTCCGTGTTCCTTATGCAGATTTTTAACTTTGTTCTGCACGGTGCACACGTTCAAGATGTTGGTACCATCATTCGATTATTCCCGATGATATTTGCAGCGGCTTACTTTGGCAAGCGAACGAAGCTCAATGTCATCGTCCCTGCGCTCGCTATTCTTGCGTTTGTGGCTAGCCCTATCGGTCGTTCTGCCTGGTACTTTTCGCTCTACTGGCTGATTCCAATGGTGTGTTATTTCTATCAGGACAAATTCTTGCTGGCGCGGAGTTTAGGGTCAACCTTTACTGCTCACGCCGTTGGCGGAGCGCTCTGGGTCTACCTTGTTCCAATGCCTGCAACTGTGTGGATTGCTTTAATTCCTGTGGTAGCAATGGAGCGGTTATCCTTTGCTATTGGAATTTCTGTTATGTATCTTGTCGTCAATAATGTTCTCAACTATCTCAACGAGAAACAGTTGTTCTCGTACCAA
This sequence comes from Patescibacteria group bacterium, assembly GCA_041660005.1. GTDB lineage: Bacteria > Patescibacteriota > Patescibacteriia > GWA2-46-9 > GWA2-46-9 > 1-14-0-10-48-11. The sequence continues at coordinate 92,805 of JBAZXG010000005.1, read as the reverse complement.
CTTCCCGTTAATCAAAATTACGTCTGGAACTTTGCAAAGAATTGATTTTTCTGTTCAGCTTTTGTATTCGAAAAATTCGATGACTTTATGGACGAGGAAGCAACAGACGTACAAAAAACTTCGGGCATGTGTCCACACGGAAATTTTCCTTCCACTCCATGCGATGCTTGTACACGCGAAGCAGGGGGTAGTGTAGGAGAATCAGAAGTACGCGCTCGTCCTGAGCTTTCCAGGGTGGATGCCGCTGACCGATCCGCAATTGCCGCTTATTATCAATTTGAACTTAATCATAAATTTTCGACTTTGAGACCAGGGACAACGTTTGATGAAATGATTGATTTTCGCCAACAGCAAATTGCTGAAAATATGATGCAGGTCGTTACGGTTAATGATGGCAGTGAGCTCGTGGCCACAAGCGTTGTCGTACTTAAAAGTGATACTATGGGAAAAACGTTTTTAGACAACGAAGCTTATGCCGCCGGTACAGTCGTTGATCCAAATTTCCGCAGCGGTGGCATTGGTAAGCGCGTGTCAGAAGAACAGGAAAAGATTGCCCAAGAGGCCGGCAGGGATGCCATGGTGACGATTATCAAAGACGACAATTATCCGAGCATGAGATTACGCATGGGAGTTGGTTATGAATTAGATGGCGTTGAGGAAAGGGAAGACGAGGTAGATTATCACTATCGAAAGGATTTACGAAAAGACAGGGGGGAGGTTAGGGATTGGCAAAAAGAAATGGAGAGTGGCAGTTTGCAGTATGTAGAAGGTGAAATTAGCGATGCATCTCCTGATCAGTTCTTGCTTAAACCCAATGACTTAACCAGAGTTAAAGAGGCGCTAGAGTATAACTATCGCGGTGTCTATTTATTACGACCTGAAGATTTTCCAGACACCAAACTGCTTACTGAAAATGCAGTCGTTTTTGTCAAGCAACAAGCTGAGTTAGAAAAATAATCTTACTCGACTATACTTTTGATAGGTGGTAATAGAGGTGACGAGATTCGTTTTTTGACTCAAAAATTTAAACAAATTATGCAAACGAGCACCAAGAATAAACGTTGGGATGTGGTTGTTATAGGCGGGGGACCTGCAGGCATGATGGCGGCGGGTCGTGCAGCAGAGCGTGGACGTCGTGTTTTGTTGCTTGAGAAAAATCCGACGCTTGGGAAAAAATTGCTCATTACAGGTGGCGGCCGCTGCAACATTACCAATAACAAGGAGGTGCGCACCATGCTCGCTAAATATAAAAAGAGCGACAAATTTCTTTTTTCCGCGTTTTCGCAATTCAATGTGGAAGATACACTGCAGTTTTTTCATTCGCGTGGTATGGCCACAAAGGAAGAGCAAGAGGGGCGCATTTTTCCGGAATCAAATAGTGCACGTTCAGTTTGGGAGGCGTTGCTCCAGTATATACGAAATAGTGGCGTTCACGTTCAAACTGATGCAGCCGTGATTGCATTAGACTTTGAAAACGAACACTTTGTTATTACTTTGAAAGGGAAGAAAGAGATTGAAGCAACGTCGTGTATTATGGCAACGGGTGGAGTCTCGCGACCGGAAACTGGCTCAACTGGCGAGGGTTTTTTGTGGCTGAAGAAATTGGGTCATACCATTATTGAAAGCGATTTTACGCTCGTGCCAATTACCCTCAAAGATGCATGGATAAAGAAACTAGCCGGTGTGGTATTGCAAGATATTAAACTCACGACGTTTCAAAATGGACAAAAGCAGGAGGTCACTAAGGGTAAACTGTTGTTTACGCACGTTGGCATTAGCGGTCCTACGGTTTTGAATATGAGTAAAGACGTGGGTGAGCTTTTAAAGTACGGTGAAGTGACTATTATGCTTGATCTCGTTCCGACAATAGACCACGCATTGTTGAAGCAGCAACTCCAAGCGTTACTCATTTCCGAGAGTAACAAGAAAATCAAAAATGTTCTCGGGAAAGTTATTCCTCCAGCACTCGTTATTCCAGTTGTATCACTCGCGAAAGTAGACGGCGAGACACCTAACCATAGTGTACGCAGTGAGTCGCGGAAAGAACTTGTGATGCTTATCAAGGCGATTCCGCTCCATGTTTCTGGTTTGCTTGGTGCAGACAAAGCAATTGTGTCGTCTGGTGGTGTGGCACTACAAGAAGTGAATTTTAAGACCATGCAGTCTCGGTTAATTCCCAATCTGTATCTTGTCGGGGACGTCCTCAACATCGATCGTCCGTCTGGTGGTTACAGTTTGCAGCTTTGCTGGACGACGGGGTTCGTAGCGGGGAGTAGTTGTTAAAAACGAAGTTCAGCATGAAGTTTTTTATTGAAAATCGATATAGACAGAAACTGGCAATCTTGGTTGAAGAAGCAGTTAACCAAAAAGGGTTAGTGTTTGTCATGCATGGGTTACGGAGCTGGAAAGAGGAGCCGCATATGCAAGCGTTTTCTGAGTCTTTTGCAAGTAATGACTTTACGGTGGTACGGTTTGATGTAGCGAATACCTTTGGAGAGAGTGAGGGTGATTACACCCTTGGCACCGCCACAAATTTTTACGAAGACCTAGAAGACGTTATAAGTTGGTCAAAGACGCAAGAGTGGTACGAAGAACCATTTTGGCTTGTTGGGCACAGTATGGGAGGTATGTCGGTCGCACGTTATGCCGAGAATCATCCTGCGGTGGTTAAAGCGCTCGCGCTAATCTCAACGGTGGTGTCTGGCGCACTGAGAAGAGCTACTTTTGGCAAAGAAGTTCTAAAACAATGGGAACAAACGGGTTGGCTTATTAAGCACAGCAATTCAAGATCTGAGGTAGTAAAGGTTAGCTGGCAGGAAATGGAAGATCTTATGCAGTACGACCTACTTCCAAAAGCCGAGAAATTGACAATGCCTGTCTTAATGATTGTGGGGGATAAAGACACAAAAACACCCATAGAGCATCAGGAAATGTTTTACAAAAAGTTACCTGGCAAAAAAGAATTGTATATTATACAAGGTGCGTCGCATCTCTTTGTGGCTGCTGAACATTTGGAAGAAATCAAAAGTATTATAGACGAGTGGATAAAAAGTAACTTATAAGTTCTATGAAGCTACTTAAAACAATACGAGATACAGATTTAATGATAGATTCTTTAGTTCCCACTGTCTTTGAAGAGCGCAAAGCTGCTCGGGCCGTCGTATTCGACGAAAGCAATAATGTGGCGCTGCTAAATGTAACAGCAAAGCATTTTCATAAACTACCGGGTGGAGGAATAGAGCAGGGGGAGGATATTGAAATGGCATTACGTCGGGAAGTGCTTGAGGAAATTGGTTGTGCCATAGAAAATATTCGTGATTTAGGAATTATTGAAGAGTATAGAAACAGAGAGGCATTGTACCAGGCTTCGTATTGCTTTGTGGCTGACCTCGTTCACGAGAAAGGTATTCCGCAGCTTGAGGATGGTGAAAAGGCGGATGGTTTTGAGCCAGAATGGATGAGTCTTGAGGAGGCAATTGAAACATTACAAAATGAACTTAGCGTCGAAGATTATGAGGGTAAATTTATAGTATTGCGAGACCTCACATTTCTCAAAGAAGTTTCGCAGGTGGTTTATGTTAATTAACTTATGGATTTAACTTTACCTATTATTTTGGGTTCGTCTTCAAAATCTCGACAAGAAATACTTAAACGTATGGGCTATACTTTTGAAGTACTGTCGCCGGATATTGACGAGCAGGCTTTTGAAAATGACAACCCTCAATCGTTGGCGCTCGCCATTGGCCTCGCCAAAGCCGATGCGTTGCGCAAACAGGTGTATAAGGACTCACTCGTAATTACTTCGGACACCGTTGTCGTATGGAATGGTCTGATTAGAGGAAAGCCCACTTCCGAGGAGGAAGCACGTGCGTTTTTGCATAGCTATGCAGAGCATCCGGCCGAAACAGTGACTTCAGTGGTCGTTACAAATACCAAAAGTGGTAAAGTCGTTAGTGCTGTTGATACTGCGAAAGTTTATTTTAGGCCATTACCTAATAGTGTTGTCGATAAACTTATTGAACATGGGACCGCTATGCACTGCTCCGGAGGTCTTAGAGCAGAAGACCCAATCTTACAACCCTATATTCTCCGAATTGAGGGAACAATGGATAGTGTGATGGGGCTGCCCATGGCTATTGTTAAACCTCTTTTAGAAGAGGCGGAAACATAAGTTGTGGCGTTTCTCGACAAAAGTTTATAGAATGATTTAGGTCGTTTATTTAAACGTTATCGTGTATAGTTATAATATTATAAAAAGCTTGAATGTCATATTAATTTATGCATAGAGAAACAGACACACGAACGCCCGATCAGTGGGAGTTTGATGAACTAATGTTGAGCCCAGTATATGGGCGTTTGCTAGAGGAAACAGTATTGCAGTATTTACATGAGCACGAACCTCTATTTGACAAACATTTCGAGGATCATTTGAGCGAAGATGGTTTTTTAATAAGCAAAAAGGGTGATGACTCGCATTCGAAACCGAGCATTCATATTGCTGATAGGCACGCAGCCGACCAAGTTCTTAAGCTGGTAAGGGCGAAACTGCGAGCGCCCCACCTCGAAACAGAGCTTGAGTAGGTAAAACGAGGTTGTCGCGCTGATGGAATAATTAAATAATAATGACCGCAGCAGTCGACGTTCTTGCTAAAAAAATCTGGAATTATCATTTAATGCATCAGCAGCTTGAAAAAGCTGATTGCATTTTGGTTCTTGGTTGTTGCGACGAAAGAGTTGCTGAGTATGGCGCGAGACTGTTTTTAGAAGGGTGGGCGCCACTTTTAATTCTCTCTGGGGGACTCGGACGTCATACGAAAAAAATATGGGACGAACCGGAGGCCGAAAAGTTTGCTCATATAGCTCTGCAAATGGGCGTGCCCCAAGAAAAAATCATCATTGAGAATAAGTCTACCAACACAGGAGAAAATCTTTCTTTTGTTAAAAAGATATTAGACGAAAAAGGACTACCGTTAAAAAAGTTTCTGGTAATGCAAAAGCCCTACATGGAAAGACGTGCTTATGCTACCTTCAAAAAAGTTTTGCCAGAAAAAGAGGTGACGGTAACTTCTCCGCCAATTTCATTTGAGAAGTATCCAGATGCTTTACGCTCAAAGAGTGACGTCATTAGCATCATGGTTGGTGACTTACAACGTGTTAAGTTGTACGCCGAGACGGGGTATCAAATTCCACAAGAAATACCGTTGGACGTTTGGGCTGCCTACGAAGAACTAGTAAGGTTGGGGTATACGAGCGAGTTAACCGACGAAGCTCCTCATTTGTCAGCAAAGAGAGTAAACTGAATGAGTATTTATTAAATTATTAATCTTATGGCAAAAAAGAAAACTGCGGCGAGCACTGTTCGCAAAACTGAAGTTGACATCAAAAAACTAAAAGCACAATTGACGCAGGTAGGTAGCGACGTTGTTTCCCTCATCAAGCAGGGTAAACAGCGTTATGAGTCCGTTGACCCGCAAACGCGAAAAAAAGTTGCAGCTGCTCTCGGTGGACTCGTCGCGCTTTTGGCAGCGCGTTCGGTTGTTAAAAAGGCCCGTCGGCAAAAGAAAGCAAAAGTAAATTCTAAGAAGTAGTACGGCACATTTTAACGTGTCGGCAGGGTTTCACAAAAGATACGACCGATCGACCAGAGGACTAGAAAAAGTGCTGCATTAATGATAGAATGGAGGCATTACAAAGCTTCCATATGACTAAAGCTGCAAAAGTTTATATTGTGCTACTCCGTCTTTTTTTGGGGTGTTTCTTTTTATACGCGGGGTTGAGTAAGCTCCTGGGTCCTACTTGGTCTGCGGCAGGTTATTTAGGGACAGCCAAGACATTTTCTGGGTTCTACTCCTGGTTGGCTACGTCTGGTAATATCGGCTGGGTTAACTTTGCAAATGAATGGGCGCTTACACTCCTCGGTGTTGCTCTCATTTTAGGCATTTTTGTTCGTCTGGCTTCAGGTCTTGGCATTGTGCTGATGGTCCTGTATTATCTACTCGGCCTCAATTTTCCCTATGCAGGGCAGCATGGTTATATCATTGACGAACATATCATTTATATTACACTTCTCCTTCTTTTTATAGCTGTCAAAGCGGGAGAAAAATGCGGGATTGACGCGTGGCTTGTTGCTTTATGGCCGCGAAAGCGCGGTAGTTATTTACGTTAACCTCTGATTCATGAAAATTATTTTGACAAAAACAAGAGTCATTGTTGGTGTAGTTATTATTGCTGCAGTTGGGGGCGGCCTGTATTTGCGTTTTGGACGCTCAACTGCGCCCTCGTATGAAACTGCACCGGCAACACGTGGAGATATTGTACAAACGGTTGATGTAACGGGTCATGTTGAAGCTTCTACTGATGTAAAACTTGCTTTTGAGCGCGGTGGGCGCATAGCTGCCGTGTTGGTAAAAGTTGGAGACCACGTTACCAAAGATCAAGCGTTGGTCCAACTTGACGCAGCTACATTTACTGCCAGTATTGCGGAGGCGAAAGCTTCCGTCGCCAGCGCGATTGCTCGATTAGCGCAGTATCAAGCAGCGGTTGAAACTGCACGCGCAGAATTGGCTGAGTTAAAAAGTGGTGCGACACCGGAAGAGCTGCAACTTGCTGAAACAAAAGTTGCCCGTGCTGAGCAGGCGCTGAGTGACGCACAGCGCGCCCTGGAGAATGCAAAAGCAACAGCAACGACAGATTTAGCAAGTGAGTACGGAGACGCCGTTGATGTGCTGCATGAGGCCTATCGACAAGCGGATGATGCGGTGAATAAGCAGGTGGATGATTTTTTTAACAATGATACTTCTGGTAACCCGCAGCTAAGTTTTACAACTGCAGATACCCAAGCCAAGATTGACTCAGAGCACGGAAGAATTACGAGCGGGGAAGCGGTGGTGACCTTACAGACCATTGTTGTGGTTGATGCCAGTAACCAGCCGGCAGTGAACGACGCACTCGCTAAAACATTGACTCAGCTTGTCAACATCAGAGCTTTTCTGACGCGACTCAACGATACACTGAATGTATCGACAACACTCTCTCAGACAAACCTTACTGCTTATCGTACGAGTTTGAACACCGCAAGAACAAATGTAAATGCGGCAATATCGAGCATTACAAGTGAGCAGCAGGCAATTGTTGCCCAGGAAGCAAAAAACACGACAGCGATATCTAATGCTACGACGGCAGTCAACGATGCTGAGCAAGGGGTGACTGTTGCGAACAACGAACTAACCATCACGAAGGCCGGTTCCTCGGCTGATCAGCTGGCGGCCAAGGAGGCCTCTGTGCGCCAGGTTGAAGCTAATCTGTCTTCGCAGATGGCTGAGGTTGACCGCGCAAAGGCAAACCTAGCGAGTGCGGCCGCTGAGTATGGTAAAACAGTTCTTCGTTCGCCGATTAACGGTATTGTTACCAGTAAAGACGTTACGGTAGGCGAGATTGTTGCAGCGAATACCTCGGCTATTGCTCTCATTTCTGAAGCAAACTTCGAAATCAAGTCGTATATTCCAGAAGCGGATATCGCCAAAGTGCACGTTGGCGACACGGCAACAGTCACTCTTGATGCTTATGGCGACGAGACCGTTTTTGATGCGACGATTAGCACTATTGACCCTGCGGAGACCATTATTGAGGGAGTCGCAACCTATCGGGTTGTATTGCAGTTTGTTAAAGCGGATGAACGTATTCGCTCCGGTATGACCGCTAACGTAACGATTCATAGCGGCGAACATCATGATGTTGTGATCATACCGCAACGTGCGGTGTTTACCGAAAACGGTCAACGCGTTGTGCGCGTATTGCGAAACAATGAACCGGTTACCGTCGCTGTTGAAACAGGACTACGCGGTTCAACAGGAACCATTGAAATTACTAAAGGAATTGAGGCCGGCGAACAAGTAATCATCGGTGATCTTAGCAAGTGAGTTCGCGGGCAACATTCTGCCCATGACGCCACTCATCAGCACGAACAATTTAACGAAGATCTACTTCGGCGACGGAGTTGAGACGACGGTTCTGCACGGCGTTTCATTTACTATTGCCAAAGGAGAGTTCGTTGCCATCATGGGTCCGTCGGGTTCTGGCAAATCAACGCTATTGCATATTCTTGCGTTTTTAGATGAACCGACCTCGGGCGTGTATGCATTTGAAGAAAAACCAGTTGAAGAATACGGCCAAGCAGAGAGGGCTCGTATTCGTAACAAAAAAATAGGATTTGTTTTTCAAGCTTTTAATTTACTCCGACGCACAACGGTTTTAGAAAATGTTAAACTGCCGCTTGCTTACTCTGACGTACCAGCAGTTGAGTGGGATCAGCGTGCGAAAGTTGCGCTTGAAGCTGTGGGGCTCAGTCATCGTTTAGAACACCAGCCCTCGGAACTTTCTGGCGGAGAAATGCAGCGCGCTGCAATTGCCCGGGCGCTCATTAATCAGCCGGAGATATTGTTTGCGGACGAACCAACCGGAAACCTTGATTCAGCTTCGGGAGCCGCAGTCATGGCTATTATTTCAAAACTGAATCGCGTTGATCATCGGACCGTGGTGTTGATTACGCATGATGACGAAATAGCTGCTTTTGCTGACCGTATTATTCGTCTCAAAGATGGGCACATTGAGTCAGATATAACGAAAACACCATGATCAAATTTAAAAACACCATACGCACGGCACTCAGGGGCATTGGGGCAAATAAATCACGTTCGGGCCTCACCATACTTGGCATCGTCATCGGCATTACTTCAATTATGGTAATCGCTTCTGTGGGGCAGAGTTCTGAACGGCTTATTCTTTCCCAGCTTTCAGGAACGGGCGCAGAACTCGTGGTGGTACGTCCAGGTCGTGAGCCAACGGGCCCTTCAGATATTACCGAAACACTGTTTGCAGACTCCCTGAAACAACGAGATGTTGATGCGTTGTCAAAAAAAAGTAACGTGCCCTATCTTGTTGATATTGCGCCAGCGGTTATTGTTCCTGGTTCTATTGCCTATCAGGGTGAAACGTACCGGGGGGCGCAGGTTATTGGCTGGTCGGCTGCTTTCCTTTCAAAAATGTTTGATGTCTATCCGTCTGAGGGGGCGATATTTGACGATGCGGATATTCGCGGAAAAGCCAGTGTTGTCGTTATTGGCGACAAAGTAAAGCGGGAGTTATTTGGTCCAGGGGACGCTGTCGGGAAAAACGTCGTTATCAAAGGAAAGACGTTTCGCATTGTCGGTGTTTATCCGCCGCGCGGGCAGGTTTCGTTTTTTAATATCGATGACCTCGCTATCATTCCCTACACCACGGCACGAAGTTATCTTTTGGGGATAGATTACTATAACGAAATATTAGTCCGCGTTGATGAGGCAAGTAACGTTCAGCGCACCGTACGCGATGTCGAAGCGACGCTGAGAGAAACTCATAATATAACTGACCAAACGAAAGATGATTTTTTTGTGGTAACCCCGGAAGGGCTCATTAGCCAAGTAGGGAACATTATTAGCATCCTGACCATTTTTCTCTCCGCCGTTGTTGCTATTTCTCTGGTGGTAGCCGGCATTGGCGTCATGAATATCATGCTCGTTTCGGTGACGGAGCGTACCAGAGAAATTGGTCTCAGAAAGGCGGTTGGTGCAACCGAGCGCGATATTCTCACGCAGTTTATTCTTGAGGCAATGATTCTGACAGGAACGGGTGGCGTTATTGGGATTAGTCTCGGCCTTTCGATTTCTCTGCTTGCCTCCGTCGTTATTACTCGGGTCGCGGGTCTCAACTGGCCTTTTTCAATACCGATTATGGCGACCGCATTAGGACTTCTCGTGTCTGGCCTTGTGGGTCTTGTCTTCGGGCTTTATCCAGCACGTCAGGCGGCCCGTAAGAATCCAATTGAGGCATTGCGTTACGAATAGCGTCCGCTAGCAGTTTTTTAACCAATGTCCATTTCAGAGTTGTCGTCTTTTTCGCGAGGTTTCTCTGGTAAGCGTATATTTTGTTTTATGATCGGCGGGGGAGTGGCGGTGTTATTACTTGATTCCTCAGCGAGACTGTCGCGCTCATCAATAGTATTATCATTGGTTCTTTGTAGGCGAATTAACGGGTTTTCATAATTTGTCTCGATTGATGATTGGCTCCGCGTTGCGCTGCCATTATTGATACCCGGCTCTGTGCGAGAGCGTAGTGCTTCAAGATGATGATCGCGAAGAGAGTCAATAATGTTGTAAGCGTCGTCACAGTCAGTTTGGCTCAGGTGCTCGTGTCCGGCTTTGAAGGCGGTAAATACTTCGTGCTTTAGTTTCTTTCGCTGCCAAAGAGATAAACCATCAGCATTTTTTGGTAGCGCACGTAGCGATGGACCAATAAGTCGGTCAATAAAATCGATGTCCTGGTTGGATAGATTTTTAGTAAGGGTACGGCGTGCTCCGCCAGACCATTTTGCTTTATAAAAAGCTCCCCGTAATCCTTTGGCAAATCGCGGTGAGGTTCCACTTTGCTTTTCTTCGCCTTCTTCAAATTCTGACCCCGTACCTATCTTTTTTACTGAAAAGAATTTATCAAATGGGTTTCTGCTTGGCATAGTGTATTGATTATCCTTGAAGCCGCACGGCTTTGCAAGCATTAACGGTTAAATCAGCTGTGAAGAAAATAGTGCAGTTACGCGGCAGTAATCCAATAATCAGGCAAAAGCTCATTCATTTTTTTAATTTGATTGCCTGATAGGTGAACAATAGTATCTCTATTTTTTACGTCGATCTGCATGACTAATTCCCTACACCTACCACATGGTGAAACTACATTCCCGTTTTCTCGAACGGCAATAATCTCTGTGATTTCGGATTCCTTATTTTTAAGCATTTCTGCAATGGCTGCGTGTTCAGCGCAAAAACCGATACCTGAGCTGCAGTCGACGCATATCCCGGTGTAAATATTGCCACCCTTTGTGATGAGTGCACTTCCCACACCGCCGCAACTCGAATATCCCGGGGTTAGATCTCTGGGCAATGAAACGTCGAGAGCTTTCTTGTATAAAATGTCAAAATTCATTTCTGCGGTATGGTTGAATTCAATAATGATTTGCGATTCGGAAATGTTGCTACAACTTTTTCCACGATCCATTTATTAGGTTCATCTTTTTAATAATTGTCCAGCCTTTTATTTGTTTTTCTCGTTGGCGTGCAGACAGGAGCGAATCATGACTTTCAGAGTAAACAAGTTTTACTGGCCTACGTGACTTTGTCCAAACTGCTGCTTCACCGGAATTATGTTCCTTAATACGATTTTTTAGGTCAGCCGTTGATCCGCAATATAAGGTCAGGTCGGAACACAATAGCAAATAGACGAAATATTGCCCTTCGACTGGCTCAGGGCATTCGACTTCGTTTATGATTTGAAGCGTTTTTCCCATCAATTAAGCCGGTCGAAGACCATGAGCGAAGTGAGGCCAAAAGCCGAACGAAGTCGAATGGTCGGGCTGGCGGGACTCGAACCCGCGACCTCGTCGTCCCGAACGACGCGCGCTAGCCAACTGCGCTACAGCCCGATGATGTTGATCCCGTTTGACGGGATGACATAAGTCTAACACAGAAAGAATACCTGTCGTTGACCCCTTGCCCGTACGCTGCCGCGTATTGGTAAGGGGTCATTTGACGATCCGCCGGTCGCACTGCCGGCACCACCAACTATCCGGTTGAACTCGCCAGAAAACATTCCTGGCGTTCCCGCATGTGATGCAAGGCGGTTTGTTGAGGTCGGTAAGGCAGCGAAAAATGCGGCGTAGCGCAGCTACTAATATCCCAATCGTTAGCATTGCTCACCTCCTGGAACTTCACTAGAGTAAGCCAGAATATGGCTTCTCGCAAGCTGTTTGCGAACATTACTCCAAAGAGTAGACTACAATATATAGAATCCATCCCATATGCCTTTAGAAACTTCGTTTAGTTGGGCGTTGTATAGAGAAAAACTTCAGTTTCAAGGTTCTGTCGTTCTGGACATTAAAGTGGTGACGACGCGCCCAAAAACTGAAGCGCTCACGGTCATGGCTGACGGCGTCATTAAAGTTGCCGTTGCGGCAGTGCCGGAAAAAAGCAAAGCTAATGATGAGCTTTGTCGTTATTTAGCTGATATATTTCAAGTACCAGAAAGTCATGTGCGGTTACTTACAGGCAGTAAAGCAACAAGAAAAAAAATTAAGGTAACATTATGAACGATTTATTTTCAAATCAAAAACATGCGTCAGCGCCGAGTCCTCTAGCTGATCGGATGCGTCCAGAGACGCTCGCTGCTTTTTATGGCCAAGACGAAATTGTCGGCGAGGGTACCATGCTGCGGCAAGCTATTGAGGGCGACCAAGTGCCTTCCATGATTCTTTGGGGGCCACCAGGGTCCGGTAAGACCACGCTCGCTCGTATTGTCGCCAAAATGACGGGTGCTGGCTTTGTGAGCTTTCATGCGGTGACAGAAGGCGTGGCCGCTCTGCGTAAAGTCATTACCGTCGCAGAAGAGCGTAGGACACTTTATGGCAAGCGCACCATTCTTTTCATTGACGAAATTCACCGTTGGAGTAAAGCACAGCAAGACGCACTTTTGCCTTTTGTCGAAAACGGAACCGTAACGCTCATCGGTGCGACCACTGAAAATCCGTCGTTTGAGGTAGTGGGGGCATTACTTTCTCGGTGTCGGGTTTACACATTGAGTAAACTTTCTACTGAAGCGGTCACATCAATTATTGAGCAGGCGCTGAATGATTCAGAAAAGGGACTTGGCGCAAAAAATTTTAGAATCGCTCCCGCAACCTTGCGCTACTTAGCAAATGCGGCAGATGGCGATGGTCGCGTGGCGTTAAACGCGCTTGAGTTTGCGACCCAAGCGGCGGCGCGGCAAAAGCGGGCAGACGTTACCAAAGAAGACATTGTTGAAGCACTGCAAACAGCGTATCTTCGCTACGACAAAGGCGGTGAAGAGCACTACAACATCATTTCGGCACTGCACAAGAGCATGCGCGGCTCAGATGTTGACGCGTCGCTTTATTGGCTCGGGAGAATGCTGGAGGCGGGGGAGGACCCGCTCTACGTTGCGCGTCGTATGGTTCGCTTTGCGAGTGAAGATGTGGGGCTTGCTGATCCACAGGCGTTGCAGTTAGCCGTTGCTGGATATCAAGCGGCGCATCTCATTGGCATGCCTGAGTGCAATGTGGTGTTAGCCGAAGTGGCTGCCTATCTCGCCAGAGCGCCAAAATCAAATGAACTTTATACTAGCTATCTTGCAGTGCAGCGAGATATTCGTGAGTACGGTTCGCTACCGGTGCCGCTACATCTCAGAAATGCTCCCACAGAACTCATGGAAGACCTCGGATATGGTAAGGGATACCAATACACACCTGAAGCAAAAAAACGCGGAGAGAAAATTGATCAAAGCTACTTACCAGATGAGATAAGGAAGCATAAATATTTTGAAGGTGTTTAGGTATTGACCGGCCGGCTATCTATTCGTTTGTGAACAATTTTAGTCTTGAAGTCTTTTTGTCCCCCATACCTTGTCGGCTTGCCGCGGGGTTACCGTTGCAGAAGACAAAAATATCCCTCGTAGCTCCTTGACCGTCCGAAGCTTAAGCGAAGGAGGTTAGCGAAGTTTCTTATTATCGTTTTACACCATTTTGTGCGTACGCACAAAATGGTGTAAAAATTGAAAGCGAGTAACCAAGTAGCTTGTCCTCTGTATAAGCCATGGCACTTGTCCTGAGCGTCAGTCGAAGGACAGAGCCAGGCATTGTAGTTAAAATAAATGACCGGCCGGCTACCTCAGAGAGAGCGTAGCCGGCCATTGGTGCGGGGTTGGGTTGTCCTGACGGGGTGGGGCCGTCAGGGGTTGAAGGCGCCGCAGAGCGCCGCTATCATCGGAACCCCAACGATGATGACGAGAACCGCCGTGAGGGCGGCGGCTATGCCCAGGCGCTTCCAGGACCACGGTTTGGGTTTGACCGCGACCGAAACCACCTTGGTGTTTTCGAGCCTTTTGCTCCTGCGACTCATTCGATCCCTCCCTCTGGCGACTGCCAGGTTGTCTTGTGTCGAGGACTCACGATCATCTGCAGCCGAGTGATGCTGACGACGCAAAACGCGACCACGATGAGCGCGAAGACCACCTCTACGTTGGCAGCTTGGTTTAGGAGTTTGCAGGCCTCCACAAGCGCCACGAACCCGAGCCCAAGTTGATACGCGCGAATTTGACCAATCACTGCTTCCTCCATGTCACTCGTTTTTGGAGCGACACGTTGTTTTACCACTTGGTCCGGGCGTTGTCAACGCTCTTGCTGCGCGAGCTAGCCCGAAAAAACAGGGTAGCGAAGCCGCCATATTACGGCGGCGAATGCTCCAAAAAGAAGAAGTATGCCTATGACGCCTTGCACGTTTCCGCGGCTACGTTTCTTTCTGTTTTTACGGACCAAGTAACCCTCGATCTGAACTTCGCGAGTCGCGTCTTGGTCATGCGACCTTGGTGGATGCTTTCTTTGCACAGAACTCCCTCCAGCGTTTGTCGTTGCGTGACGATGGGTTAATTGAACAACTGAGAGTCCTGGGTGTCAATCGGTAAGTTCATTGATTTGAAAAAAAGATCGGCGGCTGCAACGTGAGTAACGTCGCAGCCGCCGGTTCGTCGTGCTCTTCGCCGTGCTTGCTAGCCGCCCTTGGGGCGCCGCCATATCCCTGACAACGCCCCCCAGATGAAGGCGGGTGCGGTGAATGCTTGCATTGCCAGCGCTAGGTAGAAGACGCCGAGCATAACGTGGTCGCCTGGCTTCGGCCACTTCTGTGCCATTGTGCTGAGGTCCAGGACATAGACAGCGGTATTCACTACGCACGAGAGGATGAACAGAGAGAACATCACTCTCAGTAACATATCGAGTACCACGTTCCTGGACTCTTTGGGTTTTTCTTGTTCGCTTTCCATTGCCACTCCTCGCCAATTGCGTTCTTGGTTCTCGCAAGTTGACGTTATGTTTTATCACTCCAACGCTTCTTTGTCAACGTTCTCGCTCCTTGATATACTTGTAATCACTATGACTGACGAACGATGGCAAGATTTAATTGGCAAACTGCAGGACGAGGGAAAAATTGAATCAAAGGTTGTTGAAGATTTAGAAGATCGCCCCGGAACGGTCGAGCGATTCATTGTTACCACCCCCATTGGTCAGGTGCGGCTGTCGCGTACCTCTCAACCGAGAAAAATAGGGGAGAAGCGCATTTACAGTAAACGTGCTAGCTCAACCGCGACCGTAGAGAATGAGTACGACGAAACCGACATCGTGCATGTTTTCACGATTGAACGGCAAGTATCGGGTGAGTGGCAAGAACTTAATATAGGAGATATCGCACTGTAAACTATGAATAAGAGAATTATCTATATTTTTACTTTGTCGGGGGTTTCGGCTTTTGTTGTTCTGTTAACAGTCTTGTCTGTTGTGACCATCAAAAATTCAAAAGGTAATCCATCGGTAACAAAAAAAGTGAACTCTGTCGTTCTTACTCAATCGTACGAAAAAGAAGTACCTTCAGCTCTCTCGGCGTTCACTGCGGCGTACGCCAATACTGACAGCGTAAGTCGCAAGATAGCCATTGAGGCAGTAAAAACCAAGCTTTTGACCCTACGAGTGCCGGCCACCTACAAGGATCTGCATTTGGGGCTTATTTTAGCTCTAACGCATCTTGAGGGTGGCTATACCGTGAATCCAGCGAACACTGAAGAAATTAAAACCGGTACATTAATGTTTAATGAAGCAGTTCGCCCTATTGCTTGGCTCTCCTCTCTGCAGTTGCCCTAGTACATAAAAACAGCAGAAACGCATGCCAATAACTCGAATTCGTAAGCTTTTTGCAGTCATCAAAAATATCCTTTCTGATCTCGTTACGTCGATTCGAGAGCAGCCTTTGCGCCGTCTGCTGCCTTTTATTGGTGCTGCGCTGATTGTGTTGTTCCTTGAGCTTTTAGTAACTGTCCCGATTAATTGGCCGTGGATACTCTTGATTACGAGCATACTGGTGGTGGCAAACAGTATTGCCCTTTCCAATCGAACGCTTCTCGTTGCTGGTTGGTGGCATACGCTGTTTACGCCCGTTCTTTTAACTTTTAGTGCCGGTGTTCTTTTGCTCTTTGCGACAACCGCTTTAGGCAGGCAGGCCGTCATTTTGCTTGTGGCTGCATGTTTATTTCTTTTTTGGGAGCACATCTGGCGTTATTACTGGAATCGTGAAACCTACCACGATGAATCCTTGGAGAATGCGTCGTTAACCTTGAATACCATCATTGTTTGGTTTACCTCGCTTTTCCTTTACTACCTTTTGCTTGACCCGAGCGTTTTGCCGGAGGCGTATGTACCGAGCGCCATTCCCGCCTCTGCTCTCTGGGTTGTTCTGGTGGTCTTCTATATTGATTACCGAACGCTCTGGGTGCAGCGGTATGCGCCGAGTCGTGTTTGGCTGCTTCTGGTTACGCAGTCGATCGTTATTGGCGAACTTTTTTGGGTCTTAAATTTTCTTCCTAACTTTGTCGAGGTCAAGGCATTTTTCGTTGTTCTCGCGTACTATCTTTTCACCAACCTCGGGCGGTCTTATTTAGACGGAACACTTCGACCCGCAGTTTTACGACGATACGCATATATAACGCTTGCTTCTCTTTTAGCAGTTCTCGCCACTACGCGCTGGCTTTTGTAAAATTAGAGAAAAGATGGTGTGTCACTCCCTCGCACATGCGAGGGTTTTTTCTGCTATACTTCCATCATGCACTTAACAGAAATACCAACGTTTCCGCCGGAGGCACGACGAGGGTTACCTTTAGCAATTTTTATTGCTCTTGGTGTGATAAGCGGCGCTATTGGCGCCGGTCTTTTGCTATCGTTTGTACCGAGCTTACGCCGTGCTGAAATTCCTCTTGGCACGCAGTCGGTCATTGTTTCTTCACCCGGTACTGTTGTGGTAGAAGAAGGGACACGAATTAGCGATATTATCAAGCAAGGAAAGGCGATTACAGCAGCTGTGTATAACCCAAAGAGTGTTATCCACATTGGGGATAAGATTTTTTATCCACCGACTGCAGCAAAAGGTGGTGCAATTTCGCTAACAGGAGACGGGTGGTTTGCAACGGTCAGCGATGTTCCTCTATCTGTTGGTGACATCATTTATATTCAGTCGGAAGCGCACGGAATTGTAAAAATTGTTAAAGACCCTGCAACGCCTTTTGTGTTACTCAAAGTAGGGGAGGGCAATTTTTCTTCCGCCCGCTTTACCTCGGCAAATGACTATAAAACTGGTATGACGGTTATTGCCTCCACACCTGCCGCTGAGGCGGTTCGTATGAATGTAACCAATATTGATCTTCGGCCTGACACTAAAGACGGCGCAACAAGAAGTAGCGACACACTTTCCAGCATTATTGGCGTAACACAAACAGCGCAAGTGATGTCTGGCTCACCAGTGTTTACCCTGAATGGGGATGTTGCGGGGCTTACGCAGTTAAATGGCAGTTCGGTTGTTGTCTTGCCAGGTGAGGTACTCCGAGAATTATTCGACCGGGTTCTTCGCTATGGTCAGCCGAATCGAGCGTTTTTAGGGATGCGTTACGCTGTTCTGGTGAGCGACGACGAACAAACATCGCAAGCAGTTATTTACTCGTCTAGCGGCTCGCCTGTCGTTCTCGGAAGCCCCGCTGCGAAAGCAGGCTTTAAGTCAGGGGACGTAATAGTAAGCATTGATGGTAAAAACGCATCAGAGAGTAGTGATATTTTTGGAATAGTTTCAGCACACGTACCAGGAGATGAAATTTCCGTAAAATACTCGCGAGGTTCGCAAACATTTACTAAAACCGTAAAACTGACGAGCTTATCCCCAGGTGGATAACTTTGTTTTTGCCAATACCTTGTTCGCTTGTAACGGAGTTACAATTAAGATTGGGCAAAAAAATCCCTCGTAGCTCTTTGACCGTCCGTAGCCCTAAGCGAAGGAGGTTAGTGAAGTGGGATTGCCTAACTCATACCCCGTCCGGTTGTGGTGATGTAGTTATTTTTATCCAATATTTTTATCATTTGAGCAAGTGCCACTAAAGAATTGTCGCGGTTTTAAGGACTTGATTTTTTTGGGTATTTTATTATACTTTAGCAATGTTTTAAGGGGTAATAACCTCTTACCAGCGGATGTCTACAGCAGCTGTAACATATCGCTATTTTTTTCGTCTAATTAGCGTAAGAAAAATCTGCATAACACCCCTTGGCGAGAAAAGATCCTCCTGTACCGGTTATATGACAGAGATGCGGATGCATTTGGCCAATTGTATGATGCCTATGCGCCGCGAATCTATCGGTACATATTCTTCAAAGTTTCTTCTTCAAGCGAGGCGGAAGATTTGACTGCAGATGTTTTTTTGAAAACGTGGGAGTTCATTCAGAAGCGTGAGGAGCGCATTAGCAGTTTTCAGCCGTTCGTCTACCGACTAGCGCGGAACGCCGTCGTTGACCACTACCGCAATCGGGCGAAAGAAGCAGCGGTCATGTCACTTGATTTCTCGATTGATGTTGCAGAGCAAGTCGACAAAAGTTTGCCAACCAAAATTGCAATCGCTTCAGACGTAGAGACCGTAATGAAAGCGATGAACACCTTAAAAGACGAGTACCGGGAAATTATCCTTCTGCGCTACATAGAAGAGTATTCCATATTTGAGACAGCAAAGATTTTGGAGAAATCGCGAGGAGCCGTTCGTACAACAACCCATCGAGCCATCGAAGCATTACGTGAAGCAGTAACTCAACTTGAACCAACACAATGACGAACTCGCAGCTTACAAAAAATCTTCAGGCGGTAAAAAGCCAACTCGCTCCAAAGAGTGAATGGCTGAGTTCATCGCGCGAAGCTTTGCTGCGACGCATTCGCCAAGACGTTGCTATGGAGCCGTCGTTCTCGGTTGTTGAGCGCGCGAGGATTATAGGTTGGAATGTCGAAGCTTTGTTCACTGATGTTTTTTCTGCGGGCACGCGCCGCACACTTGCCGCTGGGCTTTTGGCATTGATCTTCACGGTCGGTACCGGTTCCTACGTCGTTACTGCGGCGAATGGCAGTGTGCCTGGTGAGCCGCTTTATAATTTAAAAATTGCCGTTGAGTCGGCGCGCTTGGCGTTGACGCGTACACCACAACAGCGCGTTGCGCTTGAAGTTGATTTTGCTGGTCGACGTCTTGGCGAGGCAACGGTGCTCACGCAGCAAAAAGGTGGCGCAGTGCCGCAGATTGCCGAGCTCGTCGGGCAATTCCAAAATAAATTAACTGAAGTGGCAGCGAAGGCAAGTGAGGTTTCGGAAAGCCAACCGAACCAAGGTATTGAGATTGCTCGCATTGTTGACGCTCGACTGGACGACTACGTCCACGCTCTTGAAACAACGAAGAGTGCTGGTAGCCCAGAGTTATCAAGTTCGGTCGGCAAAGCCATTGCCGCGGTTAACCGTGCAGAAACAGAAACCCTTAAAGTGATTGCCGAAAAGAATCCTGGGGACACTTCGGTGGCGAGCCGCTTAGACCAAAAAATTAAAGTAGCGGAAAATAATCTTGATATTGCGAGCGCAGCGAGTGGTGCCAAAGGTAACTTGGAAGCCAAAGCGAACTTAAAAGAAGCTAAGGAAAAAATCGTTTCCGGAGACTACCTTGCGGCCATCGCTATTATTAAGAAGGTAGAGGACGTTGTTTACAGTCTTGATGTACCAGAAGAAAAGCAGACTACTCAAGGTGCTCCAGCAACAGATAAATCACTTGATGCAGGTAAAATCCCCGCAGGGGACAAACCCGCCGAAGGGGGCAAGGTTCTTGGTGAAACAAGCGGCAGCACGTCTGCTGACGCTGGCGCACAAGATCCCACAAAAGTGAATGCGCAGAGCGATGCCGGCAACTCTACTAAGGTTTCTATTCCAGAAAACACTGTTTCAGCGCCCGACGGGTCTTCATCTACTCATTAATTACTAACGCGTTACCCATGGCAGTATTGCGTGTTATGTTTGACAGTGAACCCGGGATTTTCGGCCTCAGGCCGGAGGTTCAGGGCTGGCTGTTAAGCCGGACCGCGGAACAAAGGTCGATCTGCTGTGCGCAGAGTTTCGAGATTAACTCTTAGCAGGTCCTTCTCAATTTAGAGAGGGTAACTAAAAGGAAACCACGAAACATGAGTAATATTATTAAACGAGGAGTAAGCATTGCCGTTACAACGACGACCATTCTTTGGTCTATCGGTGCCGGTTTTGCCCCTCTCGCTACGCGAGCGGCCTCTGCTGGTGACCTCATCAAAATGGATGGGAATTCAGCAGTCTACTACCTCGGTGCAAGCAACAAACGCTACGTCTTCCCTAACAGTAAGGCGTACACCACATGGTACCCTGACTTTTCAGGCGTCGTGACCGTGTCACAGTCTGAATTGCAGTCGTATGCTATTGGTGGAAACGTTACGTACCGCTCAGGTACACGTCTCGTAAAGATTACAACAGACCCCAAGGTCTACGCAGTTGAGCCAGGTGGCACACTGCGCTGGGTCGAAAATGAGTCCGTTGCAACCACTCTTTACGGTGCAAACTGGGCACAATTGGTTGACGATGTCTCCGATGCGTTCTTTGTGAACTACACGGTTGGCTCGTCAATTAGTTCGAACACTTATCCGACCGGTTCGCTCATCAAGCAAGCAAGTTCCAGCGACGTTTACTACGTTGACGGTTCTTCAAAGCGCTTGGTATCGACCTCCGGTTTCTCTGGTAACAAATTCCAACAGAAATTCGTTCTGACCTCTGACAGCAGCGTCTTTAATGCGCTGACTCTCGGTTCTCAGATTACCGCCGCTGATTCCAACATCTGGAATCTTACTGGTGGTGCTTCAACCACCACTGTCGGTGGTACTGGTTTGACGGTCGCTCTCGCGGCTGACACGCCAGCTGGCGGCGTCGTTGCTGACCTTACAGCTTTTAATCCAGCTCTTAAGGTCAACTTGACGGCCTCTTCCGATGGTTCAGTAGCCTTGAAAGGCTTGACGGTAACTCGTCTCGGTCTTTCTCAAGACTCTGACATCAGCGGTGTCGGTATTTACGATGCCAATGGTGTTCGTCATGGAAACTTCGTCACCTTTGCTAACACAAAGGCGAACGTCAATTTCTCTAGCGACCCCATCAATGTTCCTGCGGGTCAGACCGTTGCGGTCTGGGTCAAGGTGAACTTGGCGAACGTTGACGCTCAAGCCGGTACGTACGCAATGAGCATCGTCGCCTCAGGTGACGTCAACACTTCCGCTTCAGTGACCGGTTCATTCCCAATCTCTGGAAATGGCTACTCGATCATTAACGGCGCTTCAAGTGTTGGTTCGTTAAGTGTTGACGCAGTGCAGGTGTTCTCAAACGGGAACAACGATGCAACTGCGGTAAACATTAACCTCGGTACGGTCGGCCAAGAAGTGAGTCGTTTCCGCTTCGTAGCCGGTTCAAACGAAGACATCAAAATCAACCGCGTTACCCTCTACAACAGTGGTAATGCCAATGATGGTGATGTGCAAAACATCAAGCTTGTTGGTCCAGACGGTACGGTTCTCTCGACTTTGTCGCAGACAACCAACCGCGTGGCCAGCTTTGACCTCTCAGCGAGTCCTTACTTGATCACGAAGGGCAACACCCGCGACCTCTCGGTCCGCGTTGACGTTGTCAGCGGTTCTACTGGAACCGTTCGTTTCGTGGTTCAAAATGATTACGACGTTGAGGTAGTTGGTGTCGCCACCGCTTCAGGACTTCTTCCGACGGCAGCTGCGTTGGTTGATACCTCCTTCCCGATTGGTGACGTC
The DNA here is from genome assembly GCA_041660005.1 of Patescibacteria group bacterium. Classification (GTDB taxonomy): domain Bacteria; phylum Patescibacteriota; class Patescibacteriia; order GWA2-46-9; family GWA2-46-9; genus 1-14-0-10-48-11. The sequence goes on along the minus strand of JBAZXG010000005.1, from coordinate 70,997 downwards.
AGCGGCCAAAACGCCAGCTGTACGACAAGTATTCCTTGTATCAACAAGATCACCATCAACTCTGGTACTCTTCTTTACGCTAAGGCGTCTGACGCCCCGACTGGCAACGTTGCCGCCGGTGGTAGCAATGTCGTCCTTGGTAAGTGGGAAGCAACACCACAGGGTGAAGACATGGAGCTCCGAACGATCCAATACACGGTGAACGCGGTAGCTAACCTGACTGGTACATTGCAAGTTAAGGTAAACGGTTCTGCTGTTTACAGTGTCACAGCAACAGGCGCTGACACGACACTTACTACTCGAACGCTTTCGAGCTACCCAGTAGTAAAGGCAAACCAGAAGGCAATCATCACGATTGAAACTGGTATTTCCTCAACAGCGACCAGCGGTGCTTCGTTGACCGCAACTCTTGATGTTACACAAGTCAAGCGTCTTTCAACGAACGACATTGTCGACCCGACCGTATCAGCTACTGCCGCTAACACATTGACGATTAGTACGGCATCTTTGGCTGTTGCCAAGAATGCTTCGTACCCAAGTACGACAATTGTTGCCGGTCTGAGCAATGCCAAAGTCGGATCCTTCAACTTTACTGCTTCGTCAACTGAGGACGTTTCTGTCGCCAGCATCACTGTTGGTCTCACGAACGTAACCAACGTTTCGAACGTAATGTTGCAAGATGGTACGACACAGATTGGTTCAACCGTTACGTCACCCTCAGCATCAAATGTTTTCTCGCTCACAGGTATTACTATTCCTCGTGGGTCAACGAAGACGTATGACGTCTACGTGACGACAAACGGTTCAACAACCGGTAGCGAAGTTGCAAGTATCACCGCGGTTTCCGCGACTGGTAAGTCTTCTTCCGCTACTGTAACGGCGACGGGTCTTACCGCAACGGGTCAAACAATTAGCTTCACTACAGCTGGTACATTGACCGTTACGAACGACTCGACAAACACGCCAGTTGCTCAAGTTCTGCACAGCGGCCAAGTTGACGCACCATTACTGGCTGTTCGATTGACCACCAACAACGCAGAAAACGTCAAAGTTACTGCCGTTCAGGTGTCAGCCGTTAACGGTGCTGCGTCACTTCAGGACTTGAAGCTCTACGTTGGTAACACGCAGGTTGGTGCTACAACGCAGCTTGCCAACGGTGTTGCGCTCTTCAGCGACTTCACTAATGGTTTGTTCTCAGTTGCTAAGGACACCACTTCAACCTTGACGGTTCGCGGTACAACCACGAGCTCAGGCTCTCTCAACTCTCAGGCAACATCGGACATTTCGCTTGACTACGTTGAGGCGCTCGGTGCTTCTGGCGGTTCCAGAATCAAGCCAGGCGCAACGCTCTCAACAACTTGGAGCCAGACAGATATTACCACAGCTGGTGCGTCCATTACTGTTGCATCAACTGCGGGATTCCACCGAGGTGATGTCGTCTTTGCTTATGACGGCACTAACGGCGGAACATTAGGTATGGTTACGGTGGAACCCAGTTCAACGACTGCGATGACCGTTTCGGGTCGTGCAGCTTTGGCCTACGCAGGTAGTGCTACCATCTCTAAAATCGAGACTGGTGCTACTACTCCTGCGACAGCGGGTACACCGACCAAGGCAGGTGTCTCCCTTACTGTGACTTCTAGCAAGGCATTCACAGTGGGCGATCCGGTTTTGGTTCAAGGAGCAACCGCTCCGCAGTTAGGGTTTGTTTCACTGATTGCTGACGGTACACACGTGACCGTTAACACCATTACTACAGGTAGTATTGGTGTAGCCAGCCAGGTATCAAAGATTGGTTCAGACAATGTTTCAACAGGCATTACTGCGACCACTGCTTTGACCACAACGACTGCTGCAATCGCTACAACCGTTACTTCGACTACCGGATTCCAGGTTGGTGATTTTGTCTTAATACAAGACACAACTGCCAATGGTACATACGGTGTCGTGACTGCGATTGGTTCAACAACGGCTATAACCTTGGCTGTTGCTGCTAACGTCACGCCAACGAGTACATCTTCGGCTACACTGGTCAGAGTTGGTTCTGTTAACCCATCAACCACATTTGTCACAACGGCTGCTACGGCTGCTGCTCGTGTCATTGCGGCTACTGCGACAACAGTAACTGACACTACTGGTTTCGGTGCTGGCGATGTCGTCATCTCCGCTGGTACTACTGTTGCTCCGACAGCTGTTAACGCAATTTTCGGAGTGGTTGGATCAGTTACCACCAGCACGTCTATGACCGTCGGTGCAGCGATTGCTGATGCGGCTGCATCTGCGGCGAGAATTTCTCGCTTACCAGGTGCTTCAGCTTCAGGTAACCTCATTACCTTCCACGATGTTGAGCCGACCATTGTCGTAAGCTCGACCGTTTCTGGTGGTTCATCCACTGCTCAATCTGGGCAGCCGGTGGGCGCCTTCACGGTTACGGCTGACGGCGACCGTCAACTAAACCTCACTTCGGTGAACGTTCAGGCGAACGGCAACAACCTCCCGTGGAACTACGTCACGAGCTACGACCTCTACAACGGGTCTAACCTCTTGTCTTCAGCAACACCGCTGAACGTAGCAGCTCAAACAGCTGGTACTGGTAATGCATTGACAGGCACATCAATTGGGCTTTGCGACAATGCCGCCTCCGCAGTTGCTGGCACTGTTCGGTTGAGCTCTGGTAATGCGGCTATTGCTGCTACCAAGATCTCTGTCAATGACACGATCGTGCTTTTCGAGTCCGTCTCTAATTACATCACGGCAAAAGTTACTGCTGTGCAAGTAGGATCAGCTACAAGTATTTGTACTACTCCTGCTGCGGCGGACATACTATTGACTGTCTCTAACAGCTCGACTACTGGTACCGCACCTACTGGTGCCACTATTACTGCTGTAAAGAGCTTCAACGTGCACTTTGATGCAAATAGTTCGACTCCTCTTGCTTCACAGGGAGTTACAGCTGGTTCAGGTCTGACCCTCACGGTTAAGGCCGACACCACAGCTGTACGTACTGGTGCAGTAAGTGGTTCAACTGTTAGCTTCAACACGAAGATTAACGGGACCCAAGGCGCTTCTAATGGCGGCTTGACCTGGGGCTACACTCCGTCCGGTGGTTCAGCTCTCACAGGCTTTACTATCTCGGATAGCTACCCGGTGAACGGTCCGACCTTCCTCTACTAATCCGTTGTAGGACTTAGTAAGGTTGGGATCACGGCAGTAGTTGCCTGATCGAGCAAACCCCCTCCGATCCGCCTAACGGCGGACACGGAGGGGGTTTTGCTTATGGTGTACCAAAGCAACCCTATTTTTTCGGCATTTACTATCGAAAACTAACTTTGATATTCCAACATTCTCAAGAATGTAAGAATGTTAAATTGAGTCAATATTGTCACTTGTATTAATATACGCGTACTTGCCTTGCGCGCCCGAGAATTGCTATGCTATTCGCTACTATGAAAAAAATTCAAACAATAGTTGCTGGTTTAATTGTTCTTTTGGTTGCCGGTGCATTTTTTGTATACCCCTACGCTTTTCGCTATTGGAACACGCGCCTCAATTTCCCTGCGAGTTTAAGCGACCAAGCGAAGAAAGATTACTTAAATCGTCAGCATGATCTGTTGAACCACCCGGGTGAGTGGGGGAAGAATGAGGCAGGTCTGTATAACCAGATTGGTATTTTGCGCGCTGCCTTTAACGATTACAGTGGTGCGGCAAATGCGTTTATTATCGCCAACAAGAGAGACGCGCACGACCCTCGATACCTCAGTAACCTTGGGAGGATGTATGTTCTCCAAGGTAAATATAAGGAAGCCATAGGAGCGTATATGGGTGTATACAAAGCAGCGCCGCAAGCACCGGAATATTGGCTTGACGTCGCTACAATTTATGTGAATGATTTACACGACACCAGTGCAGCCAATGATTTCTACGCAGACGCCGTTACAAAAAGTGGTCAGAACTTAAACGTTGTGAAGGCCTACGCCGTATTCTTGGAGACTGTTACGAAAGATTACGCGAGCGCCATAAAATACTGGCAAATTTTAGCAGACAAGTCCGACCAAAATAAAGCAGAGTATGAACTTAAAGTGCAAGAGCTTAAGGCAAAAATAAGCCAAACAAAGTAGTCCGGCTTTTGCAGTTCGATAGGACAAGGGAGCGCAGTTGATTTTGATTTGGTATACTTGCATTTATGCAGTTACCAAAACAATCGTTCAAATTATTAGTGGGTGCTTGAATTTTAATACAAGAAGTAGTTTTTACATATTTTTGTGCGTACGCACAAAAATATGTAAAATGATATTATGACAAAAATAAACAAACAAGCCACAGCTCAAAAGAAAGAAACAAAGTTCAATCAATCAATAATTGATAAAATTTTAAATGATGACATGCAGTTTGGTTCAAGTAGTCGTCAGAATATATTGCCATATATTTTAAAGACTGTGTTGGTCGTCGGGGTAGTTTCTGTGGCTGTCCTTGCACCAAATGCCATGGTTCTTTTTGCAAAACCACGCAAAAAGCATGCTCGCGAATTCACGGTTGCTGATATGAGGTCGGCAATTAGTCGGTTAGCCACACATGGGTATATACGTATTCGTAAATTGCACGGTGAACAACTTATTGAGTTAACAAAGAAGGGGAAAGACAAGCTCGATGCTGTTGGTATTTCACACTGGCGTCCTAAAATGAAAAAGACATGGGACAAAAAATGGAGGTTAGTTATTTTCGATATTCCACAAACAGAACATAAATTTCGAAATAGCATTCGCCGGACACTGCAGCGCGTTGGCCTATTGCAGATACAAAAAAGTGTTTATTTATACCCCTACGATTGTTATGAGTTAGTTGTGATGTTGCGACGTCATTACCACTTAACGGACAACTTAACGTATGCGCTTGTTGAAAAAATTGAAGATGATGCCAAGTATTGCAAGCATTTTAGTTTAGCTGCAAGGTAGTCTATTTTTGTCCCCAATACCTCGTCGGCTTGCCGCGAGGTTACTGTTGCAGAAGACAAAAATATCCCTCGTAGCTCCTTGACCGTCCGTAGCTTAAGTGAAGGAAATGAGTTTGACTCAGCGAAGTGGGATCACCATTACATATCCCGTCCCCCCTGGGGTGGGGTAATTGATTAGTTGAGTCCTTAAAATAACGAAACAAAGCTGAAATGAGTTAATTGGTATTATTGCTTTTTGAGTTTTTCAATTTTTACACCATTTTGTGCGTACGCACAAAATGGTGTAAAAATCGTAATACATGACATAAAACCCTTTGTTGCCTGCGTTGCTCGGAAATACAAACTGTAGTTTGTGCTTCGCTCGTTATCCTCGGCAATAAAAGTTCCTTTCTTGACCACCTGCGGATGGGTTGTTGATTTATGAACACCTACAAGTTATTAGTTTTAATGTTAGCTATTTTTATTGACTTCGGTAGTTAATAAAAGTCGTGCTATAATCTAAGTCATCTATGAGACATTTTTTGTGTACTTTAAATAAATGTATTGGTTTATCCTTGACTCTTCTGTTTGTTGGTCAGCCAGTCCTTGCTGCCTTTGACCCAAACGACGTTTACTATCCGAAGCAATGGTACTTGCAGCAAATTGGTGCGCCTGCGGCGTGGGAAACAACGACGGGAGTACCAGACGTCGTCGTGGCAGTTCTTGATACCGGTGTTGATATTTACCACCCCGATCTTCGGGAAAATATTTGGCGAAACCCCGGCGAAATTGCCGGTGACGGAAAAGACAATGATGGTAATGGATATATTGACGACGTCAACGGATGGGACTTCGTTTCAAGTACCGCAGACCCACGGCCTGATGCAACGCCGCCGTTTAGTAGAACAGCGCTGAATCACGGTACGGTTGTTTCCGGAATTATTGCAGCGGCGGGAAATAATGTTGAAGGCATTGCGGGTCTTGCTTGGCACACGCGCATTATGCCGCTCAGAGTTCTCGACTCAAAAGGGGAGGGCGACGTTAATATCGTAGCAGACGCCGTTGATTACGCAGTCAAGAATGGTTCCGACATCATTAACTTAAGTTTTGTTGGACTGGGATATAGTAATCGTTTGTATGCTGCGGTAAGACGTGCCTATGATGCTGGCGTTCTCATTGTGGTTGCTGCGGGCAACAACGACGGTACGGGCGGCAACCTTGATCAATCCCCGCGTTACCCGGTTTGTTTTGACAGCGGAGCAAAAGAAAATTGGATTCTCGGCGTTGGCGCTACTGATACACTGGACCAGCGGTTGCTGACAGGAAACTATGGAAGCTGCGTGGATATTGTTGCACCGGGAACGCTTTTTTTTAGCACAGAAGTGTATGACATTGCCAGAGGTCTTACCGATGCTTATGGTGGCGGCTGGTCTGGGACGTCTGTTGCTGCGCCTGTTGTAACTGGCGTGGCGGCGCTTATAAAATCGGCTCATCCCACACTGACGAACGCTCAGATTACCGATATTTTATTAAAAAGTGCTGACGACATCAGTACGGTGAATCACGGTTATACTGGCAAGCTCGGTGTTGGGCGGGTAGATGCCAGTCGTGCCTTACTCGGCGCAGAGGCACCTGCGAGAGTTCCTCCTGTGGCTTTGGCAAACACCGCTGGCCGCATTATCACCGTTGCGCACACACTATATGAACCGCAGCTCAAGCTGTTTTTTAACGACGGCTCCATGCAGCACAACTGGTCCGTTTACGGTAAGGATTTTGTCGGCGGAGGCGGCATTGCGGTCAGTGAAAATTCTCGTTCCGTTCCGGAAGATGGTGGCGTGCGCATAAGCGCCATTATACGGGGCGACCAGAGAATAATTATCGGCGAAGGGCAGAGTGGGCTCGGTCGGGTGCGTATGCTTTCAACAAATGGAGAAACGTTGTCGCAGTGGTACGCGTTTAGTCGTCCCATCCGAAGTGGTATTAACGTTGCAGCCGGTAACATATTTGGCGACGGCGTTGGCAGTATTATTGTAGCCGCGGCGAACGCTAGCGGTCCGCAGATTCGCGTCTTCGATCGGGGCGGCAACTTGCGCACACAATTTTTCGCCTACGACAAAAACTTGCGCGGCGGGTTTAGCGTTGCGGCGGGTGATGTTAATGGTGATGGTAAAGATGAAATTATTGTCAGCTCAACAACTTTATTCCTGCCCGTGCGTGTGTTCAACGACCAAGGAAATTTGCTTCGCGAATGGTACCCGTACCCGACCTATCGTGGCGGCGTGAATGTTGCAAGCGGAGACTTAGACGGAAACGGACAGGCAGAAATTGCTATTGCACCCGTGGCTGGCGGTGGTCCGCAAGTGCGCCTATTTAATGGCTTCGGACGAATGTTGAATCAGTTTTTTGTTTTGCCGGAGACCTTTCGTGGCGGCGTTTCGTTGAGTGTTGGTGATGTTACGAGTGATGGCGTTGATGAAATTGTTATTGCGCCACTAACTGGCGGCGGTCCGCAGGTGCGAATCTTTACACCACAAGGAAAAGTGATTGGGCAATTCTTTGCCTATAACCAGTATTACCGAGCTGGCATTAATGTTGCGGTACTGAGATAGGGTGTCACTATGGAGCTTCTGACTCAACTGTTTCGTTTTGCTAGCGTCGGCGCAACTTCTGCTGTGGCTGACTTTGGTAGCTATAGTTTGCTTACTCGTCTTATCCCGTTTTTTTACGCACACTATTTGGCGACGAGTGTTGGAACTTCGTTTTTGGGGGCAAGCGTTGCTTACACCCTGCACCATCTCTGGACCTTTCGCCACCCAGCGCCACTGTCACTGAGTCGGTACGGCAAATTTTTAACGGTCTACGGCCTTGGCATTCTATGGCAAAATCTTCTTTTAGCGCTTTTTGTGGAAACTATCCATATCTATGATCTCGCAGCAAAGGTGTTAGCCATTTTGATTGTAGCGCTGTGCTGGAACTTCCTATTCGCTAAAAAGTGGGTTTTTCGCTATACTTTAGAGACTTAGAATACATTCTTATCATGCATCATGGCGAAAACAATTTTTGAGAAAAAAAACGTACTGGTCATTGGTGGCGCCGGTTTTATAGGATCGCATCTCTGTGATGAACTGGTCAAAACATCAAAAGTCATTTGTCTTGATAATTTTTTGACGGGGAGCGAGCAAAACATTGACCACCTGCTTGAAAATCCGGACTTTGCTTTTATACGCCATGATATTACTGAGCCATTCTCTTTGTCGGGAGAAGAACGTGCCTTACAGAAATTTAAAGCGGCATGGCAAGGCGTTCAAGAAGTTTATTTTTTGGCTTCCCCGTCTTCGCGCAGCGACGTTGAACGATTTCCCATAGAGACCATGATGGTCAATTCTGTGGGACTGCGCTATGCGCTGGATCTTGCCAAAGAGAGCAAGGCGATTTTTTGCTATGTCTCGTCAGATGCGACTTATGGCCAGGTGGTAAACGGCAGCGGACGTGTTAGCGAGAGCGCTGAAGGGATAGTGCCGCACATTGATAACTACAGCGCCTTTGCTGTGGCGCAGCGTTTCGGGGAAGCGCTGGTTGAATCGTATCGCAGGAATTATGGTCTCAACGTACGGATTGCCCGCGTTTTTTCTTCTTATGGGCCGCGCATGCGGCTCGATGACTCGAATGTGGTAACTGAATTTTTACAAAATATTTTCAAAGGGAAAGAAGTTATTATCTACGGCGGGTCCGAAGCCGTGGGGTCATTTTGCTACGTTAGCGATACGGTCAAAGGGTTAATCCGCTTGATGAGCGCAGGTGACGAGCAGCCGGTTAACATTGGCAGCGATCAAGCTTTGCAGCTGACTGAGCTCGCGCGCATGATGATGACGCTCGTTGAAGAAGAGGTTCGCATTATGGTGCGCCCAGATTACCCAGATGGGTATCATCCACGTCTTATTCCAAATATAACTCGCGCCAAAGAAAATTTGAGCTGGTTTCCGGTAACATTATTGAAGGACGGTTTAGCAAAGACAGTAGAAGACTTAAAAGCGGGTCGAGGGCTCGTAAAACTCGGCGCGTCATAGGTTCGTATGCGAACGATTGCCGTCATTCCGGCCTATAACGAGGCGCGCGGCATTTATGATGTGGTAACCGACGTGCGCAGATATGTTGACGAAGTGATTGTCGTTGACGACGGCTCTAATGATGCCACGACTTCTCTCGCAAGGAGCGCGGGAGCAGTAGTTTTGTGCCACAGCATTAACCGTGGCCAGGGGGCAGCTCTGGCAACTGGCGTGGCGCTTGCCCTAGAGGAGCGTGCAGACATTATTGTTCATTTCGATGCAGATGGGCAGCATGATGCGCACGATATCACTCTGCTTACTGAACCGATTCGTGACGGCAGGGCTGACATTGTTTTAGGGTCGCGCTTTCTTGGTCATGCGGTCAATCTTCCATTGAAGAGGCGCATTCTTTTAAAGGCAGGCATTCTTTTTACACGATTCTTCTCTGGCATTTATTTGAGCGATACCAACAATGGTCTTCGAGCATTTTCCCGTTCTGCGGCAACGAAGCTACCTATACGTCATGATGGCTGGGCTCACGCTTCGGAAATACTTGATGGTATTGCTGACCTCAAATTGCGCTATGTTGAAGTACCGGTTACGGTGCATTACACGCCGTACTCGTTAGCGCACGGGCAGTCGTCAGTAAACGCTTTAACAATCGTTCGGGATCTTGTGATTGAGAAATTTTTTCCTCATCGCTAAGCTATGCCCATACAATGGCTGATTACACTTTTTGCGCTCTTTGCGGTCTCTCGGGCACTACGTGCGTATCGCAGCGGATCGCTTGATCGACGAAAGCTCTTGATTTGGCTTCTCTTTTGGGTAGCAACGGTTTTGATTGTTTTTTTGCCAAAGACCACGGACGTTGCAGCACGCATCTTGGGGGTTGGACGTGGAGTTGATGCAGTTCTTTATACGTCGGTGCTTGTCCTTTTTTATGCTTTTTTTCAGCAGTCCCGGAAGACCGATCGCCTGGAGCGTTCGTTAACGGAGCTCGTACGTCAACGAGCACTTGAAGAACACCATGCAGCCAGTGACAGACAAGAATCAGAATAAAAGATTGCGCCTGGCGGTTGTTGTGCCGAGTTTTAACGGCGGCAATGATCTGGAGCGATGTCTGGAAGCGCTTATGCTTTCGGATTACGATAATTTAGAAATCATTCTCGTAGATAATCATAGTAGTGATGTGGGTGTTCAGCGTGCGCGAGCTAAGTATCCGACGCTCAACATTATTGAGCATGAAAATAATTTAGGGTTTACCGGGGCTTGTCTTCGTGGGTACGAGGAGGCGAAAAAAATTGGTGCGGTTTACCTGGCGCTCATCAACCAAGATTGTTTTGTTGAGGCCTCTATGTTTAGTCAACTTATTGACTACCTTGAGGCGCATAGCGAAGCAACGGCGGCGCAGCCCTTAATTCTCCTTGATCAGAACCGAGACGTCGTTAATTCGGCTGGCAACTGCATTCACTACCTCGGTTTTGGCTATAGTGACCGAGAAGGTACGAACATGAACAGCACGGCCATGCAGCGATACCTTAAAGAGCCGCGTCGGGTTGCTTATGCCTCAGGTGCGGCTCTCGTGCTTAAAATGCTTGACCTCAATCAGTTTGGTCTTTTTTCGGAAGATTTTTTTATGTACCACGAAGACCTGGATTTGGGCTGGCGCATATCGCTTTTTGGTAAACAAAGCGTTCTCGTGCCTAGTGCACGCGCTTATCATCGCTACGAATTTAGCCGCTCCACGCGCATCAAGTATTATTATGGTGAGCGAAATCGTCTCATCGTGCTTCTCGAGAATTACCATCTCGCGACACTGTTGCTCATCTTTCCCGCCTGGTTCGTTATGGAAATTGGCGTTGTGCTGTTTGCTACTTTGAAAGGATGGCTTCCTTTGAAGCTTAAGGGTTACCTCTATGTTATTGTTCATTTTTCAGAAATTATGAAAGAGCGCTCTCGTCGTCAATCAATGCGTAAGACAAAAGATCGTGACGTGATACGTACGATGAGTGCAGTGGTAGAGTATCAGACTGTCCCTTCACTGCCGCTCAGAATAGTGAACCCGCTTTTGGCTGGATATTGGCGCATTATTCGCTCAGTTATTTTTTGGTAACTCGAACGTATGAAACGCGTAAACATTGTTGTCTCAACCTATCCGCCCTATGGCGGCGGCATGGGTAATGTGGCTGCGAGTCAGGCGCGCGCACTAAGCCAAGAGGGTATTCAGGTTAATGTGTATACGTCGGCACCAAAACCGGAGAGCGTTGAGGGCGGAGCAGTAAAAGTGATTTATGTTAAAACGTTATTTCGTTACGGCAATGCGGCAATTATCCCAAACTTTCCGGATCTTACGACTGGCGCCGAAATAGTTATCCTCAACTATCCGTTTTTTGGTGGCGCACAAGGGTACGCCCGTCGTGGAGTTGCTGCAAATCAGAAACTCGTTCTTTTCTATCACATGGACAACGTAGGAGTTGGTTGGAAAAAATTATTATTTAAGTTGTATCATCGCCGTTATTTGAAGCCGCTTCTTGATCATGCGCATTTAATTCTGGTGAGTTCAGTCGACTATGCTGAGCACTCTCTCCTTGCTCAGTACTTGCCGAGCATTGGGGGTCGTTTGCGTGAACTACCACTGTCGGTTAACACGGCTCTTTTTTCTCCCGGCCCAAAGCCAGATCATCTCTTGGCAGAGTATGGGTTTACCAAAGACACGCCTGTCGCACTTTTTGTTGGAGGGCTTGATGGCGCGCACTATTTCAAAGGTATTTCAGTTTTATTAAAATCATGGCAAGAAGTTGTGCGAGAAGTACCGAATGCTAAATTACTACTCGTAGGTGACGGTGATCGGCGAGTGCGTTATGAAGCGGAAGCAAAGCATCTCAGGATTGCAGATTCAGTTGGTTTTCTAGGTAGCGTTTCGGGCGATATGCTTCCTGAACACTATCGACTCGCTGATGTGGTGGTTCTGCCCTCTATTGACGCCTCTGAGGCGTTTGGGTTAGTGCTCCTTGAAGCCATGGCGAGCGCTCGTGCCACCGTTGCCTCTCATTTGCCAGGGCTTCGTCGTGTTGTGCGAGACGGTGAAACTGGCCAACTTGTGGAGCCAAAGAGTGTCGAGGCGCTGTCTGCGGCGCTCATTCACTTGTTGAGTCGCCCTGCAGTTGCAAAGCGTTACGGAGAGCGGGGTAGAATAATTGTTGAGGAAGAATATAGTGAACCCGTGGTTCGTAAAAAATTACTTGAGCTTTTGGGGCTCGTTCTATGAAAGTTTTAATTGTCAGTAACTTGTACGGGCGGTACTACCGGTCAGGAGCAGAGACCGTTGTGAAGGCCTCAGCGAACGGATTCAAAGAGCTCGGCTGGGAGGTGAGCGTGCTTTCGGTCAGACCTTTTCATGGCATACGTTCACTCACGCCGGTAGCAGAAGAAGAGGAGGGCATTAAGGTGCTCCGCTTCTTTCCACTGAATATTTTTTCGTATGTAAACATAAATGCGTATGGTTTTTTCGCGCGCGCCATTTGGGGGTGTCTTGATGTTATGAACATTCATTCTTGGTTGGTGACAAGAGCAGTGTTGCGTCGTGAGCAACCCGACCTTGTTCTCTCGCACAATTTGCGTGGACTTGGTTACTTGTTGCCGCGTCTTTTTGCAAAGCGAGCAAAGCGCTACATTCAAGTTGTGCATGACGTTCAGCTTGTTGAGCCAAGCGGTATATTGCTTGTCGCACAACTAAAAACGCAGTTGTCACGACCAATTCGAATACTGTACCGTACGCTAACGCGGCACCTTTTTCGCACTGTTGGAATCGTTGTTTTTCCGTCAAAATTTCTTCAAGATTTTTATACTGGGCACCATTTTTTTTCTGTTGCGAAGCGGTCGGTTCTTATGAATCCGGTGCCGGACGTTGCGGTTGTGCATAAAGAACATAAGGGCATAAATGTTGTTTACATTGGGCAAATAGAAGAGCAAAAGGGGATTCAGTTACTTCTTGACGTTTGGCAAACAATTCGCCGACCTCACTGGCGGTTAATTCTTGCTGGAGCTGGTTCTTACTTACATGCAGTAAAAAAAGCATCTCTTGAAGACCGTAGCATAATTGTTTCTGGTTTTTTGTCGCAAATTCAGCTCGCGGCAATTTGGGAAGTCACTGACGTTTTTGTGTATCCGTCGTTACTCATAGAAAACAATCCCATGAGTATTGTCGAGGCCTTAAGTCATGGTGTTCCCGTTGTGGCGAGTGACATTGGCGGCGTGTCCGAGCTTTTACGCTTAGCGCCAAATACCAAGTTAGTTCCGCCGGGGGACTCTGAAGCATTGGCGAGCGCCATTACTGAGAGCGCAGAATCGCGCGTGTTTGTTCGTGAAAATATTTTGGCTTTAAGCGTTGGCTCAAAAGAGTACTCCAAAGAACTGATAGCGTTGACTGATTTAAACTAATTGCTAGGATTGAGTAAACCCAATTTCGGGTGTTTGTAAAGTGGGAGGATTAACCATGCGGTTTGGAATCATTGGGATCGATGCTGACAGGCAGGACGATGAGCGTGCTTTGCGGACCCAGGCAGTTGGTGCAGCTGTCTTTGTTCAACGGTGGCGTCACGCTGCGCAGGCCTTGCACAAAGAGCGATTCGTCCTCAGGGGATATGCGGACGCAAGAATTCCGGCGGAGGCCGTGACCGAGATTGCATCTCGTTTCGGTCTTGCGGTCGAGGTCATGGACGCCGACTGCAATACGACCTTGTACATTCAGGCTGAGGTGACGGGGGCCGAGAACGGTGAGCTGCCCGTTTTCATCCTGCCATGCTCGGCAACGAGGAACGTTCTCTCTGCGCTCGGTTTCCCCGATAGCTCTTTCCCCGTTTGGGCTGGCGTGTTTGATACGTCAACCCTGAAACATGCGACACCTGCGAATGTCGACTAGTCTCGCTTTCGGCTGAGCGGAGTGGAGATGACCGAACGGTGGGCTCAAGCTGCGCAACTGCACAGTTTGAGCCCATCAACACAGCTATAGTTTTTTGTAGTGGAAGATGACTATTTTCCCGCCATCAATTTCTTTCCAATCATCAGCAAACTGTTTTGCGCTGTCGCGAATATTTTCAAAATCAAACCAATAGTCGTTCAACACAAAATACGCTTCATTTGCACCGGTCATGGTAAGCGCCGAGCGAATAGGGTCTCGCGTTGGTTTTTCGTAGACCATGCGTAGGTACTCCTGGTAAAGTGAGCCGCCGGTTGGAATAGGGTAGAAAAAGATTTGCTCATTACTTTTATTGCCCTGTCGCGCGAAGTACTGCTTAAACCCCAATTCCTTGAGTGCTGCAGCGGCAACCGCTTGGTCGGCCAAAACAACGTATGAGCCGCTTGCGACTGAATCTATATACCTTACGGCAGTAATATCGTGGAGACTTGTTGAGTAGCCGCGATCAAAAGCATAGGTGTCAAAGCGCGGATAGGCGACATACACGCTTATCGTAGCGAGGCATGAGAGAGTGAGCAAAAAAAAGACAATAACACTTCGTGGTGCATTGGTGAGACGTTCAAAAAAAGAGCGCAGTGCTATAACGGCGAATGGCAAAAGCGCAATAAACCCGAGCGTGAAAAGGCGGCCACTAAAGTTACTGCGTTCATAGTCTATAAGAAATAAAAAAGGTATGAAAAATTTAACGATAAACGCATCGAAGAAAAGTATGAGCGAAATGAGCAAAAGCGATTTGTTGTCTGCAATGCCTTCTTCTTGTCGCTTCAGCAGATAGATTCCGATTAACAAGAGCGCAATAATAATAGCGCCAAGATTAAAGGCGTAGAGATAAACCGTATCAAGGATAAAATTATAGTGTCGACCGAAATACAAAATGCCACGCGAAAGTTGTTCAGCCGGTATTGTTGGTAGTGTAGCTGTAGCCTGCACACCAGCACGACCGGCGTTTTGCATGAAAAAAATAATGGGCAAAACAGCCGCAGCTGCTATCGCTGCCAGACTATATATAATATTTTGTTTCGGGTAGCGGTTTTGCATATAGCGCAGTCCGACAAAAAAAAGTGCCGGTAGTCCTGCCAGCGGATGCATTACCATTGCTGTAACTGAAAGACCAAGAAGAAGTAGTTCGAACTGACGGTTAGTTCTTGCTTTATCGCAATCATTACGGTAGCCAAGAAAAATTACTGCAACGAATAAAAGATTAGCGATGCCTTGGGGTGTCGTCATGGCGAAAAGATACAGCGGCATCCCAATAAAAGTGGCTGCACTTAAAGCAGCAGTTCTTTTGTTATTGTCATGGTAGAAAGTGGTTATAAAAAGTGCTGGAAGAGCGAGACCGGTAACCGCCGGCAAGAGCAGTGAGTCTATGATCGCTATCGGTTGAAGGGTCAGCGTATGCAGCAGGACAACGAGAGCGTACTGGCCAAGGTAGTAGAGCGGTTTAGGATAAACGACTCCTGCGGTAGCGATGAGTGATTCGGTGGCTTGATGGATAAAAGGATCAAAGCCAAAACCAACCCGGTAGACGATAATACCGATGGTTGTGGCAAGTGTAGTCAATGCCGACAGAACAAAAAAATCACGCAACATTCTCCGCTTGTTGTCCGTCCAGAGCAGAAGTAAGGCGGAAAATTCAGCAATAAAGAAGCAGCCAAAAAAACGCGCGTCAACTACTGACCAGGGCGATCGCAATGCTTCACCGGTGCGAGCTTTAAAAAGAAAAGAAAACGCAAAAGCAAGGGCTAGCGCACCAATAAACGCTACCATTATCTGCATTCGCCCGTGTTGGCTCTGTGGTATAATAGAGTCAGGCGTGGGTCTGATTTCCTCAGCAATGCAGGAATTCAATAAAACAATTGAAGACGCAATGACAACGAGAACGATTGTGGCGAGCCAGTTCGGCAGACCAATGAGGTAGTAGACAATGCCACCCAAACCCGCCAAGGTCGTCAGTGTGAGCAGTAAACCACTTATGAAGCGGATAAAAGACGAAAGTGTTCGAGACCAGCATTCGCCAAGTACGTATCCATAAAAAGCTAGATACACGATGCCCAAGATAAGGCCTACTTCAGACGAACGCCAAAGACAGGCGTTCATGATAATAAGCAATGAAATGCCGAGGTGGGGGATAACTATCCACTTTTTGAGATGCATGACATTATTGTACTAGAGAGCGATGACGATTCAAACTTTTATACTCAGGGCGCGCGCGTTTGTGCAGGGTGCGGCAAAAGAGCCACGGGTGTATGTCGTGGCTATTACGCTCGTTGCCTTTTTTGCATACGCATTTTTTTCGTGGGCGACTATTCGTCAGGCGCCGCGATTTAATTCCCCGGATGAAACTGCCAACTACTTTTTTAGTTTTCAAGTTGCGAATGGCGTTGGTCTCAGCTATCCTGAGCCGCTTTCAGCGCTTTCGAACGGTGTAATCCATCCGCGCGCCACCATTCCAGTTGGAAATGATTTGGTGCCAGCGAGTTTCGTGGGACTGCCGATGATTTTCGGCGCGACGGCTCTCGTATTTGGACTTGGTGTGTTGCCATATCTCACCGCAGTCATGACTGCACTTGCGCTTATGGCAGCTTATGGTTGCTGGCGGTGCATTTTTAATGTCAGTGTTGCTCTCGCCGCAACGGTACTGCTTGCTATGCACCCAGCGATTTGGTATTACGCCAGCCGTGGTTTCTATCATAATATTTTATTTCTCGATCTCGTCATTTTTAGCGTGTGGGGATTTGTACATTTAGAGCGTGAGCGCAACTCTGTTGAGTGGCTTATTTTTTCTATTATCATGTTCGTTGGCGCTCTCATCGTGCGTTCGTCAGAAGTCCTGTGGCTTTTCCCTTTGGCATTATTTGGTTTGTGGCATCTGCGGCATCACATTCGTTTGCCGCAAATTGTGATTGCAGGAAGTCTTTGTGCGGCGCTCCTGACAACTATTGTTCTGTTGTTTACTGTGGTGTACGACGCACCATTGCCGGTTGGCTACCAAGCCGTACGTAATGCTGCTAGCTTAACGGCGCATGGCAACATTGTGAGTTCTCTCCTCAGTATCATAGTGCCGTTTGGTTTTCACCCACTAAGTATTCTTACAAATGTATTTTTCTATTGCTTTCTTGTCACCTTACCATTTTGGATGCTTGTGTTTTTTGGCGGTTACCTTCGCTATAGAGAGCGCGAGCGCTGGTCGGCACAAGAGCGCTCATATGTGTACGCGGCGGTTTGGGTGACCTTAACCCTCGGTGTTTACTATGGAAGTTGGCGTATTGCCGATACTGTTGGCCCTCAGCACATTACACTCGGCATTTCTTATGTGCGCTATTGGTTGCCGATATTTGTAGTTTGGCTGCCGTTTGCTGGTTATGGAGTTATGCACCTGTTAGGGAACGTTTATAAAAACGGCAGCATGATTCTCGTGTTACTACTGGTACTCGGTTTTAGCAGTTTTTTGCAAGTTTATTTTGACTCATCGGAAGGTCTAGCGGTTGTGGCTAGTCGCCTAGCAACCTACAGAACGGTCAGTCAAACGGTAAATGCATTAACAGGAACGGATTCGGTTATAGTAGGGGACCGCATTGATAAAATATTTTTTCCTGAGCGCAGCGTTATTTCGCCTGGGGATCGACCGTTTACAACGTACACTGAAGTTATCCGCGTGCTGCCTACCATTGCTGATAATGTGCCGCTCTACCTTTATAGCTTAACGGGAGTCACACCAGAAACAGTTGAGCTGCTAAAGCAGTATCAAGTGGTTCTGCATCGACCGTTTGCACTGCCCGATGGTGCTTGGCTTTATCCGCTCGTTCATCTATGAAAAAAAATATTGCCATTGGCTGTGCTGCTGCCTTGCCGGTTGTGTTTTTTGCCTGGCTGCTCTACCAAGACGCGCTGCCAACGGGAACGTATGCTGTTTCGCTCGATGTTACCAAATCGCAGCCCGTCATGAGCCGTCTCTACCCTGAGGGCAGGGTAGGCATTGAACAAGGAAATAATGAGAAACCATACGCGGTTCTGAGCGGCGAGCCAGTTTATTTCGATGTCCGCCTTCCGCGCAGGTTGTCATCCGCGACCGTACGTATCTTATATGCCAGTTCTGTGCCCCTTGGACTAGGTGTGGCGCTGCCACCAACGCCAAACGAACCCTGGCGCTACGAAATTAAAAAATTGATGCCCATTGATGGCAGTGCCCCCCAAAGTGCTGACCTTACCTTTTCGTTAGCGGAGGCCTTAGTGTCGAAGAACAGAGTTCGCTTCATCATCTCAGCGCCCAATTTCAGTATGGTTAGTGTGCGTCCGGCAATTCATAGTATAAGAGTCAACTTTGCCGGTGAAGCGCTAAGTCTCTCGGTTGTGCAGTCCTGGCTAGGTCGCCTCATAGCCCGATAAAATATATGCACCTGCAATATTCAGACAAAAAATTTAGCATCGTATTCTTTATTGCTTTTGTTAGTTTTCTTTTTTATTCTGCCGCCGAACTGGCGCGTCCGGGCTTAGTTTTGAGTTACCTCAACTTGTATGTTGTTTTTGCTTTTCTCTTTGTTTATGGTGTGTGGATTGTCTTCAACGCTCCTGCCATCGATTACGGAAAGTCCTATGTCGTGAAATCGATTTTGGTTGGTATTCTTGCTGGTGCTATACTTTACGCAGCGGGTTTTAGTGGTCAAGCAAGCTTACTCATCCCTGTCGCATTGTTTTTGCTTATTTTACTAGCCTACGTGATTGTTTAGCAGTATGGAAAATTGTGTTTTTTGCAAAATCGTTTCGGGTGAACTACCGAGTGATAAAGTTTATGAAGATGATGAAGTTCTGGCCTTTCTCGATATTCAACCTATTCGTCAAGGGCACACGCTGCTGATTCCTAAAACGCACGCTAATGATTTACTTTCTGTTGATGAAAAAAGTTTGGCTTATCTCATGAGCTCTTTACCAAACATTGCGAGGTCGGTTGTTTTGGGCGTAGAAGCAGACGGATTCAACGTTGGCATTAATAACGGTAAAGCTGCAGGTCAACTGGTTGGTCACATGCACATACATATCATACCGAGAAAAGACAATGACGGCCTGCAATCATGGGGTCATACTAGCTATAGTTCGGGTGAAGCAAAAGAAATTGCAGAGAGAATACGCAACGTATTGACAGATGCCTCGATTTAGGCTACATTGTAACGTTTTCAAAAGCGATATAGCTTTTTGAAACATATCGTATGAACAAAGAACCCATGCGCAAAAAAACGCCAGTGAAAAACCGCTTGCATAGTAATGCTAAGCAAGGTTACCAGGTGATCTTTGACCACCTGATTCCACACGCGGGAAATAGCTATAAACCGCATGCACTACGGCACCGTGTGCTCATGGGGTATAGCGTTATTCTTATTTTGTTTAAGGTGCTGGTTGTCCTCGCGCCGCTATCTTTGCCTTCGTCCAGTCTTTTTTCAAGCTCCATTACGCCTGCGAACATCATTTCACTCACTAATCAGGAGCGAAAGAATTTTGGATTAAAAGGATTGAAAAAAAATGCTGCATTAACCGACGCGGCGAACGCCAAAGCGCGGGACATGCTGGCACATTCGTATTTTGCGCATAACAGCCCTGACGGAAAAACACCCTGGGATTGGATTAAGGCGTCAGGATACCACTATCTCAAAGCCGGTGAGAATTTGGCCGTTAACTTTCACACGGCTGAAGACGTCGATTCTGGATGGATGGCAAGTGCTTCGCACCGAGCGAACATCATTAACCCAGGATATACCGAAATTGGCGTGGGTACGGCAACGGGTGAGTACGAGGGCGTGAGCGCGACTTTTGTCGTGCAGATGTTTGGTGATCCCGCAACAACCTTGGCCGCAGGGCCGGTAGTAACAAATCCCAGTAGTGTGGTTAAGGCGAGCGTTATTGACGAATCTAGTTTAGTCCTCCAGCAGAAAGGTAAATCTGTTTCCGTTGCCGTAAAAGCGCCAAAGGCGGAGGCCGTTCGGGCACAGCTCGCGGGCGTAGAAAGTGATTTAGCGCCGCAACCGGATAGCGGCGTGTGGAGTGGCAGCATCCCGTATGACCCTAACACCCTGTCTAGTAATGGCGAACAGTTGACCTTAGTTGCTTCTGGGGCGGATAAGCATCTGGAAACGAAAGCCATTGCTCTGGTTGCGCCGGTTTCAAAGACGCAGCAGCTCTACATTTTTAACGAGGGAACAGAGCGATTTACCACATTTTTTGGGGGGCTATTGAAGGTCGGGAACCTGAACGACAAAGTGCGCATGATCTATCTGGCGTTCAGCGTCTTCTTGGCCGCAGGCATTCTGGTCTACCTATTTGCGCTAAAATTGCATATTCGCCACCTATCTCTCGTGAGCCACTCAATTGCTGTTGTGGTTTTAGCCGTATTTTTGCTGGTCGTTTAGGATTAACTTATACGTTTTCCTTGGGTTTTTTAGTTAAAAACTGTGGATAAATGGTATAAAACCCCAGGGCAAAGCCCTGGACTCCTCAACCCGCTAGGTGGAGTGAGAGAGTTAGCGTGGCATAGCCACGCGGGGTATTAAACCCTTTGATACCTGCGTCGCTCGGAAATGCATATTTGCTATGCGCACTTCACTCGCTATCCTCGACAATAAGATTATACGACAGGGCCATTTAATTTTTCTATTGACAGCAGGGGTTTTATTAACTAAGCTATTAGGTGCTTCGTTGCAGTCCTTGGTCGGAAAAGCAGGCAATATCAGAAAACGAAGATACACAAATCATCTTAACTTTTTAAGGCCAACGTGCCTTATAACAGCGTTTGTTTGGTTCAAAGGGGGAAAGAACCACGGAATTGATAAGTGCGCCAGTGTTTTAAAAGTGGTTCTGTTCGCCGAAATAAAAAGAAAAAACAAACGTCATTATATCAATAGTCGTTGTTTGTTAGCGTTATTTTTGGTTTAAATATTATTATTTTATGACTCACATAAAACTGCAGTTCGGCAGTCAAATTAAGAGAGGCGCGATCAGCCGTTTGTCGGTGGGTCGCAAAACAGCATTGAAAAAATTTATTCATAAAGTAACAACTACTATTACCATCTTTACGATGGTCGTGAGTAGTTTCGGTCCTGTTCATTTTTCTTTAACGGTACCGAGTATCGCTCAGGCGTCGGTCGTACCAGCGCCGGTTCTCATTTTTAACGACAACTTTGATCAAGGTACAACGAATATCGGTACGAATAATTGGGAAATACTGGACGGCGCAACGAAACCCAAGCGTGACAATACCATCGATGGTTTTCCTGTTGGGGTAGAGGGTTCTAAAGGGCTCTATCTTGAAGGTGCAAATAAAACATCACTTGATAATGGCGGCGGTCGTGAAATTGCTACGCAAGGATACGCAAGGTTGGTTGTTGAATATTCTCGCAAGGTTCAATTTGCCGTACCTCTGACGACAAGTCAGTTTGTTTCTCAGTATTCTTTTGAAGACCCACTATACAACGCCTGGAGCGTTGTTCCAGACATTGCACTGGAAACGGTTACTGAATCCATACCAACACATACGGTGACAACCTATACGATTGAAAATTCTGACCGTCACGCCATGTTGTCGCTGCAGTTTTACTTGATGGGTGTTAATGGCGACAAGGTTGGTATAGATAATGTTAAAGTGTATGGCTTAAATCCCCCTATTTTTTACGATGGGTTTGAAGCTAATACCGTTGATACTCTGCCGAACAACTGGACCGTTGAAAATGATCCGGTTATTAGAAAAGGGAAAACGATAAATGAGCGAAAGTACTACACCGACGATAACACTCCAGATAAGGGGTATGGTGTCGAGCTTAATCGTTCCCATGGCGTTAGCGATGCCATTAGTAAAGTTATTAGTACTGCGGGTGTAACCCAAGGTATTCATGTGGCGTATGCTCGGCGCGTTAGCGAAATGAAACACGGAGGCGAAGGTTTGCGCGCTTACTATTCTGTTGACGCTGGAACTACCTGGCTGCAACTGGAAGCGCGAAAAAACATTGAACCCTATTTGGTGTGGACATCATTTGGGCCGCTTGCCGGGGCAGAGAATAACCCAAATTTTGCTCTACGTTTTGAAATTGATTCTCCGGTGAGCGATCAAATTGTTCGCTTAGACGATGTTACGGTTTGGGGAGCAGGTGAGCCGCCGGCGAAAAATAATGGAGTTATTAATGGAGCAGTCTTCAGCGATCTTAATGCTGACGGCATCAACAACGACGGTACGCCACTCTCTGGCCAGGAAGTAACCTTGGCCGGTCCAACACCAGCAACGGCTACGACAAATGCTTTGGGCGAGTATAGCGTTTCTGGATTGGCTGCTGGCACCTACACCGTGTGTGAAACGGTGCCTGCAGGTTGGCAACAGACCTATCCAACGGCTGGAGCAACTTGTTTGACTGGATTTGGTTATACTCAGCCGGTTGCTGATGACGACATTATAAACAATCTTGATTTTGGGAATGTCGAATTGGGTTCTATCAGTGTAACCAAAAATGCAGATCCGTCAGCGTCCACACAGGCATTTGGCTTTACCCTCAGTGGAAAATCGGCTGGCATTGCATCACTAAAAAACGGGGAAACCGGAACATTTGGCAGTCTCTTGCCGGGTACATACGCATTGAACGAAAGCGATGTCACTGATTGGGATTTAACGGCAGCGATTTGTGGTGACGTAACCTATGTTCCCGGAAGCGACATTGAGATTAGTGCTGGTCAAAACCTTTCATGCACATTCTCGAACGCAGAGCGCGGAACGATCACGGTCATTAACGTTGCTGACCCGAGTGACGCTGGTACGTTTACGTTTGATTTAACACCAAGCGGCGGCACAACAGTATCGCATTCATTAGTGGGTAGCGATTCCTACACCTTCCCGAGCTTACTGCCAGATACTACTTATAGTCTCGTCGGTAGTGCTTCAAGTGGGTTTACTATTGACTCAACCCCGACCTGCACCGATGGTCAGGACCCGTCCGCGCTTTCATTGTCTGCGGGCTCCAACATTACCTGTACCTACAACAGTACGAAGCTCGGTTCAGTTTCGGGCATGAAATTTAGAGACACCAACGGTAACGGCGCTAAGGACGCTGGTGAGCCGGGTCTTCAAGGGTGGATAATCACCTTGGCTGGTAGCGGATCAACCCAGTCAGCGACTACGGATGAAAATGGTAACTACTCGTTCTTAGACGTTACCCCTGGCGGCTATACTCTTTCAGAATCCGTAAAGAGCGGATGGACTCAGACTTATCCTGCTTCTGGCACTTATTTGGTTACCATTGGTGAAGAAAAGGACATTACGGGAAAAGACTTTGGTAACTTTGAACTCTTCTCAATTTCCGGGAAGAAGTATCACGACCTGAGTGCTGATGGAGTACGCACGCTCGGAGCTGATCCTAATCTGCCCGGTTGGACGATCCGTCTTGACCTCGCTGGTTCAGAGAGCGCACCAACTTGTGTATCTGGAAAGACAGTAGAAGCGACTGTCAGCGGCGAGTATTGTGAAGTACAAACAGACGATTCTGGTAATTACCAGTTTAACAACCTTGGTCCAGGTGAGTACATTATTTCAGAGATTCAACAGGATGGCTGGCACCAAACAGCACCAACGGCCGAGACCGGTCTTGGCGGGCAAGACAACGGAACTTACCTCGTTTCAGGGTCAACCGGTGACCTCACTCATCCCAATCGTAACTTTGGCAATGTTAAATTTGCATCAATAACCGTAACCAAGGTCACAGACCCTGCTGACTCGCCACGGTTATTTACTTTCGCACTGAATGACGCGGACGAACAATCACTCTCTGACGGTCAGTCCCACACTTACGCTAACTTGCTGCCCGGTTCCTATGCAGTTACCGAAGCGAATGCGAGCGGATGGGAGCTGACGAGTTCTAGCTGCACCATTAACGACAGTGCAACAACGTACGATCCTCTACATCTTGATGTAGCAGCCGGAGACAATGTTAACTGCACCTTCAATAATAAATTTGTAGATGTTGACACGGACGGTGATGGCTTTGTTGACGGTGAAGATAACTGTCCGACGATTGCCAACCCTGACCAGCGCGATAAGGATACCGACGGCAAGGGTGATGTCTGCGATGCTGACAGCGACGGCGATGGCGTTGCCGATAAAACTGATAACGAAGACGGGACTTTCACTGCGATTGATTCGGTCGACGGTGGCGATAACTGTCCGCTTACGGAAAATGCGCTGCGGACAGATACTGACAGCGACTATATTGGTGACGTTTGTGACACCGATGCCGACAATGACGAAGTCACTGACAAGACTGATGACGGAAACGGCGTATTTACAGATTTAGCGATTCCTCCTGGCGACAACTGTCCGCTTGTAGCGAACAGTGACCAGGCCGATACTGACACTGACCACATCGGTGACGCTTGCGACTCAAACTGGAATGTTGGTGGCCACAAGTGGAACGACAAGAATGGCAACGGTGTTTGGGATGGCAGTCCTTTGGAGAGCGCCATTGAGAGTTGGAAGATTGCCCTCGGAAAAATTGGTTCCTCAGAGGGGGACGAGCCCGTGCCGGTTGAAATAACCGCGCTCAGTTTAACGGGTACCGACGGTTCTTTCTCCATCCCAATTCTATCAAGTGGTACCTACCGCGTGTTTGAAGAGCTGCGTTCTGCTTGGAGTAGAATCATGCCCGGCTCACAAACCGTCAACCAAACAGTTACCTGTGGCGACTCAGTTCTCGGCTGTGATGTACACAACTTCGACACCAACGCCTTTTTTGATGTAACGGTCGACACAACACAGCCCGACGGCGGTACGGTTACTCTCGATAACAGCGAGCATACGATTCAATTTGGCAACATCGAGGATTCCACAATCAGTGGACTTAAATGGAATGATGCCAATAACGATGGCGTTTACGGAGAGGGTGAATCGACGATTGCCGGCTGGACAATCGCCTTGGCATCAGTTGGCGAGCCAGCTCATTCGGGCGATCCAACACCATTGACGGTTCTACAAGTTGTGCAGACTGATGAGAGCGGTAATTTCTCCTTCACGGTTTCAGGAACCGGTACGTACCGTGTTCTTGAAGCCAAAGCTGATGGCTGGCAGACAACAAGCCCAGCGGTTAACGCAGTGGGTGATTACACAGTAACGTGTACCGTTTCCGGCTGCGACGGAGTTACTCTTGAAACAAGTCGAACGTATGACGTTACGGTTGCAGAAGGTGGCAGTACGGTTTCCACCGGACAAAATGGGGAGTCTTTAAGCCTCGATTTACAGTTTGGGAACTTCAAGCTGCCTCACGTTCGTGTTCAGAAGTGGTCAGACGATAATGGCAATGGTACACGAGAAGAGGGAGAAAACGGTGTAGAAGGTTGGCAAATCGCTCTTGGTAAAGTTGTAACCATTGAAACTGAGGGCGGTACCACTGAAACGGTCACTATTGCCTCTCTTGGCAGCACAAACGCCGACGGTTTTGTTGACCTTACCATACCGACTACTGGCACCTATCGTGTGCTCGAGGGGAATAAGCATGGCTGGGCAAGTACGTATCCTGCGCTCTCAGGTAAAGACTTTACGCTTGTCTGTTCAATAGATGGTTGTGAAGGCGCAGACCTGAATAAGACGGTCTCGTACGATGTTACGGTTACCAATCTCAGTGCGGCTGACGAAGTTACGCTTGACGACGCTGATAATACCATGACTTTTGGTAACTACCCTGATCTGGTTATTAGTAATGTCGCTGCGAGCGCCATCACCACGAGTAGCGCCACGATTAGTTGGAATACTGATCGAGGGAGTACGAGCCGCGTTGTTTACGATGCAGTATCGCGAACACTCGGGAGCGCACCAAACTATAACTACGGCTCAACATCACCGACTGATTCGACAAAACTAACTTCGCATGGCGTGAATCTGAGCGGACTACCAGCGGCGACGACTATTTACTACCGCGTTATTTCCGCAACAGTTCCGGAAACCGTAAGCGCTGAATTCTCCTTCGCGACTACTAGTGGCGGCGGTGGTGGTGGAGGTGGCGGCGGGGGCGGCGGCGGTGGTGGAGGTGGCGGCAGCGGTATTACGCCAGGCGGGCCTAACTACGATACTGTCGCAGTAGCCGTTGCTGAAGGGACGAGCGTAACTTCACCAAACGTGCATTTGCTCTTCACGTACGGTCCGGACGTAACGGAAATTGCTGTAGGTAACCTTTCAGATCTGAGCGACTCACCTGGTTTCCAGCCGGCATCCACATCAGGTACATGGGTTCTGGTTTCTGGCGACGGCCTCAAGACCGTGTATGCAAAATTCAGAAATGCAGGCGGCGGTACGACCATTAAATCAACCAACGTTACACTTGCAAGCACCACGAACACAACAACTGGAGGCGGCGAAAATACTGGTGGTGGAACACCTCCTGGTGGAGAAGTTCTCGGTGTTGAAACAGGTCCTGGTACTGGTGGTGGCACAACCCCGCCTCCGACAACAGGCGGGCAGCCCTCGGGTGAAGTACTTGGTGTTACTGATACCAGTGGCGCGGGTGGTAACACTGGCGGAGAGCCACAAGGCGGGCAATCTGGCTCAGGTGAGAGCACTACGGGTCCGACTGGAGCTGGTGACAACCTTAATCAGGACACACCACCTATAGCAGTACCGTCTGGCCCTGGGTGTTACACCATTTTCTCGCTGTGTTGGTACTGGTGGCTTCCTATTCTACTCATCCTGCTCTACCTCTGGTACTATTACTACACGAGAGGTAGGCGTAACGGGCAGAATCATTAAGAGTTAAATTTAGGTATGACCGATTACAAAGATGGCTCCAATACGGAGCCATCTTTGTTTGTTGCTGTTGTCGGAAAGCTCAGAATTGAGTAAGCTTCCTGTACATTTATGCGCATACTTGTTGCCGGAGGAGCAGGTTTTATCGGCTCCAACTTCATTCACTATATTCTTGAGAAGTATCCAGAGGATTACGTTGTGAATCTGGACAAATTAACCTATGCCGGTAACCCCGCGAATCTGGCAGATTTAGTGGGTAGTCCGCGATATCATTTCATACAGGGAGATATTGCGGACAACGAAACCGTTGTTAAGGCACTCACTGGTATTGATGCGGTCGTTAACTTTGCAGCAGAAACACATGTCGACCGAAGTATTCACGTTGGCTCACGAGACTTCGTTATGGCGAATGTGCTCGGCGTGCAAACGCTCCTCGATGCTGAACGGAAACAGGGTGGCGTTCGTCACATTCAGGTTTCAACGGATGAGGTATACGGTTCGCTGGAGCTTGATGACCCGAGTCAATTCACGGAAGAGACTCCGTTTGCTCCGAATGTGCCGTATGCGGCGGCAAAAGCAGGCGGGGATCTGTTATGTCGCGCCTTTAGCAAAACATTTGGCTCAGACGTTATTGTGACGCACTGCTCGAACAATTATGGGCCGTATCAGTTTCCGGAAAAGTTGATACCATTTTTTATTGATCGGGCGCTTAGTGGTGAGCAGCTGCCTCTGTATGGCGATGGAAAAAATGTTCGTGACTGGCTCTATGTGCGCGACCATTGTTCTGCGCTTGATACCATTTTGCGGAGCGGTAAGGCGGGCGAAGTGTACAACATCGGAGGCAATGCTGAAAAACCAAATATCGAAATTGCCGGCCATATTCTAAGAATATTGGGTAAGAGCGAATCACTCATCACCTTTGTTACAGATCGACCGGGTCATGATCGACGCTATGCCATAGACGCCAGCAAACTGCGACGCGAGCTCGGTTGGGAACCAGCAACGACCTTCGAGGACGGTATAGCTGAAACGGTTCAGTGGTATCGCGACCACGCCGAGTGGGTGGCTGACGTTAAGCGACGCATTAGCGACATTAACGAACATTTGCGCTAAGGAATCTGCTATGGGCGAGCACTTTGAAACATTAATAGACGGACTCGTAGTAAGTTATAACCGGTTTATCGAAGATGAACGCGGATTCTTGGCCGAACTATTGCCGGGTGGCACCGACAATGCGCAAGCAAAAGAGGGAATAAAGAATATTTATATTTCGTCAGCAAACGGCATTTCGCCTCGCGCTGGCCACTATCATCACCGGCAAACGGAAAATTTTTTTGTCGTGAGAGGTTCGGCGCTCTGGGCATTTTACGATTTTCGCGATGACTCTCGCACGAAGGGCGAGTCTGCAGCCGTCATACTGACGACTGAAAAAGACGACGCATTTACTTCTGATTACCCGGTTTATCGTAGGGGGGAGAAGGGGATGCCAGGTATCACCGTGCCGGTTGGCGTTTATCATGTGTACTGGCCTATTTCTGCATCAATGGTAGATGTTATCTGCGTTGCTTCAACACCGTACGACCCAGACGACTACGTCAACATTCTCCCTGCCGATATTCCGAGTATACAGAAGATGAGGGATAGCGTTTTAGGAAATTCCTAAGCTATGCGTATTGCACTTTTTGGTACCAACGGATTACTCGGCGGCTATCTGGAAAAAGTTTTTTCAGATGCTGATGTGTTTACGTGGGCTAGTGACGATGTTGACATTCGAGATGTTGAGGCAGTTCGAGAGCAGTGCAGTGCAACAACTCCGGATATTATTATTAACGCCGCCGCGTATAATGCGGTTGATGAGGCGGAGCGTAGCGCAGAGGCGTCGGAGCAAGCTTTTAGTCTGAACAGTAAAGCAGTGCATGGATTGGCTGAGGTGGCTGCTTCCCTCGGTGCTGTGCTTATCCACTTCAGCACTGACTATGTATTTGATGGCAAAAAGGGAGATGAGTACAATGAGGACGATATACCAAATCCATTGTCTGTGTACGGGCGCTCAAAGCGCGAGGGTGAAGAGATTCTTATCAAAGCGGGGGAGCGCGGTCTTTCTTACTATCTCGTCAGGACATCGCGTCTTTTTGGTCTATCAGGAAGAAACAAGAAAGCTAAACGGTCGTTTCCTGATCTTGTGCTGACACGTGCAGCCGAAACAAACAGTTTGTCGTTCATTGACGGCAGCGAAATTTCCAGCCCCACCTATGCGGCAGATCTGGCAGCAGCGGTGCGTGGGCTTGTTGTGAATCGTCCGCCGTCTGGTATTTACCATCGTACCAACCAAGGTTCGTGCAGTTGGTACGATTTTGCTAAGGCCGTTCTCGATAATTCCGAGCACTACACCACAAATGAGGCAATTAAGGGGAAAAAATATATTGAATTATTGCCAGTGGCAGCAGCCGACGTGCCTAGGCCTGCCCCGCGGCCAAAGTTTTCGGCGCTCACCAGTATACGTTTGCCGCTTCTTCGGCCCTGGCAGGACGCTCTTATTGAGTACCTCTCCGCAGCGGAACATGATAAACTAGCTTCATGAAAGGCGTCATACTTGCTGGTGGAACCGGCAGCCGGCTCTTCCCGCTCACAAAAGTTACCAACAAACATCTTCTGCCCGTTTTTGATCGGCCGATGATTTATTTTCCTCTGCAAACGTTGGCTGCGGCAGGCGTCAAGGATATCTTGATTGTTTCAGGGCCAGAGCATGCTGGCCATTTTTTGAACCTGCTTGGTTCCGGGCGGGAGTTTAAGGTGCGGCTCTCTTACGAAGTCCAGGAAGAACCGGGCGGTATTGCTGAGGCTCTTGGTTTAGCGAAAGATTTCTCTGACAGCGGCAA
The DNA here is from genome assembly GCA_041660005.1 of Patescibacteria group bacterium. Taxonomy (GTDB): domain Bacteria; phylum Patescibacteriota; class Patescibacteriia; order GWA2-46-9; family GWA2-46-9; genus 1-14-0-10-48-11. The sequence continues at coordinate 41,410 of JBAZXG010000005.1, read as the reverse complement.
GATCATGGTTATTTTAGGGGACAACATTTTTACCGATCTCACGCAGATTCATAAAGCAGCACAGGATTTTAAACATCAAACGGCAGGGGCGAAAGTTATGTTGAAAGAAGTAACCGATGCGCCGCGTTTTGGCGTTGCCGAAGTTTCAGGAGACAGGATCGTCGGCATTGAGGAAAAACCCCGCGTTCCCAAAAGTAATTTAGCAGTTACCGGTCTCTACTTTTACGATAAAAATGTTTTTGAAGTCATTGAGACGCTTGAGCCATCGGGTCGCGGAGAGCTGGAGATTACAGATGTCAATAATGCCTACATAAAGAATAGTACGATGACCTTTGAAGTTGTGCGCGGTGAGTGGACCGATGCCGGTACCTTTGATTCGTTGCTGCGTGCAAATGTGCTTCTCGCTAGTCATAGTAAAGGATTTTCTGTATAATCATTAGAAGCGTGCTATACTAGTGCGAAGTTAATTAATTATTATTATGAATGAATTTTTTAAGAACATGAACCCCAAGACGGCGTTCATTGCAGGAGTGGTTGGAGGCATTATGGCGGTTTGTACCGTCGGTTTCATTGTTTTACTCAGCCAATTTGTCAACGGAAAGACATTTCCGAAGTCAGCAGTCTTTGCACCGAGTGCGCAGAAGAATGCGGTTGTCGATCAGCCGACAGATGCAGCAGCGAATCCAGCAGCGCCTGTTAGTGTTGCTGCGGTTACGGATAAAGATCACATTCGAGGCGACGTGAATGCGTCCATTGTCGTCGTTGAGTATTCTGATACTGAGTGCCCGTTCTGTAAGCAGTTCCATGCAACCATGGAGCAATTATACCAAAACAATAAGGGTACTATGGCCTGGGTGTACCGGCACTTTCCTTTAGCCTCTCTCCACAGCAAGGCACCACATGAAGCGGAAGCAACTGAATGTGCGGGTGAGCTTGGTGGTAACGATAAATTTTGGGCATATCTCGACGAGATGTTCAACCGCACTGGTTCGAATAATTCATTACCGGAGACAGAACTTCCAAAAATAGCTACAGCTGTTGGTTTAAACGAAAAGGCTTTCAATGACTGTCTGGCAAGCGGTCGCTATACTCAGAAGGTTCAGAGTCAGTACGATGAAGCGGTTGCTGCTGGAGGTAGTGGAACGCCCTATTCGGTAATCATTGCTAATGGTCAGAATACTCCAGTTAACGGGGCAGTTCCTTTGGCGCAATTGCAAACAATTATTGATTCAGCAAAAGCCGCCGGTCAAAAGTAACAGAGTGGCGGGCGGTAGGTTCGAAGCCGTCCATGGCGATACTAACAACAATCGGTAGAAAATTAGCTTTGCTCACTGCGGCGCTCTTTATTGCGCTTACTGCAGTCGTGATTCTGTATAGAGTTGCCTATGCAGGTCATGTTTTACCCAATGTCTCTGTAGGCAACGTCGACGTTGGTGGGCTTTCGGCAACTGTGGCTGAAGCAAAAGTTAGCGCGAGGTTGAGAGCTCTTCACGATGTTGGCATACCATTAAAATTTGACAGCGAAACCCAAGTTATTCATTTGCAGCAGTTTGGTTTGAATATTGACGGGTCGGCGGCGGTTAAGCAGGCGATGAGTGTTGGCCGTAGAGGGGACATACTACACCGAATCAACGAATCTTCGAAAAACTTTTTTGTAGGTACCCGATTAGCCGCTCCGCTTAGTATTGATGAAGTGGCGCTAACGAGCGAGATTGCTGATATTGCTACCCTTTACGACGAACCTGGTCGTGATATTCGTTTGTCAATTAACGGTACGAACGTTAACGTACTGAAGGATACGAAACCGGGCCTCATTATAGATCAGCAGAAATTGCGTAATGATCTGCTGGCTTCAGCTGCTGAACTAGAGTTTCAGCCGCTCGTTGTAGAAAAAATTTCAACACAGCCGAGTATTGACCCCGGAACAGTGGCGGATGCGGTTAATGCTGTTAAGCGCGTTATTGGTAAGCCGCTTGTTCTTGTTTACCAGGGTAATCGCTATACAGTAACGCGTGAAGAACTCGGCAGTTTTGTTGCATCTGCATCTGAAGGTAATAAGCTGACGGTTCATTTCGATACCGTAGCGTTAAGTAAGTTTGTTGCTGACCTCGCGGATAAAATGAACACCACAGCAAAGAATTTGCAAGTTGTAGTCAACGAAAATCAGGTGGTTTCGTTTTCTGCACCCCAGCCAGGACGAACATTGCAAGAGGAGGATACCATTCTACTACTCACCCAGGCATTACAGGTACGATTGCAAGGTCAGGAGGAAGTGAGTGAGCTGTCTTTGCCTGTCTCAGTGCGAGAGCCAGTCATAGATGGCTCTGCTGCTGACCTTGGCATCCGAGAGTTGATTGGAACTGCAACCACGAGTTTCTCCGGTAGTCCAAAAAATCGCATCGCAAACATTAAAAACGGTACTCGGTTTTTGTCGGGCTTACTTGTCAAGCCGGGTGAAGAATTTTCAACCTTACAATCGTTAGGGAGTATAGACAATACAACTGGGTATTTACCCGAACTCGTCATCAAAGGAGACAGAACGGTGCCTGAGTTTGGTGGGGGGTTGTGTCAGGTGTCAACCACTTTATTTCGTTCGCTTTTAAACGCGGGTTTGCCCATAACGGCCAGGCAAAATCATTCCTATAGAGTTAGTTACTATGAAAAGGATGGCAACGGTGTGCGTATCGGCCCTGGTTTAGACGCCACGATTTACTCACCGCGTCCCGACCTTCGGTTCCGTAACGACACCGCCAATTCTCTTTTGATTGTTGGTCGAGTTGAAGGACTACTTATAACCTTCGATCTCTATGGTACAAAAGATGGCCGCCAGTCAGTTGTGGACGGACCACATACACTGAGTAGCATTCCATCCGGGGACCCAATTTATGTTGAATCGGACACCATTGGCGCTAATGAAAAAAAATTGCTTGAACATGCGCATCCTGGAGGGTCCGCAATTGCAAAATATACGGTGACGTATGGCGACGGACACGTTATAAATCAAGAATTCAAGAGCTACTACCGTCCTTGGCCGGAGCGTTGGCTCGTCGGATCGGACACTCTGGAAGCAAAAAAAATGAATAGCGCGATAACGAGCGTAACAAACGAAGCAGCGCCTGTTGTCGTTGAGTAGAGGGTATTAATCCCAGGGCAAAGTTTTAAATAGTTCTCAATTCGCAATCCTTGGCAATAAATGGTATTAACCCCAGGGCAAAGCCCTGGACTCCTCAACCCGCTAGTTGGTGGAGTGAGAGAGTTAGCGTGGCATAGCCACGCGGGGTATTAAACCCTTTGATACCTGCGTCGCTCGGAAATGCATATTGCTATGCGCACTTCACTCGCTATCCTCGGCAATAAGCAATACTATAATGGCTGCTCAAACAATCCTGCCGTTCCATCTGGTAATGTACCTGCGAAATAAAGAGCAGTCGCATCTGTCGTCGTAGCATAATTTTGGAGACTCAATAGTGGGCTTATCATCCAAGTGGTGTAAGGCTCCGGACGTTGTGTGTCGACAACTGATATCCCTTGGTCAGACGCAAAAAGCACATGGCGGCTGTCAGCCAGCCAAGCCAATTTTTTGATTGACTGCGCTGAGCGCAGCAATAAGGTACTGGTGTTTGTTAGAGGGGCATACCGTTGCAGTTCAAAGCCATTACTATAAAGAATTTCACCATTGTCTCCAATGACCGCAGTGTTTGCGCTGGATATGGTTTTAAGGAGCGACGGTGTCTCAGAGGTTATATTGTATAGACTTAAATCTCCTTGGTGTTCAAGGATAAGCGTATTGCTGTCACTCGCCAGATAGTGGTAGTCACCACTATCTGGTAGGGTGGTCATTTCTGTGTTTAGCGAACTATTTTTTGAAATTCGGAGCACTGACTTGGAAGCATCAAGCGAGATAGCCTCGTATATCCGATCCGCGTCTATCCAGAAGTCAGTAATGTGCGCATTTTTTCCTAGGGCACTAATGGGATTTCTCTCTGGCTTTGGATCGTAACTATTTGTTCCCTTTTCTAGTAAAAAAAGTTGTTTATGGGTCGCCGCGTAAAGGGAGTTATTTTGGGAAAAGCGTAATGTAAAAGTACCTTCAGGAACGTCGGTTGTTTTGAGCGACGAACTTTGTAATGTTGCTAAATTGACAATCATCCAACTCTGGTCAACTTGCAGAATAATTTTCGTTTCGTCTGGTGACCAGTCGATTGGTGTAACAGACGAGCCGTTGACAGTAGCAATAGGCACAAGGGGTGAGGAAGGGATACGAGGCAGTAAAGACAAGTGATAAATGTGCGGGTCGCTGTTATCGTTCTCTATGATCAACGTCTGCGTTCCATTTGCCTTTGACCACATTGCGATGGAGTTTCCTTTAAGGCGCAGCAGTGGCGCTGCGCTTTTAAAGAGACGGATATTACTTGCAAAAGTGGCTTGGTCAGCCGTAACGTCGAGGCGTTTACTCCATGGTAGGTAGCCGACCTTCGTTAAACCAATATCATAACGACCTGGTTGTAAACCTCTAAGCAAAGTCGGAGTTGTCTTGCTGGTATCCTTTCCATTGATACTAATCGAAGCTTGACGCGGGTCAGTGGAGATGATGATTGTTCCCGTTTTAACAACGCCAAATTCGTTTTTCGCTAAACGATAGCCGGCTGTATACAGAATAATGAATGGCGACAATACAAAAAAAGAAATGATGAAAGACCAAAAAATCCTTCGACGCACAGTAAAGTTCATAGTAACCAACTTTTTATTCTCGGGTAATGTTTGCTCCCAACTTTTGTAAACGTTCTACAATATTTTGATAGCCCCGATCAATCTGGTAAACATTGTCAATCTTTGTTTCGCCATTTGCCGCGAGCCCCGCTAGAATAAGAGCTATACCAGCGCGGATGTCGGGGCTCGTCAAAAATCTGCCCCGTAGTTTTGTTGGTCCATTAATAATAACGCGATGCGGGTCGCACATAATGACATTCGCGCCCATGGAGCGCAGCAAATCTGTATAAAAAAGTCTTCCAGAAAAAATAGTCTCATGAATAAGCGATAGTCCCTTTGCTTGCGTCATGAGTACGGTGTAGGGCGCTTGTAGGTCCGTGGCAAAACCAGGATATTCATGCGTCGTTATATCTTTGGCGACAAGCCCGCGATGGTGCTTTGTGCTGACGCTGTTGTCGTGAATAGTGAACTCGGCTCCCGCGCGTTCAAGTTGTAACCACAAATTTTCCAAATGTTCGGGCTGTACGTTGGTCACGGTAATTTCACTATTTGTGAGTAGGCCCATCATGACAAACGTGCCCGCCTCAATGCGGTCAGGAATCAAAGTCACAACTCCGCCACCAATTTTCTTTACTCCATGAATCGTAATCGTGCTCGTCCCGGCTCCGGTAATTGAAGCGCCGTGAGTAGTGAGATATTCGGCAAGCGCGGGAATCTCTGGTTCCATGGCGGCATTTTTGATAACCGTTGTTCCTGTGGCTAGAGCAGCAGTCATCATTGCCGTTTCAGTAACGGTTACACTAACGCGTGGGAGAAGTATGTTTGCGCCTTTGAGGCCGTGGGGTGCGGTAATGCGAACGCCGTTGTCTGAAGCTTCTTCTTCAGCACCGAGCGCTTTGAATGCATCAAGAAAAATATCAATAGGTCGCTCACCCAAATTGCAACCGCCAGGAAAAGGTAAAAAAACTTCGCCAGTGCGGGCAAGCAGAGGACCGGCAAGAATTGCCGAAGCGCGAAGTTTTCCAGCTAACTCCGGTTGTAGTGTTGAGAGAAGGTTACCTGCTGCTGCAATGCGAAATCCATCGGACTCGCTACTTATTTTTGCGCCGACTGATATCAATAGTTCTTTCATGCGCTCAATGTCCTCAATTGCCGGCAAGTTGGTTATCGTACAGGGGTCATCAGAGAGTAGTGCGGCGGCCATAATCTTTAGGCCAGAATTTTTGGCTCCCTGCACAGCAATACTGCCACTGAGTTCTTGACCCCCTAAAATGCGAAATTGTTGGTGCATAATGGTTCTGTTGCGTGCATCGTAGCAGAAAAGAGGCAGTACCGGCAACCCGCTTTGACGCAGGCTCTTACCGTCTGCTACTATTCACCTATGCCTGAACTTCTCGCGACGTTGCACAACAACTCCACTTCCTCACGTAGGAAGTTTTTTGCGGTCCTGGGAGTCCTGGTTCTCTTGGTAGCTTTTTTTTCCGCAGGTTATAAAAGTGGTAAAGCGAAAGGTGCACAAGAGGCATTAGGGAGCGGATCGCTGTCTGGAAAAACAACACCCTCGCCCGCCTATCTTTCAAACGATGTTGATTTTTCTCTTTTTTGGCAGATATGGGATTTGTTGCAGAACAATTATGTTTCGCGACCTCTCTCTGATACCAAATTATTTTATGGCGCACTTACCGGACTAGTGGCAGGCGTTGGAGATCCGTACACAGTTTTTCTTGATCCAAAAACTGCCGCTGATTTTTCGTCTGAACTTTCCGGTAGCTTTGAGGGGATTGGCATGGAAATCGGCGTTAAGAAAGACCAACTCGTGGTGATTGCGCCATTGGCCAATACACCAGCTGACAAAGCAGATATAAAAACGGGCGATATCATTCGAGCCATAGACAACACCGATACCACGGGCATGAGTTTAGTAGAGGCCGTTTCTCGTATTCGCGGACGGCGCGGTACTCAGGTAGCACTGCGTTTAGAACGCGTTAACGGCGAGCATCGCGTTTTTGACGTTTCAGTAACTCGAGACACCATTACCATTGCTTCTGTTGAGAGTAAACTCATTTCTGCGACCACAAAAGGACCGAAGAACATTGCCTATATCAATGTCACACATTTTAATGAAGATACGACGAAAAATTTTAGTAAGGCGGTAGACACCATGCTCGCGAGTGACCCTAAGGGTATTATTCTTGACTTACGAAACAACCCGGGCGGTTTTTTGGATAGCGCAGTTGATATTGCAAGTTACTGGGTGAATGACGGCCCGATTGTCATTGAACAATTTAAAGGCGGAGCAACGAACGAACACCAGCACCAAGGTGTGGCAAAATTAAACGGTAAGCCGACGATTGTTATCGTTAATGGTGGCAGTGCAAGTGCCGCTGAGATTGTTGCTGGTGCACTGCAGGATGATCAACTGGCGACGCTCATTGGTGAAAATACCTTTGGTAAGGGTTCTGTGCAGGAGCTACGGCAACTAAGCGACGGGTCGGCGGTGAAAATAACCGTTGCTAAATGGTTGACGCCTAAGGGGCGATCTATAGCAGATGGCGGGATTGCTCCAGATGTTCTAGTAAAAGTAGCTGAATCTGCCCCCAAGGACTCTGATGCTGTCCTCGAGCGGGCGTTAGAGCTCCTGAGTAAGAAGCCATGAAAGTGATTTTAAAAAGAACTGTTCCTACGCTTGGCAACGCGGAAACTGTCTGCGAAGTGAGCGAAGGGTATGCTAGGAATTTCCTTTTCCCCCGGCAGTTGGCCGAAGTAGCGACAAAGCAGCGCCTCGATGATCTGGCCACCCATAAGAAACAGCGGGAGGGTAGTGCAGCAGCAAAACAGGCGGGTCTTGCAAAGGTACTCCAGCGTCTTCAAGGGAAAGAGTTTACTACATCAAAAAAAAGTAGCGAACAGGGTCGTTTGTTTTCTGCCTTGCATGCAACTGATATTGTCGCGCTACTTGAAAAAAAGAAGTTTATCGTTCCGGAAACAGCAGTGCAATTACTCGAGCCAATAAAAACAGTAGGAAAGCATAAGGTGACTATTTCAGTGCCGCATAGTGGACAGGCAGTCATATCTCTTTCTATACTAGAGGAAAGATAATTTATGAAATACATATTCGTGGTCGGCGGGGTTATGTCGAGTGTTGGTAAGGGCGTATCAACCGCGTCTATTGGCCGCATTCTTCAAGGTCGGGGATATAAAGTATCCCTTGTTAAATGCGACATGTATATCAACATTGACGCAGGGACTATCCGGCCAACTGAGCACGGAGAAGTATTCGTTGGTGAAGATGGTATTGAGGCAGATCAGGATTTAGGGAATTACGAGCGGTTTACGGGTGTAACGAGCACGAGAGACAATTACATTACTACGGGTCAAGTTTATAAAACGGTCATTGAAAAAGAGCGCAACCTCGGCTATGCCGGAGAGGACGTTGAAGTTGTTCCTGATATTCCTAACGAAATTATTCGGCGCATTCAAGTTGCCGGTAAAAAGAACAAGGCCGATATTACCATCATAGAAATTGGCGGAACAGTAGGGGAGTATCAAAATATTTTGTTCCTCGAGGCAATCCGTATGATGAAGTTGAAATATCCAAAAGATATTGCTTTGGTACTCGTTAGTTACTTGCCGATACCGCGATCAATTGGAGAGATGAAAACAAAGCCGACACAGTATGCTTCGCGATCACTAAACTCTGCCGGACTGCAACCCGATTTTATTTTGTGTCGAGCCGAAAAGCCCATTGATGAACCGCGCCGGAAAAGACTGGCCATATTTTGTGGCATCAAAGAAGGTAATGCTATTTCAGCTCCAGATGTGGAGTCTATCTACGATATACCAGTCATTTATGAACGGGAAAAATTGAGCGATAAATTACTTGAAGCGTTAAGCTTGAAATCTCGAACCAGAGACATGAAAGAGTGGAAGGAGCTTGTGAGTAAGATTAAACGAGCCAAGACGCCTGTAAAAATTGGTATTGTTGGTAAGTATTTCGGGACGGGTGATTTCACCTTGTCTGACTCTTATATTTCAGTCATTGAAGCCATTCGCCACGCCGCCTGGCAGGCCAATAGGAAGCCCGAAATTACGTGGTTAAACGCTGAGAGCTATGAGCATGACAAACGTAAATTAAAAGAGCTGGATGAGTTTGATGGGGTGATTGTCCCAGGTGGCTTTGGTACGAGAGGTTTAGAGGGTAAGATTCGAGCCATAGAGTACGTCCGCGAGCATAACATACCTTTCTTTGGGCTTTGTTTGGGTATGCAACTGGCGGCAATTGAATTTGCCAGAAATATTTGTAAGTTAAACGATGCAAATACGGAGGAAGCTGGTACAAATTCTAAGAACAACGTCATTCACGTTATGCTTGAACAGGTCGAAAAGCTGAAGCAAAAAAATTATGGAGCGACCATGAGACTCGGCGCGTACCCAGCTGTGCTGGCCTCGGACTCGATTAGCAGGAAGGCGTATGGCAAACGAAATATCACGGAGCGCCACCGTCATCGCTACGAATTTAATAACAAGTATAGAGAACTATTCGAAAAGAAGGGTATGAGAATGGCAGGTGTTTCTCCGGATAACAAACTTGTGGAAATTATTGAGCTCATCAAGCATCCTTTTTTTGTTGGTGTTCAGTTTCACCCGGAGTTTACCTCACGCCCTGTTGCGCCAAATCCACTTTTCGCCGCATTCATTGAGGCCGCTGACAAGTGCCGGTTTAAAAAATCGAAAGTGGCAACAAAGAGGTAGCCATGAATGATTATATTAAAGAAAATTTAAAAGCAATTAAAACGTCTGCTTGGGTCGCGCTCGGCGTTAGTCTTGTTTACGCACTGCTCAGAAACACAGGGGTCATTGCTTTTGAGTGCACTGCTCAATACTTGAATCCTTGGCAATATTTTTTTAGCTGCGGTGCATTTTTAGTTGGTCGTTACTTGGTGGTTTTTGTTATGACTTTTTTGGTGTCGTATTTTTTCGTAAAAAAGTCATAAGTTTTTGAGCGTTGGCAATATTTTTTTAGAACCGTTTTGTGGTTGATATATTATTAACGAACGACGACGGATATAGTTCGATCGCGTTTTATCCGTTGCTAAGGGAACTATCTAAACATTTTTCTGTTGAAACAGTCGCACCGTCGACTGAGCAAAGTTGGATTGGAAAATCATTGTCGCGGTCAACCCCTCTTTCGCTCGTACAGCGTACTCTTAGTGAATTTCAAATCTACTCATTAAATGGCACGCCAGCGGACTGTGTGCAAATTGGTTTATATGATGTACTTAACGATAAACCCAGATTAGTTGTTTCGGGAATAAATAAGGGGCTAAATACTGGGCATGGTCGGATTTTGAGCTCTGGAACTGTCGGCGCCGCAATGGAAGCATCAGTCAATGGAGTAAAATCGCTATCAGTATCTATGCACATACCAGAAGGAGTAAGAAGCCGAGATGTTGATAAAACGATTTTTGATAATGCTGCTATTATTACAGCTAGCATAGTCAAAATGTTTATTGATGAACCCTTTGGAGAAAGTGTTGACTTGCTGTCAGTAAATATTCCCTACCAGGCAGGGGTCGACACTGAAATAGAGATTACCAGCCCACACCGGGACTCATATGGAAAGTTGTTTCATAAAGTCGGCGGCAAGTATACACTCATATCTCCGCCGATAAATTTTTCTATTGCAAAGTCGGGAACAGATTTAGGAGCATTAGCCGCAGGAAGAATTTCAGTCACGCCAGTGAGTCTCGCATTGTTTTCTAAAAAAGCTGCGAGAAAGATGCAGCAGTTGTTCAGAGATAAAAAACAAAGTCGGGTTCTATGATCATGAATCTCTTAGCCATTGGAGTTGGCGGGTTTCTTGGTGCAATAAGCCGCTATTTTGTTTTTATGATTGATGATCGTTCCTATCATCGTACCGACTTTCCATTTGGCACATTAGTTGTAAATTTAGTTGGTAGCTTACTTATTGGCATCGCCTTGGGTTTAAGCGTCAAATATAACATTTTAAGCAGAGGGTCGTTTAGTCATTATCTTTTTATAACCGGTTTTCTTGGGGCGTTTACAACATTTTCCACTTTTAGTCAGGATAGTTTTCAGTTACTTGTCGAAAAGCATTATTGGTTTTTTGTCGGAAATATTTTTCTGAGTGTTGCGGGTGGTATAGCACTAGCGTCTTTAGGTTATATATTAGTCGTGAAAAAAATTTGATCATTAGTGTGTCGAAAAAGCAGGAAAATGTAGGCGTCATTTTTGCTTTCATTGCCGCGGCGATGGCGGGCATGTTTCCTGTGCTCGTTAACCGCGGAGCACAAAGTATTCCTCCAATCATGTTCGCTGCAATTACGACGCTGCTTGCCGCCTGCGGTTCTTTTGTCTATGCAATCCTTAAAGGCAAGCTCCATGAGCTAGGTAATCGAAAGTCTTACGCATCTTTGGCAATGATTACGCTTTGCATTGTTGTTATTCCTTACACGTTATTTTTCGTAGGTGCCAGTAAAACCTCTGGCGTTAACTCTTCACTACTTTTGCTTTCTGAAATTATTTTTACACTCCTTTACACTCCCTTCATAGGAGAAGAAACGACCATCAATAAACTTCTCGGCGCCATGGGAGTTTTAATTGGTGCCTCGTTCATTTTATATAACGGGAAATTCGGTTTAAATACGGGTGACCTACTCGTTATCGTGAGTACTGCTACATTCCCAATAGGCAATTTTTATGCAAAAAAAGCTTTGAATTTTGTTTCTCCCGCAATCATTCTTTTTATTCGTTTTTTAATTGGTGGATTGCTTCTCCTTGCTTTGTCACTTGTTATAGAGCCGCACTCAAATGTGCTTGAGTTGGTACTAGTTCACTGGAAACTTATTTTGTTCACGGGCTTTATTTTGTTAGGTGTAGGAAAAGTAGTATGGTATGAAGGGCTTAAACGTCTTGATATATCAAAGGCAATATCCCTCGTTATGACCTTTCCGCTATTTAGCCTGATTTTCTTGGTTGGGTTTTTTAATGAAAGCCTGTCATTCTACCAACTTGTTGGTATTGCAATTATGGCAGTAGGCGTGTTCATTTCTATCAAAAGAGCATCAGTCGATGCAGCATTAACAAGGTACGGAACTTAATAGAATAGTATAGACACGCTTATGCTTAGAAAGTGGAAAAATATTGATCTCAAGATAACATTTACCTAAAGGGATCATAAAAGAGTATAGTTACGTTAGTAGTATATGGGTAAATTCAAACAAGTTCGTGAGGCGGTAGAGTTTCAGAAAGAAACTTCTGCGGGTCAACAATCCCACGATTACTACAATTTGGACAGGCGTGATGCGTCTGAATATTTTGCCTTGCTTCCAAAGTGGAGAGAACAAATAACAACGTACTTTCAAGCACTTCATGGAAGCAACGAAGAAGTCGTGCATGTCGACATTTGCGGTCGTGCAACGGCTGAAAAATTAGGCGCCGATAAATCCTATTGTTTTTCTCTGAAGACACCAGAATCTAGAAGAGTCGTAAGGCCAAACGATGTTTTCATTGATGGTGATATTTTTAGCAATGCGGACTTTTCAAACTTGTTAGAACGATTAAAGCAAGAAAATGTCGCTCCGGCACTTGTAACTTTTGAGCCCGTTGTAGGTTTACAGAGCTATGACCCACGTTTAAATTTGAAACATAACCCTCGCTATAGGGAAGTAGTATACGGTCAGCTTGAAAAAAGGCTTAGGGCGGCTGTGGCTATACTCAAGCCAGGTGGGTATGTTTTTTTGGAAAGACCGTTTCAATCGGATGGAACGGCTGATTTTTTTCAAGGAAAACCGCAAAAAAAATGGGAAATTTCTCTTGCCGTAAAGAAACTTGCAAGAGAACTTCACTGTAGTATTGAAATTGCTTCAGAAATTACGGGCCCTTATTTTTTGATTCATAAGCCGCTTTCTGAAGAATAATTTTGATATATGAATACACAAACATTTTTAGATTTTGGGTTGCAAACGGTAATTAAATCCCGAGCTCTGATTAAACAAAAAAGCGTAACGGGTTTTAGTGTATCTATAAAAGATGACGATTCGCCGGTAACTGAGGTGGACCGAGAAACCGAGCAACTCGTACGCAATGAAATTGAAAAAAAATTTCCAACGCATTCTATCGTCGGTGAGGAGTTTGGGGTTATAAATCAAAATGCTGAATTTAAGTGGTATATCGACCCAATAGACGGAACCATCAGTTTTAGTCACGGCATACCTCTTTATGGGACTATTTTGGCGCTTTATCAAAACGATATTCCGTTAGTGGGAATTATCGACCATCCTGGACTCGATCTTTGTTATTACGCAGCAAAGGGTTTAGGCACATTTTGTAACGAAACAAGGATTACTATGAAAGATATTGGTTCTCTAAGCGAATTGAGTCGAGAAATTATTGCGACCGGTGACTTAAAGCAATTTGAGTTATCCGGTACTATGGATGCTTACAATAACTTGTTGTCTAAACATCAGCTCGTGCGGACAATTCCGGACTGCTTTGGTCATACGTTAGCCGCAAAGGGTGCGGTCGGCGCCATGGTTGATTTTCATATAAATGACTGGGATGTCGCTGCTACTCAGATTATTATTGAAGAGGCTGGAGGAAAATTCGTAACAACCAAAAGAACGCAGTCGACGGACGGAAAAATGAAGCACAATATCATATGCGGCAAACCAAAAGTGGTAGATTACTTGACGCAGATTTTTTGATCGATTTTCGGCATCGTGGTACGCTTTAAGTGTTATTTTAATGACTATGGAAGAACGATTTATACCTGAAGAACATTTAGTTGGTGTTACACGCGATGCGCATGGTAATGCCGACAAGAGTAGAGCCGTGACTATGCACGTCGATGCTGCGGCTGCTGCGAAAGCGAAAGACCAGAGAAATGTCGAAACAGTACGCAATTTAGGTATTGTTTTTGGAGAAATGGCACTTGAGCCGGATGACCAACATTTAGTTCTTATGTTGCAGGAACAGGGCCCTCTAATAACCAAGTATCTTAGAGAAACACTAGCAATTGGAGAGGGCGATGAAGTTCGTAACCAATTGGCACCTGGTGCTGCGATGCTTGGTTTTGAAATGGCGCGTTCAGGGTTTGGCAGACAGGAAGAGAACGCCGCCGCCGACAACATCGACAACAGTACGAAGAGAGAACAAGCAGTAGCGCAAAAGCGTTACCAAGCTGCGGAAAACCTGTTTACGCGACTCATGGATAAGATGTATCCGGATGACGCAGAGCCAAACTACGCCAGTGCGTCAATTAGGCATGCTGAATTACCAAAGCAAGGGGCGTGCATAGCTTCTCTTTTGGATGTTCAATATTTTCTGAATGAACTTGAAGCAAAAGGTGGGCCTCCTCGTGATAAAATGGAAATGCTCAAATACCAAAGTCGAATTGATCTACTGATTCAACATACGGGAGAAGTTTTAGCTGAGGCAGCAGAGACTAACGCCAAGCAGGGAGTAGAGGGTACTATGAATGACGAGGTTCAAGAAAACAATCGTGGAGACATGCTTCTTTTGGCAAGGGCTTTGCGCGTTCTACAGGAAAAACGTAGAGAATCAGTGAGATATAAATATCAATCTAGAGCTTATGATGCGGCCTCCCCAAGCGTTTTGCACAAAATGGAAGCTAGCGAGAGGGAGCATTTAAGTTGATTCATTCATTTGTTAGAACGTTTTATAACAAAAACAGCCCTTCTAGGGGCTGTTTTTGAAATAAATGGTTTAATGCAATCTACTCTTTCGGTATAACCGTAACAAATCCAGCGCGTTTGAGTTGGCCAGTGTAGGTGCGGATTTTCTTGGCAGAAAACTTAACAATACCGGCAACCTTAGCATAAAGACTGTCGTCGACGCCACGACCAACATTGGCACCCGCTCGAATGTGTGTACCGCGTTGTCGTATAATAATGCTGCCTGCCGTAGCAAGCATGCCATCGGAAACTTTTACTCCAAGTCGTTGTCCTTGCGAATCTCTGCCGAGGGATGTAGATCCGCCGGCCTTCTTATGTGCCATAGAGGTGGGCTAATTAATATTAGGAATCACGTAGAGAAGACTATAGCAGGATAGTGTACGTGAGTCAAGATTACTGTGTCGGCTGTTTGGCAGCGTTGACTGCAGGGTTTTGGCTATCTGTTGCAACGGGTGACAGCACTGCGGGCTCAATTATAAACGGGTTTCTCGCGCTAGACCAGTCGATAGCAGTGGGTTTGGCGTTTATGCTCATAGCGTCTAGAACATCTTTTAGGTCTTTTTTATTAACACTAATGAGGGCCACCCGGGCTTGTAGTTCTGCGAGAAATGTTGCCTGGGTGAGTGGTACGTAAACATTCCCGTAGATAAACCACAAAATTGCAGCAAATATTAAACACATTAACGTAACAATAAACGCATAACCGTAGCGAACAATATAAGTTATGGGCAGTTTTAATTTCATAGTTTTTAGTTCGCGGTTGCAACCGGTGATCGGTAAACAAACCCCTCCATGGTTACAGCAACTGCATTACTGGTTACGCTTTGCTGCTCGCGGGTAGAAGTAACCTTTTTACCAATATTGATCCTGTTGATACTTGTTGCCATGGGCAGTGTGCGTAATGCACCAATGTAGCCCATGACGTTCGCAAATGTACCTTCAACGCGAAGAGTGAACGGTAGTTGGCCAGTCTTACCCTTAACTGCTTTGTCTGTTAGTAGGTTAAGTGTTACTGATACGCCATTTTTGTCCGCCAATGATTCAGTTGCAGTAATAAACGTCAGCTCATCACCTTCAGGTAAAGACAGTGACGTGAGCTCCTTAATACGGGGGAGTGCTTCAGTGTAGTCGCGACTGGCCTTTTTGATGTCGTAGCCGAGCCGGTTTCTTTCTTCTAAAAAGTCATACTGGCTGTATATGGCGTGAGCAGTTGATCGAATTTCAAGTACATTAGGAATAATGATACCTAACGGCACCAATAGTATGGTCCCGGTAAAAAGTAACATCGTTACGTTTTGTCGTTTAAGTTTAACGTTTGGAAACCGCATCTGGTTTGAGTGTAAAATTAATGCTAAATATGGCGTCTTCCCGTTTTAGTAAATCGGTAATTGGTAGGCCCACGTTTGTCGCATAGGGTGCGGCCTCGAGCGCGGCTTTAAAAGCGAGAAGCTCGTCTCGCGTTTTCGCTTTTCCGTTAATGGTGCTTTTGCCTTCAGCGTCCAAACTAATCGAGTCAATGGTTATTCCGCCTGGCATTATTTCTAAAATTGAAAAAACAGTCTCAGCCCAAGGGTGTGTACTGCCAAGAATCTTTTTTGCAGTACCAACTTTGCTGTTCAAGTCGCGAATTTTTGTTTCAACGGCTCGGTTATTGGTAGTAACCAGAGTTGTTTCGTTAACAATACGGGTAAATTGTTGTTGCAAGATAAGCCTACCAATAAGGATAATAATGGCTATGATAAGAGTAAAAAGTGCCACGACAACGAGGGACGTTCGCAGCATTCTGTAGAGTCGGAGCATGCGCACATGCTCTTTTGTTGATTCCGGAATAAGATTAAGGGTGAGCATCATAGATTTTTTTCTTCAATGAGGGCACGCTCTGCAAGGCCAATGACCGTAGCAAAGCTAAGCGGTGACTCAACCTCCGGTGGTCGAACAATAGATGTATTTTCCCAGATGTTGCCGAGGCGTACCGGAATACTTAGGGCTTCAGTTAGTATTGTATCAAGACCAATTAAATGTGCGCCACCGCCGGAGAGAATGATTTCTTCAATCTCGGAAGATCCGGGATGATGATCTCGGTAATATTTTCTGCCTTCGTCAATGCGGTCAAGTAAATTTTGTACCATACGTTCCAACACTTGCCGAAGTACGCCGTCGCACTTTTTTCCATCAAGACCGCAGAGGCGCTTCGTTTGTTCGGCTTGCTCCCTCGTGATGGCAAGTTGTTCTTGCAACTCTTTGGTTACTGCTTCGCCAGATATTGGCAAACTTAGCGTAAATCGTACAGAACCCTTGGTGTAGAGAATAAGACTTGCACGACGACTGCCGAGGTTGATAATGGCGCGCGTTTTTTCTGCATCAGATTTATTGGAAATGAGCGCGTTGGCGGTAGCGAGCGCTTCGATGTCAAGAACGAGAGTGGTAAGGCCAGCTTTTTCCACAACATCCAGGTAGGGCAGCACTAGGGCTTGCGGAGCAGCCCCCACAAGAACATCCCAAGACTCATTGTCTTCGCCAATAGTTTGCGTATTGTAGTAAAGCTTATCGATACTGTCGGGTAGGTACTCAGCAAGCGCGTCAGTAAGCAGCTCTGAAAGTGTTTTGTTATCTTTTTTGGCTACTCGGATGGTGGCAGTGAATGTTTGCGTTTCGGGTAGTGAGAGAACAACGCTTGGAACGAGTATGCGTCGGTTCTCATCATAAACGCGCTTCAAAACACTCGCCACAGCATCGGCATTTTTAATTTCACCATCGACAATTGCGCCCGCTGGTAGGCTTTCTTTGTGAAGGATATCTACAACAGTCATTTTTCTTGCCTTACTTAACTGAGCGATTTTGAGCGAGTCATCAGATAGGTCTAAGCCAAATGCGGCAGGCGGCTCGGGAGTGTAGAGTGTGAAAGAGAGTGACATATTTTAAAACGCTTGCGTAAGCGTGTAGAGCGGCAGAATGATAGCGACAGCCATGCCGCCAACACCAAAACCAAGGAGCAGCATAAGGATCGGCTCTAGAAGCGATGGTAATGTTTCCATGGTCTGGTTTACTTCAGATTCATAAAAGCCGGCAGCTTCAGCCAGCATGTCGTCTAAGGACCCTGCCTGTTCGCCGACCGAAATCATTTGCAGTATCGTTGGGTTAAAGAGGGCACTGTGCGGGCGAAGCGCTTCTTCAACCGTAATACCCTTCGTAATTTTCTCAGCAGCATCGAGAAGCGCCTCTTTGTAGTAGACATTTCCTAAAACATGCGCCGTCGTTTGCAGCGTTTTCACAACGGGAATATCGGTCTTTAAAAAAGAGCTTACGGTGCGAGCAAAGCGCGCCACGTTAACCTTTTTTATAATCGGGCCGACAATAGGAGTATAAAGAAGTAGTTTATGCCAGCCTTTCTTTCCCCATGGCTGATGAATGGTCCAGGTAAAGGCAATAATGAAACCCACAAACAATCCAACTGCCAGCAACCCATGGTTGGTCAGAAAATTACTCATGCCAATAAGTATTCGCGTCGGTAGCGGAAGCGTAACACTCATCTCAGTAAAGAGACTCGTTAGTTTCGGAACGATAAAAACAATCATAAATGTACCGATGCCAAACATGGCGGCTACAACAATTGCCGGATAAATAAGCGCACCGCGCACGCGCGCCACAATTTCGTGGTCTTTTTTCATTTGTAAGTAAAGCTGAGCCAAGACTTCATCAAGTCTACCGCTTGCTTCACCAGCGGCAATCATATTAATCATCAGTTCACCAAAGTCTTTCTGGAAAGAAGTTAGCGCGTCAGCTAAAGTTTTTCCTTGCTGAATATCTGCTGAAACGCTTTCGAGGACAAAGTGTAGGTACTTGTTCTTTGTTTGTACCTGCAGCGTCTCCAGTGTTTTTGTTAAAGGGACACCAGCGTGAACCATGATTTCTAACTGCTGCGTCAAAAATAAAATATCTTTTGAACTGATTCGCTGCCAGGGTAAACGTTTCCTTTTAATGATTACTGCTGGCTGCGTCGCATCAGTAACCTCTTGAGCTGCGGTTAGTGGCATAGTGGTTTATTCCTGAGTAACACGGAGCACCTCTTCGATCGAAGTAATGCCTGCTTTTGCCTTCAAGAATCCGTCTTCAAGAATTGTTGTCATACCTTGCTTGCGAGCAAGTTCTTGCAGTTCTTCTCGGTCTGCTTTACGCAAAATCGCATCGTTAATCTCCTTGTTGATGTCGAGAACCTCATAGACGCCGATTCGTCCCTTGTAGCCCTCGTTGTTACATTGTTTGCAACCTTTGCCGCGGTAAAAAAGGAGGTCATTGAATGTTTTTGTCCCTTTAGCAACACTGCCGTGACGTACCAGTGCTTCAAGAATGAGATCCAGATTGAACTGCTTGCGTAGTTCATCAAGCGCTGCCTGATCAAGCGTGTAGCTAGAGATGCATTGCGTGCAAATGCGCCGCACGAGACGTTGTGCCATCACCATATTGGTGGTTGAAGCGACGAGGAAGGGGGGGATACCCATGTCGAAAAGGCGCGGAATGGCGGTAACCGCGTCATTGGTGTGCAGTGTTGAGAGCAACAAATGCCCAGTCATGGCGGCATTAACGGCGATTTCTGCAGTTTCTAGGTCGCGAATTTCCCCGACCATGATGATGTTGGGGTCCTGACGGAGTAGGGCACGGAGACCCATGGCAAAGGTATAGCCAATTTTTGGATTAACCTGGCTTTGGTTAATGCGCTCCATGCGGTATTCAACAGGATCTTCAACTGTGGAAATATTGACCTCTGGTTTATTAAGTACATTCAGCACGGTGTAGAGCGTCGTTGTTTTACCGGAGCCCGTAGGACCAGTAACTAAAATCATGCCGTGTGGTTTTTGGATATTACTCTGTAGTAACTCAAGCGCCTTGGGTTGCATGCCGAGCTGGGCGAGCGTAAGCACTTGGCCACCTTCGTTAAGTAGGCGCAGCACAATTTTTTCACCATCAAACGTCGGCAGTACGGAAACACGAAAAGCAACTTTATATTCTTCTGTTTCAATTTTGAACCGACCATCTTGGGGCATGCGGTGTTCGTCAAGTTTTAAGTTTGATAGCACCTTAATGCGCGCGATAACGCCAGGTTGAACCGGTTTCGGCAGAGTCATTACATTTTTTAGTACACCATCAATGCGGTAGCGTACATTAAGATCACGCTCTTCTGGCTCAATGTGAATGTCAGATGCGCCTTCGAATATGGCATACTCGAGTATGGTGTCGACAACGCGAATCACGGGCAGATCTTCGGCAAGTTCTTTCAAGTCCTTACTAATGCTAGCCTTGGCGTCCTTCTTTTCCGGTTTGTTGCTTAGTTCACTAAATTCAGCTTGCAAACTTTTGTGGTACTGCTTCATCAGTTCTTGCCACTCATCAGGCGTCGTCACCGAAAGCGCAATTTGCTGGTGTGTTTTTTTCTTTAAAAATTCAACGGCCTGTAAGTTTTCAGGATCAGTGGTAACAACCTTCAGTATCGAGTCGCCCTCAGTGTCATAGGCGATGATTTGATAGTGCTTGGCGAGCGGCTCCGGTACTAAAAAAAGAATATCCTTGCGAATGGGCTTGCCGCCGAGTTTAATAAAGGGAACTTTATAGACCGTAGCTGCGTTTTCATAAAGACTGTCTTCTGAAATAAGCCGTTTGCTGATGAGATAATTTTCTAATGGCAAGCGCTTCTCATCTGCTTCGCTTTTATATTTTTGTATATCAGCCGACGGAAAAGCTCCTGTTGAATCTAGAATTTTTACCAGCTGTTTATCGGTAAACATATCTAAAGTATACCATTGATTATAGTCAAACAAAAGGTAATGCAGTGCAAATACCTAAAGAACGAGTACGATAAATCGAAAATTTCAATTTAAACTTTGCGAATTGCGGTATGGAGTGTTAGCTGGTCTGTCGCTAGCGCCTCAATAATGACCGATTTCTCTGTCATTCGACCTCCATAATTGTAACTGGGCGAGTGCGAATTGAAAAGACGACCCAGTAAGGCGCTTGTCCGAATAGAGCTGTATGCTAGGATGCAGGTATGAATAGTTCTCGTTTTCTTGCCTTGGCACGCCTTTTTTTTAGAGATCGCTGGAATTTATACGCGTACGGCGCGAGCATGACGCTGTGTCTTTTGTCGGCATTTACTATGTTTCGTTATTTGCCCCGTGAAGACGCACTTTCATTACATTACAACGTCTACTTCGGCATTGATTTCTTGGGAAGTTGGCAAACGGCGATTCTTCTTCCGGTTGTGGGTATAGTGCTCACAGCCATTAACGCGGCTGTGGGGCTTTTTGTCTGGCACCGCGATGCTCCCACGAGTTACTTCTTAGCTGTTGGTACGGTTGTCATAACCGTACTCATTACAACAGCGAGCGCATTGATCATCTACGTTAACGTATAATTTTATATGTCAACGGTAGCGCTTTTTGCGATTTTACGAATGCTTCTTTTGGCAGTGCTGTCCTTTGCGCTTGCCATGGCCTGGACGCCGCTCTTAACGAGCTTGTTATATCGTTATCGCGTCGGTAAGTCGGTTCGTTCAACCGGCGAGACACCTGTCTATTCTAAGCTGCACTCGCATAAGCAAGGTACGCCGACCATGGGCGGTGTGCTTGTTTGGGTTACGGCGAGCGTTATTACTTTATTGTTTTGGGCTTTAGCGGCAACGGTCCCTGAGCGCTTCGGTGCGCTCAATTTTTTAACGCGCGCTGAAACTTGGCTGCCGCTTGGCGTCCTCATTGCGGCAGCGCTTGTTGGATTTGTCGATGACGTCTTGAATGTTTGGAAACTTGGCGCAACGAGCGGCGGGCTCACGGTAAAGCACCGTCTACTCCTGTATGCGGTTATCGCTGCCATCGGTGCTTGGTGGTTTTACTTTAAACTTGGTTGGGACACCATTCATATTCCACTCGTAGGCGACATCACCATTGGCTGGTGGTATCTTTTGGTTTTTTTTGTGGTCATTGTTGCAACGGCTTTTTCTGTGAACGAAGTCGACGGGCTCGACGGGCTAGCCGGTGGGGTTCTGCTTATCGTCCTTGTTGCCTATTCAATCATTAGTTTTGCGCAGGATCGCTACGATCTCGCTGCTTTTATTGCGGTTCTCTCGGGTGCGCTGTTGGCATTTCTTTGGTTTAATATTCACCCAGCACGTTTTTTTATGGGTGACACGGGGGCAATGTCCTTGGGTGTTGTTGTGGGTGTTCTCGCTATGCTGACGAATACCGCACTCTTGCTGCCGCTTTTTGGTTTTATTCTCGTCATAGAGTCTGGGTCGGTGTTGGTGCAGGTCGCTTCTAAAAAGTTTTTTGGAAAAAAAGTGTTTCTCTCCTCGCCCTTACACCACCACCTGGAAGCAATTGGTTGGATTGAGCCGAAAATTGTAATGCGCTTCTGGCTCATTACGGGTGTTATGACTATGTTGGGCCTCGCTTTTTTCCTCATTGACCGCGTGAAGCTGTGAGTCGTTTTTCAAGGCAAAGCAACGGTGCTCCAGATTACCGCTTTCTCATTGCGGTGGGTATTTTGCTTGTTTTTGGGCTTCTGATGCTTTCTTCCGCAAGTTCCGCCACCGCATTTAGCCGTTTTGGCGATGCTTACTATTACTTAAAACGCCAGTTTTCCTTAGGGGTCGTTCCCGGACTTTTGGGTTTTGGTTTTTTCTACTTTGTTGACTACCGCAATTTACGCCGTTTTGCTCTTCCGTTTTTTTCCCTGGCTGTTATTTTGCTTGTCTTGGTACTAGTGCCGGGTCTTGGTCAAGTCTACGGCGGTGCGCGCCGCTGGATATCAATTGCTGGCATCTCGTTTCAACCGAGCGAATTTGCCAAACTCGCCTTCGTTATCTACATGGCTTCCTGGTTTTCCAGTAAGCAAGAAGAACTAAAAAGTTTTAAACAAGGTTTCGTGCCCTTTATGTTACTTTTGGGTACGGTACTTGGCCTCATCATTTTAGAGCCGGATCTTGGCACTGCCATGGCTATTGGTTTAGCCATTGTTGCACTCTACTTCTTGGCAGGTGCGCCCCTGCGCCACATGTTATTATTGACGATTACTGGCGCAGCATCCATTGGTGCGCTTGTCGTATTCGAATCCTATCGCTTGAAACGGCTTCTTACCTTTCTGAACCCAGCGCTTGACCCACAAGGCATCGGGTATCACATTAATCAAGCTTTTTTGGCGATTGGTTCTGGAGGTTTTTGGGGTAGGGGGTATGGGCACTCGCAAGCAAAGTTCCAGTATCTGCCTGAAGCAAGCGGGGACTCAATCTTTGCCATTATTGGAGAAGAGCTTGGCTTTGCACTTTCTATCTTATTCATTCTTCTCTTGGTTTATGTTTTTATTCGCGGGTTAAAGATCGCCGCCCGGGCACCTGATGATTTTGGACGGTATCTGGGGGCGGGGATTGTGCTCTGGTTTATGATGCAATCCATCATTAATATCAGTGCCATGCTTGGCCTGTTGCCGCTCACAGGGTTGCCGCTTCCCTTTGTCAGCTATGGCGGTACGGCGCTCGCCGTTTCCATTACAGCGGTTGGAATGCTCACGAATATATCAAGACACGCCAAAGAAGTATGACACCTCAAAAGCGCACTATTGTTTTAGCTGGTGGGGGCACCCTTGGTTCGGTTACGCCACTTCTCGCTTTGATTGAAGCTGCACGAGAAGCGTCTACACATGATCAGGAGCAATTCGTCTGGATGGGTACGTTTAGCGGGCCTGAGCATGATATAGTGGCCACCTACAAAGTACCTTTCTATAAAATCATTTGCGGCAAACTTAGGCGTTATTGGAGTATTTATAATTTTATAAGTCCATTTCTAACGTTGTTTGGTTTTGTGCAAGCACTGTTTCTTTTGTCGTTCATTCGCCCCGCGCTCGTTGTATCGGCCGGCGGATATGTTGCTGTTCCCGTTGCTTGGGCGGCGTGGTGTTTAAGGATATCCGTTTTGGTGCATGAGCAAGATAGTCGTGATGGATTAGCCAATAAGCTCGTTCGTTTTACGGCTAGCAAGCGGACGAGCGTATGGCCCAAAGAGGGCGCTGAAACAATTGGTAATTTAATTCGTCCATCGAGTTATGGTGGTACCAAAGAATCGTTGTTGAAACGCTTTGCATTTTCCCCATCAATACCCATCCTTCTCGTTACGGGTGGGGGAACAGGGTCACTCGCATTGAATAATATCGTCATTGAGGCATTACCGGCACTGACTCTAAAAGCGTATGTCATTCATTTGACGGGACGCGGTAAGTTGCGCACAGATATTCGAAACGAAAGGTATCGTGCCATTGATCTCTCTATTGCTGACTGGCCGGACATTAACCGTGCGGCCGATGTTGTCATAACGAGAGCCGGTATGGCTAATCTTTCCGAAGCGGCAGCACTAAAAAAAGCTACAATTGTCGTGCCGATTCCTCATTCACACCAAGAAGACAATGCTGCCGTTCTTGAAAAGCATTCTGCGGCAGTTATTTGTAACCAAGAGAAATTGACTGCAGATGCCCTTGTTCATACGGTAACGGACCTTCTTGATAACCCAGAGCACCGTCTTGAAATGGGTGAGCGTTTGCACGCGCTAATACCTGACGGCACACAGTTTTTTTTAGCAATTGTTCGCAAACTCATAACCTAGGGTTGTTATGACTGCAGAAACTCAATTTCCTAACCCACCGGCACGCATACATCTTATTGGCATTAAAGGTGTAGGAATGACTGGCTTAGCAGCGCTGCTACAAGCGCAAGGGTATGTAGTCAGCGGTTCTGACACAATGGAATCTTTTCAGACCGATGAAGTACTGCGCTCGTCAAACATTTCGGTTGCTGAGGGTTTTTCGAAAAGCAACATTACTTCGATTATTGACGCGATTGTTTATTCAACAGCCTACGCACCAAACCATATTGAGCGCGAGGCGGCCAGAGATTTATCTCTGCCAGAGTGGAGTTATCCCGAAGTACTCGGTGTGCTGGCGTTGAGTTATCGGAATTCGGTAGCGGTTGCCGGGTCTCACGGTAAAACCACGACCACGGCATTGCTTGCACACATGCTTGAAGAAGGAGGCATTGATCCAACGGCGTTAATCGGTGCACCGGTAACCGCCTGGGGAAAAAATGCACGTTCCGGTAGTGGGGATTGGTTTGTTTTTGAGGCTGATGAGTATCAAAACAAATTTCAGTTCTACGCACCTCGTCATATCATTATTACGAACGTTGATTATGACCATCCAGATTTCTTTAAAAACGAAGCCGCCTATCTCGCTGTTTTTGCCGAGTTTGTAAAGCGTTTGCCCGCAGACGGTACGCTCATTATTAATGGTGACGATCCTGTCTCTAAAAGTTTAGTCAAAGGTTGTTCCGCATCAGTCGTTACTTTTGGTGAAGATAAAAAGAATGATTGGCAACTTAAAAACGTTCAAGTTAAAGAAGGCGTGACAAACTTTCGCGTATACAAGCATAACGTTTTGCATGGAGAATTCTCCCTTAATTTTCCGGGCAAGCATTACGCTCTTGATGCTCTTGCCGCGTTAGTCATGGCGGACAAGGCGGGGGTATCTTCAAAAATTATTGGCAGATCCTTGGAGCACTATCGAGGCACCGCCAGGCGTTTCGAGCGACGCGGTGCATTTGGGTCAATGGTGGTGATTGACGACTATGCGCATCACCCTTCAGAAATTCGTTCAGTTGTTCGCGCCGTACGAAAAGGGTATTCGGAGCGTCGCATTGTGGTTGTTTTTCAAGCGCACACCTACAGTCGCACAGAACAGTTGCTTCCTGATTTTGCGGAGTCTTTGGGTGAAGCCGATCTTGTTATCGTTCCGCCAATTTATGCTTCCGCTCGTGAAGACAAGGGGAGGGTAGACCACGCCATGCTTGTTGCGGCGATTAATGCAGTGAATCCGGGGCATGCGGTTGGGGTAGGAAGTCTTGAGGAGGCCAGTCTCGTTGCCAAAAAAGAAACCGGCAAAGGGGTACTCATAACCATGGGCGCCGGGGATGTCTGGCGCGTTGCCGATATGCTCATTCGTTAATGCTATGATTTTTACCGGCGTCAGCGCTTCACGGGTTATAACGAATGAGCCACTTTCCGAGCATTCATCGATAGAAATTGGCGGGCCGGCTGATTACTATTTTGAAGCAAAGACTGAGGAGGAATTGGTGTGGGCGATTGAGAGTGCAAAAAAACAGCGTCTTGATTTTTTTGTTTTGGGCGATGGCAGTAATATACTTTTTTCGGATACTGGTTATCGTGGTCTCGTTGTTCGCTTCGTGGCTAAGAGCATCCATTTTTCTGAGCCTCTTAGTGGGAGGGTCGAGGTCAAAGCCGAGGCAGCTGTCTCGTGGGATACTTTTGTATCGCTTTGCGTTCAAAAGGGCTTAAGCGGCGTGGAGTGTTTGAGCGGTATTCCCGGAAGCGTTGGCGCTACGCCGGTACAAAATATTGGCGCTTATGGGCAAGAAGTTGGTGAAAGTATAGTGTCCGTGCGTGTTTATGATACCGAGCAACAGAGGGTCGTAGATTTGAGTAAAAAAGAATGCGGCTTTGGCTATCGCACCAGCAATTTTAAACGTTTATGGCGGAAGCGCTATGTTGTTATGACCGTAACCTTTTCTTTGCTTTCATCGGAAACGGGTAGTGTAAAATACGAAGAGCTACGTAGTTTGCTCGCTGAGCGTGGAGAAGAACCCACCCTCGAAGCAATTCGCGCTGCAGTGCTAACACTCAGAAAAAAGAAAGCCATGGTTTTGAGCACGGACGAACCCTATAGTCGCAGCGTCGGTTCTTTTTTTACCAACCCAGTAATAAGCTTGGAGCAAAGTAACGCATTAGATGAGCAGTTAAAAGTTAGAAACCTTAAACTGGTGCGCTGGCCAAGTGCTGACGGTAAAGTGAAGCTTTCGGCTGCCTGGTTGATTGAGCAGGCGGGCTTCCCTAAAGGCTACCAGAGGGGTTCAGTCGGTTTGTCGTCAAAGCAGGCATTGGCCATTGTTAATCTTTCCCATGCGTCGGCAAATGATGTCATTAACTTAGCAACGGACATTCAAGCCGCAGTTTTTGAACATTTTGGCGTACGTCTATTTCCAGAGGCAGAGTGCGTCGGTTTTGACACACTGCCGTCCGTTTTTAGGCAATAAAGCGCTTGCAGAATGGGTTTTTTTATGGTACGTTATTTTTAATATGCAGGTAGCAATAAAAGGTATTAATGTTGACGTGACTACCGCGCTCGCGGAGTATACGCAAAATAAAATCGGCGGCCTGGTCAAATTTTATCCAGAGACCTTACGCATGGATGTTGAGCTAGAGCGAACGACGCAACATCATCAAAAAGGCGAAAATCTTTTTCGCAGCAGTGCGAAGGCGTTTGTGCCTGGGCATTCGTTTTATGCAGAGGCTTCAGCTGCAGACCTCTATGGCGCAATTGATATCTTGCGTGATGAACTTAAAAAAGAAATGAGCCGGTTCAAAACAAAAAAAATGAAGCGTGACAGAAAGTCGTTCTAGCAATAAAATTGATTTCTGTTCATTGTTTGTGCTCTTCGACCATGCTTGGATCGAGGAATTATTGCCGAGGATAGTGAGCGAAGTGCAAATAGCAGTTTGTATTTCTGTGCGGCGCAGGCGTCAAAGGGTTTAATACCCCGCGCGGACCAGCCGCGCTTTCTTTCTCAATCCGCCAACTGGCGGATTGAGAAATCCAGGGGTTTGCCCTTGGGTTAATACCATTTATTATTAAAGCATACAGTTTGTGAGCATTATTAGTAGATTATTTGGAGATAGCAACGCCCGGGCGCTGAAAAACGTTCAGGTTACGCTTGATGTGATAAATGGATTCGAAGAAGCGTGTACAAAGCTCAGCGCAGAAGAACTTCGATCCCAAACGGTTACCTTGAGGCGTCGTCTTGCCGAAGGTGAATCACTTGACGACTTATTACCCGAAGCTTTTGCTTCGGTAAGGGAAGCGGCGCGCCGCACACTTAACCAGCGGCATTTTGATGTGCAGCTCATGGGTGGCGTCATATTGCATCGTGGGAACATTGCGGAAATGCGTACGGGTGAAGGTAAAACGTTAACGGCAACCGCGCCGCTTTATGCTAATGCGCTCACGGGTAGGGGTGCCCATTTGATTACGGTGAACGATTATTTGGCCCGTTTCCAGTGTCAGTGGATGGGTGCAGTATTTGATATGCTGGGTATGTCGGTGGGCTCAATTGAACATGATGCCGCCTTTCGCTATAACCCAGAGACAAAAGAACTCGAAGCGGTTAGCAGGAAAGAGGCCTATGCCTGCGATATAACTTATGGCACCAATAATGAATTTGGTTTTGATTATTTACGCGACAACATGGTTGCGCGCGTTGAGGACAGGGTGCAGCGGGGGCTTCACTACGCCATTGTCGACGAGGTGGATAGCATTCTTATTGACGAAGCGAGAACGCCGCTCATTATTTCTGCTCCGGCTGAAGAATCCAACGATCGCTATTACCAGTTCGCCCAACTCATTAGGAAATTAGAGCCAGAGGTTGATGATAATGTCGACGAAAAGATGCGCGCGGCTACCTTGACCGCATTAGGGATTTCGAAGCTCGAGAAATTGCTTAATATTGAGAATCTCTATACGGGTAGTGGTCTTGAGATTGTTCACCACATCGAACAAGCATTGAGAGCAGAACGGTTATATAAAAGAGATCGCGACTATGTTGTGAAGGACGATGAAGTTATCATTGTTGACGAGTTTACCGGGCGACTTATGTATGGTCGGCGTTATTCTGAGGGGTTGCACCAGGCAATTGAGGCCAAGGAAAACGTGAAAATTCAGCGAGAAAGCCAGACGTTAGCAACGATAACGTTTCAGAATTATTTTCGTCTTTACGAAAAACTTGCCGGCATGACCGGTACAGCCGAGACCGAAGCTGAGGAGTTTCATAAAATTTATAAGTTGGAAGTTGTTGTTATACCAACACATCGCCCGATGGTTCGGGGTGACCTGTCTGATCGTATCTATAAAAACGAACACGGAAAATTTAAGGCAGTTATTGACGAGATTAAAGCGCGTCACGAGACAGGGCAGCCGGTTCTCGTTGGGACGATATCAATTGAAAAAAACGAACATTTGAGTCAGCTGCTATTGGAAGCTGGCGTACCACATGAAGTTCTTAACGCAAAAAACCACGAGCGCGAAGCGAGTATCATCGCCGAGGCGGGAAGATTTGGGGCGGTGACATTGGCAACCAACATGGCTGGTCGTGGTGTCGACATTATCTTAGGCGGCTCTTCGCCGCAGCTCATTAACGGTGCGCCAGAAAGTCCAGAAGAGCAGGCGCGCTGGGAGGAGGAGCATAAGCGTGTGGTTGCAGCCGGTGGGCTGCATGTTATCGGAACTGAACGTCATGAATCGCGGCGAATAGACAACCAATTGCGCGGTCGTTCCGGCAGACAGGGTGACCCCGGGTCATCTCAGTTTTACGTTTGTTTAGAGGACGACCTCATGCGCATTTTTAGTAGTGAGCGCATCAAAACCATGATGGAGCGCCTCGGTGTACCTGAAGATATGCCGATTGAGAACAAAATGGTTTCGCGCGCTCTAGAATCGGCGCAGCGCAGGGTTGAGGGTCATAACTTTGATATTCGTAAGCACTTAGTTGAGTACGATGACGTTATCAACAAGCATCGCGAAACGATTTATCGTATGCGCCATCGTGTTCTGGATAATTTCAAGCTCGGCGAGGAAACGAGCGAGGATTTGCTGCGTCCCGAAATATTAAAAATGATTACGGAAGAGATCGAGACGGTGGTAGCATTTCATACCAGTAGTGAGAATACCGGTGACTGGAACACTAAGGAAATTAGCGAAGTGATGCGAACGATTTATCCGGTTTCTGCAGACACTGAGCAAGAAATTGTAAAACTCAGTAGTCGCGGGGAAGAGCATACCCTTGTTGTTAAACGTGACGCGCTCATAACGCAGATTTTGAAAGACGCAGAGACAGCTTATGAGCAACTTGCCAAAGAAATTAACGAAGCCATCAAGGACGACAAGAACGGTTTTCTTCTCGTTGAGCGTTCACTGCTACTGCGCTCCATTGATTCCCTATGGATCGAGCACCTAGAAGCCATGGACCATTTGCGGCAGGGTATTGGTCTACGCGGATACGGACAGAGAGACCCTCTGGTTGAGTATAAGCGAGAGGCATTCCGTTTGTTTGCTGAGCTCCTTGATCTCATTCGTAAGCAAGTTGTGTACAGTATTTATAAAGTGCGGGCTGCAGCAAACATGGCGCCTTCGCTTCAACGTAAGCAAAACATAACCTTCTCTGCACCCGCCAAAACCATGTCAGAGCGAACAGCTGACGGTGGTTTGCCGGCAGGTGGAAATGTGAGCTCTAGCGCTGTACAAGTTCATGCAGAAAAAATTGGTAGAAATGAACCGTGCCCGTGCGGAGCGGTTAAAGCAGATGGCACCCCGGTGAAATACAAGAAATGCCACGGAAGTGATATTTCGCAGTCCTGAGCGAAGTCGAGGGACAAACATTGCCATGGAAAAAATGCTTAGGTCTGCTAATAATAATGTATGAGTGGTGAGCTGTAATCCGGAGCGAAATACGCAGTATAAATACTATGGTAAATGAAACTAAGGCAATGAGACCAAGTGTGGGTACTGGTATTTTTATTTTAAACGATAAGAATCAAGTTTTGCTTGAAAAGAGAAGCGGAAGTCATGGAGCAGGTACTTGGTGTTTGCCGGGTGGTCATTTGGAGTGGCAGGAAAGCTTTTTACAAAACGCTATGAGAGAGACAAAAGAAGAAGTTGATTTAGACATTGAGGAAGTACGCGTTCTCGGCGTAACTAACGATGTTTTTAAAAAAGAGCAGAAGCATTATGTGACTATCTTTATGAAAGCAACGAAGTGGAGCGGGAAGCCTAGAATGATGGAGCCTGATCGCTGCACTGAGATTCGATGGTTTCATTTAAATGATTTACCAGAGCCACTCTTTGTTTCCGATTGTAATTTTTTTAAATTAAATACATTGTGCGTGTGCGAAAGCGGTAAAAAATATCGAGAGTGTCATGGCAAGTAATTTATGAAAATCGCAATTTGTGCAAGCTTAGATTTTACGTATGAAGTTGAAAAACTAGCAAATGAACTTCGTGCGCGGAAGTTCGATGTGCATATTCCAATTACTTCAGGAAAAATTTTGGCTGGAGAGTTTTCCTTGGATAGTATAAAAGACGAGAAGAAAAGCGGAAAATTTTCCGACAGAGCCATTCAGTATGATTCAATACGAGCATACTGGAACGTCATTAATGATTGCGATGTGGTACTTGTTGCCAATTATGACAAGAAGGGGATTAAGGGGTATATTGGCGGCAATGTGTTTTTAGAAATGGGGTTTGCTCATGTTCTCAATAAAAAGATTTTTTTGTTGAATAATATTCCAAAGATGAGCTACAGTGATGAAATTAAAGCCATGCAGCCGATTGTATTAAGAGGGGACCTATCGAAAATTTGATCGGTACATTATCTTCGTTATGTCTAACTACTTCAATGGAACCAAAGAGCATCCGTACCATCTTTCGGTTGGGGCAGTTGTCTTAAACGATCGGAACGAAGTTTTTTGTCATTATTTCACTTCGACTGAGCTTTACGGTGGATGCTATAAAAATTTATATTTGTTAATGAGAGAAACGCTTGAGGTTGGAGAGACACTTGAGACAGCTGTGCATAGAGGGTTACTTGAAGAATGTGGTGTTGAGGCAATAATTGAAACGTATATTGGGGCGGTTACCAGTGAGTTTCCTCGTGGAAGTATTCAAGTTAAAAAAACCACGCTTTATTTTCTGTGCAATTTAGTTAAATTCGATGCTTCGTTGCGTGACATGTCTGACCCCGAAGCTGGCAGTGAAATAAAATTTTTACCGATTGATTTTTTGATAAGCAAAATGAGCACTCAGCACGATTTGTATAAAAGATCTGATCTTGACGAAGTCTCTATACTAGAGAGTACTAAGAAGTATAAAAATATTTAGAGTTGTGAATACCGTTACTTTAATGATCGGTGTTGCAGAGAAAGATAATTTGGGTCTTCTCAGTGAGGAAGCCGCCTGGGATTGGTTTGTATTTCAATCTTGTCCATCCAGCCAGGAAATTGCTGAAATCAATGGGATATTTGAGGAATAAGTCTTGATACGCATGGGTTACGTTGTTTCAATATAAACAGCTGAGGTGTTATTGTGTGCCGCGGTCTTGCATTAACTGTCATTTTTGCTACCATAGTTTCGCTTACCCCGAAAGGGGGTTTTTCTGTAGTTTCATCATCTGAAAAAGATAAACTTCAAATTTCTCGGTTCAATTCGCGCTATTGTAACTAAGCCTATCGAATGGCTGGGTCGTGGTGTCATGTTTATCTTGCACGGCCTAGGTTTTTTATGGATGGCACTTAAGGTTACTTTCCAGACGCGGCGAGGGAGAGTGCGCTGGACTTTTGTCGCTATTATTATTTTGACCATTACCACAGCTCTCTATAATGATCCGGTTTACTATAACCGAGCGGTAGATGCTGTAAATCCTAAATTGGCTAATCTCGGATCAAATCATTTTCCAAGAGGCCTCGGGTGGGTCGGTGGTGCTCTCAAGGCCGGCGTTCCGCATTTTATTAATCGACCATTTCGTCTCGGCCTTGATTTAGTTGGTGGGACGCAACTTTTGTATGACGCTGATACAAGTAAGATTCCTCAAAAGGATCGCGCTTCAGCTCTTGAGGGTGTTCGTGATGTCATCGATCGACGGGTTAATGCTTTTGGCGTAGCCGAGCCGGTCGTTCAAACTGACCGTTCAGGGGATCAGTGGCGCGTGCTGGTTGAACTTGCTGGGGTAGAGAATGTGGCAGACGCCATAAAGCAGATCGGTGAAACGCCGCTACTTGAATTCAAAGAACAAGATACAAATGCCGTGGCACCAGTTTTGACTACTGAGCAAAAGAAAATTATTGCTGACGGTCAGATTAATGCAAAGAAAAAAGCTGAGGACATCATTCGGCGTTTAAAAACTGGTGCTGATTTTGCAGCACTGGCAAAGGAGTTTTCTGCTGATACCGGCTCGAAAGAGAATGGCGGCGATTTGGGGTATATAACTAAGGCGAGTGTTGTCTCTGAATTTGGCACTGCGCTGTTTGATCAATTAAAAACGAACCAAGTTACGACGCGACCGGTTCAGTCTGCTTATGGCTATCATGTTATCCAAAGACTTGATGACCGAAAGAGCGCTGATGGCACGCTGGAGATTCACGCGCGCCACATTCTCATTTCCGCACCTTCAGAGAGTGACTTTTTGCCAAAGGACACCAACGGTGGGTGGAAAAATACAGAATTGTCGGGTAAACAACTGGACTCAGCAGCCGTTGTTTTTGCGCAGCAGACTAATCAACCACAGGTACAACTTCGTTTTAATGCCGAAGGGTCAAAGTTATTCGAAGAAATTACCAGTAGAAACATTGGCAAACCCGTTGGTATTTTCCTCGACAAGCAGCCAATTAGTTTACCAACTGTACAGCAGGCAATTGTGGGCGGAGAAGCGGTCATTACTGGCAGTTTTACCATTGACGAAGCAAAGCTTCTGGCGCAACGCTTAAACGCCGGTGCGCTGCCCGTTCCTATTACGTTAGTTTCGCAGCAAACTGTTGGAGCTAAACTTGGTGCGGCTGCCATTGATCGGAGTCTGAAGGCAGGGCTCATGGGGTTTCTGTTTGTCGCGATTTTTATGATTCTCTATTACCGCCTGCCGGGCATACTTTCTGTTCTTGCTTTGCTTATTTATTCAAGTATTGCTTTGGCTGTTTTCAAAATTTGGCCCGTAACATTAACATTAGCCGGAGTGACAGGATTTATTTTGTCGATTGGTATGGCGGTAGACGCAAACGTTCTTATCTTTGAACGCCTGCGCGAGGAGCTTGCTGATAAGCGTCCGCTGCAATCTGCAATTGAGGTAGGGTTTCAACGTGCCTGGACATCAATTCGCGATTCAAACGTTTCGTCACTGCTTACATGTCTCATACTGTACTGGTTTGGTACGAGCGTGATTCGCGGTTTTGCGCTAACTCTAGCGTTTGGTATTTTGGTGAGTATGTTCAGCGCGATCACGGTTACCCGCTCGTTCCTGC
Source organism: Patescibacteria group bacterium (assembly GCA_041660005.1). Classification (GTDB taxonomy): domain Bacteria; phylum Patescibacteriota; class Patescibacteriia; order GWA2-46-9; family GWA2-46-9; genus 1-14-0-10-48-11. Next base: position 7,827 of record JBAZXG010000005.1, on the reverse strand, counting down.
GTCTTGTTGTTGGTAATGGTAGCACCAAGCGATTGTGGCTGTACGGTTGGTCTCATAAAAATTCTGAAAGTGAACAGTTATGAAGCGCAGAAACTTTAACATTGTAGGGTATCGCCGCGTGGCATATATATTTTCCGGCACTTTGACGGTGTTGGCGATTTTGGCGGTGGTTGTGCCTGGCTGGGGTTTGCGGTACGGTATCGATTTTACTGGAGGGTCGCTTCTCGAAGTTGCCTTTACTGGTGACAGGCCAGTCGTGGCAGACATTGAAACGGCGCTACCCAGTTCACTCGGCAAAGTTGATGTTACGCCCGTTGGAAGCCAAGGCGCTGTTTTGCGAATTGGCGCCAAAGAAGGTTCTGCCATCAGCGATGCAGACCATGAACTGTTGGTGAGTACTTTGAAAAAAAAGTTTGGGGGAGAGGATGGCAGTAAGCTTACTGTCGAGCGTTTTACCGCCATTGGCCCAACTATTGGTGCGGAGCTCCGGCAGAACTCAATACTTGCTCTTGCGACCGTACTCGGCGCTATTGTTTTGTATATTGCTTGGGCGTTCAGAAAGGTATCGCGACCGGTCCCTTCCTGGCAGTACGGTATGGCTGCTATTATCGCACTCTTTCACGACACCATTATTACCGTCGGCATTTTTGCCGTGCTCGGTCATTTTATGGGCGTTGAAATTGATACCTTGTTTATTACCGCGCTCTTAACGCTCCTCGGTTTTTCTGTTCACGACACCATCGTTGTTTTTGACCGTATTCGAGAGAACTTACATCACACAACGGATTCATTTGCCAAAGTTGTCAACCGTAGTCTCAACGAAACAATGTCGCGATCTCTTAACACGTCACTCACCACACTGCTCGTTTTACTCTTCACACTGTTCTTTGGTGGTGCGAGTAGCCGCTATTTTGTTCTAGCTCTCGTGTTCGGCATCACTTTTGGAACCTACAGCTCGATCTTTATTGCTTCACCATTGCTTGTTAGCTGGTACTCCTGGAAGGAGAAGCGTCGGTTAGCTCAGTATTAGCATAATTACAGTATTACAAGAACAAGGGGCATAAAGCCCCTTGTTTTGTGTTGACATAATCTATTTTTTATGCTATTTTACAAGCATCATAGTTTTTGATTCATTTACTAGCCCATATAACGATGTCTGAGTACAGTATTTTAGACAAACTTATAACACAGCGCCATGCTGAGGAAATTCGTTCGTTTGATCCAGTTTCAGTAGTTGTGCATCTTTTGGGGACATTAACTCCGCGTGAAGCAGAGGTGGTTCGTCACCGTTTTGCTGTTCCTGACGGTGGTCAGACCGAGACCCTTGAGGAAATAGGAAAAAAACTTCAAGTTACGAGAGAGCGTGTCCGTCAAATTACAAAATCTTCTGTAGGCAAACTGCAAGCGCTGCGATCAAAGCATGATGAGTTGAAGTTATTTATTCGCACGACCGAATACTTACTCAGAAGCCATGGAGGAGCTTTAGAGTCAGAATACTTTATTAATCAGCTGTTACATTATTCACACACCTCGGGTGACGCAAGCACGCAAGAGATACGTACCAGAGCCTGCCTTCATTTTTTACTTGACAACTTACTTGAAGGATTTGTTGAACGTCGTGTCGAGCAGCAGAAGCTTCGTACGCTTTACGTGTTGACGGGTGTCGATACGTTACTGTTGCAAGGAGCCGTAGGAGCTTTTTTAAACGTCGTGGAGCCGGCTGGCGTTCCGCTGCAGCTCACAGAGTTACTGCGTCGTTATCGTCAGCAGCCATACTATATTGAGCACAAACGGCAGCTCGTAGCTGAACCTGTGCATATTGCCCGAGAATTTCTCAGCGATCCAAATGTAGATGAGGAACCAACAGCCGCCGAAGAGGATGGCGTGCTCACTGCGTATTTAGCAGCTTCTGGGGACTTGTCGCAAAATATATTCGGCGAATGGGGTAAACAATCGTGGCCGACGATTCGTCCGCGGCGCATGAACGATAAAATTTATTTAATACTGCGTCATGAGGGCAAGCCGCTTCACTTTAGCGCGATAACCGAGAAAATTAATGGCGCTCATTTTGATGCAAAAGTTGCCAAAGCTCCGTCGGTACATAACGAACTTATTTTAGATAAACGTTTCGTGTTAGTGGGACGCGGTTTGTATGCACTCCGGGAGTGGGGGTATCAGCCGGGAACAGTGGGGGACGTTGTTCGGGAACTTTTAGTCGAGCGAAAATCGTTAACGAGAGAAGAAATTGTGAGCGAGGTTTTGCGGAAACGTATGGTAAAAAAGCAAACGATTCACCTGGCGCTTCTTAATCAGTCACTATTTGTAAAAGGCGAGGACGGGCGTTATTCGCTCGTCAGTTCTAAAACATAAAAGATGGATCCATCAGCACCGTCGACATTTCTACAGCTATTTAATGAAGCCATTTACGGAGCATCACCGCTTCTGAGTAGTTGGAAACTCTTTTTTTACATCGTAACGCATGGCGGTTGGGTGGTTTTTGTTGCTGCGTTTGTCCGTATCTTTTGGTTTTTCTGGATGCGCCACATTAAGGAGAAATACCGTGAGCATACTTTTAAATACGTGCTGCTTGCTATCGATGTCCCTAAAGACAATATTCAATCCCCCAAAGCTGTTGAGAATATTTTTGCACATTTAGCGGGTGCACACGGTACAAAAACAATGCTAGAAAAATATTGGTACGGACAGGTGCAGGAGGAGTTTTCCTTAGAAATTGTTAGTATTGAGGGTTATGTGCAGTTTTTGATTCGTACAGAGATTCGATTCCGCGATTTAGTTGAGGCCGCAATATATAGTCAGTACCCGGATGCGCAAATAACTGAGGTAGAGGATTATACGGTCGGTTATCCTGCAGTTTATCCGGATGAACGATATGATATGTACGGAACTGAAGTTATTTACGTTGAGAACGAAGCCCTTCCTATTCGTACTTATCCTGAGTTTGAGCACATGATGACGAGGGAATTTAAGGATCCGATGAATGCGGTGTTGGAAACAATGAGCAAGCTCGGGCCTGGTGAACAATTGTGGCTGCAAATAATTATTCTCCCTATAGACAACAAGTGGAAACAAGAGGTGATTCATAAAATTACAGCTGCCATGGGTAATGTAAAGCATTCCCCGTCTGTTCTTGGAAGAATAGCGGATGAATTTTCTAAATTTGGAAAGTCAGCGTCGCATCAGTTTTCTGGCGGCTCAGGGGTTTTAGAAGAGACGCATGGCGACAGCTCCACCATCAGTGGTTTATTGTTGCTTTCGCCCTACGATCGTGAACGCGTGGAGGCCATGTCACTTAAGGTGAAAAAAATTGGTTTTGAAACAAAAATTCGCTTTATTTATATTGGAACGAAAGAGCGTTACAACGTGACGCACGGCAGAGAGGCGCTTGTTGGAGCAATAAAGCAGTTTAATACTGAGGATCTTAATTCACTCAAGCCCGACACCAAACACGTTGGCGTACACGCTAACTACTTTTTTGTTGAGTGGCGAAAAAACATGAAACGCAGGAAAATTATGCATCGCTACCGTGTGCGGGAACTTGAATTCGGGCGGGAGCCTCAGGTGATGAATATCGAAGAACTGGCGACGCTTTGGCATTTTCCGATCAAGACTGAATTTGAGCCGATGCGCGCTATGGTGCAACGGACTGAGTTTAAACACACGCCACCTCCGACGAGCTTACCCTACGCAACCGAGATTGGTGAGTTTGCTCGCAAAGATATGCAGCAGCCAAAGAATAACCGGGAAAAACCAGAGCCGCCGTCTCAGTTACCTGTGTAATAAATATTGACCTATGGTTACAGGACAGCAAGATATAACATTCTTTGCGGAAACGAATTATCGTGACCAGTGTCGGCTGTTCGGTATTAAACGTGATGACCGTCGTCGCCACATGTATATCATTGGAAAAACCGGGATGGGCAAATCAGAAATGCTCAAGCAGATGGTTTATTCTGACATTATGGCTGGTCATGGTTTGGCAGTGATTGATCCGCACGGGGAGCTGGCCGAGTCACTCTTACCCTTGATTCCATCTAATCGTGTTAATGACGTCGTCTATTTCAACCCTGCAGATTTACATTTTCCTATTGCTTTCAACATTTTAGAATCGGTAAATCCTGAAGTGAGACATTTGATTGCATCAGGTCTCGTAGGGGTATTTAAAAAAATATGGGCTGACTCCTGGGGTCCGCGACTCGAATATGTTTTGCGAAATGCTATTTTGGCACTCCTCGATTATCCAGGATCCACACTGCTGGGTGTGCTGCGTATTCTCACTGACAAAACCTATCGCAAGCGGGTTATTGAGAAAATTCAGGATCCCGTTGTGCGTAGCTTTTGGGTTGACGAGTATTCAAAATATCCAGATCGATTTCAAGCTGAGGCTATCGCACCAATTCAAAACAAGGTCGGACAGTTTCTTTCAAATGCGCTTATTCGCAATGTCGTCGGGCAGATAAAATCGTCTATCGACATTCGAGATATCATGGATAACCAAAAAATCCTCATACTGAATCTTTCCAAGGGCAGAATAGGGGAGGATACCTCGGCTTTACTTGGTAACATGATGATTACGCAGATTCAGTTGGCGGCAATGGGTCGAATAGATACGCCAGAGGATGAAAGAAAAGATTTCTATCTGTATGTCGACGAGTTCCAAAACTTTGCGACTGAGTCATTTGGTAATATTTTGTCGGAGGCGCGTAAATATCGGCTGAACCTGATTATTGCTAATCAGTACATCGAACAGCTCGACGAGAAGGTTCAGGCCGCGGTGTTTGGCAACGTGGGCACCATTGTTTGCTTTAGAATTGGTGCGGCGGATGCTGAAATTTTAGTAAAAGAGTTTGTACCCTATTTTACCGAGGAGGACCTGGTGAACTTGGCAAAGTGGCAGATTTTTTTGAAATTAATGATTGATGGCGTTGCTTCGACTCCCTTTTCGGCAAATACCTTGCGACCGGTCTCAATTGATTATGGAAACACTGACAAAGTGATTCGCGTTTCTCGTGAACGGTACGCAAAAGATCGTGCAGTAATTGAAGATAAAATATCGCGTTGGGCAAGTTCTCTCGAGGAAGAGGGTATAGCTCAGCATAAACTGGCGAGCGCAGCGCCGCCAAAATTTGAACAGAGTCGCAAGCTTCCAGTGCAGCCGGCCAGAGTCTCGGCTCCTGCGAAGCAGATATCTTTGGCTCCGGCTGTCGGTCCATCTCAGACTGCGGTTCCTAGAAAAAGCACGGTAACAACGGGTAGTGGAAAGGCGGAGGCCGCCCTCCCGTATGATGCGGTGTGCGCAAGCTGCGGGAAGCCGACAAAATTGTCGTTTAAGCCGGACGGCAAACGACCAGTCTATTGTAAGGATTGTCTCAGCCGCATTCGCCGAGAGCGAGCATTGAAAGACAAGCCCCAAGATAGTGGTCGCAAAGAAGAGGTGGTAGAAAAAAAGACTTTAGAGAAAACAGTGATTGACGCTCCGTTAATGATAGAAGGTGTTTCTGACGACAATATTTCAGCACTTCAGAAAACCGAAGAAAACAATACTGGCGGTATTGCGGTTAACCCAGGAGAAACTATTTCACTTTCGTAGTTTATGCAGGATTTTTATGATGACAAAAAGAGCTTTGCCAGTAAAGAGGTGAGAGCATTTTCTGGAAAGCCATCAATCTTTTCTCAAGCATTTGTACAGCCCTCTTTGGTTTGGGCTTCAGCGGCCGCTTTTCTCTCTGGGAGTGTAGAGAAGCACTTTCAGCACTATATTTCGTTTGAAGTTGTAGCCGCTTCATTTGTCTTTATTTTTTTTATTTCCCTCGTCACCTATTCGAAAAAAAATTAACAGTTGCAAGGTACGGGTGTTATGAAAATGGAGTATTGTGCTTAAGAAAAGAATTGCGCTAGTATAGCGGCATGAGAACAAGAGAAAAAGTTTTTGTAGCAACATACACGAATGAGGGTTTAAAGATTGGGCTGATGCTGGGTCCGCTGAAATTTGAGCGAAGCAGGAGAGGGGGAAATTATACATCCCCAAAAACCCCAGTTGCCGTGATTTAAACCAAGACCGCCCGAAAGGCGGTTTTGTGTTACCCGAATTCACCGCTTATTTGCCCATGGGGCGAACTTTGTGCCGGTGATAAGAGTTTGCCACCTCTTGCACCCGGTCCGAGCCGTAAGACGAAATTTGAGAGCTTGGCGCGATTTGCTTAACTTTCCAGAAATTAAGCAAATTATGTGACATTTCGTGAATGGTACACTTTTGTACTATTCGAGAAATGCCGGAAACCAACGATTCAATGCCACCCCCTAAAATCTTGCATTTCCTTATCTTGTCCAGTATAATGACTGTATTATGCTAAAAAGGGAGAATAAGCATAGTATAACGTAAATAATATGCTAAAAGCGACAGTTTCCAAGCAAAAACAGGATAAGGAGAGACTTCTCTCCATTCCGTACATAGAGCGAACCAAAGAAAAAGACACTCGAAAGTGGCTGTCTTCGGATTTGATAAAAGTCATTCTCGGTCCTCGCCGGGCAGGGAAATCGGTCTTTGCTCTGATGCTCTTGAGGGATCAATCCTTTGCCTATTTCAACTTTGACGATGAATCAATTCCCGGAGAAGAAAAGATTGACCTTGATGAGCTCATGACGGAACTGAAGCTTGCCTACGGCGACACAAAATACATTCTCTTTGACGAAATACAAAATCTTCTTAATTGGGAGTTGTTTGTTAATCGTCTGCATCGAGCCGGATACAATCTTGTCTTAACCGGTTCTAACGCATCTCTTCTTTCAAAAGAGCTTGCCACACATCTTACCGGCAGACATATTCCCATAGAAATACTACCGTTTAATTTTTCGGAAATTTTGAAAGCTAAACAGTATGAAGTTACTCCCGACAAACTTTCATTACCTGATGAAAAAGCGAAACTGCTTGAATACATGACGCAGTATATGACGAGTGGCGGTTACCCAGAGGTTGTTACGAAAGGCGTTGATCCACGCGGATATCTTGATGTGCTTTTTGATGCCGTGCTTTTCAAAGATGTTGTGAAGCGTCACAATGTGCGTTTTTCCGAACAAATAGCCGGACTCGGATCATATCTTATAAACAATGTCTCGGGACAATATGGTTCTAAAAAACTGGCCAATATTCTTGGCTTCAAAAGCCAGGTTACTTTGGAAAAATACGTAGGCTATCTTACGGAAGCATATTTAATTTTTCCTTTGATACGCCATTCGACAAAGGCTGGTATACGAATACGGTCATCTAAAAAGACATATGTCGTTGATAATGGTTTTGTTACCGCTAAGGCCGTACAGCATTCTCCAAATACCGGTAAGCTTATGGAGAATCTTGTTTTTACCGAGTTGGTGAAAAAAGGTAATCAACCCGGGCGCGAATTGTTTTATTACAAAACTAGAAATGATCGGGAGATAGATTTTGTGCTCAAAAAGGGGTACCAGGTTATGGAACTGATACAAGTCTGCTACGACATAACCGACGCCGATGTTGAACAAAGAGAAGTGAAGGCTCTTGTTGAGGCAGGAAAAGAATTGAATGTTTCTAAACTTACCGTGCTTACATGGAACGAAAAACGCACGGTGGAAAAAGACAACATGACCATACAGTTTAGGCCGCTCTGGGAATGGTTACTTGAGAATAATTTATGAAAATAAAAGATTTGCCAAAATCAGATAGACCGCGAGAGAAGCTCATAGCGAAAGGAGCCGAGAATTTGAAGGACTCCGAACTTTTGGCGATTCTTTTACGCACTGGTAAGGCTGGGAAAAATGTCATTGAGATCGCATCGC
>JBAZXG010000004.1:0-141810 GCA_041660005.1 Patescibacteria group bacterium | reverse complement strand
CGGCGAGGCAGCGACCATGCGCGGACTCATCACCGCCATGGAGAATGGGCTTGATGTTTTTTTGATTACCTTACCGCGTCGCGCTGATGGCTCTTCGTACAAAGACCCGGATGAGTGTATTCGAGAAAATCCGGAGTCCTGGAAGCAGGCCATAGCACAGGCCGAGCCATTACTAGAACACTTCTTCCGTCGCGCTACTGAAGAACGTGATTTAACGAAGTTGGAAGATAAGCGAGCGGTCGTTCGTGACCTTATTCCTATCATTGCTCGCGTGCCCGACACGATAGCGAGCGCTCATTATTTGCAACGTCTGGCCGCACTGGTTAGTGTGCCAGAAGCTGATTTGCGGGGTCTCATCCCTCAAAAAACGGGGGGCGCGCTAAAACTTCGACCGACCGCAGCCCCTTCTAAAACCGTGGATTCTTGGCGAAGACTTTCTGACAGGGTGCTGGCTATGCTTATTGCCGCACCATCGCAGTCGGCCTATGTTATCGGTGCGCTTGCACCAGAACTTATTGCCCCGGAACTTGCCACCCTGTACAAGGCCATGGTGGTTTTCTATACTAAAGAAAGCTCAACGCAGCAACCGGCTTGGCAGAGCGATGCGTTTCGACGTTATCTTGCCAATGAGCCGGACCACGAAGCGCTTTTACAAACGCTTGATGTTCTTTTTCTCCTCAGCGAGAGTGAATTTGCTGAGGTGCCAGAAGTCGATTTGCAACGAGAGATTAGTGAAACCGTTCGTCGTCTCCGCAAGCGTTACTTGCAGGAGCAGTTGAGAAACTTGGAGCAAGAAATTCGAGCCGCCGAGTTAGTCACGCCGCGCGATGAGAATCGTTTGCGGGAGCTTCTCGTCAAATTTCAAAATGACAGTGCAGTATTAACAACGTTAGAAAGTTAGCAATGCCAATAAAGAAAAAAGTAGCCGTTCACGCCAAGAAGAAAAACGTTAAGTTAACTTCCAAGAAAAAAGTTAACGAAGCCAAGACGAAGAAAAAAGAGAAGCATCCAGCTAAAAAAGCGGCTGCTGCAAAAAAAGGGCAAGCGAAACACGCACCTCGTACTGTTGAGAAACCGGTGAAGCGTGTAAAAATTCGTCCTGACGAAGCACGCGTCGATGCACTGCTTGCTAAAGGACGCTCCCGTGGCTTTATTACTGAAACGGAAATCCTTTACACCTTTCCGGAAGTAGAAGAGTACTTGACTGAGTACGAAATGTTTCTTGATAAACTCGAGGACATTGGTATTCAGGCAATTGGTACGGGTAGCGGAATTCTTGATATGCACGGCACGGCTAAGCGCGCAGAGTTTGCACAGCGCATCGGTTCGCCCACGGACAAGCGCCGGCTTGATCTCACCGATATCTCCACGGATTCAATTCAGATGTATTTGCGTGAAATTGGTAAAGTGCCGCTTCTGACTGCTGATGAAGAGGTAACGCTTGCCAAGCGTAAAGAGCGCGGCGACGAAGAAGGTAAGAAGAAACTTATTGAAGCGAACTTGCGTTTGGTTGTTTCTATTGCTAAAAAGTTTACCGGTAAAAAGCTCTCTTTGCTTGATCTCATTCAAGAGGGGAACATCGGTCTTTTTCGAGCGGTCGAAAAATTTGAGTACCGCAAAGGGTATAAGTTTTCAACGTATGCCACTTGGTGGATTCGGCAGGCAATAACACGGGCTCTCGCCGACCAGTCGCGAACCATTCGTATTCCGGTGCACATGGTTGAAACGATTAACAAATTTCAGCAGATTGAACGCCAGCTCATTCAGGATCTCGGTCGAGAACCTTATCCAGAAGAAATTGCTGCCGAAATGGGCGAGCCGCTTGATAAGATTCGCCACATCATGAAAATTTCTCAGGACACAATTTCGCTTGAAACTTCGGTTGGCGAAGACGACGAGGATTCTACCCTCGAGGACTTTATTGAAGATGTTAAGAACGTGACGCCAGACCGCGCTGCTGCACTCCAGCTCCTCAAAGATTATGTGAAACAAGTTATTCAGGAGTTGACACCCAGAGAACAGAAAATCCTTGAAATGCGCTTTGGCTTGGAAGACGGCGTTGCTCACACCCTTGAAGAAGTGGGGAGTGAGTTTGGCGTTACCCGTGAGCGTATTCGTCAGATTGAAGCGAAGGCCTTAGAAAAGATTAAGAAGCACACCTTGATTGATCGATTGAGGGACTATTAGGGGTATAAGGCTGTACGCAGTACGCTGTACGGTATAACGCTGTACGGTTTACGAGCTGATAGTAGGTTGAAACAAGGATAAACGACCTGGTTGATTAAGGATTTCGCGTGTGATATCATGCCGACACCTTGTTTTTTATTCCGGGGTAACTCAACGGTAGAGTGGCACCCTGTTAAGGTGTAAGTTGTGGGTTCGAATCCCACCCCCGGAGCCAAAGAAAAAACCATGAGCCTTGCGCTCGTGGTTTTTTCTTTTTGCTTTGTGTGTGGGGATTCGAACCCACTCAAAAGGGGTCGGGGAAAAGTATTTTCCCCGTGGAGGAAATATTAAAACCTAGAGGTTTTAAGGAGTCAGCCAGCCGGCAGACGACGGGTTCCATATCCAACCCCCGGAGCCATCAAAAAACTTCTGCCACAATGGCAGGAGTTTTTTGACACTCTGAGAGGTGAGAGGGATTCGAATACCACGCGGGTACTTCCGTTGGTCGCGCGTAGCAGCGAGCCATGAGTTTTGGCGGAAGACAAAGCGAATGAAGCGAGCGCCGATGAAAGCGAGCAGTCGCAGCTTTCAGCGCTGCCCCGGACAAAGCGACGAGTCGCTATGCTGGCGACGAGGAACGCGGAAATCCCACCCCCGGAGTTCATGCAGTACTAAGCTGTTTGTAGCAGTAAAAAAGAGCCAGTTTGCGCTTTCTAATCTACTGTTTTTTCTTACAAAAATATAGCACAAATGAACCATCGCTTGGCTCATGAAAATTATCGTATGCTGACACCTCTTTTTGAAATTCAGGATCACTCATGCCGACTTCTTTAACTTTCTTAAATCCGAATTTTTCAACAATGTGTTCAGAACCTTCCGAATCTCTCCAGTCTTTGGTTACGTGCGGTGTATGTGTTTCAAAAACAATCAAAACTCCATCTGGTTTAAGAATTCGTTTCGCTTCTGCGAGGAACCCATCAACCGATTTAATGGCAAATTCTCCAAAAATATTACCTAAAAAAACTTCGTCGACCGATGTATCTGCAAAAGGTAATGGCCCTCTTGCGTCACCATTAACGAATAGAATATTTTTACCGGTTCTTTTAAAATTCTCTTTGTTGTGGACTATGTCTCCCGACAAGAGGGCCGACTCAATCATCTCTCTTCTGTTTTCGACGCCGACATAGTAATCATTGTCCTTAAACTCTCGGTCTCCCCAAAAAGCAGAAGGAATTTTGCCACTCCCTAGGTCTACAAAAATCCGTCGCGGTTTAGCTGACTCTATTTCGACGTCGCTTGTTTCAAATTGAGACCCCCTTCTCATATGAGCTTATCTTAGTTTTTACACGGTGCGAGGTCAACTGCAACTTCCAATCATCCATTTCCGAAACTCCTTCATCCCTTTGAGGGCTTCTGGGTCGTCCTTGGTGAACTCATCAATCGTGACCATGTCGTCATTGGATCCTTCAACTATCTCTTTATGGGGTCTCAGAGTCTCTTTACTTTACTTTACAGTGTGCTAATCTGCAATCCATTATGCTCGAGGAAAATCAAAAGCATTTTTTCTTCTCTGCGGTGCGGGAGCATGGTGTTTCAAAGGTTGCTCTCGTTATTTTGTGCCTCCTTTGCTGGGGAGGTTTTTATGCCTTTGTGCTTAGGCAATTTATTGACATGCTTGCTCAAGGTTGCTACACTGCTTTTCCTTATCTATCATGTAATGGGGCGGAACTTTTTTTTGATGGCGCAGGTGCAGTTATCGTTAGCTTTGCGGGGCCGCTTCTTACGTTCAACTGGCTACTAAAAAAATCGTTTATATGTTTAGTAGCATTGACTGTGTCGATTTTTGTACTCACTATATTAGGCACACAGTATCTCAAGAACAGATATGAGCAACTGGTTCAAACCAAATAGCATCGGAGATTATCTAGGAGCGCTTTTTTTGATGGCGGTCTTTTTTGCTGGCATCGTTATTTTCTGGAGAACAGCGGTCCCAACGGCTCCCGTTAATCAACCGCCGACCGTTGCACCCGTTGTTTGCGATCGAACACAAGTTGAGTACGAGAAACTTGTTGCAAAAGGGCAAAGCGTTGTACTTACTCAGAATCAGGTGTCGTATGCTTTGGGTAGTAAGTTCATTGGTTCGAAAAAAATCGTTGCGCGTAGGGGTGGAGAAATAGCTTGCGGTTATCTTTTTGCTGAAGCGCACAAAGGCTCCAGTCCTTTGGATCCAAAGTACGATAGTATTTATATTGATCCGCAGGGTTTTGGGGGGCACTTACTGCGCTCTAAGGGTATTGAGATGACCAACAATGACGTGATAAAAACGCGCGTACTTTTGCCATTAAATGCTGTCCCTTATCTGCCCAGCATTCCATACAATCCTGATTCGCAGGATTTTGAGGTTGCTGATTGGGCAAGGATACTCAACGCAGCCAGTCATGTAGGTTTCACAACGGCCCTCTCTTCCCTAAACAAAAATGCAGCTATTGATGAAGTCCGTATTGCCTATAAATGTATAGACTCAGCCACCGGGAAAGAAACGAGCGACTGCCAGTTGAGCGTTCAAGAATAAGTCTGAAGTTGCGCATACTGTGGCAGAACTGAGGCTAGTCTTTTTATATCTTCCATAAAAACTAGCCAGTTGAAGTTTCTGAACTCGTCCCGCAACGGGAGCCATCAAAAAACTAGATACGAACCAGGAATACCTTTCAGGAGTGCATCGTGAGGCACTAGGTTATTCGATAGCAAATTGATTTTGCCATAGTGCTGAAATGCCGTTTGGTTATCCATGCCGTAGTTTTGTTTACATTGTTTGACCTGATGTAAGCAAAGGTGTATACTTTGTTTACATTCATAATAAGATGTAAGCAAACATGAAATCTATAGAAATTGGCCAACTTAAAGAGCAGAATAAAGGCTTCAAGGCCTTTGTTCCAGCACCCTTTCCTCCTAAGGGTGGGTTTGAATTTAATTCAAAAATTCTGAAAAAAGTCGATGAGGCTACCCGTCTCCTTGGTAAGCTGGACGGTATAACAAAACTTCTCCCAGACGTAGATTTCTTTTTGAGCATGTATCTTCGTAAGGATGCGGCATCCTCAAGCCAGATCGAGGGCACGATGGCAACTATGGTTGATGCGATTGAAGCAGAAGTGCAATCGAGTGTAAATATTCCAGAAGATGTCGATGATATTTTGCATTACATAAAAGCACTTAACTACGGAATGAAGCGTGTTCAGCAGGACAACTTCCCAATGGCTCTCCGTTTTGTAAGAGAGTTGCATAAACAGTTAATGGACAAGGCTCGAACGACTTATTATTCAGACCCCGGAGAATTCAGAAAATCTCAAAATTGGATCGGCGGTACTCGGCCGGATAACGCACGCTTTGTGCCACCCCCCGTCGAGGAAATGCATGCTGCCCTCACTGATCTTGAGAAATTCATGCATTCCAATGACGATGTTCTTACTCTTGTTAAAGCGGCATTGATTCACGCTCAATTCGAGACAATCCACCCGTTTCTTGATGGTAATGGCAGAACCGGTCGCATGCTTATAACTTTCTACCTTTGGAAAGAGGGTTACTTGGAAAAGCCAGTATTATTTCTATCTTCTTACTTTAAGAAGCATCAAAAAATTTATTATGAGCGGCTATTCGGTTACCATTTTGGAAGTGTTTCTGATTGGGTGGATTTCTTTCTTGATGGTGTCATTGAAATTGCCGGTGAGGCAATTGATATCGTTGGAAAAATTACTGCCCTACGAGAAAAAGACATGCTAAAAATCCACACTCTCGGCAAACGCTCCTCGGAGAGTGCGGCGTTGGTATTGCCAAAGCTCTACGAACAGCCGATCGTCAATGTTGCAATGATCCAAAAATGGACCGGTTTTTCTCGTGTTGGTTCACAGTCCGTAATCAATCGGTTTATTGAGATGGGAATTCTTTCGCCAAAAGATAAAGATAAGAAGTATGGACAATCCTATATTTATAAAAAATATATAGATATGTTTGCAGAATAAATTTATGCCGAAGGTTTATACTGAGCGAAGTCGAAGTGAAATTGCCAACAAAACTAAACAGGAAACTTACTATAAATGCACTCATTGTGGAGATGAGATTTTTTGGAATACTCATAAAAAGTTTACCTACTGCAAGTGCAAGAAAATCTGGGTTGATAGTTGCGAAGACTATATCCGAATTGGTGGAAAAGAGGAAGATCGTAAGGTGGTCAGAAAATAGTTATGTCAGATTTTGGCAGAGAAGATAAAAGAGCTGTACTCGAACAATCAATTATTGATGAAGGTAGAAGGTTGTTCAGAGAACGCTTGGATGCGAGGCTTGGTTTCATGAATAATTTTTTTATGGACTTCATCCCCGAAGGACATGAATACTGGAGAAGCCGCAGACAGGAGTACAAAAAAGACGGGTTGTGGAATACGACATTCAGGGAGCAGATAGGTGCTCGCACGGACTATCTCAAGGGTCACTCCGATTTAAAGTTGGATCAAACAACTGAAGAATTCTATAGAACCATTGACGAGGTAGTCGCCGAGTTAGATACGAATGGCGAAATAAGGCAGGCGATAGATAAATTCTGCGGTGTTGGAGATTTCGAGATACGGAGCATAACACAGGACGAGTTGGAAGAAAAACTAATACCGGTTTTTGCTCGACTGATTGCTATGGGGTACAGCAGACATGACCTGTCGGCATGACTGTGTTGTGTGCTGTCTGGGTGGTTCAAAGCCGTTCGCCTCTATTCATGAAGAAAAAATCGTAAGAATTTTTATTGACATGTTTAATATATCTGTGGTCATATAGGCAGACGACTTTTCGGTCATTAACAAAGAACTGTCCTAATCAGACGTTCTACAACAACCGGAGAACGAGCATGCATTCTAGAATAGTCTTTTGTGTAAAAACTGCTCGTTTTATCGGGTGGTTATTTGTGCTTTCACAGAGTACATCAACGAATACGGGCCAGGGAGGGATCTATGAACGCCGACAACAATAAAGAACCTGGCGTTTCAGAGAGCCTTGGGCTTACTGGCGCCGAAAACGAACCCCTGTCTGCGTACTATGCAACCATTCGGGGGTACAAACGACTCAGTTTTGAAGAAGAACAGGAACTCGCTTGCCGCATTCGAACGACATTAGACGCTGATGCCTTTAATCTCTTGGTCGTCTCTAATCTTTACCTTGTCCCGTATGTTGTACGAAGGTTTCGGTCCCGTCGGGGGACCCTCAGTGACTTCGACCTGATTCAGGTGGGCAACATGGGACTTATGATGGCAGCGAGAAAGTTTGACGAACAGCAGAAGTTTCGGTTCAGTACGTACGCCCGTTGGTGGATCCGTAACCTCATTCTGCGGGAGATTGCAGAGCATAGCCGAACTGTTCGAGTGGCGCTGCATGCACAGAGTTTCCTCAGAATCCTGACCGCCACTTATTACCAACTGCTACATAAACATCCTGACCGTGAGCCGACACCTCAGGAAATTGCTGACTGGCTTGAAATGCCAAAGGAGGAGGTTGAGCGGGCGCTAAACAGAAGAGGCGAAGCTCACATGATCAGCCTAGATCAACCGATCTCGTCGTCTGGGGACGAGTCATCTTCTTGGCACGGACTCATCGGCGATTCTTTTTCACAGTCACCGGATTGGAGGCTCGTTGGGGAAGCCGAACTCATTTCTCTGTGCGACGAGGTTAGGGACTTTCAGCTGAAGACGCGCGTTCTCAGGGAACCGCGTCGGACTTTCTTCTGTCTTCGGTACGGACTCGATGGAGAATTTCAGCGCAGAACGCTTCAGGAGGTTGCCGATCTGCGTGGCTGTACCAGGGAGTGGGTACGACAAACAACAAAGGTTGCGTGGCAGCAACTTAGAGAGAGGGGGGTCATTGAAGACGAGGACTGGTTGCGAGGGCTACTGAAGAAGATCAAGAATCTAAGAACCGTGCTAACTGAAGCACGTTGAGAGGGAAACTATGAAGAACAAAGAGGGGCGGTTTCGGTCGGTGGCAACTATGCTCCCGATCGACCCGCCCTTCGTCATTTGACCGTTGAGTACAATGCTTTCAACACGTTCAAAACACGACCGTTTTGAGCCAGGTCTTTTTGCTAAGTTCGACGGACTACGTCTCGTCCTTAACTTCAGTGAATAGTTTTTTCTTTCATTTACTGTTAATGTAGTTACATACTTTATGCATACAGAAGAACAAAAACATCACAGCATTGCGCGGGGGTGGGTGGCAATTTCTGCCCTCGTTTTGTTAATTATCGTAGGAACGCTTGTTTATCACCAGTTTGAAAACTGGTCTTGGATTCAGTCGTTTTATTTTACTGTTTCGACTTTAGCTACAGTCGGCTACGGTGACTTACACCCAACTTCAGACGGCACGAGATTGTTTACCGCCCTGTTTATTTTGGTGGGGGTGAGTATTGCGGTGGCAGCGCTTGGTATTTTAGGGTCTGCCTACATTGACCGCAGAGCCAAGCAGATTGTACAAAATATAAAACCATAGACAGTTTGAGCATAGTAGATATATGTGGCAACTACTTGTACTTCTCTATTTTGTTTTTGGCACCGCAAATTACTTACTGAGGCAAGTGCTCGCTAAGAAGCTTGGAGAATATAATCGTTTGATTAATTCCGTATTTTTCTTGTTTTTTCTTCTGCCAGCAACCGTCATTTTATTTTGGTTCTTCCCACATAACCTCAACGTCGGACTGCTCAATTTATTGTTCTTGTTGGGCGGCAGCCTCATTTGGCCAATTGCTAACATTGTCGCCTTTGAAGGAAATAAAAAAGTTGATGTTGGTATTTTTACTATCATCAATAATTTGAGTCCGATTTTTACTTTAATCATTGCTTTACCATTTCTTCATGAAAGTTTAAAGACACTTCAATTTTTAGGGGTAGGGTTATTAATTTTATCTGGCGTCCTCGCCGCATCATCGCAGCTTAATAAAAAAAGTCTGGTCAGTATTAATGGTATTTTAATATGCTTATTAAGCGCTGTGATTATGGGCGTGGCAGTGGCTTACGAGCGCTTTATGCTGAGTCAGGTAGACTTTGGCACTTACCTCATCTATGGCTGGGGAGCGCAGATTACCTGGGGAGCTATATTAGCCCACAAGGAACTCAAAAAACTTCCACATCTTTTTAGTAAAGCTCTTGGGGCAAGGCAGACATTGGTTACTTGGGGTGCTACAGGTGTCCTCAAATCAATTGCTTTTGTTTTGGCGCTTAAAATGAGTACCGCTTCAGTGATTAGTGCCGCAACCGATTTTTTGTCGGTAGCTGTTGTCATTGCTGCTTACTTCTACCTAAAGGAGCGGCAGCATATTATTTCCAAAGCCCTGGCGGTGGCTGCTGGTGTCGCTGGATTGCTACTGATTGCGAAGTAAGAGAAAATTTATTCTTTTGATCCTTAAAGATCATCATTCATCGCTCGACCCTGAGCTCGTGATCAAAGTGGAGCCGAAGACCAGAGTTAAAGATAAATTCTTCACTTTCTGCGGTAGGATTTTTATTTATTGTCGTTGTAATAATTCGAATGATTGATAAGGAGGCGATTTTTATCTAAGGTGCGACAGTTCAAGAATTCGTTGGAACGTAGTTTCAAAAGAATAGACGGGCACAAAGGAGGTGATGTCATGTCCGTTTCAGTTCGAAATATAGAGAAGTTTTGCAACGAGCATCCCGAGTTTGCTTCCACGAAGGAAGTAGCCGTCGCCGAAGCGAAGCGACGAGCAAGCAGGGGGAAGATTCTCGGTGGGCTGACGCAGAAGCAATCATGGGGGAGGCAGCTTCGCTGTTCTTCTCTGAATTAATGGATCCGGAGCATGTTCGGATCTGGCTCGAAGACCTGCAGACATGACGTCTGCAAGGAGGAACTGTGACAATAACCAGAAAGGTAACAGAAGATGTGGGTTTCGCTGCGCTGCCGCTGCGAATCACCACTCGTCAGGCGCATGACCACGGTCCCATACGACAGGGCGGAACACCGCGACGTGTGGGTCCGCGCGATCTCATCCGGTGTGGCTGCAAGGAGCGCCTCGAGATCTGCTACGAGGAGCGTCCTACCGGCGACCCGCATACGGATACTCTCAAGATCAACGGCGTTTACGCGACTGTTCATCAGTGGCGGCAAGTGCTACTGCCACTTCTCGGGATGAAGATGCCGGACGCAGAACGCGAGGAGGCCCTGCGACAGCTGGAAGCACGTCGCTCCAAGAACGCCGGAAGGAAGCGAGTGGACAACAGCGCTCTTCCTGCTGGGTCACCCATGACCTACTACTGTCGTTCCTGTGGCGACATCAGCGGCGTTTTGCCGGAAGCCCATTCGGAGCCGGTACCTGATCTCTGTGGGAGGTGTTTTTCACTGAAGCACAGGGGTTGGTTGCTGCTCGAGTAGCCGCCAAGCCGCGACGTCGAAGGGGCGGGATGTCAGCAACGCTGACCTCCCGCCCCTCGTCTTTTTACTACTTTGTCATAGCTAATGCCCAAACGGCACCTTTATTAAAAAGCATTATTTGAGCATAAAATATCATCAGCAGTTATCCACAAGACATTTATATTAAGTTGTTTCATAATAAAATTAAAGTAAAGCTTTTTTATATTAAATATTCATTAAGATAGTTTAAATATGGAAAAAGATAATAAATTGAAGAGCTTTTTAGAAATTCCCTATGATAATCTCGAAGTGATGAATTTGCGTGCCAAAGAGCATGCGGAAAAATTGAGTAACAAGGAACTTGAAAAGGAATACCGCGCCTATTTAGAAAAAGAAAAGAGCATTAAAGCCGTAACGGTTTGTTTTACTGACCTTGAGGGCCGTTTTCACATGTTGGATTATGACAAGAGATTCTTGCTGGATTCAGCCAACAACTTAACATTCGACGGGTCTTCCATTCGCGGGTTCAGTCAGCAACAGGAATCTGATTTGCGCCTTGGCATTGATTGGGGCAGTATTCGTTTTTTGCCAGCAGATGTTTTTGGTTCTGGCAAAGTTATTATATTTGTCGATGTACTCGACAGAAATCGTGAACCGTATGTTTCCGATTTTCGTAGTCGGCTGAAACTCTACACTGAAGAGCTTAAGAAAAAACGTGGGATTACTGTGAACGTAGCGGCCGAAGTAGAAGGGTTTTTGGTTGACGGAATAAACTCTGAACAAAAGTACGAAGAAACAAACTCCTTTCAGTTTATTTCAACCGGCGGTTACTACCACTCCTTACCGTTGGATAGATTGCGTCAGTTTATTGACCGGGCAGCAGAGGCACAGCGCGCCATGGGGTTTAGAAACGAGAAAGATCACCCTGAAGTTGCTCCCTCGCAATTTGAAATGAACTTTTCTTATAGCGATATTGTGCGAGCTGCCGACAATGTACAACTCTATAAGCTTGTTTGCCGACAAGTTGCTAATAACTTAGGCATGACCGCAACGTTTTTACCTAAGCCATTTATTGGCATTAATGGTTCTGGCATGCACACCAATCTTTCTCTTGCCAAGAATGGAAAAAATATTTTTTATAACGCACGTGGAAAAGAAAGTTTATCAGACACCGCCCGGGACTTTATTTCGCGAATTTTAAACCACGCATCTGAAATTTGCCTTACTCTTAATTCAAGCGTCAATGCGTATCGTCGGCTTGATCCGCATTTTGAAGCACCAAATCAGATCAAAGTTTCGCCCATTGATCGTGGTTCTATGATCCGTATCCCTGTAGGGAACGAGCAATCGACCCGCATTGAAATTCGCTCTGTGGCACCAGACGCCAATCCATACTTGGCATTTTATACGATTCTTCGAACAGGACTTGAAGGGAAACTCTTAGTTAAAGATAAGGGCAAACGAGATAGAGTTCGTGTTTTACCAGACAATATCAATGACGCGATAAAATTGTTTAAAGCAAGTGAATTTGTCGGAAAAATTATCGATGAGGTCAACCAGGAAAAGTATGTTGAGTTTAAGCAAATGGCCGCCGATCGCAGCCCGAAAGCATTGGGAACGACCATAAAACCATCTGAAATAATTTATCACCACGAAGTAACGAACCAGGTTCTTTGGCACAAATTTTAATGTAATCTATAATTTAATCTATGCAGTTATTTCTCGGTAAGCAATTTCTCAAAGACGCTTTTGGTTGGGGGTTTGTTCTTTGGCTCATCGGCTACATCTTAGGGATGGTTCTTTTCTCAATGGTGCCACCTGCAATGATTGGCTGGTATATTATGCCAGTCGGGACCGTTATCACCCTTTGGGTGTTGTTTAAAAAAGTAAAAGGGGACTCACTCAAGTATTATATTTTACTTGCAGTTGTATGGGTGCTTATCGCTATAGTCTTTGATTATTTTTTCTTGGTCAAAATGCTGCAGCCGGCTGATGGGTACTATAAGCCAGACGTTTATGTTTATTACGCTTTGACTTTTGTGCTTCCGTCACTTGTTGGGTGGCGCAAAAAACAATTCAAAAAAATTTAGACGGTAAGCTTCGCGGTTGTAATGCATGAAATAGGGAGGAATCCAAAAAAATTTATTTTTCTGTTTCTCTTTGCGCTCATTTTGAACTGGGTATGGGAAACGACACATAGTGTGTTGTATGTTCATTATCAGGGCGGGGCAATAACACCTTTTGTTTTATTGAGAGCGGCACTGGTTGATGCGATAGTTATTTTAGCTTTAGCACTGCTAGCTCAAAAGTTTAAATTAAATAAATCGACTGTAGTTGTCACTGGTGGACTCATTATAGCGATCGTTATTGAACTATGGGCCTTAGAAACCGGTCGCTGGGCATACACCGCATTCATGCCAATTGTTCCAATCCTTAACGTAGGGCTGACGCCAATTTTGCAGTTGGCATTAACTGGCTACATATCAGAAAAACTTTTAACGGTCAGTTAGCTTTTTTACACTTGCAGTAGGGTTTTTAGAAATCATTGGCAAAGCGATGTTTTTTTGGGTTAAGTTTCCATCACTTCGTGTACAAAGCTTTTTTTGCTATAGTTTAAGCAGCCGTATTCTTTATTTATAAAATATGAAAACTAAACTATTTTCTCGGATTTCGCTTTGGTTTGCATTGACGGCTCTTATTTTTGCTACTTTGCCAGTCGCGAGCTTTGCTGCTGAGTTAAGAAGCGGAGAGCAAACTGCCGTGGGGAGCGCTGAGACCGTTAAGGACGATCTCTACATGGTAGGTAGTAGCGTCAACAGCTCTGGTTCGATTGAAGGAGACATAGTGACTGCCGGTGGTAATGTTGTTGTAACCGGACCAGTAAGTCAGTCTGTCAACGCCGCTGGTGGAACTATTACTTTTTTTGGTAGTGTTGGCGGAAGCGTTCGCGTCTTGGGTGGTAATATCACAATAGAAAGTAAAGTCAAAAACGATGTGGTTGGTGCGGGTGGTCAACTTCTTCTTACCGGTGGTGAAGTTGGAAGAGATGTGGTTGTTGCCGGAGGTTCAGTGCGCATTGATTCACCGGTTCAAGGCAAAGTTCGTTTCGCTGGCGGAGAACTTTATATTAATGCACCAATCGCAGGAGACGTTGATGTTGTTGCAGAAAAGCTGACGCTCGGGAGTAAGGCCATACTCTCCGGAAATTTAACGTATAAATCATCTCAAGAGGTCGTGATCGTACCCGGTGGGCAGATTATAGGAACGGTTCATTATACGCCGCAGACTTTGGCGCGTGAGGGATTGAGAAAAGAAGCACGTTCATTTATTGCTGCTTTTGCCGTGATGAAGCTGCTCATTCTTCTCGTTGGAGCTTTTGTGGTAGGGCTTTTGCTTCGAAAGTATGCACTAGAGATTACGAAGAATGTTTATCATAGCCCACTTACAGAACTAGGCAGAGGTGCTGTTGTCATGATCGTGCTGCCGATAGTATCGGTTTTTCTACTGATAACAGTTGTCGGTATCCCATTCGGTGTTCTTGGTATTATTGGTTTTGTTGCCGGATTAATTTTCTCCAGTTTTCTTGCGCCGATACTTCTTGGAAGTTTTCTCTTTAAGCTCATTACGAAGCAAACAACAGTGGACGTATCATGGAAGACGCTTCTTTTGGGCGTTGCTGTTTATTTTTGCCTAGGATTCGTGCCGCTTCTCGGCTGGTTAGTGCAATTTGGGTTGTTGCTGATGGCCATTGGCGCCGTGACAAAAGTGAAGGTGGAGAGTATCAGAGAGTGGCGGTAAAGAATTTTCGGTTACTGAGGACTTTCTTGGATAGTGTAATATCCAGTTGACATTGTTGACCTTCGAATACTCTCAATAAGTGAATAAATAGCATGGACAAAAATCTTTCATTGTCGTTTGTGCGTGTCACTGAAGCGGCGGCCATTGCTGCAGCGCGTTGGATGGGACGCGGCGACCGGCATGCCGCAGACGGTGCGGCGGTTGAGGCCATGCGGTCGCGGTTTAACCAAATGGATTTTAAGGGAACTATTGTTATTGGAGAGGGGAAAAAGGATGAGGCACCAGAGCTCTATACCGGTGAAAAGGTGGGTAAGGGTGACGGGCCAGAAATGGATATTGCTGTCGATCCGCTTGAAGCGACGGACAGTGTTGCTAAGGGGCTACCCAATGCTTTGGCGGTCATTGTGACGGGTCCCAAAGGGAGTTTATTGTCCGCCCCTGATACCTATATGGACAAGATTGCTATTGGGCCGAAGGGCGCCAAGGTTATAAATCTTGATGCGTCGGTCGAAGAAAATTTGACCAGAGCAGCAAAAGCTCTTAGTAAAGATATTGCAGAAATTACGGTTGTTGTTTTAGATAGGCCGCGCCATGAAACGCTTATTTCCGAAATTCGACGGGTGGGAGCAAGAGTGTTACTCATTACCGACGGGGACGTGGCTGCTGCGGTAGCTACTTGCCAGAGCGAAAGTGGTATTGATGTCCTCATGGGAATAGGTGGTAGTACCGAGGCGGTGCTCGCTGCTGCGCCGGTCAAAATTATGGGTGGTGAAATTCTTTGTCGATTTAAACCACGAAGCGCTGAAGACGAAAAAGAAATTCGGGCGTGTGGCATTGGTGACATTAATCGCATC
Source organism: Patescibacteria group bacterium (assembly GCA_041660005.1). Lineage (GTDB taxonomy): Bacteria > Patescibacteriota > Patescibacteriia > GWA2-46-9 > GWA2-46-9 > 1-14-0-10-48-11. Next base: position 126,598 of record JBAZXG010000004.1, on the reverse strand, counting down.
TTCACTGCTGAAGACTTAGCAAAAGGGGATAAACTGACCTTCACGGCAACCGGAGTAGTAACCGGCCCAATGCTACAAGGGGTGCTGTTTAAGTCAGATCAGATCATTACTCACTCCATGGTGCTTCGAGGAGCGTCCAAAACGCTTCGTTATATTACGACGCACCATAGAGATAATTAATTTATTATGTATCAAAACAATCAGCCGCTTTTTGTTCTACCCTTTGATCACCGCAGTTCGTTTCAAAAAATTATTGGTGCGGCAGACCGTGAACTAACGAGCGACGAATACAAATTACTCTGCGATTACAAAAAAGTAATTTACGAAGGATTCCAGCAGGGCGTTAAACTAGGTGTGCCAGTGAGTGCGGCAACCATTTTGGTTGACGAAAGTTTTGGCAGTGAAGTCATTAGTGACGCCGTTCGTAAGGGTTTTTTGGTAGCAGTAAGCACTGAAAAAAGTGGACAAAAGGAATTTGATTTTGAGTATGGTGACGAATTCGGCGCACACCTAAATAAATTTAAGCCAACGTTTAGTAAGGTTCTTCTTCGATATAACCCAGACGACGAAGCGGCATTAAATGCCCGTCAACGAGAGAAGCTCAAAGTTATTAGTGATTTCTCCAAAGCCAATGGTTATAAGTTTCTCATTGAACCATTAATTCCAGCAACTGACGCGCAGATGGAATCTGTCGGTGGAGACAAAGAGCGTTATGATCAAGAAATTCGACCGGAGCTGGCGGTGAGGATGATTAAAGAAATTCAAGATGGCGGAGCCGATCCGGATATTTGGAAAATTGAAGGCTTTACCGAGACGGCTCATTATGCAGATGTTGTAGCGCAAGCACGAGTAGGAGGTCGCACTCAAGCGGCGATTATTGTGCTTGGTCGCGGAGCAGATGCGGCGCAGGTTGACTTGTGGCTCAGAGCCGGTGCAGTTCTTGATGGCGTCGTTGGCTTTGCAGTAGGGCGCACTGTTTTTTGGGAAGCACTGGTAGCCATGCGTGACAAGAAAATGAGCCGAGAAGAAGCAGCGAAACAAATGGGTGAACATTATTATCGGTTTTACAAAGTGTTCACTGAAGCGAAAGGATAGGTTGCTCGCGCAGCCAAAAGGACGTCAAACGAAAAACCGCCCCACGAGGGGGCGGTTTTTTGTTTGAGTCAATGCTTAGACGCGTTGAACGTTCTTGGCGCGGAGACCCTTTTCAGAGTCCTCGGTCTCGAACGATACTTCGTCGCCTTCGTGGAGGTCCGTAAACGAAACTCCTACGAGAGCTGAACTGTGAAAGAAAACGTCCTTATCAGACCCGTCGGGTGTGATAAAGCCGAATCCCTTGTCAGTTGCTAATCGCTTGATTTTTCCTGTCATATGGTTTTAAAGCATAAGTTGTGAATAAGTCGCAAATGTCGACCTCTGCGGACATTCGACTGATATCCACGGTTGGTGTACTTTTGTACATAAGAGGATACATGAATCCCTTGAAAAAAGCAAGGGTCCGCGTTAAATGGGTACTGTTTCTCGATAAGTTTAGCCTTTTGACGAGGCGCAACATTTTTGCGCTAGAAAAAGAACGTAGCTAAATAACAAAATTTATTTTTTTGTCGCCGCTTCTATTTGTTGGCGGACTCCAGCAGAGGCAGGGTCATTGGGAGCGAGCTCGATGAATTTTTTCCAGGAAGCCACCGCTTTTGTCGAGTCGTGAAGTTGGTTGGCGTAGAGCGATCCAAGATTGAGATACATCTGAGTTTGGCTTGGGTCAATAGATACGCCTTGCTCTAGCTCACGCGCTGCGTCGCTGTAGCGGCCGAGCCAGTAGTAGGTATTTCCAAGATTAAAGTGTGCTGTGGCCGAGAGTGGGCTGAGAGCGATAGACGATTCAAAAGCCTTAGCTGCTTCGGTGAAGTTTTTTTCTTGTCCCAACGTAACTCCAAGGTCAAATTTGACTTTTGCGTCCTGTAACTTTTGCTCGCTTGCACTACTCGTGTTATTTGTTGGTTGTGCGTTTCCCGCGGGCAAGGACGGTTGATTAAGTCGACGAAGTGCATCTCTGCCTTCTTCAGAGTCGGCGTTCACCGAAAGCTCTTTTTTATATTCTTGGATCGCATCAGTAACATTACCTTGCGCTTCGTTGGTTAGCCCTAAGTAGTAGTGCGCCTCGGGGTAGTTACTGTTGATGGCAAGAGTTCGTTTGAATTCGTTAGCAGCTTTATCGTAGCTATTCAGCGAATAATAATGCAACCCTAGATAATAGTGAATATTTGCGTAGGATGGCATGAGCTCGTATGCTTTACGGTATGCTGCTTCGGCCTCTTCACTTTTGTTGAGTTTGTCAGCGATGCGGGCGAGTCCAAATTGCGCAAGAGCATTCTCTGAGTCGGCAGAAACTGCTCGTTCAAATTGGTCATAGGCGAGGTCAAAGAAACCAATCGTGGCAAAAAAACTTCCTCTGGCGCCATACCCGATGGCAGTATTTGTGGGTTCTCGAAACGTCGGAAGAGTTGCGTGGTCAAAGTTTTTTCCCGAAGCAAAATCGATGCTATAGGTGTCGATAAGTTTTTGATTTCCAGGAATTTTTCTGGCATAGAAGATTGATGTTTCGTCAAAATAGACCGGTGTCCACGCTATGTCTTTTGCGAGCGAAGCAATGAGGGGTGCGGTGTCGTCGTGAGTAAATGAGAGCAAAAAATAGTTGATATTGTATTGTTCGACTATCGTTTGGTAAGGGATAGCTCCTGCAACAATGTCGCGATACTGTTTAAGCAAGTCGAGCGTGTAGGTGTCGCCATCAATGAATGTTTGGTGCGCCGGATAGAGCCCCCAGTCTAGGTAAGCTCCGCTGGCGTAATCGTTAAATATATTTCCGGTCAGTTGTTGGTTTAAAATAAAGTTAGTAGCGCCAATTGGGTAATCTAGTTCAGAAAGCCCTAACCCGAACCGTCTGGAACGCATTTCGTTTGTATAGAATCTATTATTGGCAAGCGCTACTTCGGTTCTTCCGACGATAAATAGAAAACCGACAACGAAGGCACCTTTAACAATTAATGGTAGGAGTCGGGGAATCGTGATAGTTTTTTTCACCCATTGGGTAAGTACAGTTATCGCATCATCAATGTATGTCGGCGTAATGAGTGCGGCAAAAACAGCAAATAAGGCAATGTAGCGAATGGCGGTAGTCGAAAGATAAAAAAAGCTGCCGAGAATAATGACGTCCCTAAGGGATATTTTTTTCCATCGAGCCAGAAGTAGAAGACTAACGACAAAGGCGGCTATTTGGTAGACGTGAACTGAAAACGTTAAAAAATTAAGCGAAGCAAAGGGGCTCAGAAACTCAAGTTGATCATGGAATTCAGCGGTGCCGAAGTAAAATTGAAACGGCCAAAACAGTGCCGAGATGCCAAAAGGATTCATAACACTAACCACCAAACTGGCCAGAAATATTTTTAATGTATAAATCAAAGGTTGTGTTATCTTTATTGGCTCTTGTGCGCGCCAATGCCGCCAAACTATTTGATACAGTTCTTCGGCGAGGAATGCACCGGTGATCAGCCATCCGAGAGGAAAGGAGCCATGCATATTTGTCCAAAAAAGTTGGGACATAATAGCGAGAAGCGCAAACCGCCATGCTCCCTGTCGTTTTTGTTTAATTCGTTTAAGACTCAAACTTACGGAGATAAAAATGAGCACCGCAAATAACAGGCCGAAGAGATCCGCACGCAACATAAATCGCTCCATGGCGATGAACGAAGCAATGGTGAGAACAGTGATTGACGTAAAAAGACGATACGAACGAATGCGATGATAGACAAGAAGAAGAAGCCAAATGGCGAGAACGATGCCCACCTGAAGCATAACGAGAGCGTTCCAGCCGCCAGCTAGGTAGGTGACGTAGGTAGTGACGTAGGTTAGCCATTCGTTGTAGCCATGCTGGCAGGTAGCACTGGCGTAGCTAAAAAAACACTGTTCGCTGAATCCCTTATTGAGTAGTTGTTTGCCGCCCGCAAGGTAGAAGACAGTATCTGCGTCGTTAATTTTAAAAATTGAAAAAAAGACTGGCAAAGAAAGTACTACTACCAAAAGAACAAGGCCGCTAAATCGCAGCAGCCTATTTTTAGTGAAAGTTATTGCTGTTTCTGGTGTTGTGTCCATTTGTTTCGATGAGTATAAAAATTATATCATAGTAAGGTAGCGTCTGTTTACGTAGTCGGTGTTCAGTGCGTTTTACAAAGTATGTTACTTTTACAGTTTCTGGTACGATTAAAACATGAAGCTACTTTTAACTTCGGCAGGTTGGTGGAAAAACCCCGCAATAGGGAGAGCGTTTTTGAAGTTGGTTCGTAAGAAACCAACAGAAATTAGGATTTTTTTAGTAGTAACGCCAATAAAGTATCTCGAGCGAAATAAGTACATCCTGCGGCAACTCAGGCATTTTAAAGGTATCAAAATTCCAAAGAAGAACGTTACTTTTTTTCAGTTGAACAGAAAAATTCAAAAAAGTGATTTGAAAGGTATTGACGTTATTTTCGTTTTTGGCGGCAACACCTTTGAGTATTTGTATCGAATAAGAAAAACAGGTTTAGACAAAGAGATAAAGTCTTTTGTAAAAAGGGGAGGGGTTTATCTAGGACTAAGCGCTGGCAGCTATGTTGCCTGCCCGATTATTGAAGCTGCCTCCTGGAAACCGTCGGACATAAATTCGGTCGGACTCAAAAACTTTAAAGGGTTAAACTTGGTCCCTTTTTTAGTGACCGCTCATTTTGAAGAAAGGTTTAGGTCTGCCATCAAAAAAGCAGTTCAAAAAACAAAGTACGAGGTCATTGCGTTAACGGATAGGCAGGCAGTGTTGGTCAAAAATGGTCGGCGAACAGTAATAGGGAGTGGCAGGAAAAATGTTTTTAATGTGCAGTAAGTTTTTTTAATATTTAAAGTGGTGAAGACAGTTAAATAAAAAAGTCTCGGCCGCGGCCGAGACTTTTTTATGCTGAGTTAAACCTTGAAACTAATGCAAGGCGTAACCGTAGGCACGAACGACCGCCCAGTCAAGGGGAGAGGACGGCGTGTAACCGAAGACTGCCTTAAAACGAACGATACCCGTACGTTCCTTCACGAGATCACGTGAGAAGCGTACGCGATACATCATCGTGTTCCAGGCTAGGTCTTCTTTCGCGTTCTGATAGTTCGGTCGGTGACCAGTCAGCTTAACGAAGGCCTTGAGTACCTTCGAAAGTTGTAGTTGCTCTTTCGACAGGTTTCGGACCGTTGGTTTTTCGCCATTCGCGAGTTGTTCCAGGGCAGTTAGATTTACCTGACCGAGGGTTTCCAGTTGATCACGCAAAAGCGCGAGGCGTTCGCCACTGCCAAGCTTGTTCGTAGCGTCTGAAATACCATACGTTACAAAGTTCGTTCCAATATTCCTCGCTTGGTCATCTAGTGTGACACCAAACTCTCGCATGCTGTCACCAATTTTAGTGTTATTGGTAGTTTCAGCAGCTTCGTTACGTGGAACACCGAGGCGTTCCACGAGTTGTGTTGCGTCGCCAGCTTCGGAACTATCTGGCAGATCAGAGTGCGTGACCGTTCCTTCGTTACTACCGGATGGTGTTGAGTCATCTCCACTTGGGGTAGGCGTAGGAGTCGGTGTAGGTGTTGGGGTAGGCGTGGGTGTTGGCGTTATACTGCCACCGCCACTGCCGCCACCGCCACTGCCGCCGCCACTGCCGCCACCGCCACCACCGGGTGAGGTGTAGGTACACAGACCAGCAGCTGGAGCTATGGTAACTGTTGCGCTACCACTAACTGCGCTAAGAATTACCTGCGCAACATGAGAAGAGTTGCAGCTCAAAGAAGAGGTAACTCCACCACCAACGCCAGTTAAAACAAAGTCAACACTTCCTGAGGTGAGCGTAAACGAATCGCCGTTGTTAATTGTTACTTGAACATTTCCTGTTCCAACAGTCAGTGCCGACGCGGTTGAACCGGCAACAATGACGAAGTTTACTGCAGGCGATGTTAAGGCAACCGTTGAATCAGACGAGTAGGTCAGACTTGCTGCGGAAGCTGCACTGGCCGAAATTATTGCCAGGCCGACGACCAGAGACGAGGTAACCAGCCGCCATGACCGCACACGCCACCTCGATACTATTTTATCCATAGGCGTGGTCATTTAATTAATTAAACTAAATTAGACCACGGTTAGCGAGCTGATTTCTCACATTCCCAGTTGGTAGTTGAGATAGCTATACATCGTACTGAAGTGATAGTAGCGACAGAATATGCAGTAGCCCCACCGACACCGTTGATCTGTTGGGCATCAGCGAAACCATACAGTTTCAAGGTACTACCAGCTTGGTTAATCACCGTAATATCAAGTCCAGCTACAGCTGTTGGAAGAACGGCACCTTTAGTTCCGTCGGCACCAGTCACGTTGTTAATATCTTTGGTCAGCGCGACACCGTTAGTCTGATCTGTACCAGCGGCGGCAACAGCAGCACCTATAGATTTCAGAACATGACCACCAACGGTTACGTTACCTTGAGTCGGCTGGAGGACTAAGTCGCCAGCGTTTGTTTCAAGGGTAATATTGCCGGCAGCATATTGGTCTACGCCAGGCGTCAGGGCTGGGTTGGCTACCGTATGCGTAACTCCGGATACGATGAGGTAATTGTTACCGACTGACTCAGCAAGTGCCCAAGGGCTGATTTTTACATCAGAACGGCTGATCATAACAATGTTACCTACGCCGTTTGTTGTAGCTGTGTTAGCATCGCCACCGGTCACTGTGTTATCCGACGCAACAATTCTAACTTGGTGAGGAGAGCTCAAAAGAAGGTCAGCATCATAGTTTGCTCCTATGTTAAACCTATTTCTCTTAGTCCCAAGTGAGTATGCATTATTGTAATCAGCGTTATACCAAACAGCGCCAAAGTTACCAATAGTTGCTCCAGCACTAGCTGAGGTTGCCGCTGATGCACCTTGAATACTAAAAGCGTTATATTCACCGTTTCCACTATCAGCAAACACTGCCAACTTTGCACTGTTTCCAGTTCCTCCAAATTGGTATACATCTCTTGCCGGATGGGTAGCTGGAGTATAGACCATGCTGCCGATCGTAACTGTACCTGTTGTCATCGCAGCACCGATGCTGACTGAACCACCAGTTTGGGTGTTACCTAACGTAATAACGTTTGCTGCGGTTCCACCAATGGCAATGGTTTTCGCACCTGTCCCGCCAGTTCCAAGGTTAATGCCTTGAGCACCAGTACCGGTACCAATACCAATGGTCCCGACCTGTAGACCAGTTCCACCGATTGTGATCGTACCACCGGTCATCGCTGCACCAATGCTGACCGAGCCGCCAGTTTGGGTGTTACCAATGGCAATCGTATTAGCTCCAGTACCACCAATATTGATACCATTTGCTCCGGTTCCATCACCGATGTTGATAGCGGTTTTAATTCCGTCGCCACCACCAATAGAAATTTCTGAGACTGTTGAAGAGGCGGTATCACCAATAGCTATAGCACCCGTTTGAGCGGTGCCGCCAATCGTGATCGTACCTGTTGTCGTTGAGCCACCAACGGTGTACACAGAGGCGGCGACTCCATCGAGTGTGTAAACGCCGTCAGTTGTGACGGTCGTTGCTCCGTAGGTTAGCGCCGCCAAAGCAGCCGTTGTACCGGTCGCCATAGTTACGAGCGTAACCATGGTAACACTGAGTCCACGAAGCGAATTCCTAAAGTGCTTCATACTTAGTATTTGTTTAAGATTTATGATAAATAATTAAAAAACCGTACCCCCTATTTTAGGAAAATGTACGGATTCCTTTAATTCCTTTGATGAAAGAGATCGACCTTAACTCTTTCATACTACATTTCTAGTCATAAGACTATTGTGTGTCATGAAATAATTATAGCATATTTGTGTAATAATGTCTTGTTGAAAACAAAACCCCCGTTTCCGGGGGTTTTGTTTTAATAATTTTGCTTGTTTTAACTCAAAATTTTGCTCAAACTAGAAGCTACTTACTTTTATTGTTCATACCCTGAACGACCTTACTGTCGTCCCTAAGCGGGGCCGAGAAAATGACTTGCTGGGGGTTGAGGTAGAGTTTCTGAGGTGCCCATACGGTGCCAGAAAGGGGAACGAGTTGGAAAGATGGTGGTTTTGCTGCCGACTGATCTGTCGCTGCCTGCTCTCTCACGAGCTGCAGAAGGTAAGGGTTTGTTAGTGTCAATTTTGGGAACCGCGCTAACTCACCAATGTAGATTTCACCGGTTGTCAGATACACCGCTGTATATTTCGGTGACCCAGACGAGCGGAGCGTAAGATATGCCACGATTCCTCCAAAAACCACAACGAGCGCGACAAGAATGACAATAAGTATATTTCGATATTTTGACATAAAAATTAAAATGGTTGATAGCGTACTTGCATAATTCTAGCACTCGAGGTTTGCAGCAGCAAGAGTGGGCGCATTTTTTATTTTTTGATAGGGCCTAAGCACACCTCGGTTACTTTATGCCTTCGGATTATTTGTAGATGACTTCGTAGCCACTATTACCCAAGACCGTGAGGTGATATTCTGTTTGAGAATGTCCACAAAACGTATTTCAGTTGCGTAATGAACCTGCTTAATTGAAAAACCTTGGGCACGAATAAGCGCAGTGGCATCTCCTCGTGCATAGAATTGAACAAGTTGTTGACCTTTGTCCAAGAGAATAGTGTTGGATTTTGTTTTCGTGCTGCGTTTATATTCATCATCGCTCAAAGCAAGGAAATTACAAAGGAATATACTATGAGGTTTTAAAACACGGCGAATACCGCGTAAGCATGCCGCTACTTCTTCAAGTGTAAACAAACTTAATACATAAAGACACACAACAGCATCAAACCTCCCTGATGGTAATCCTGTCTTAGTGGCATCATCGATCTGAAAATGTAAGTTTGGTGTTCTTTCGTATATTTGTTTGCCTAGGGTTATGGCATGACGCGAAACGTCCGTGTTGGTTACTCGCCATCCTTGTTTGGCTAAAAGAGCCGCGTTTCTGCCGTAGCCGCCGCCGACAACGAGCATTGACTTTCCTCTGCCCTTTTTAAGATACTGTGCTATTTGAAAATTGCTTAGTATGCTTGATGGCCTCTTTGTGTAAATAGCACCTTTGGAAAATCTCTGATTCCAGTATCGATTTCGCTTGACGATGCTAGTCGGTTTTATTTTCATCATCTTGCATATTTGTTGGTAATTCTTTTGCTGCGTCTTCCACTATTTCCTTGAGTTGAGACAAAATTTCAGCGGGCAGGCTAAAGCGCGGGTTCCCATACTCAGATTTTGTTTCTATCCATTGATCTGGCACTGCAATAGAAAACTCAACTCCTTTTACGCCTGATGATTGGGTAATATATATTTCCAATCTTATTTTGCGCACCACTCCGTCACTAAATGGTATTTCGAATTCCAAACAATTTCCTGGTGAAATTAAAGACGCTACTTCCTGGTGTGATGTTGCTTCGCTGTAACTCGGTGACTTAAGTAGCAGGTTTCTTAAAAGTTTGATCATTTGTTCTGTTGACCATATCACGCACAGGTTCTGGTCATACTTGCTGTGAAAAATTTCTAAAGATAAATACTCTCGCTTTTCCGCTTCGTCCCTCTCTTTTTTAAATAGTGATTCAGCTGCTTCCGCTTGCTCGGCTGAGTATCCTGTGCTGGTGATGTCAGGTTTCCCCATATTTGTTTATCGTTTAATTACCTATAGGATAGCATAAATAAAATGTCGTTCGTTACTTTTATTGTAACATTCCTACATTCTTGAGAATGTAGGAATGATGTGGTAGTGTAGATAATATGAAAACAGGGAAACAATTGGAGAGGTACTTTAAAGGCGCTGCGAACCACCGTCGCCTCGAGATTCTTTTGCTTATAAATAAACGAGACGGCATTACCGTTGAGCAAATTGCCGAGGCGCTACAATGTAACATTAAAACGATTTCTGAGCACACGAGGCGTCTTGTGCATGCAGGATTGGTGAATAAAGTTTATCAAGGGCGATCGGTTGCCCATTCACTTTCACCATACGGTAAACGTTTTGTTGCGTTCATTAAAACATTCTCACATTCTCCCACCTTCGTCTGATATCACGGACTACGGACGGGCAAGCAAGAATGTTGGAATGTCGTTGTGGAGTGAAGAATCACTCGATTTGCGGTATATTGGTAAAGTAGTATTTATAAAATAATTGAGTAACGTGATTTTAAACATATGAAAAAAGTAATTATTTTGGTTGCTGTTATTGTGGTAGTTGTTATAGGTGCCTCTAGTTACGCTATGTACCAAGTCAATATTTCAAAAAAAGGAGCTGAAAAATCTTGTACCCAAGAAGCAAAAATTTGTCCGGACGGAAGTGCGGTTGGCCGCAGTGGTCCGAACTGTGAATTTGCCGTTTGTCCAACCGAAAATTCTGCTTCTCCTGTGACGATTTCGGAAGCAGAAGCAAAAGATATTGCCGAGAAGACCTGTATCAAAGGTGGAGAGTCACTTACTTCGGGGTATTATAATGAAAATTCTAAAACGTGGTGGTTCGATGCTAATTTAAATGCTACACAAAAGGGTTGTAATCCCGCTTGCGTGGTGAGCGAAGAAACAAGAACGGCGGAAATCAATTGGCGTTGTACCGGGCTCGTTCCGATAACTGACGGAAATATTGATTGTCTGCCGTCACAGCGAAATAAATTATGTACACAAGAGTTTGATCCTGTTTGCGCTACGGTGAACGTTCAATGCGTCAAAGCGCCGTGCAATCCTGTTCGGCAAACATTCAGTAATGGTTGTATGGCTTGCAGTAATTCGCTGGTTTCCTCGTACATATAAGAACCCTGCGACTAGGAAAGGTAAGGGTGTCTAGCGTAAGGATGTGCACTTTTCGTATAATAATTTTGTCAGCATTTTTTCCTGAAAAGGTTGCAGAAAGTTTAAACTCAAATTTTTTTCATCTTTGACACACGGTAATCCGTCTGTTAAGTTACGTAACGCTTTCTTGGTTATGGAGAGCCAAGAAAATGGTTTACGGTCAGTTCCTAGCATAGGGCTCAAGTGAGCACAGCAACCGGCCACAAGGTCGGAAACGGAGGGTAGCATGGCGACTTTGAGGCAACGTTTTTGGCGGTGGCGGTATTTCGGGCGCGGGCAGGAGATCGTCGTCGACGGGCGACTGACGATCGAGCAGCTTATCGGCAACGAGGGCGGCTTCATTGACGGTGAGCCGATCAGGCGAGGGGTTCGCTGTCTTCTGCCGGTAAACCTGAGGATGGCAGGTTTTTCGTCCCTCGGCGAACTAGGACGAAAGGATGGAACCGTGCGGACGATTCGTGCATTCGTCGACAGCCGTGGACGAGGAGCGCCTTGCGACAATCTTACGCTTGCTCGTTGCGGACTGCGGAGCGCCAACGCGGCAGATCTGTTCGCCTTCGTGCGGCGATACCCACCCGTCTTTACCTACCAGCGGTGGCATCTCATGGAGCTTGGTGAGTTCGGACTCTCGGCGCTGCCAGAACGTCCACTGAGCGTCGAGGGGGTCGTCCTGTGCGTTCGTCCTCAATCAGGAGGGCAGCTCATAGTTGAGCTCCGGCGGGCACCTGACCCGGACGATCCATCGAACGATGACCTTGCCTATTTGCTGGTTGCGGACTAGTACTCAGCAAGCACTACAACAACCCTGAAGGGGCGGCACCAATCTAACGGTGCCGCCCCTTCCTGCCTTTTGTGTCTAAATTTATGTCTAAAATAGTCGATGTCTCGTTCGATAAAAGGATGCGAAGCATAAGGGTACCTTTTTACACAGCGAAACTCTTGCGGTGCTGAAGCGCCCATGCTACGATTGCATCGTTTTGCATAATCAATTCTACGAAATGAAACAGAACAAAGCTTGTCTAGTGAAACAGTCGCTCAGCGTTCAGCGGGTGAGAGTAATCATTGGTTCGGAGGTTAGTCACGGTCGCCTCAAGTAGCGGTTGCAACACTATGGCGACAAACTCGGTACGCAAGTTTTGGAAATTAGGCCGGACAGAACTGAATACGCAGTGGTTTGACGTGAGCCGCGATGGTAATTTGATTGTGAAGGAAGGAAATTACCAGTACAACATTTTTGATTTAGTTAAAAAATACGGGTCGCCTTTAGAAATCGTTTTTCCTCACATTCTCGAGCAAAAAGTCGAGGATTTATTTGCGGCGTTTAAGACCGCCATGGTGCGTGCCAAGTATCGCGGTCGCATTTCGTACCATTACCCCATGAAGGTGAACCAGAATAAAGAGTTCATCATTCCAATTCTTTCCGAGGGTGCGAATCTCGAGGTTACCTCGTACAACGAACTTTGGCTATTGAAAAAGTTATGGGGTCAGAACCACTTCAACGCCAACATCAAAGTGCTCTGCAATGGTCCGAAGATACCAAAGTACATTGACCTCATCTCTGAGCTTCGTAACATGGGCCTCACTATTATTCCGATTATCGAAGACCTTGGTGAAATTCAACGGCTCAAAGGATTTAAGGGGGACGTGGGCATTCGCGCTAACATTGATATAAAAGTTCGGTCGCACTGGGATAAGCGTTTTGATCAATTTGGCTCTCCGCCAGAAGAGATTTTGAAACTGGGGCGGATTAGAAATCTAAAAATTCTTCACTACCACCTCGGATCACAAATTGAAGACGGCAAAGACATTGTTCGAGCAGCTCAACGTCTTACGGCGCTCTATATTCAGCTTCGTAAAACAAATCCGACACTTGACACGCTTGATCTTGGCGGTGGTTTCGCTGTTCCTTATGGAAAAAAGAAACTGTACACCGTTGATACCATTGCCAACAGTCTCGTCAAAACAATTGGTAAAATGACCGCCAAGGCCGGCGTGCCAAGCCCACATCTGATTGTTGAGTGGGGTCGTTATGCAGCTGCTCCAGCGCAAATTTCTATTTTCCGTATCATCCATTCAAAGCCCGTTGGCGGCGGATCCAAAAAGTTATGGTACGTCATTGACGGCAGTTTTATGAACGACCTCCTGGACACCTGGGCGATTCACCAGAAATGGCACGTCGTACCAGTCAACCGTATGAATGCGAGAAAATTATTGCCCGTTTGGTTGACGGGTAGTTCTTGCGATTCTGACGACAAATACACTGCCTCCGGTACCTACATTCGATTGCCGGACCTTGACGATCTTGGCGAAGAGGAACATCAGTACATTGCCATTTTTGATACTGGCGCCTACCAAGATGCGTTGGCTTCGCATCACTGTTTGCTTTCCTCACCCGCAAAGATAGTTGCGCAGGATGGCGCTATTACGCTGGCGCGTCGTCGTGAAACGCCGGAAGAAATTGGAAAACTTTTCGGTTGGTAAGTCATTGCTGTGTTTGAAAGGGGAGCGACAGGCGTTGTACGGCTCTAGCAGAAGAAATATATGGCGGCCCTGCCGAAGTACAAAATTATTTTACCGCTCGCATTTATTGCTCTGGCAGTTGTTCTTTTTTACTTAGCTTTGCATGGCTCGACCATAACAAAAGGTCAGCGCCTTGCAGCGCTTCTTTCCAGCAGCGACAATCAACGTGTTGTTTTCGATCTGCCGCAAAAGACGAGTCAATGCCAAGCACATGACGGCCTGCCGGATCACGACTGTACTCCGGGCGCTATTTTTTCTAATGCCAGTAAGGATGAAATTTGCGTGCAAGGGTATAGCGCGTCAGTTCGCAATGTTTCAACACTAACCAAAGAGGCAATCTATCAAGCGTATGGCTTAGCGTATCCACAGACGTTTGGCGCCTATGAAGCTGATCACCTTATTCCGCTTGAGCTTGGGGGCAGCAATGATGTTGCTAATCTTTTTCCTGAGGCGGCCGATCCAAAGCCGGGGTATCACGAAAAGGACCTCGTTGAAAATTTTTTACACCAAGAGGTGTGCGCCGGCCGCGTGGGACTGGGGGCGGCGCAGAGACAAATTGCTCGTGACTGGTTAGCTGTCTACCGTAACCTCAGTACGCAACAACTGCGCATGTTGAAACAGCAGTATAGGAGTTGGTCAGAGTAGTCCCTAGCATTTTCTACGGTCTCGTTGCCCGTCTAGCGGGTGCGTAGTATAATCTTTGTACTCTTTGCTATGAAAAAATTACTAGTCTCTAAAAGGTCGCAGCAGTTAATTGCTTCACCCATCAGAAAGTTTTTACCCTTCGTTATTAAGGCCAAAAACGATGGCGTGAAAGTTTTTGAGCTAAATGTCGGGGATCCGGATATTGAGATGCCGAAGATGCTTCGAGAGGATATTGGAAAATATAAAAGTCCGAACATGCCCTATGCACCGTCGCCGGGTATTAAGTCGCACATTGAGGCGTGGATTAAATATTACAAGGAATTAGGCATCAAGGTCAGGCCAGCAAACATTGTGCCCACCCAAGGCGCCGCCGAAGGTATCTTGATGGCGCTCATGGCCGTAACCGACCCGGGGGACGAGGTGATCGTGTTTGAACCCCTGTATACGAGCTACAAAGGTTTTGCCGCGCTTTGCAACATTACCTTGAAGCCGGTAACCATGAAAATTGAAAACAATTTTCTACTGCCATCAGTCGGTGAAGTGGTAAAACAAATTACCGCTAAGACAAAAGCGATCATTCTTATTAACCCCGACAACCCAACCGGTAAAGTTTGGAGCGACAAAGAAGGTCGCTCGCTCATAGCAATTGCCCGTAAAAAGAACTTATTCATTATTGCGGACGAGACCTATCGCGGCATTGTCTTTAAAGGTAAGGCGGAAACGATTTTAACCTATACATCAGCCCGTCAAAACACGGTCGTGGTTGATAGTTTATCGAAACGTTTTTCGGCGCCCGGCATCAGAATCGGAGCCGTTATAAGTTACAACGAAGAAATAATGTCTGCGATTCTAAAAATAGCCATGATCAGGTTGTCAGCTTCCACGCTTGGGCAAATAAGTACGACGAGAATGCTTGGGGCGTCAAAAGGGTATATCAAGAAAATAAAAAAAGAGTACGCTCAGCGTTCCTTGGTTGTTGGTCGTGTCTTGCGGAACGTGCCGGGGGTGCAGTACTCGAAACCCGCAGGGGCCTTTTACCAAGTGATAAAGTTGCCAATAAAAAGTAGCGAAGATTTTGTTCATTTTTTGATTACGAAATTCAGATATAAAGGTCAAACGGTTTTGGTTACGCCAATGGAAGATTTTTATATTACCAAAGGTTTAGGTAAGCAGGAGATTAGAATTGCCTATGTCTTAAAAACGAGCGCCCTCAAAGAAGCTATCGTCGTTTTAGCAAAAGGGTTGGAGGCGTACCTAAAAAAGCGTGCATAGGTATGAGAAAAATTTCTTCGATTTTAGCGACGCAACACCCCGATAATGCCAGCGCTCCTTACTGGGAGAGTGATGGCGATGGGTTTGTGAGCATTTCTGAAGAACTGCGCGAAGCCATGTCCTGTTATCAGGACTTGGGCGTTGATGAATTTATGTGGGACTGGGAAGGCAAATACGCTGACGAAGCGGTGATTGATAAATTGTTTTCTGAGCATTACAAATTTTTCAAAGACAACCAATTGGGTAAGGAAAAATTTTTGACGTTTCGTTTACCGAATATTTGGCTGGAAAAAGGGTATAGTTTACTCCGCGCACTGCTCGTCATTTTAACGAGCGAAGATTTTGCCAAAGATTTAAAATTTCGTTCGAGACCCTTGTTTGAAGTAATTTTGCCCATGACCGAAAAAGCTGAGCAGTTAGTTTATATTCAAGACTGCTTCACCAAGTTGGCACGTTTTAAGTCGCGAGAGTTTGAACATCAAAAAAATGTGAACTCCGACTACTTGGAAATCATTCCGCTGGTGGAAGATGTAAAATTTCAGGCGAACATCCGCAAGTTACTCGACGATTATTTTGCCCTGTACAAGAAGCGGTTTAAAAGAAAGCCAGAGTACCTAAGAGTTTTTTTGGCGAGAAGTGACCCTGCTATGTTGTCTGGCCTTGTGGCTAACGTGCTGGCTAACAAAATTGCGTTGTCAGAATTAAAACATTTTGAAAACGAAACAGGTGTCGCCATGTATCCGATTATTGGCGTTGGCAGTTTAGTTTTTCGTGGTGGTTTCAACCCAAAAAACGTACATAACTTCATTAAGGAATATGCAGGTGTGAGAACCGTAACCATGCAATCAGCTTGCCGTTATGATTACCCCTTGGACGAAGTGAAAAAGACCGTTCGGGTTTTAGAGGAGAAACTTCCCTCAACAGAGGCCGTTCTATTGAGCAAAACAGAAACGAAGACCCTGAGAACAGTTATCGGGAAGTTTGAAAAAGTTTACCAATCAACATTGGTTCGTGTTGTTAAGGATATGGTGCCTTTTTTTGACAGCGTTCCCAAAAGACGAGAAAGAAAATTGCACATCGGTTTTTTGGCTTACAAGCGAAAGATTGGCGGGAATTATTTGCCGCGCGCTATTTCCTTCACCTCTGCTTTTTATTCTCTTGGCGTACCCCCAGAGTTTATTGGTTTGGGACAGGCGCTAAAAGCGTTGAGCATTAAAGAGCGGGAGTTAGTCTTCAGGCACTATATTAACTTAGAGAAGGATATAGCCGAGGCCGGAAAGTATGTAAACAAAGACAATCTCAAAATTTTGTGTAGAAAAAATAAAGCTTGGCAGGCGGTTGAAAAGAGCATTGCGCATGTGGAAAATATTTTTGGGATTGAGCTTGGACCAAAAACCAAGGAAGAGTGGTTACATAAAAATATTTCCGGTAATGTTTTGCTGCTAAAAAACGACACTGCGGAGCTGAAGAAGTTAATTATTGCCACCGGTAAAATTAGGAAGAGTTTGGGATAACGGTTGAATTTCGAGGTTAAGACGCTGGGGTGCTATACTGGATATCCTATGACTGCTGCACAGCTTTTTGTTCAATGCCTTGAGCAAGAGGGCGTTCGTTATATTTTCGGCATACCAGGCGAAGAAACGTTGGACCTTCTTGATGCCATTCGCTCGTCATCAATTACTTTTGTGGTAACGCGTGACGAGCAAGCGGCTGCGTTTATGGCTGCTACTGTTGGCCGGCTTACCGGCAAGATTGGTGTTGCCCTTACCACCCTCGGCCCGGGAGCAACGAACCTCACGACCGGCGTTGCCTACGCTCAGCTTGGGGGAATGCCGCTTCTGGTTGTGACGGGTCAAAAACCCATTCGCAAAAGTAAGCAGGGAAGGTTTCAAATTATTGACACGGTGCGGATGATGGAACCTATCACTAAATTTTCTGCCACAATTGTGAGCGGCGACCGGATTCCTAGTTTAGTGTATGAAGCGGTGCGTGTTGCCGAAGCTGAACGACCCGGGGCAGTTCATCTTGAACTACCTGAAGATGTTGCCGCTGAGGAAACGACGGCAGAGGTCATTCCTGCAAAAAAAGTTCGTCGACCCGGTCCTGATCCGCAGGCCATTGGCACGGCTGTCGCAGAACTAGAAAAGGCACAGAAACCGATTATTCTGATTGCCGCAGGTGCAAACCGCAAACTCGTTCGAAAGCACCTACGCAGCTTTATTCAAAAAACCGGCATTCCTTTTGTCACAACACAAATGGGCAAAGGGGTTGAAGATGAGTCGTCCGAACTTTATCTTGGCACCGCGGCGTTGAGTAGCGGAGACTACATGCACGTTGCTTTGTCGCGAGCGGACCTCGTGATGGTTATCGGTCATGACATTACAGAAAAACCGCCCATTGTGTTAACCGGTGAACACTGTAAAGTTTTACACCTGAATTTTTATCCGGCGGTGATCGATGACGTTTATATTCCAACCTGCGAAGTAGTAGGAGACATATCGCACTCGCTTTGGGCTATCACTGAAGCGATTCAGGTTCAGGGTCATTGGGACTTCGCCCCTTTTTTGCAACTGAGAGCGGCTGAGGTAGAAGACTGTGTTGAAAAAATTAATGATGATTCGTTTCCTGTTAAGCCACAGCGATTGGTGCATGACCTCAGAGCCGCAGTTCCAAAAAATGGCATACTCTCCCTCGATAATGGCATGTACAAGATTTGGATTGCTCGAAATTATACAGCGCACGAACAGTCGAGCGTGCTCCTGGACAACGCGCTCGCTACTATGGGTGCGGGGCTTCCTGGCGGTATTGCTGCGAAACTGTTGTACCCTGACCGTCCGGTTGTAGTGGTGACGGGAGATGGGGGCTTCATGACGAGAGTTGCCGAACTTGAAACGGCAAAGCGCTTGAATCTTGATCTCGTGATTTTGATTATCAACGACTCAGGGTATGGCATGATTCGTTGGAAGCAAGAGGAGATGCAGCTAAAAGATTTTGGTCTGTCGTTTGCCAATCCTGATTTTGTTAAGCTTGCTGAATCATTTGGAGCAATAGGCACGAGAGTTGAAAGGGCGAGTGACCTCAAACCCGCCATTGAGCGGGCAATTGAGCAGGGAGGCATACAAATTATTGATTGTCCGATTGACTATAGCGAAAACATGAAGGCGTTCGGTCAGACACTACGAAACAAAACAGCTCATTTTAGTCCTCCTGCATAAGTATCTATGGCAATTCAATCTAAAAATCCTGCTAATCTTGAAGTGACAAAAACCTTTGAAGAAATGAATGACGTAGCTCTTGAACGCGCGCTCTCCCTAGCCAATGATACCTTTGTTGTGTGGAGGAAAACAACGTTTGTTGAACGCACAGCATTGATGCTCAAAATGGCGGATTACTTGGTTGCGAATAGCACAAAATTTGGCAAGTTGATGTCTGAGGAGATGGGTAAAACGGTAGCAGCAGGTGCTTCAGAAGTTGAGAAGTGCGCGAGCGTCTGCCGTTACTATGCCGAGAATGCTGAAACGCTGCTGGCCCATGAACCGACAGCCGTGCTTGCGAGCGAAAGCTATGTAGCGTTTGATCCGCTCGGCACAGTTCTCGCAGTCATGCCGTGGAATTTTCCATTTTGGCAGGTGTACCGTTTTGCAGCGCCGGCAATTATGGCGGGTAATGTTGGTCTACTCAAACATGCCTCGAACGTTCCACAGTGCGCTGAAGCTATTGCTGCGGCGTTTACCGAGTGCGGTTTTCCAAACGGCGTTTTTCAAAATTTACTTATTTCATCCAGCCGGGTAGAAGCGCTTATCCGTGACCCACGTGTTAAAGCGGTTACGCTGACGGGCAGCGAAAAAGCGGGGAGCGCAGTCGCACGCGTGGCGGGTGAAGAAATAAAGAAAACAGTTCTTGAACTTGGCGGAAGCGACCCTTTTATTGTGCTTGAGGACGCGAATCTTCTTCTCGCAGTCGAGACAGCAGCTGCGGCACGTTTACAAAATAACGTGGGCCAGAGTTGCATTGCTGCCAAGCGCTTCATTGTGCACGAAAAAATTGCTGAGGCCTTTACTCGGGGTCTTGTAGAGAAGTTCAAGGCGCTCGTCGTGGGGAACCCAGCTGATGCAACGACACAGGTTGGGCCACTTGCCACCGAACAAATTTTGGATGACGTCGATCGTCAGGTAAAAGAGTCGATGGCGTTAGGCGCTGAAATTTTATGTGGTGCTAAACGAAAGTCAGGAAGTGGATATTTTTTTGAGCCGGGCGTTGTCGTCAAGGTAAAAAAAGGTATGCCGCTCTACGACGAAGAGGTGTTTGGTCCGGTGGCGCCGATTATTGTTATTGCAAATGAAGAGGAGGCAATAGCGGTTGCCAATGACACGCCGTATGGACTCGGAGCGTCGCTCTTTACTGAAGATTACGACCGCGCAAAACGTTTAGTGCCACTGATTGAGGCGGGGAATGTTTTTGTGAACGGGCAGGTAAAGTCAGATCCGCGCGCGCCTTTTGGTGGCATAAAAAAATCTGGCTACGGGCGAGAGCTTTCTTCCTATGGTATTCGAGAGTTCGTAAATATAAAAAACGTTTGGTTTAAATAGCGGTGGCAGTATCTAGTTGATAGCAATAATTTTATAGGTAACTTGTCTGTCCGGCGTTTCTACGACAACGCTCTCTCCGGCTATGTGACCGAGTAAAGCGGCACCCAAAGGGGAGAGGTAAGAGATTCTTCCTTTCTCTGGCCGTGTTTCTGACGAGCCAACAATTTCGAATGTTTTTTCTTTACCGTTTATTTCAATTGTAACCGTTGTGCCGATGCTCACGCGTCCGATTGAGTCCGTACCGTGCTGAATAATAACGGCGTTGTTGATGCGATAGCGCAGCGAGAGGACGCGATTGTGTAAGCGCCGCAAAGTGTCCTTGGCGTGCTGGTAGGCGGCGTTTTCCGACAGGTCACCCATTTCGGCTGTGCGATGGAGTTCCGCCGCACCTTCGGGGATGGCGCGCTTTTCCAAGTCGTTTAACTCCTTTTTGAGGCGTTCGAGTGCCGCGGGGGTTAAGTGATGATCGACAACTTTTTTTTGTCGCGCCTCTTCTTCGGCGCGTCGTTTGGGAATTTGCATAATAGGTAGGCTCATCATAGAGGTAAACGACACCTACGGCAATTTTTTAGTCGAAACAAACGTGCTACAATTATTGCAGTTTCAAGTAATACTTCTATGAATGTACTAATAACGGTATTTTTGGCAGCGTTTGCTCTCTTTCTCTATATGCACGCTGCGTTTGCGCTGGCGATTATTTTTAAACGCAACGATATTGCTGACGTTGCCTGGGGACCGGGGTTTCTTGTTGTGGCCATGGCTGGCTTTATTGTTGTTGGTTTCCACCCGGCAGGCATTCTTGTGGCATCAATGGTGGCTTTGTGGTCGCTCCGGTTGAGTTTTTACCTCTTTGCTCGCATGCTCAGAACTCAAGAAGATGGGCGCTATCAACGTTGGCGCATCGCTTGGGGACGGTACGCTACCGTTCGCGCCTGGGCGCAGGTGTTTATGCTGCAAGGATTAATATTACTCATCGTTGCCTTGCCCGTTGCTATTATTACCGCAGACCCAGTGGGCGCTATTAGTATCGTGGCGATCATTGGTGCGTTAGTTTGGACCGCCGGTCTTATTTTTGAGACGGTAGCCGATATTCAACTTCGGCATTTTTTAGTTGTGCCAGAACATCGCAACAGGGTCATGACCACAGGACTGTGGCACTACACGCGTCATCCGAATTATTTTGGCGAAGTCGTCTCATGGTGGGGGATTGGTATCATGGCACTGGCTTTTCCTTATGGTTGGATAGCATTGGTTGGACCGGCACTGCTGACCGTTCTTATTTTAAAAGTGTCGGGTGTGCCGCTCGTTGAAGAACGCTATCGTGATAACGCAGAGTATCAGGAGTACAAAATGGTAACCAATACTTTTTTGCCTTGGTCGCCGAGAGCGCAAGCTAAACACTAGTTATGCCTCGTCTCGTTTTTGATATTGAAACGGTTGGAGAAGATTTTCAGGAACTCGATGAAGCCACGCAGGAGGCGATTACCGCTTGGGTACGTCGCTATACTGAGGACGAAAAAGAGCGTGTCACGTTGACGGCACAGTTGAAAGAGCGCATGGGGCTCTCGCCTTTTACCGGAGAAATCGTGGTGCTCGGTGTTTTAGATAGCGACAAAAAGAAAGGCACTATTTACTACCAAGCGCCGGGAGCTAGTCATGAAGATATGACTGAGGGCGATTTCACTTTCAAGCCCATGAGTGAAAAAGAAATGCTAGAACGTTTTTGGGAAGGCGCTAAACAGTACAATGAGTTTATCAGCTTCAACGGGCGCAGTTTCGATGCGCCGTTTATGATGATTCGCTCCGCAGTGCATGGTATTCGACCAACAAAAGATTTGCTATCGAACCGTTACCTTGGCAGTCAAAAGAGTTTTGCTCAGCATATCGATTTGTTAGAACAGCTGACGTTCTACGGCGCCTTTCGTCCGCGCCCGAATCTGCACGTTGCCACCCGCGCCTTTGGCATCAAGAGCCCAAAAGAAGAAATGCACGGTGAAGACGTTGCCTCGTACTTTAAAGCCGGTCGGTATTTAGACATTGCCCGTTATAATGTTGGTGACCTCATTGCGACCAATCAATTATTCTTACATTGGCAAACTTATCTTCATTTTTAACGTATGGAAAACGAAACAGTATCAATCAAAGAGGAGAAGCGCTTACTCGTTCTCAACGAAATTCTTGAAAAAGTAAGCACGCTCGCTACCGCCGGGCTCGGTCTTGTGGCTGCTTTGGCTTGGAACGACGCCATTCGTTTGGTTTTTACCATTTATTTTCCGCAACCTCAGGACAGCGTTGGGGCGCAGTTTGCCTACGCCATTTTCGTCACTGTTGTCGTCGTTTTAGTGACAATGTATCTGGGTCGGTCAACACGGCGCATTAAAGAAAAGCTAGAGCGTTAGTTTGTTGTTATTATTGTGTAAAGATATATGCCAGAGCGGGAAGAGCCACAAATATTGCAGCCAAGAGACATAACACCCAACGCTGAAAAAATCGTTTCGCCGGTGCTCGCCGAAGCAATTCAGCGCGAGGGTATACGACCTGAAGGGAAAGATTTTTCAGAGTCGGAAATTGTAGCCATGCAGGAAGAAATTTTTCGCATGCAAGAGGGGATTGATGCAGTGCGTCCGAATACTTATCATAACGCGCCGCATGGTCGTGAAGTGACACCAAGGTTTGAGCAATTATTACCTCTTCTTAATTTACCCTCTTGGCAAGTTGCGGCACATCGTTTGACCCCGCCATTTCATGATTATGGTCACTCAGGGAGAACGTTGCGCGTGAGCGATGACGGACTAAGCAATGAAGAGTTTGCTGCAGTAGCAGCAGATGAGTACGCTGCTAGTAAGGGCTTTGGTACGTACCAGCGAATACTGATTCAAGGGGACGTCATTGCATCAACCTTTGGTAATCCAAGCATTAAACCAGAGACACCAGCAGAAAAAGCTTTTGCACTTGCTGATGTTGCTGGTTTTATTAAACCTTGGGAAGAGTGGGTTACTGAATGCGCTCAGGTACTTGCAGAAGTTCCAGAAGATGAACGTCCTGATTCGGTTAAAAGTTGGCTCGAAGGAAGAGTGAAATTTTTGCAGTTCTGTAAAACAAGACTCGATGAATTTAGTGAGATTGTCAGGGGCAATCCTGAGGCGCGTAAAGTTTTGGCAGAATGGGAAATGTCTCTCAGTATGCATCGAAGAACAGTAGAAACATTACTTGCTCGTATTGGGGACAAGGACTACAATCGACGGGATATCATTGACGGCCCACGAGGTATCATTACCCCACTCTTAAAAAAATCTTAATTTCTTAATCATTTTTATATGTTAGACGCAACACTTGGGAATCCGTATTTTGTTTTAGTACTTTTGTTACTATGGCCGATTCCTTGGAAAGGGGTAGCGCTGTGGCGAGCGGCTCGACGTGGAGAACTGAAATGGTTTATCGCACTTCTCATCATTAATACGCTCGCTATACTCGAAATTATTTACATTTTCGGTTTCAGCAAGCGCCCGCAAGTTAAGCCAGTGCAACAGTAGGCAAACGTTTGTCCTCGACGACGGTGAATGGTTTCAAGCTCATTTAGTGACTATCTCCTGCATGACGTAATGGCTGCGGTGCCGGGCATAACGGCGCGGCCACTTTTTGGCGCTCTGGCGCTTTATAAAGACGGTATCGTTTTTGGGATTGTTCGCGATGAGCGCGTCTACTTTAAAGCCGACTCGTTTACCGATTTTTATTTTACGGAGAAGGATTGCGAGCAGTTCAGTTATAAAAGCGGAGGCAGAGTTGTTCACTTGCCGTACTGGGAACTTCCTGAAGATGTGCTCGAAGATAAAGACGAGCTTCATTTTTGGATTGAACGCTCTGCTTCAGTAGCCGAGCAGGGTGCGAAGCGACAAGCGCGGTTAGTAAAAACGAAGGCGTCAAAAGCGGCTGCCGAAATAGACGCTGCGCTTAGTGCAAAACCGACGACTAAAATTCGTGCTGTTCTTTTTGACTGCTTTGGAATTTTCTTCGGTCAGCTGCATGAGGATTGGCTGGCAGCACAGGTGCCTCAGTTTGCAGGGCGCCGAGAGGAGTTTTTAGCAATTGCGGAAAAAAGTGATCGAGGGGATATTCCCTATGGAGAGTTTGTGGCACGAGTTGCCAGCACTTTTTATGTTGACGCGAAGGAATTTGAGAACGGAGTTTTGAAAAGCGCTCGCGTCAACGGAGACATGCTTAAGGTACTCAACTTGTTGCGCCCGCGCTATCGTGTTGGTCTCCTATCAAATTCTTCCAAAATGTTTGTTGGTCGCCTTCTTGCTCGCTTTGCACTTCAAACGGCGTTTGACAGTGTTACTGTGTCGTCAGAGCTGCACTCTCTGAAGCCTGATAGAAAAATTTTTATTGCTGCTTTAAAATCTCTCGGTGTTTTACCAGAAGCAACAATTTATATCGATGATAAAGAAAGAAACGTAGAGGGCGCACTTGCTGCCGGCATACAGAGTGGTATTGTTTTTATTAACGCTAAAGATTGCATAGCGAAACTTCACCAAGCTGGCGTTAACTTTCAATGAGATCTACCCGTTGTTTGCTGGAGTCGCCAGTGCTATCGTAATAGTCATGGA
Organism: Patescibacteria group bacterium; assembly: GCA_041660005.1. Lineage (GTDB taxonomy): Bacteria > Patescibacteriota > Patescibacteriia > GWA2-46-9 > GWA2-46-9 > 1-14-0-10-48-11. The sequence goes on along the minus strand of JBAZXG010000004.1, from coordinate 102,059 downwards.
TCAAGGATTACCCACGTCCGCACACCATATTAAGAAGAGTGTTGTGCCGTTAGTAGGTCGCGTCTCAGCCACGGTATTTCTAGCAAATGCGGCCTATCTTGGCTTTCTTGCTTTCTTTTTTGTAAGCGGTTTTGAAATTCGTCCAATCATTCTTTTGCTCTTCCTGGTCATTGCAGTCGCAATTTTTTTACTGCAGTCGGTCCTCGTTGTATTTTTGGTTGTCGATTGGGCAAAAACTGACTACTACTTGATGCCAGACAAAATTGTTGAATTTCGTGGAATCATTGTTGCCAGAGAAATTGTCTGCGATTTACGGCATATTCGAACTATGACACTGCGTCAAGGATGGCTCGGTCGCTCGTTTAATTATGGAACGCTATTTTTAAAAATTGGGCCAGAAGTCGACAAGCATGACTATCTGGAGCTTCTTTGGATTCTTCACCCAAAGCAGTGCGAACGCGCCATTCGCGCGTATCACGAAAAACAAATGTCAGCGGTTAGCGGAGAAGAGAGTGCTAAACAAAGCGACGAAGAGACGCGCGAGCATTATTTAAAAGTTCCGCGAATCATTGCATGACAAAACGGATGATGCGAACGGCTGGAGCGAATCGTCTCTCAAGCATTCGCCAGTTACTCCGAAGCTACGCGAGCGCTACGCGTGCGAGACATTCGCAACATTATTTTAAAACTGGCCCGGGCGACTATGGCGAGGGTGATGTTTTTATGGGGGTCACCGTTAAGGTCATGCGCGTTATTGCAAAGAAGTTTTATAAAGACGCAACGTTGTCTGAAATTCTTTTGTTATTACATTCACCCATGCACGAGGAGAGACAAGTAGCATTGTTTATGTTGGTAGCTAAATTCGAGAGGGGAAGTGGCGTTGAGCAAAAACGTATCTATACTTTTTATCTAAAAAATACTGCCTATATAAACAATTGGGATTTGGTTGATATGAGTGCTAGTAAAATTGTTGGGGCTTACCTGTCAGCAAGAACGAAAGCGCCCCTCTATGCATTAGCCAGGTCTAAAAACGTTTGGCAAAGACGCATCGCAATTATTGCTACCCTTCAATTTATAAAAAACAATCAATTCAGGGATACGTTTAAAATTGCGAGAATACTTTTAACTTCAGAACACGATTTAATTCATAAAGCAGTTGGTTGGATGCTCCGCGAAGTGGGGAAACGCTCCATCAGTGCTGAGGAAGATTTTTTGCGGCGCTACTATCAACGTATGCCGCGCACCATGCTACGGTATGCAATTGAACGGTTTTCTGAAGTAAAACGTCGTTCCTATTTAAAGGGGCTTGCATAGTATCGGTTGACCGTTGCGTGGTTTTCGCGTAGCATACCAGCCGCTGCCAAAATATTTTCAAGGTGAAGACAAAAAAAGATCAACTCGGTTTTTGGGGAGGACTTAGCCGCCCCTTTTTTGTGCTGGCGCCGATGGCTGATGTCACTGATCCACCGTTTCGCAGAATCATTGCCAAGTACGGAAAACCGGATGTGATGTATACGCAGTTTGTTTCCGCTGATGGGCTTTGTTCTCCGGGTCGGCGTGTGTTGTTGCGAGATTTATCCTATGGAGAGGGGGAACACCCGATTGTGGCGCAGCTTTTTGGTGCGCGGCCAGAAAAAATGCGTGAGGCAGCGCGTCTTGTGAGTGAACTTGGTTTTGATGGCATCGATATCAATATGGGATGCCCAGACAGAAACGTTGAAAAGCAGGGTGCAGGAGCTGCTTTAATAAAGAATCCCAATTTAGCAAAGGAACTTATTTATGCGGTGCGGGTTGGTGCGCCGGGTTTGCCTATCTCCATAAAAACAAGAATTGGTTATCGCGCGAACGATCTTGCTCTGTGGCTTCCGGCACTTCTTGAAACAAAACCGGCCGCCATCATCATTCATGCACGCACACGTCAAGAAATGTCGAAGGTGCCGGCGCACTGGGAAACTATTACGGAAGCGGTTACCTTAGCAAGAGGCAGTGGCACGTTCATTATAGGTAATGGGGACGTTACTGATATTGCGGACGCCAGAGCAAAAGTAGCGGCAACGGGATGTGACGGCATTATGTTTGGCAGGGCAATATTTGGTAATCCATGGTTTTTTAATGAAATTGAAAGGCCGTCGCTCGAGGTTCGTCTGCGTGTCATGCTTGAGCACACTGCAGCGTTTGAAGAAATGCTCGGCGACGTTAAGCCGTTTCCCATGATGAAGAAACATTTTAAGTCATATCTCGGTTCATTTCCCGGTGCGCGAGACCTACGCTTGGAGCTGATGGAATGTAATAATACTCAAGAGGTAAAGCAAAGCGTAGAGGACTTTCTGTCCAAAATTCGATGAAAACACTTGCAAAATGTTAAAAAATGTGCTAAACTGTAGAAAATAAATATAATTTAGGTGTTAAAACCTAACAAAAAATTAAAACACAATATATGAATACGAGGAGGCGTAGCCATTTTTTTGCGTTCATCCGTCGTGCGGTGCGGCAGTTTTTTGTGTACATGACAGCCACCGCTGTCATTTTTTCTTTTCCGGGTATTACATTACTGAGTCCACTTGCTGTGCGTGCAGCAACAGCAGTCGCAGTAACGAATGGCACAATCAATGGCAGTTTCCAGGGGACGTTCGTGCCAGCCACTTCACCGGCAATTGCCATTATGAAAATTTCAGTCACGGCTGATGCAGTAGACCAGACCCTAACATCGGTGACGGTTAATTTTAGCGGAACAGGGTTTGTGGCGGGGGACCTCGCTGCCATCGCCACCGGTGCGACGTCAGGAGTTGCTCTCTATAATGATGCGGGTGGAACGGCCAACTCATTTGACGGTACTGACGCAGTTGTTACATTGGCGGCTTCACCAGATTGGACGCCGAGCACTACCAACATAACGTTAACGCCGGCGACGCCGGTAGCGCTTGCCAATGGTAGCGCCACTGTTTTTTACGTGGTGATAAAAACTTCAGGCACAGTTGAGAATAATGATGAGATCAGAGCTACTGTTCCGGCAAGTGGCGTTGTAACCTCTGGCGGTAATGGACCAGCCGTGAATTTTGAAATGAATTTTTTACGTGCGGATACCGCCGCGCCAGCCATTGCCGCCGTTGAGGGATTTTCTGGAACAAATACACTGACCGTTCGTTTTAATAAACCAGTCAGAAAAGTGGGTGGCGGAAACATTGCTTTTGCTGATTCACCCTTCACCTTTGTTGATAATGGAACAACGGGTGGTACGACCATTACGGGTGTAATGCACACTGAGGGGCAGAACTTTGCTACCGTAACGTTGTCTGACACTCTTGACGGCGATGATTTTGTTAACACACCCTCAACGCTGGCTGCCGGTAACAATAAAATTGCTGACTTTGGTGGTAGCGCCGTTGGAACAAATGCCGTTAATGCCACAACACCACTGACTATTATTACTCCAACTATTCCAACAGCAACAGTTGGCACTGTGTACAACAACGCCGCGCCACTCGTAAGCTTTGCGGGACAGGGCGGTACAGGCGCTTTACAATTTGACGCCCCAACACTCGGTGACACCACAACACTTACGAACGCTGGTTTGGCGATTGTTAATGATGGCGGTACCTATAAGCTTACTGGCACGGTTGCCAATATTCCGGGAAGCTATCCGCTGACTATTCGGGTAGGAGATGCTATGGCAGTGCTCGCGACCAAACAATTTACGTTGAACATTGCTTCGTCTGGTGGCGGCGTGCCTGGTATAACTAATGTTAGTCCGGCTGGAGGTCCGCAGGGGGCGTCAAACATGGCAGTAACAATCACAGGAAGTAACACTTTGTTTAGCGGCTCAAGCACCGTGCAGTTTTTATCCAGTGGAACGAACGACACAAATCTTACCGTGTCCAGTCTGACCGCTGGTAGCACAACCAGCTTAAGTTTTAATTTATCGATTGCCGGCGGAGCGACAGTTGGTAACCGAGATGTCAAAGTTACAACTGGTTCACAAATTGTCACCATGCCGAATGGCTTTAGCGTGTTTGCCACAGGCGGCAGCGGTCTGAATTTATTAATGCCAAGCGAAAACGCAACAAACGTACAGTTGCCACCTGGTTACAGTTTCAGCCCTTCAGTGAACGCTAGTGTAAATAGTTATCGAGTGATTGTTAAATCTAACATGGCTTTTTCTGGTTCGGCTTTATGGGATTATACTTTCCCTAAACCATCTGACGGTCAGAATTCAAATGGCTCGCATTGTACTGCTACCAGCTGCAACTTAATGTATGGACAAGGGACTTTTCGGATTATTTCTCAACCAACTCCACTATCACCTAACACAACTTATTATTGGCAAATAAAAACCTATGCAGAAACGGTGGCTAATGTCTCGGATTTGGCTACGGCATTAGAACAGACACCAGTAAGAGGATTTACAACTGTATCTTCGATTTCTGACGTAACTCCACCTATGGTCATGCACAGGCCGGTCATGCAGTTAAAAACCGGAGCTGATCGCATTCTGATGGCGCGTGTCAATGACAACATGGCCACTCCGACAAGTACCCCTGCTTTAACGACCAGCTTGAAATATTGTAATAGCAGTACCTCGTGCGACCCAGCGGTTGGTTCAAGTGTAGATGGCGTATATGTTGCAGCTGGCTATTGGAAGTATACGCTTCCGCAAGCGGTTGTAGATCACGCTAATTCTGCGTCTAATGGTATCCGTTATTTCATTAGTGCAACGGACGGTACGAATACTTATAATTTTAAGCAGCCAGATAACACGACGCCGTTCACTATTGGTATCGCTGCGCTTGCTACAACGCATAAATTAGTTGGCGTCATTACTGATCAAGCGAGCGCTTGTTTGGCCGATGCCTACGTGTTTGCTGATGGTACTGCATTTAACAATCTGGCGAGCGCAACTACTTGCGCTGGCGGTACATATTCACTGGGAAGTATTCCACCAGGATCATATGATCTCGTCGCTCTTAAGGAAGGGTATGCAGAGAGAAGATTGCAAGGAGTTTTTGCCATTCCTACGGCTGATTCTACTCCTGCGTATAGTTTTTCGTTGATGCAAGGTGGTGGCGGTGGCTTTGGTGGGGACACCACGAATCCGCGAGTTAAATTTACTGGTCCAATGGATGGTATGACGAACATGCCAGGAGGGGACACGAACTTCAAGATCATGGTGGCGTTTACAAAAACCATGAGTCAGTCAACCATTACCGCTACAAATTTAACCGTTAATGAAGTCAGTTCTGCTGGCACACTTACCGATATTACTTCAACAAAAGGTACGTGGACGTACTATTCAACCGCTCCAAACATTCCCATGCTTCCACCAGAAGCTAATATGGCCGTGTGGTCATTCTCTGCATCTAATACGTTTGGAGATAACAAAAATATCGCGGTTAAAATTAGCTCCAACGTAACTGATACTTCTGGTAACGCCATTCAAGGGAATCAGTCTGATGGTAGTTACGTATTTACCTTTACAACTGGTTCTTCGGCAAACTTTAGCGGCTTCAATAACGAGACTGGAACATTCAGTGGTGGCGGTACTTTTGGATCTGGTCAGTTTGTTCCACCCCATGTCATGGGGACAACGCCGCCACCCGGCTCGGCTGGTGTCCCGACAAATACAAAAGTTGTCGTTAATTTTTCTGAAGCCATGGCAGACGATGGTGGAAGTTATTTACTTAAGGATTACGTAAAACTTTTTACAGTGTCTGGTACTAGTGAAACAGATGTATCAACTTCAGCTATTAGTTCGGTAGCTCTGGATACGACGAAGCGAAATGCTACTGTAACATTGAGTGGTTCGTATAACTCTGGCGCATTTGCAGCGAGTACTAATTATCGAATAAAGATTTTAGGGGGCGCTAAGTCTGGCACGGGGATTACGTTGTCACCGCCGAACATGGTCGCCAATTCAATGTTCCAAGCTGATTTTAAAACCGGCACGGGTGCTGATTCTAACCCGCCGACGGTTGTCGGTTCGTATCCAGATAATGCGGCGACGAATGTTCCAGTCAATGTTGGTGCTATCAGTGTTGGGTTCAATAAAGACATAAGCGCCTCGACCATAACAACCACTACGTTTTATCTTTCAGTTGGTTCGACTTCTGTGAACGGTACGGTGCAGTATGATGCGGTTGGGCGTCAAGCCATGTTCATGCCTCAATCAGCTTTGTCTCCCAGTACTACCTATACGCTCAACCTCACGACTGGCATTCAAGGTATAAATGGTGTGGCTATCGCTGCGACCACGAAATCATTTACAACAGGAAGTGCCGACACGGTTGCTCCAAGTGTGTCGTTTATCAACGCAGATGATTACAATTTAGCGATTACTTTTTCTGAACCGATGAATGCGGCTAAGGCCACGGATACCGCAAATTTTGCAGCCAGCGTCATTAAGCCCGCGAACTACACCATTAAATATGCTACGCCACCAGCTGATTCTTCAAGCGGAACAGTCATAACACTGCCCGCTACTGCCAATTTTGCTTATGATGCGTCAACAAACACGGTTAGTATTAGTGGATATCACGATAGCGGAGTTACGGGTCTGACTGGCAAAGAAATATACGTATCTTTGGCAAACGTCAAAGATCTTTCTGGTAATGTGATTAGCGGTGCGACAACCGGGAAAGCCCCTATAGCCAATAGCGCAACCACTAAAGGCGCTCTTGGCCCTGGCGCATTCTCGGGAGATGCCTTCTCGCAACAAGGTGGATTTGTTCCAATGAATTTTTCGTCGTCGACTTTCGGCTTTGCACCTTCGGTTGAAGTGAGACCATTCAATGCCATGGTGGGGCAGACAACTATTTATGGAGTGCGGTTACCAGTCTCTTCACAGATACCAGCCAGTGGAACTGTTGTTCTAACCTTCCCAACAGGGTTTGATGTGTCAGGCGCAAAGCAGGACGTTAATAGTCCCATGCGTACCGATCTCAATGGTTCAGGCGCCGGGACGGTAACCTTTAAGTGCGCTACAGCAGGTGCGCCAACCGGAGCTGCGTGTGCTGGCACAGCAAACGCAGACGACACCGGTGCTGCTCAGGGCGGCTTAGCTGGAGATGGCGTCGTTGTGAATACTTCTTCGAGAACGGTAACTATTTATTTGTCTGCTGCCACAAGAAGCGAGAGTGGAGATACTCATGATTTTTTGACCATTGATATCGCCGGCATTAAGAATTCCACGGTACCAAAAGATTTCAACACAACTGGTTACAGTGTAGACGTCAAAACGAAGAATGGTAGCACTGTTTTAGAGTCAGCTACGTCAATGCCATTTTTTATCCAGGGAGTAAGCGGCGAATCTTATACGTTGACTGGTACCATAACGGCCGCGGCGGCGAATTCAGGAACGGTGAATGTTTATTTGATGTCACCGATGACTGGTCCAATGGATGCAACGTCTTCTACATTTGCTGGTGGGTCAGCTACTTACACGTTCGCGAACTTGCCCGCTGGTGAATATATGTTGTTTACAGACCCCAGCGTGACTCTCGGCGCCACTGAATACGCGGGTAAACCAAATCCAGAAAGAGTTGTTGTTAACGAAACGGCTGATACAGCGAACGCTGGAGCAAATGACAATAGCATTCCGTATAATTTCACCATTGCCAATGCTTCTGCTAGCGGTACAGCTGTTACCGTGCGTATAGACGGTCCATCGAACGAGCTACTCGATATCTTTGCCAGTTCAGCAAATGGTTTTAAATCGAAACAAGTTACACTTGATGCTAGTGCGGGAGCGGAGAACTTTACTATTTATCTGACAGATGGCGATTGGTCTCTCGGCGTTGGCCCTCAGATGCCTAAGGGCTTCACCGGTGGGCCACCTTCCACACCAAGCTATATGCCACCCAAGCCAGAGAATGTTCGCGTAGAGGGGGCAACCATTACAGAAACAAGCGGCACGGCGAATGACGGAATCATTGCCGTTACTTTGACCTCAACCTCTAAAACAATTCGAGGTGTCGTCAAAGACGGATCTAATAAAGTTATGGCGAACGCTGAAGTGTACGCTTATTCTCCGCAAGGCGGATTTGGTACACACGTGCAGTCTGATTCTACAGGATCGTTTAGCTTGGGCGTAGCTGACGGAACTTATATTGTAGGTTCATTTGTGCCGGGTATGCCATCATCGCGTGAAGTACCGGTGGCTATAACGAGTGACGCCACCACTTATCTTTTGATCGATGGCGCGACAACTGCTATTACACCAGCTGCTGCGGCTACCACCTTTGTTATTAAGGTCGCGAAGCCAGATTATACTATTTCCGGTAAAGTTACTGACGGCACGAGCGTGGTTCAGGGTGCGTCAGTTTATGCGTACCGCACAGATGGTCCTGGCCATGCGGAATCTAACACTGATTCGTCGGGTAATTACACGTTGTATGTCAGTAATGGCACCTGGAACGTTGGCGCTTTCTTGCCGCAATATGGTCAGTTGACCGAGGTCGCCGTAACGGTGAACGGTGACAGTGTCGCTAATCAAAATTTTGCTCCATCCGGCACCGGAACTTTCTATTCTGTTTCCGGTACCGTAACTTCTGGAGGTTCGAATGTCCAAGGGGCTTTTGTTCGCTTGACTGGTAATGGAAAGTTTAACGAAGCAATTACCGGCGCTGACGGAACATACAGTTTTAATGTTCCTGAAGGAAATAATTACGTTCTGAAAGCATTTTTGCCCGGCATTGGAGAGGCCTTGCCCTTGGATGCTTTTAATGTTTCTGGTGCAAACGTAACTGGTAAGAACTTTGTTATAGCAGCGCCCCGCACTATTACCATCACTGTTTCAACTGCGGTTACTGAAGCATACATTGATCTTTTCGGCACGACGGGTGTCAGTAACCATGTGCAAATTAACAATGGCACATCAGCCACGTTACAGCTACCGAACGGTTCTTACAAAGTTGATGTTCACATCCCGGGAGTTATTATTGGGCCAACAGATATTGCAGGAACAGATGTTAATACGGTCTACAGCAACACCACAGGTATTGTTGTTGTTAATGGTGCTGAGGGGTTAACCGTTACAGTACCAACACTTCGCACAATTTCTGGTACGGTTAAGGATAGTAACAACACGGTCATCGCTGACGCTTGGGTCGAAATTGGAAATGCAGCTACTGGTGTTCACTTTGGCACCAAGTCAGCGACTGACGGAACTTTTAGTTTGAAAGTTGCCAATGCAACAACCGATTACTTTATCAATGCAATGAAGCCAGGTTACTTCCGTGAGCCATCAACCATAGCAGTGACCGCTGCTGTTGCTAATAATGCATTAACAGGACTCACCCTAACACTCGCAACTGCTTCGACAACAATTTCTGGTCAAGTTCTTATTGGCGCAGTTGGCGCGTCGAATGCATTTGTCAGAGCAGAGCGTCAAGGTGGCGGTTCTAGTGGAACGCAGGCCGACACGAACGGGAATTACACCCTGCCGGTTAATGGTGGGGTTTGGAAAGTATTCGCTGTAGCTGAAGGTTATGCAGAAGTTGGTTACACAAATAATCCAATTGATGTCACTGGTGGTTCAGTGAGCGGCAAAAACATAACACTCTCCACAACTGTTTCTCTGCGTGCACCAAAGTCTAAGCCCATTACGCCAGCTTCTGGTGGTACGCTTGAAGATACAACTGCTGGAGTAAAATTAACCATTCCAGCAAATGCTCTCGGTAGCTCAACCTCAGCTGGAAACATTCAGGTAAAAGAGACCAACAATGTTCGCGCCACCTCAAGTGCGTTACCGGTGGGTAACAAGGCAAAGGAAATCAAGGCGACCAACTCGTCCGGTAATCCAATTAATACATTGAATGATTCAGTAAACGTGGAAATGAATTACACAGTGGCTGAACTTGAGGCAACCCGTTCAGCATCTGATGCGTCAATTAATACCAAGGAAGAAGCTGATCAGCTCAAAATGGCTTATTGGGACGAAACGACAGCCAACTGGGTACCGCAAGCGAGTACGATTACGTATAAAGATTCGAGCGGAAGCGCCATTGCCGACTTAACGACCATCGACACAGTTTCAGAATTTGATGCCAACGTTGCCAGTGTCACTATAGCTGCTGCCACAGATCACTTCTCTCTCTACGCACCCGTTGTTTCAACTGATCCGGCTGCTCCTTCAGCTCCGACTGGACTTGCAAAAACAAGTGCTACTACTACGACCATAATAATGGGCTGGACTGCAGTCGGCGGATCAACGAGTTACGACATTTATCGAAGTGCTACGTCAGGTGGAACATTTTCGCGACTCGGGAGCGAACCAACAGTGTCGAGCGGATCAACGGTTACTTATACTGACAGCGCTTTAAGTGCGGGAACAACGTATTATTACAAAATTACTGCACTAAATGCTTCAGGTGAGTCTGCGGCATCGAGTGAAGTCTCTATAGCCACAGCTGCTGCGGCCGTGAGTAGTCCAGCTGGAGGTAGCGGTGGTGGTTATGGTTATATTAGTAATTCGAGTAATACACCACAAACAAATACGCCAACGCCAGCAACCGAAACACAACCAACGAGCGAGATTACGACAAATAGTGAATCCAACGTTTCGTCAGATGTGGATACTGCTCGTCAAGGACAGATGCAGAGTATTATTACGGAGGCAAGTAGTATTAACACGGTCGACACCGAAGGGGTAGCTTCTGCGGTAGGTAAGGTCAGAGATACCGGCCTTGAAACGCGTTACGATGCGAGTATCGTAGCTAAGATTATCGTCACTGAAACGTCTGCCGTGACACGAGCTAAGGTATTGTCGTTTGTTACGTATGGTACGGCTACAACATTGAAATTAGGTGCGGGTGAACGCGGCGGGGTTGTGAATAGTTACCGTGAAGCGTTTGGCAAAGTGCCAGAGTCCGCAACCGAATGGGAAGACGTTTTGAAGATTGCAAATGGACGTTGGCCGTCGAAGACCAGTACGGTGCGCGAGCAAACGGTTGCTAAGACCTTTAAGAAAGTTTACTTGCGTGAAGCGAACAGAACGAACGCGCACGATGATGCTGCTATTACCGTGATGGCGTATGGGTTGAGATCAGTCACTCGCAATGTGCAGGCGGAGCAGTCAGCAATTAAAACGTTCAAAGCAATCTACAAGCGTTTACCGAGTTCAGCGACACATTGGGACACTGTGCGCGCTATTGCTTACTCTGGTGCCACTCGTTAACACGTTTCACCATGGTTGAACGTGGTGTAAGGCAACCGAAACAAAGAGTTGGATGGGCGTGCCGTGTTGAAGGGGAATGTTTTTATGCGAGGCCTCGCTTTGAGGACGGAAGTTTAGGCGAGGAAGTGCTGACTAGGGTAAACCCGTTTGACGTTGAAGAAGTAAAACGATTTATGCAGAGTGAAGATGCCGCCAGTGCAGCGGACTCTCTTGATGAAGTAGTGGGACAATAATGCTTCCTGAAATATTATGAAGCGTGTTTGTTTAGTCCATGGGTGGAAAGGTAGTCCTGAAAATCACTGGTTCCCGTGGCTGCGGCGTGAGTGTGAGGCACGCGGCTACTCCGTTATGGCGCCAACAATGCCAGACGCCAGTCATCCACAAGCTGCAGCGTGGGTCGCACATTTGAGAGATGTTGTCGGGACACCAAACGAACAGACGTATTTTGTTGGTCACAGTCTCGGGTGTGTGACCATCTTGCGTTACTTAGCTTTGCAGCCGAAAACGGTTCGCGTTGGCGGCGCCGTACTCATGGCGGGTTTTACGTCGTCACTTAACATTTCTGAAATTGAGAATTTTTTGAGTGAACCAATTGATGCAAAGCAAGTGCGGCTGGTGTGTCCAAACATTGCTGCTTTTGCTTCGACGAATGACCACTATGTTCCTGTGCAAGAAGGAAAAATTCTTCAGAAACAATTTGGGGCTCACTTAGAAATAGTTGAGAGCGCGGGTCACTTTGGCAGCAATGATGGGTATACAGAATTTCCCGGCGTTTTAGAAAAATTACTTGATTTTGTTTGACGACAATATTATGTGGTTGTGTCACACGGTGACCAAACAGGTGAGCATCGTCGAACTAAGTAGGACGGATATAATATTGAAAGATTAAGTTCTCTTTTTTAACTCATAACGTCCTCGACCTATATAGGTGAGTGAAAGTCAAAAATCAAAAGGCATAAGTCAAAACTGCAAGTCAAAAATTATTAACTGCGCACAAACACTGCAGCCTTCGCTCTTGTTGCTACGACCGGACGTCAGGGGTTTAGGGGTTCTTCACTCGTCATTATACCGACGCCGATCTTATGGGATTATTACGCTCCGCTCTGTCAAACCCCCTCATCGACCAGGGAGAGCAGACAGACGAAACGAACACGATAGAGCGGCAATGCTGTCTGAAGCGGAGCAAGTTCATTGCCGCCGTGTTCGTTTCGGAATGGCTGCCGACCAGAAGTGTCGATGCGGGGCGCCATTCTTTTGGTTCGTTTTCTTGGGCGCGCAAGAAAATGAACAAATGAATACCTTGACATAAAGGCGTTTTTGTGCAAAGATGCTCTCTTATATAAATTTTATATTTATGAGCGCATCACTCTATTCCATGAACGCAAAGTCAGGGTGGTATACCATATTTGCTGCCAGCATATTGGCGAGCGTCATTATTTCGGTGATTGGGTTTTTTCCGACGTTCGTATTTGCAAAAACAGCTTCAAATAGTTGTAAGCAAGACAAACCAAGTGATGCTGTGTTGCTCACCCCGGTAAGTAATGACGGGGCGGCTAGCGCAGAGGCAGCATTTGGTGTGCAACCGTCTTTTTCTATCTCGGACTCTCAGGTCGTGGGGGAGTGGAATATTATTACCACTCGATATTATCAGGAGGTTGTTTCTAAAAAGAGAACCACCTACCGTTGCATTGGCGAAAGGCAAGAGCGAGATGCCCGTTTCACCATGCCAAGTCAAAAGCAAGTTTATTGGTTCGACAGTCAAAATCGCAAGGTGGCAACGTTAGTTGTTTTTTATACGAGCACGGACGAAACGCGCCCCGAAGTCGCCGCTTCATTACTGCTTGACGGTGCAAGCGTTCAACTCGGCACCATGAATGCGGGAGCCATAGGGGACCTTGCAAGTTGGAAAGAAGCCGACGTATTGCGACTGAGTGATGCAGTTAACGAAGCGGCAAAGCGTGCGCCGGGCATTGTCCAGTTTGTGCTTACTCGATTCACGAATTTTTCTGACCTTGAACTCATCGATTTTTCAACCGGTTACAGTTTTGGCGTTGACAACACAGCGGTGGATTCACACATTGTGCTCTCTCCAGACGAAGAAGCGGTTGTGCTACAAAAGTTGAAGTTACCAGTAAACAAAGGGAAGTGCTGTGACGTAATAGCGGAAGCACGAGCGCGTACATTATATTACTACTCTGATTTCTATTTTGATCCGGCTCTTGGCTGGGATGGCGGTCATCTGGCGAATTGGCTTACGAAAGAATGGGTCGGTACGGTGTTTGCAACTGACAAGGGAAAACTTCTTGGCAGCAGCGCGGTTGTGGCGCAGACGGTCAATGGCGTACCTGGGAGTACAACCTATTGGTTCAACAAGCAGGGAAAAGTTACTTTACAAGAATAGCTTTGCTTTAAGGTTGCGTACCGCTAGATAATTTTGGACAGCTAAGGTCGGGCGGTCTATGCTGTAGTGTATGGTTATTGGCATAGACGCATCGCGAGCCAACAAAATACAAAAGACAGGTGTCGAATGGTATTCATACCACGTCATCGAAGAACTCAAACGGGTGATACCGCTGGAGGTGACCGTGCGGCTCTACAGCGATCAAGCGCTCACTCACGATTTAGCTTATCTCCCGCCGAATTGGGAGTCATTGGTACTCCGCTGGCCGCCGCGATACCTCTGGACGGTGTTGAGACTTAGTTTTGAAATGCTCGTCCGGAAACCAGATTTGCTTTTTGTTCCTGGCAGCGCTCTGCCGTTCATGCTTCCGAAACGCACTATTACGACCATTCCCGATATTGGCTACGTGCGTTTACCGTCAGCGTATCGAGCACGGTCGCGGTGGTACTTACATTTGAATGTTCGACGTGCCGTTAAACGATGTTGGCGCATTATTACTGTTTCTGAATATAGTAAGCGCGAACTCATAAATGTTTACGGTATCGAAAGCCGACGTGTTGCGGTTACGCTTCTGGCGCCACACCTTAGTACGAAGAGCGATGAAGGCAAGCTATCGAACAGTAATTGTTTGATTTCTGGTCCTTACTTTATTTATTTGGGTCGTTATGAAAAAAAGAAAAACGTTGACGGTATCGTACAAGCATTTGCCCGTTTTAGAGAGGTAAACCCCGATTATAAACTCGTGCTCGTTGGTTCACGTGGTTACGGCGCGGAGCTTATTGACCAGATACTTAAAAAGATTGGCAGTGAGCGCATCGTTGTTTTGCCGTGGGTGAAAGATGCAGAGCGCATGGCGTTACTTACCGGTGCCAGAGCGCTTCTCTTTCCTACACGTTATGAAGGTTTTGGTATGCCCATTTTGGAAGCATTCTCTGTCGGTGTTCCAGTTGTTGCAACGAGCGGCGGAGCGGCTGAGGAAATTGCGGGCTCTGCTGCTCTTTTTGTTTCTCCAGAGAATGAGGACGAGTTAGTGGAAGCGATGCGCGAAGTTGCAGCCAACGACGAACAGTGCTCATTGTTAACTAAAAAAGGGTATGAGCGTGTTCGAGAGTTTACTTGGCAGCGAACCGCCAAAGAAACGTGGCAAGTGCTCTTGGATAGTCTTTATGGTACGCTTTAAGTAGTAGTTTCATATTTGTTGATTTTTTATGACTGGTTTTATAGGTCAAGAGAAGTGGCAGCAGTTTTTTTCTGTCGCTATTCGCGATGGCGCCTTGCATCATGCCTATCTTTTTTCTGGTTCCTCGCATATTGGGAAGAAAACATTCATTCATGCTCTAGCTAGGACGTTATTGGGTGGAGACGGTGAGCAGGGAACAACAGCTACGCATCCCGATCTTCTCGTTTTGACCGATGAGGGTGAAGGAACGATTAGTATTGAACTTGTCCGTCAATTTATTATGTCCGTAGCTAGCACGCCGCTCAGCGGACAGCGGCGGGTTGCGCTTATTCCCGAAGCAGAGCGCCTAACCCTACAGGGTTGGAATGCGCTTCTGAAGACACTAGAAGAACCGCCCACGACAACGGTATTTCTTTTGGCTGCAGAGAAACCGCAGCAGCTTCCGGCAACGGTTCGTTCGCGCTTGCAGCAGTGCCGCTTTGTACCCGTTCCGGCTGGTGTGCTTTCTAAAGAGTTACAGACGCGTGGCGCAACCCATGCACTTGCCGAAGAACTCGCTGCCGTATCCGGCGGAAGACCAGGAATAGCGTTGCGTTGGTTTGCAGAACCCGATCACTACGCCGCCTATAAAAAAAGCACCAGTGATTTTTTGCAGTTGTGCCAGGGGTCAATCGCTGAGCGCCTGGCCTTTACTGAAACAGTCGCTAAAGAGACGAGCATGCCTCGGGCAGATTTGCTTCGTTTGCTAGATACTTGGACTATGGTACTCCGCGACGGTCTTTTCGCTGCTTTGGGCGAGCAGGAACTCATTATTCACCGCTATTTGCTTCCTGGGGTTACGGAAATTTCTCCTCAAGCAGCTGTGGGGCGATGGCACGACGCACTGGTATCGATGGGGACTCTGCGACGTCGTCTTGAAACCTACGGTAATCGACGCTTGGCATTAAACACTTTTTTCTTTACTCTATCAGTATGACAAACCGTTCCGTACTACGCCGCTACCTTATTTTAATTGTTCTTCCTTTCTCGCTCCTCCTCGGGGGTTGTTTTGAGAGTTTGCTCGGTACGAGTTCTAGTAACCAACCTTTAGAACCAGTTGGCATTTATAAATCTGCCGACCGAGGCAATACCTGGACGACGGCCAACCTCATTTTAGCGACGGACACGCAGCCTCGACCCACACTGAATGCGACGAACGTACAGGTGCTTGTTATGGACCCAACGGATCGTCAGACGCTCTATCTTGGCAGTCAAGGGCAGGGGCTGTTCTATACGTACGATGCGGCGCAACGATGGTGGCAGTCAGGACCGATTCGCAGCGGCACCATTAACGACATTGCTATTCCTTATAATCCCAATGAGCGCTGCACTGTTTATATAGCAACGGTTAATCGCATCTTGAAGACGACTGACTGTGGTCGATTTTGGCAACAGCCCTACTTTGATACGCGAAAAGATACGGTCGTGCTTAGCTTAGAAGTCAACCACGATCAATCGAATGTTATTTTTGCCGGTACTTCAAGCGGTGAGATTTTGAAAAGTAAAGACGCCGGACAAAGCTGGGAAACAATTGTACGGCTCGGTGGAGCAATAAAAAATTTAGTCGGTCATGATCTTAATTCTTCGGTGCTCTATGCCGTCGTTGACAAGCGTGGCATTTGGAAAACAGTAGACGACGGTGCTACGTGGCAGGATACGAGTGAGGGTTTAAATGCTTTTTCGGGAGCGAAAAACATGACCGCCATTGCCGTTGACCCAGTGCACCCTGATACTATTGTTGCTGCTTCAAATTACGGACTTGTTCGCACTACTGACGCTGGGGTGACCTGGGCGGCGTTGCAGTTACTCACGCCGACCGGTAAGGTTGAAATTAATGATGTCGCCCTGAATCCGCAGAATGCGAGCGAGTTGTATTATACGACCGCGACCACACTGTATCGATCTTCCGACGCCGGTGCAACGTGGGAGACACGCCCCTTGCCAGCCCCAAACACGAAGACGAAACTATTGGTAGATCCAAAATTGGGTAGTGCTCTCTACCTGGGGGTTCTCCGTCCGCAGGCAAGTAAAAATTCGGGTGCTCTTGGTTTTTAGTTTATGCACCAACTTATAACTGTAAGTGAAACTGATTTTGAAAATGCCATCGAGCATTTGCAACAAGAGTTGCAGACGATTCGGGGCAACCGCGCGCATCCGAGTTTGGTGGAAAACATCAAAGTGTCCGCCTATGGTAGTGAAATGCGCTTGCAAGAGCTGGCGAGCGTAAGCGTACCAGAGCCACGTACGATTCAAGTGCAGCCCTGGGATAAGGGATTGTTAAAAGATATTGAACGTGCGCTCGGCCAGGCTGAGCTTAATGTCAGCATCACCAATGACGGGCAACTGTTGCATCTCACTCTACCTTCGTTAACACAAGAAACTCGCAACAGCTTACTTAAAGTATTGGGGCAGAAATTGGAGCAGGGCAGGGTACAAGTGCGCCAAGCACGTGAAAAAACACGTGAAGCGATCAATAAGGCGGAAAAGGCAAAGGAAATTACCGAAGACGATCGTTTTCAGGCGCAAAAAGAGCTTGACGAATTTACGCGCAGTTATCTCGACAAGATTGACGGTATCGGGGAGCGTAAAGAAAAAGAAATTACTACAATTTGATGACTGGCGTTGTTGTTTTTATTTTGACGCTTTTTTTTCTCGTTTTAGTCCATGAGTATGGGCACTATGCCATGGCGAGACTCTTCGGCGTTGGCATAGAGGAATTTGGCGTCGGTTTCCCACCGGCCATTATTCGCCGACTGCGCGGCAATACAATTTTTTCTTTGAACTGGATTCCTTTAGGAGGTTTTGTGCGCATTAAGGGAGAGGAAAAGAGCGATGACGCGCCGGACAGTTTTTCTGTGCAGCCAGCGTATAAACGTGCGCTTATTATCGCCGCAGGAGTTCTCATGAACGCGCTTGTGGCAGCCGTCCTTTTCAGTGCGGGGTTTCTTATCGGTATGCCGCAAGACGTTACTGACGGTGCTCCGAAGGGAGCAATTGTCGAGAATGTTTCATATCGTGTTATGGCGGTGCTTCCCGAGAGTCCTGCGGACGGTGTCGTTATACCTGGGGAGTCTATTGCTTCGCTCGATGGACACACTTTTGTACACCTGCAAGATTTACAGCAGTATGTTCGCAACCACGTCTCAGTACCGGTGTCGGTTATTTTAAAGAGTGAGACGGGTGAGCGTACACTAACAATAACGCCGACTGAATTTAAACGTGAAGGTGTTGCCGAACCCGTGGTGGGGTTTGGCGTACAGTTAAGCTCGATAGGCGTTATTCGCTATCCGTGGTACTGGGCACCAGTTGAAGGAGTGCGCATGACCTGGCAAAATTTTGTACTCATTGTGCGCACCATTGGCGGAGCCACAGCGAACCTTGTTCGGGGTGTTCCTGCCGGTGTTGATATTTCTGGTCCGGTAGGCATTGCTGTCGTTACGGGAAATGTCGTTCATTTGGGGCTGCTGTATCTTTTACAGTTCGTGGCTTTGCTATCTATTAATCTTTCTTTTGTTAATTTATTGCCGATACCGGCGCTTGATGGCGGCCGGTTACTTTTTATTCTTATCGAAGTCGTAAGAAGAAAACCCGTTGCCTCTCATATTGAATCAAAAATTCATCAGGTTGGTTTTTCTATTCTGCTTTTAATTATTCTTTTGGTGACTTTTTCGGATATTTCACGATTGGCATCTTTTGGACATTTTTGGTAGGCGAGGATTGAGTTTGCCAGTGTTCTTATCTATACTTGAAGTTAATGATAAAGCATATATCAAGAACACTCGTTTTTGCAGCTTTTGTGCTCACGGTCTCCTTCTTGGGGGCACCGCAGGTTCAGGCTGTTTCTCTTTTTGACGCGAAAACAGAACTTTTGCGGGACGCGCAGACAAAGAAAATTTATGCCGTCATTGGCGGAGTTCGTCATCACTTGGCGAATGTTGATATTTTGCGTTCTTATGCGTATCGATTGCTTGAGTTAAAGGACGTAACGGCGGAGGCGCTCGCAAAATTTGATGCAGTTCGCTTGATTAAATCCTCCCTCGGACCGCGTGTCTATTTCGTTGATCAGGCGACCGGGCAAAAGGTTTGGTATCCAACAGAAGAAAGTTTTCTTGGGTCGGGTGAGAAGTGGGAGAAAATTGTCAGCGTCAGCGGCGACGATAGTCGCAGCATGAAAAATGGTCATCTCGTTAAAACGGCAAACAGCGCCGACATTTATTACCTTGATTTTGATGCACTAACGCGATCGCTTATTCCTTCCCCCGATGTTTTTGCTAAGGCCGGATTTAGCTCGTCAAATGTGTTGACCGTTCCCGAACCCCTGCTCTTAGCGTACCGGTTAACCGATTCATTTAATCCTGATACCTTACCGCTGCCACCTGCGCCTGACGTACCGCCATCAGCAGAGGCGCTCTCAGTGTCGATCACTCCGACGTCTATTGCTGCTTCTATTCCGTCGGGAACAACCAGAAATGAGTTGGCGAATATTGTTTTTAAAGCCGGACGGAGCAGTGCGAGCGTTACTGCTCTTACGCTGACGCGGCATGGTTTTTTGGTCGATCGTGATATCAGCAGTCTTTTGTTATTCGACGATAACGGGTTTTCGCTAACGCGTCCTCAGCAGTTGGTGAATAGTTCGGTGTCGTTCGCTTTTTCTGAGCCCTTAGTAGTGCCCGCCAACCAAGAGCGGCGAATCACACTCAGTGTAAATTTTGCCTCGACCTTAAGTACCAGTAATCAAGGCACTCTCTCTTTTACAATTGAAAGTCCGACGGCAATAACTGCATCTAATGTTGCAATGACCGGAGTATTCCCTTTGACGACGAAAACCTTTACCGTTTTGAGCACCACAGCACTTATCGGATCGTTATCTGTTGATACGGTCCAAATTTCGAGCGGCGCTCGCGATATTCGTGTTGGAGATAAAGATCAGGATCTCAATCGCTTTAAATTGTCTGTTGTGTCGGGGCGTGAGAGTGTGTCCTTGGCGCGTATGCTGTTTACGGCAGTCGGTAACGCTGACTTATCAGACTTTGCGAATATCAAATTATTAGACAACCGTAATAAAACAGTTGCGATCAGTGCTTCTGCAAACGGTCGGAGTGTTGCGCTGCGTTTCACTTCGCCCTATAAAATTTTGTCTGGCGAAACTAAAGAACTGGTACTTCGCGGTGATGTCGTGTCTGGTTCAGACAGCAGTGTCCAGTTTATTATAGAAAATGACTACGATGTGTATGCCAAAGGAGATAACTACGGCTTTGCCATTGCGACGCGCTCAGCAGCGAATGCAGGAAATTTTCCAATTGGTAGCACTTCTTTAACAGGACAGAATGCGATCCATATCGTCGGCGGTAGTGTTGCGGCTTCTCTTTCTGCGAATAGTCCGACTGGTCCGTTAACGAAAGGCGCAGACAGTATGGTACTCGCGACTATTGATATCCGGCCAAGCGGGCAGAATCTCCGCTGGGATCGTGTGACCGTTGCGGTGGCGACGACGGTACCGCATACAGCGCTCAGAGGACCTTTACTGCTGCGGTTACTTAAAGGAGGTAGCGTTGCGACTATCGATGCTGATAGCGTTACCGACCGCCAAACGGCTGTCTATCTTTCGAACCCACCCGTTCTTATGGCTAATAAAACCTATACGTATGAGCTGGTCGGTAATGTAAGTAATACCGTTTCTGCAACCGATTCGTATCAGATAAATTTTTCTGATTTTCGTTTTACCCTTAGCAACGAAGCAAAGACCGTTACTTTTGCGGGTCCTATAGCGGGTTCTGTAAGACCAACTAGGGAAATCTCTCTCTTCGTAAGAAACGATCCTAGATTTACTGATGCGGTAAGTCCTGCTGGTAGGCTGCGCACTAAAGTTGGCAGACTGCTTTTTCAAGCGAGCCCAGGAGAAGACATACGAATTGACGAGGTCGTGCTTGAGGCAATTGGTACAACGCCAGTTAGTTTCGATCGAGGATTTTCCAACTTAAAGCTTGGCGGTATTACTCTGGCGTCGCCGAGCGGTGGACTATATCGCTTTCCTCTAAAAATTATTGTTGGTGCGAATCGCGAGTATGGCGTTGACTTACTGGTTGACTCGTCATTCCTCAGCGATGGTTCTGTTTCTCAGTTTAAGATCAGCTCCATTACTGCTTTTGGCAGAACTTCAGGAGCAAGTATTACGGCGACTTTTGGCAATAATGAGACTCCGACCGTTACCTTTAAGCGCACGGCACTCACCATTGCCGCCGATCCAAACTTTACCGGCGGAACTCTTGTTCCTGGTAAAAATCTTTCTGTTGCCGGTTTTGTCATCACGGCCTCAGGTGCTGAGGATGTGCAGATTAATGGACTCACTTTTATCGAAGCAGCAGGATCCAGCGGCCTTGCGGTTACTCGCGGGTATACCAACATGCGATTAGTTGATGCGGAAACGAATCGACTACGCAGTTCAACGTTGCGATCACCCATAAGCGGAGCGGGTGGTAACCGTTTAACGGGTCCGACCTTAGCACCTAACCAACGCATGGCGCTGCGTGTTGTCGTTGACGCCACAACCGCAGTAGCGGGAGACACCATTCAGCTCTTGCTGTCTTCAATTGAAACCGTCGGCAGGGATTCTCGCTTGGCTGCGTCTGTGACTGGTTTGCCGCTCACGAGTAGTGGGGTGAGCTTCTAGTTTTGATATAGATACCGACAAAAAGTAAAGGGCTCGGCGTTGCATTGCGCATCGTCGAGCCCAGTCTTACTTGTCTGCCAATTCAGTTCCCGAAGCCCGAGTTGGTCGGACAATAACGGGAGTGCGGCAGAAGTGAGAAGTAAACAAAAACGTACATAGGGTTCAGTGCTCCAAGCTTAAACCCTATTTCTTGCGCTCGACCTCGACCAGCCAGCGCCAGTTGTCGTTGAGGCCCTCGGTCGCCGCAGTGAAGCATATTTCTTGGTAGTACTCGCTGAAGAAGGGAAAGTGGCGAATCTCTTTGTAGAGCCAGGATGGATCAGCGATGCCGATCGGTCCTCTGCCACCCGGCTTACTGAATTTCGTCTTAAGAGCAGTGAGCCACTGGCCTTCTGGTATTCGACCATGCGTTTTCAGCACTCTGCATACACACTCCAGGTTGTCCTTGTTGCTGACCCACACGAGCTTGAAGGTACCAGTGTGTGGCCCGGCGAGTATTTCCGAGCCTACGAACTTGAAGCCCGTATCGCACCCGCCAGCCTTTCGAACCATGCCAAGGCCGGACACTGGTATGATCGGTAGTTCGAGTTCGAACTCTGTTCCCGCCTCAGGGACGGGTAGAGGACGCCTCGCGAAAGCTTCCCTTGCCTCAGCGAGATACCTTAGCCAAAAGTCTCGATCGTCGACCATGGCTTGCACCTCGGCGCGCGGGACGTTCCTCGGAAAGCACTCGGCGAAGCGAGCCGCGAGGGCAAGCCCTTGCCCAAAACTTGCTTCATTTTGCTGTGTCATTATCTCTCTCTCCTTACTCACCCCTGACCCTGCCCTATGCAGAGCTTATTAGACGAGCGTTCTGTACAGCCCTTGATTTACACCTGCTGGTATATTCCAAGGGCTGCACAGACGAGCAGTATTATTTTAAAGAGCATCTTACCTTATTATGGTTTGTTTTGGCTGTCAAGATTTTGGCTGTAATTTGCCCCTCTTTTTCTTTAACTCTTAACGTCCTCGGGCTGTGCCCTCGCGACTGTTTGTTACTCTTTTGCTTGTCCAAAAGACTAACGAGAAAATGACACCCTGAGGACTCGGCTGTGGCATGACTGCACTCCGAGAACCGATGGTCGTGAACTCGTCGTTACCACTCCTCAAACAGCACGACCATTGTTTCAGTTCTCTCTGTTGGTCATTGCCTACGCCGATCCTAGGGGTTAAGCACTCTGCTAAACCCCTGGTGTCCGGTCGTGGTAATGAGGACGAAGGCAGGACGAATAAGTTCAAGAGCATGTTTGAGACGAACCATAAGGTGAGGCGAGTTTGCTCTTGCTCGTCCTGCCGAGGAAGGAATGCCCGACCAGAGCACCCGGGGCGGGATTCTTTGGGTACTTTCTTGCCCGCACAAGAAAGTACCAACTAGTCGCGAGGCCGGAGGCCGAGGACGTGAATGTAGCTTTTGATGAAAAATCTTAACAAATATTTTAGTACCATAGTTCGAACTATGGTACAGAATGAAGAATAATCTTTAAAACTTTTCTTTAAGAAAGGTAACAAAAGTTCTGCTTTGACGGCAGCATTTTTTTCTTGTACAATAAAACGACTTTATTACTATGTTGCAGTCTAAACTTTTTGGAAAAACATTGCGTGAGGCACCGCGCGACGAGCAGAGCATAAACGCTCAGCTGTTGCAGCAGGCGGGTTACGTAGAAAAACTGATGGCGGGTGTGTATTCGTATTTGCCACTCGGGTATCGGGTATTGAAAAAAATTGAGGGCATTATTAGAGAAGAAATGCAAAGTGTCGGCGCAACAGAGCTTTTATTGCCGGCGCTTCATCCTAAAGAGAACTGGGTGACAACCGGGCGATGGGACGGAGCCGATCCGCTTTATAAAATTGAAGACAGCGCTGGTCACGAGTACGCACTTGGTTCGACCCATGAAGAAGTTATTACGCCGCTCGTAAAACGAGACATTCAATCTTATCGTGATTTGCCGATGGCTCTGTATCAATTTCAGACAAAGTTTCGAGCGGAGCTCCGAGCAAAATCTGGCTTACTACGCGGTCGAGAATTTATTATGAAAGACCTCTACTCGTTTCATCGGGACGAGGCAGATCTTGAACGTTACTACGAAGAAGTGAAGCGGGCCTATGCGAGAATTTTTGACCGTTGTGGGATTGGGGCAGTTACTCTGCTGACGTTTGCTTCGGGTGGTTCATTTTCTAAGTATTCGCACGAATTTCAAACTTTAACACCAGCAGGCGAGGACACTATTTATGTGTGTCAATCTTGTCGCATAGCTATCAATCATGAAATTATTGCTGATCAATCAAGCTGTCCCAGTTGCGGGAAAGAGCGTAAAGATTTAGTGGAAGAAAAATCAATCGAGGTGGGTAATATCTTTGCCCTTAAAACAAAGTACTCAGCGCCGTTTTCGCTGATGTATAAAGACGAGACCGGTTTAGACAAGCTCGTCGTCATGGGCTGCTATGGTATTGGGCTCGGTAGGTTGATGGGAACAATTGCAGAAGTACATCATGACGGCCAGGGGATCATTTGGCCAAAAACAGTTGCACCTTTTTCAGTGCATCTGTTGCGTCTCGGAGAGTCCCCTGGGGTGATGAGAGCAGCCGAGCAAACGTACCAGTTACTTGGCGACAATGGGGTAGAAGTGTTGTTTGACGATCGTGAACTTTCAGCCGGTATTAAATTCAAGGATGCTGATTTGCTCGGCGTGCCGATTCGAGTCATTGTGAGCGGGAAAACGGTTGCTGCCGGGGGCGTCGAGTTAAAGATGCGCGGCGCTGACGATTCTCGTCTCGTTCCCGACCTTATGGGTGAACTCAAGAATCTTTTATGAAATTTTTTGCAAGACTCCTCGGACGTTTAACCAAAGATATTGGCATTGATCTCGGCACGGCAAATACGCTCGTGTACGTAAAAGATCGCGGTATTGTTATTAACGAACCGTCAGTGGTTGCCATAAATATTCGAACTGACCAGATAGTTGCCGTTGGCCACGAAGCCGAACGAATGGTCGGCAAAACCCCAGCACACATTGTGGCGACGCGGCCGCTCATTGATGGCATTATCTCTGACTATGAGGTTACTGAAAAAATGCTTCGTTATTTCATGGATAAAGTGCAGCAGGAAAGCTTTTCGTTACTCAACCGCCCACGCGTTGTGGTTTCCATTCCCACAGAGGTGACTGAGGTAGAGCGGAAGGCGGTTGAAGATGTAGTGCGAGCGAGCGGTGCCCGGGAAGTATATTTAATCGATGAAGCAATGGCCGGTGCGATTGGTACGCGCCTTTCAGTACAAGAGCCTACGGCCAACATGATTGTAGATATTGGCGGCGGTACAACTGAAATTGTCGTCATTTCTCTTGGGGGAATTGTTACCGCGAAGTCACTACGGTTGGCAGGGGACGAGTTGAATAAAAACATCATTCAATTTGCTCGCGATCAGTTTAATTTGCTCCTTGGCGAACATGTTGCGGAAGAGATAAAAATAGCCGTTGGTTCAGCTGCTCCGCTCGACGAGCCCTTAGAAACAACAATGCGTGGCCGTGATCTCGTGAGTGGCTTGCCGAAAGAAGTCGTTGTTAACGACACGCAAGTGCGCCAAGCAATGAATCGTTCTATCAAGATAATCATTGAACATGTTCGCGGCATTCTTGAAGTTACCCCTCCAGAACTCGTCGCCGATATTTATGAACGGGGCATTGTGCTTATTGGGGGAGGCGCGCTGTTACGTAATATTGATCGTGCTATTTCTGAAGCCACACAAATTCCCGTTCGTGTGGCGGACGACCCGCTGACCTGCGTTGTGCGGGGAACTGGTATTTTACTCGACAACCCCGAATTGTTAAAAGAGGTGGCTATTCCTTCTGCTCAGGAATTACCCTACGGTAAGTAGCGCTAGCTGTCATGCAGCCTCGACTGCGACATCGTTCTGCTCTTCTGTTGCTTCTGGGAGCTTTGCTGTTGAGTGTTGAAGCGTTTCCTGGCGCACGACGGGTCAGTTCATCCTTGGTGCGTCTTGGTCTACCCATTGAGCGAGGTTTTTATATCATGGTTAGTGCGGCGCGCCGTCCATTTTCTTGGCTTATTTTAGGGCAAGACGCTGCAGATAAAATTGCGACCCTAGAAATTTCGGTAGCAACCCTGGGTGCCGATCGAGCACGTCTGCAACAACTCGAGGAAGAAAATAAGCAGCTGCGCTCTATTACTGGGTTGTCTGCGCAAACTATTGGAACCCCCGTAGCTGCTCGTGTAATCGGTTTTGATCCACGTTCTGTGCAGGACCTCATGAGAATTGCTGGAGGGCACCGAGAGGGAATTACTGAGGGTTCGGCCGTCGTAACGCCTGAGGGTAATTTGGTTGGCGTTGTTATCGAAGTTGGTGACGCCAGTAGTGTTTTTCGTCTGCTTCGTAGTCGAGAAATGCATTTACCTGCTCGGATACCGAGTAGTGACAACGCTTTCGGTGTTTTAGAGAGCCCAGAGAGTTTATCGCTCAACATGCGGCAGATTCCTAAAGAGGCGCATATTAATGAGGGAGATGTTGTCGTTACTAATACTGGTTTCCCGGGTCTTGCGCCAGGTATTCCCATTGGTAGCATTACAGCGGTGAGCGCACCGCCAGAACAGCTGTGGCAGGAGGTAACCATTGAGCCGTTTGCGACCGTAGGTTCACTAGATATCGTTACCGTCGTTGTTGTGAACTATGGGTCGTAACATTCTGATTTTTTTTGTTTTTGTTGTGCCATTTATTGAATCGGCGCTGCTTGGTAATGCCCCGCTTCCGTTTTCTGCGATTGCGCTTTATCCGTTAGTGTTACTGGTTGTGCTGAGGGTTTTTCCGTGGTGGCAGGCGTTGGCGTTTGCGCTCCTTGGTGGTACATGGCGCGATTTGGTGCTTTTGCAGCCCGTTTCCTCTTCTCTCATTGCTTCTCTGGCGCTTGTGCTTGTTTACGGTGGTTTGGTGCTGCTGCTTACCAACCGGTCAATTGTGGTTTCGATTGTATCGAGCGCCCTAGCGTATGCTGCTTATCTTTTTACTTTTTGGGGTGTGAGTACTTTATCTGATCGTCTGAATCCCTCTGCAATTATTTATCAGATTGATTTTGTGGCATGGATCGGCGGTTTGTTGCTGGCGTCCATTATCGCGATCGTTTTTCGTCGGCAGATGCACCACCAGCAACTTCGTCTTCCTTTTTAATTATGAATCCTTTCCCAGATTTTAGTTCCGGTATTCCGGTCGGGAGGCCGGACGTTTCCTGGATTGATTACGTCAGCAAACCATCTTCTGCCCAGTACGTTGGACGGCCACTCAGCAAACGTCAGATTGTGGTCGCGACGGTAGCGGTGCTCGCCAGTTTTTCACTCATTCTTTTCCGTGCCGGCACGCTGCAGTTATTTGAAGGGAATCATTATCGAGCATTGGCGGAAGGTAATCGCATTCGGCGTTATACGATTCCTGCTCCAAGGGGTATCATTCATGATCGCTATGGGCGATTGTTAACAGAGAACGTCCCGCAGATGTCGGTTGCGTTGATTCCATTTGATGTGCCGAGAGACGACGTTAAACGTCGTGCACTTTTTAACGACATGGCCGGTCCGGTCGGTATTACCGCTGATGCGCTAGAAAAGTCTTGGAGTGACCTTTCTACATCTCGAAAATTAGGCATCGAGCCATTCGTCGTTCGAGCAAATGTGCCTAGTGAGGAGGGGTTAAAGATTGATTTGCTCACTCATCAACTGCCAGGCGTGCGTGTATTAACAACTCCACGACGTGCCTATCCAAATGATGACGGTTCAGGCGTGAGTTTGAGTCATGTCGTTGGCTACGTGGCCGACGTGAACGATGCGGATCTGGCTTCAGGGCAGGACTACTCTGTAGAAAATGTTACTGGCAAAAGCGGCATTGAGCTCGTGTATGACAAAGCATTGCGCGGTCGTGACGGGTACAAAGAAATTGAGGTTGATGCCTTGGGAGCTGAACAGAAAAATTTTGCACAAGTTGAACCCCTGGCCGGGACGAATGTTTGGTTAACCATTGACACTGATTTACAAAATGTCGCAGAGAATGCACTGAAGAAAAGTCTGGAACGCGCCAAGGTAAAAAAGGGTACGGTCATTATTCTTGATCCTCGCAATGGTGAAGTGTTGGCCTTAGTGAGTGAGCCGTCGTTTGACGCCGATCAGTTCACCCTTGGTCTTTCGCCGACTGCTTACCAAGATTTAGCGACCAATCCTGATCGTCCGCTTTTTAATCGCGCCATTCAAGGCCGTTATCCTTCGGGGTCAATCATTAAGCCGGTGATTTCTGCTGCTGCATTGGAGGAGAGGATCATTACGCCACAAACAACTTTTTTGAGTACGGGTGGTGTTCGGATAGGTCAGTGGTTCTTCCCAGATTGGAAGGCGGGTGGACACGGGTTAACGAATCTTTCTAAAGCACTAGCTGAGTCGGTTAACACGTTTTTTTACATTATCGGAGGAGGATATCAAGATTTTGCCGGTCTTGGTATAGAAAAAATAGGTATCTACGCACGCCGGTTTGGTCTTGGTTCTCCAACGGGTATTGATTTACCCGGGGAAGCGAATGGCCTTATTCCAGACCCGACCTGGAAGGAGCAAGTAAAGCATGAGCCGTGGTATATTGGGGACACCTACCATGCTGCAATTGGTCAGGGAGACGTTCTCGTAACACCCATTGAGATGGCTGCGGAACTATCCGTCTTTGCGAACAGCGGAACACTCTATCGACCCCACTTGTTTTTAGATAGCGATGCGTCACCGAAAATGACTATTCCAAACACAACGGTTGTCGAACATGTGGTATCTGACCCAACGATTAATGCCGTACGTGCAGGACTTCGCGCCGCAGTTACCAGTGGTAGTGCGCGTTATCTTAACAGTTTACCCGTGGAGGTAGCTGGGAAAACGGGCACTGCAGAACTTGGCGGAGACCACAAACCGCATGCTTGGTTTACCGGGTTTGCGCCTTATGACTCGCCGCGCATTGCGGTGACGGTACTTTTAGAGGAGGCAGGTGAGGGGAGTACCTATGCTGTACCAGTGGCTGGCGATATTATTCGCTGGTGGGCCGAGAATCGTTATGAACCTTAGCTATTTCATTCACAGGCTTGATTCGCGTATACTGTAGCTATGCCTATATCTGCATTCTCTAAGTCTAGTGATTCAGCTGCTCAGCAGTCTTTTTCCGATCGGCCATTAGCGCGACCGGTCGTTGATTTTATACGTGCGCTTCGTCGGGACGAGGTTGCTGTTGAAATACCCGAGGACGAGTCGGTCATCCATGTTTCCAGTGCAGTATCTCACGCAGCCCATTTTTATGAACGACTACGCTACAGTGTTGACTATCACGAAGATCACCTGCTGCGAAGACACGCTTTCCAGCGCATTCTCAACCGCCGCTTCAATTCGGGCGAAATTAATGGCACAGCAAGGTCACTGCTTGTTGAGCTCGTTCATGCGCAGTATTTAAAAAACGATGCTATTAGCGAATCAACGATTCCTGGTGTGCAGGCAATCCTTGATCGGTACGCAGCTTTTTTTTCTATTATTGAGCGGACACCTTTGAATAACCGATCAGAGATTGTGCGTTGGCTACGCGGTGTTGCTGCAGCTGAACTTGATGCTTATTTGTTGCCTGCTCCGGAGGAAGAAGCGCTGGTTAACTTGGTGCGTGCTGCTCTTGATCGTGACCGACCACTCAGTGCTTGGCGTCTTAGTGACGAAGAGCGGTCCACTCTTGAGTATGTAGCGGCCTACCGCGCTCTTTTTTCTTTAGACTTGCCGAAGATTCGTTATTTACTTTTACACCGTCGACTCGCAGAGTGGTGCCAGCTTTCGCCGAGTGATACGGAAAGAATTTTTCCGGAAGTGTTGCATCTCCATAAAGAAATTGAGTCCGCTATTGTTCATCCGGCAAGTGATCGATTATACCGAGCCATGCGTCGCCGCTCACTCGTTTTTCATGCGCTCTACGACGTCATCAAAGATGATATTGTTCATGCTGAGTTGTTTCTCAATGATATTGGTCATTTTGAAAACGCTGTTCGCCAAACGTGTGGCCGCTACTATCGCGCTGCTCGGGGGCGACTCTATACGAGTGCTTTTCGTTCCATCATTTATATTTTCTTAACGAAAATTCTTGTGGCCTTACTACTTGAGGCACCAATGGAAGCCTTTGTTTATGGCAGCATTGCCACCACGCCACTCATCGCCAATTTATCCTTTCCGCCAATTTTAATGTTTCTCCTGACGTTGACGCTGCAATTTCCAAAGGAGAAAAACACAGAGGCAGTGCTGCGCCTTTTAGAAACAGTAAAGTATGGTGGAGCAGGTCGTGTATTCCCAGAGTTAAGTGCTCCACGCCGTGCTTCAGCGGTTTCCGCGAGCGCCCTTTCTTCAATTTACATTATTGCCTTTGCAGTAACCTTTGGATTCATAACAATTAGTCTTAAAAGTCTTGGTTTCACTTTTGTCGGTGTTCTGTTTTTCCTCTTCTTCCTTAGCATTGTTTCATTTTTTGCCCTGCGCATTCGTCAGCCGGTACGCGACCTTTTTGTTGAACGGCGTAGAGACACAGTGCTGAGTTCATTTATTGATTTGTTGTCTCTGCCTATTCTTAAAGTGGGGCGATGGATTTCACTAACGTCCCAGCGTTTTAATGTATTTCTTTATTTCTTCGATTATTTCTTGGAGGCTCCGATTAAGGCTTTTTTTCTTGTTTCAGAAGATGTGCTTGGCTTTTTTCATGAGAAGCGTGAGGATATCGTTTAGCGCAGATTACTATGATGCGTTTAATTGGCAGCTTTTCCTCTCTCGTTGTTGTTGGGCTTATTGCGGTATTTGGTTGGCAGTCGTATCAGCAGTTTCGGAAACCTGTTGATTTACGGTTTGTCGTTACCTCGTGGCCAACAGCGCATTTAGTCTCTGCAGTGGCTGCTCGCGGGTTTTTTACCACTCACCGCCTAAATGTAAAAATTATTAATGTTGGTGACGATTACGATGCTGCTCTGCGTGCAGTTCAAGATGGACAGGCGGACGGTGGAATATTTCCTCTCTCTGACCCTTTGCTTCTTACGCTGCAAAACGTTCCTATGCGGATTGTGCTGGGGGTGGACTATTCGGCTGGCGCCGACGGCATAGTTGCGGCTTCTGAGGTGAAGCAGTTTTCTGATCTCAAGGGACGCAGGGTAGCTTACCAAGAGGGGAGTTATGGAGATTTTTTACTGCGCGAAGGTTTGCGACGTGCCGGCCTAACCATGAACGATGTTACCGGTGTACCTCAGAACAACCAGGATGTTGTACAATCTTTTTTGCAGGGCAAGGTTGATGCGGCAGCGACCTTTCAACCTTTCCTTGATCAGGCTTTGCGACGATCCGGTAGCACACTTTTGTTTTCTTCGGAGGCATTACCTGGACTTCTCCCGGATGTTATCGCGTTCAGGAAAGATGTTGTTAGTAGTAAACGACCAGCAATTACTTCGTTCCTTAGTGCTTGGTTTGATGGGATAAACGAACTTAATAAAGAGAGCAAACCGCGCCGTGAAATGCTGGCTGTTGTTGCTATCTCAAATGGGACTACGATTGCTAACGTTGAAAACTCACTGACAACCATAAAGTTATTTAATTTTATGGACAATGCCATCGCCTTTACGTATGCCAACGACCTCCTCTCTTTGTACCGCAGCAGTCAGGAGTTTATGAATTTCCACGGCGGCTTTAGCGAGGAGTCTATCAACCGGGTAATCAGCGAAGTTATTGATCCTTCCTTTGTTCGGTCTGGTCTTCGCGAAAGTGCCACAGGAAGTCGTCTTTGCCTTAGTGACCAGACTTGTCCTTAATTTATGAACAATACAAAAGACCTTATCATTATTGGTTCAGGTCCTGCTGGGTTAACGGCAGCTATTTATGCTAGTCGTGCGTCGCTGTCGCCGCTGGTGATTAGCGGACCAGAGCCGGGCGGTCAGTTGACCTTAACCTCGGAAGTTGAGGACTACCCCGGGTTTCCAGAGGGTATTATGGGGCCGGAACTTATGGATCGCATGCGTGCACAAGCAGCACGATTTGGTGCAAATTTCATCAGTAGCTCAGTTGAGTCTGTTGATTTTACCAGCACCCCTTTGCGGTTGGTTGCTGGCGGTCAAGAGTACAGCGCTAGAAGCGTTATTGTGGCTACCGGTGCATCAGTGCGGTGGCTTAATCTACCTTCTGAACAGCGACTTATTGGTAAGGGTGTTTCTAGTTGCGCGGTTTGTGACGGCTATTTTTTTAAAGGTAAAGACGTTGCTATTGTTGGTGGCGGAGATAGCGCCGCCAAGGAAGCGCTCTATTTAGCGAAGCTGGCAAAGCAGGTTACTCTTATTCACCGTCGACCGGAACTTCGGGCGCAACAAATACTACAGGACCGCTTGGCTGCAGCCGAAAATATTACTCTGCGTTTAAATGCTGCCGTTGAAGAGGTGCTCGGCGAACAGAATGTGAAGGGCCTTCGTATTACTGATATTGCAACAAAAGTTTCAGAGGAAATTAATATTGACGGGCTCTTTGTTGCTATCGGACATATTCCGAACACTCAGCCGTTTGTTGGACAGCTGGCGCTTGATAGTGAAGGTTTCATCGTGAGCAGTGACGGCGTGCATACCTCTGTGCCGGGTGTTTTTGTGGCTGGAGACGTTCATGACCGAAAGTATCAACAAGCAGTAACAGCAGCTGGTATGGGGTGTAGGGCAGCCATGGAGGCAGAAGAGTATATTGATGAAAAGAAAACATGAGCACGCTCTTTGTGGTGGCGACGCCCATAGGCAACCTGGAAGACTTGTCTCTACGCGCTCGCAAAATACTTTCTACGGTCCCGATCGTGCTTGCTGAGGATACTCGACGGACGCGTGTATTGTTAGCACATCTCAGTGCTCATCCAACGCTTGCGTCGTATCATCAACATACGATAAAGACAAAACGTGATCAGTTGCTTAGTTATTTAGAAACGAGTGATGTGGCACTTGTGACCGATGCGGGAACGCCGGGTATTAGTGATCCGGGTGGACTTTTTATTGAGGAAGCACTGAGACGCTTTGGTTCTTCGCTTAGTATCGTTCCTATTCCTGGCCCGAGTGCTCTTGCTACCACTGCTTCCATCAGCGGATTTCCTATGGACGCATTTCTTTTTTTAGGTTATCCGCCGCACAAAAAAGGACGGAAAACTTTTTTTGATCGCGTTGCGGCTACTCATGACGCAGTTATTTTCTATGAGGCGCCGCATCGCATTCAAAAAGCGCTCCGAGAGCTATCTTTGCGTATTCCCCAGCGTTTATTGGTTGTTTGCCGTGAATTGACGAAGCATTTTGAGACTGTGTACCGAGGCAGTGCTGAGGAGTTAGCGGTGTCGTTAGGTAACGAAAAGCCGCGTGGGGAGTATACCGTTGTGGTGGCCCCAGAGCGTTAGGTTGACTTGTTGTATTTGCGGGCAATTTTGCTTTCCTGTATACTGCTTGCAAGTTGGGGACAGTTAATCTTGCTTACTCAAAGCGGATTCATCCTCAACATCTAACTTAAGTTCATTTACTAACCATTATCGCCTATGGCGAAGATGACAAAATCGCAGGTTCTCCAGGCGCTCGCCGAGAAAACCAGCATGAGCAAGAAGGACGTCAGCGCGTTTATTGACGCCATGACCACCCTTGCGTACCGCGAGGTAAAGGTTAACGGAGAGTTCCTGGTGCCTGGCATCGGGAAACTCGTCAAGGTTCACCGGAACGCCCGTATGGGACGCAACCCGGCAACCGGTGCGGAAATTCAGATCCCGGCAAAGACCGTGGTTAAATTCCGCGTTGCAAAGGCCGCGAAGGACGCTGTTCTTTAAGGTTTTTCCCAGTTTGTGAAAACCGCTCCGACCTAGCGTCGGGGCGGTTTTCATTTTACTATAGATTCTACCACTGCCCATGCTAAAAGGATCGTCCCTGTGTTGGGCAGATTTTCTTTTGCTTAGGGAGTACTGAACGTACGACGAAATGGTAAGGGTTACTTGCTAATTTCCATCTAAAATACTAGGGTGCTCCCAAGGAGGGCTGTTCTTTTCCAATGTCCATACAGCCCAAAACAACCAGGAGAGAGGTATCCAACATGAACCGTATTTTGGCAGATGTCCCGTTTCTGGGGTGGTTCACTTCGAGCCGCGGAGAGGGTGAGTTGGCTCTTACTGAGGGAATCGTCGAAGAGCGTCTATTCACTGGCGCGCGGGGTCGCTACGATGTCGCTGGCACGTATCCGATCAGTGGTATTACGAGGATTGATGTCCGACCTAGCTTGGTCGGCATTTTTCTCCTGCTCCTCGCGATTGCCTGTGTGCCTGCGTCGCTCTACTGGAATGATCCATGGTTTGCCTATGGCGCCTGGGGGTTCTGGACTCTGGCCCACCGGTACAACCGAGTGATTGTCATGAAAACCACGATCGTGACGATCAAGCGAACAATCGAAGACCAGCCCCGGGCGGAGCGGTTCAAAGACGCGGTTCTCCGTGCGTTAGCCGATTACCGCACTCATCACTGCAACGCTGGTCATGAGGTACTACGCTAGCCAAGAGGAGACAACATCATGGCTGATTCTGACGACAACGACCAGGAGTTGGGTGAGGAAGAAGAGAACCTTCTCGCTGAGCTCCTCGGTGAATTCTCTGACGAAGTTCGGGAAGGGAAAAGGGGTTCGACCCAATGGGCGGACATTCTTGATCGCTGCACGAGCCAGGCAATGCGCGAAGAGTTCATTGCCCTAGCAAGTCTCGATCAGGCGTTCGAAACCATCTACGGAGGTCAGCCTCCGAAGCCGAACGTCCACTAGTGACGAGAGGGGCGGGTTCGATTGGTAGCAACAGTGCTGCTGATTGATCCGCCCCTCGTCCTTTTTTGTCATTTTACATTTATCCTCTGAAGCGGTTAGGGGACTTTTCGTGGAGTCGTCTTTACCAAATGCCCTAGGCGCGCTACGCTTTCGGTAGTCGTATGGAAAAATTTTACATTACTACACCCATTTACTATGTGAACGATCGGCCGCATATTGGTCACGCCTATGCGACTTTTGCTGCCGATACTTTTGCCCGCTACCATCGATTGGTGGGCGAGAGAACCCTGCTTCTTACGGGGACTGATGAGAATGCTGAAAAAAATGTCGAAGCCGCAACGCGCGAAGGGGAGTCTAATGTGCAGGACTATGTGAACCGCATGTCAGCGCTCTGGCAAGTAACCTGGGATGAGCTTGCTATATCAAATGACGATTTTATTAGGACAACCGAAGAACGTCACCGTCGTGGTGTAGAAAAATTTTGGCACGCCGTTGAAGCCGCCGGCGACATCTATAAGGGCAGCTATGAGGGGTTATACTGCGTCGGCTGTGAGGCATTTTATCGTGAGGCCGACTTAACAGCAGAAGGCCTTTGTCCTGACCATAATCGAAAGCCGGAGTTGGTAAAAGAAGATAACTACTTTTTTCGCTTGTCAAAGTATAAGCAGGCCCTTCTCGATTACCACGAACGCAATACAGGCCTGGTGGCACCCGCAGCAAGGCGAAACGAAGTATTGAACTACATTACCAATCACCTTGAAGATATCAGTATCTCGCGTCCGTCTAAGGGCTGGGGAATTCCTGTTCCCGGGGACGAGTCGCAGGTTATCTATGTGTGGTTCGATGCTTTACTCAATTATCTTACGGGTGTTGGTTACGGGACTGATGAAGAAAAATTTAACCGTTGGTGGCCGGCTGATCTACATATTATCGGTAAGGACATTACAAAATTCCACTGTGCTCTCTGGCCGGCTATGCTTTTGGCGGCAGGTCTGCCGTTACCGCTCAGAGTGTTTGCACATGGATTTTTTACTATCTCCGGACAAAAAATTTCTAAATCCTTAGGTAACGCCATTGACCCCCGCGACTTAGTAGAAACCTACGGCGTTGATGCGCTGCGCTATTTCTTGCTGCGCGAAATACCTTTTGGCGGGGACGGTGATTTCTCCATCGAACGTCTGGCTGGCCGTTATGACAGCGATCTCGCGAGCGGCTTGGGAAACTACGTCAGTCGCGTGTTGACACTTGCTAAAGACGTTGATCATTTATCGGTCGGGGACGCCCTGCGTCCAATTTTTGAGAATACCTGGCGAGAGTATCATGAACTGTTTGCTGCCAATGAACCTGGTCGCGCGCTTGAGGTGATATGGCAAGCAATTCGCGCTGGCGATCGTTATATTGACGAGCAGGCACCCTGGGTACTTAAAAAAGATCCACAAAAAAAAGAAACATTGGAAATAGTACTCGGTACGCTAGTGGAGAGTCTGCGGCAGCTGGCTTGGTTGTTGCAGCCCCTGCTTCCTCAAACGTCAGACAAAATTTTTATTCTCCTTGGACTCGAGCAAGAGCATGACCGACCTTTAGCCGAGGCCTCGGTTTGGGGTTCAGAGGTCAGTGCTCCAAAAATTGCCTCACCGCAACCGCTCTTTCCGAGGTTAACAGCATAGAACATGGAAGTTTTCCATTTTTTTACGCTTGACATCATTCTTTCCATTCTTCTCTTTGGGTTTGCCGTCTGGGGTTTTAGTAATGGTTTTATCCGCGCTATCGGAGGCATTATCGGCATTATTATTGCCGCGTTCGTTGCCGGTCAATTTTATCTTTGGCTTGCCAATATCGTGGGGCCAATTTTTGGTCCATTTCAAGCAGTTGCTCGCATAGCGTCGTTTGCATTTCTTTTTTTGCTCATCGGCAGGCTTTTTGGCTTTGTCGTTCTTTTGGTGGAACGAGCTTTCGATTTTTTGGCTTTTCTCCCTTTTCTTAAGAGTATTAATCGCTTAGCGGGGGCGCTCTTTGGCTTAATCCTGGGGGTACTCGTTTTGGGAACGCTTCTTTATATTGCTGGCAAGTATTCGCTTTGGACCAGTTTCAACGATGCAGTTATTCAATCTCAACTTGCACAGTACTTGCTTGTGGCATCAAGTATTTTGCGTCCGCTCTTTCCTGAGTCGGTACGTCAGCTGCAGTCCTACTTTTAATGCTGTTTGACTCGCACGCCCATCCACATTTTAACGCTTTCCGCGAAGATAGTGACGCGGTTATTCGGCGTTCACTAGCAGCGAATGTGGAGATGCTGCTCGTCGGCACGCAAGCGGACACAAGTGTAAAAACAGTAGAAACCGCGAAGCGTTACGACGGGGCGTGGGCCGCCATAGGCCTGCACCCGGTGCATACCACCGAGGGGTACTTTGATCCCGCGGAAGAAACGGGTGCGCCGGTCGGCGGGGGGTTTCGCCGTCGCGCGGAAATATTCGATGCTGAAATGTACCGTCGCCTTGCAAGATCTTCGCCAAAAGTTGTAGCAATCGGTGAAGTCGGTCTCGATTACTATCGGCTGGAAGGAACTGAGGCCGAGCGTGAAGCGGTTAAACGTACGCAGCAGGATGTTTTTCGCCAGCAGATTTTACTCGCCGTAGACCTTAATTTACCGCTCTCTATTCACTGCCGAGACGCTTATGATGACGTCTACCGTATGCTTAAAGAGGCCCAAGCGAGGTATGCAAAAGTGCGGGGTGTTATCCATTGTTTTACGGGCGCCGAAGAGGAAGCTGAACGGTTGATGAGCCTGGGTTTTTACATTTCCTTTTCAGGCATTATTACTTTTGCTCAAAGCTGGGATTCCTTTATCAGAAAAACGCCGTTAGAAAAACTACTCGTAGAAACAGATTGTCCATATTTGACACCGGTTCCGCATCGAGGAAAACGTAATGAACCAGCGTACGTTGCCTACACTGCAGCGCACCTCGCAAAAATAAAAGGTCTTTCCTTTGATGAGGTTGCCCGCACGACGACTGCAAATGCCAAGCACTTGTTTGGCATTGGCAAAGGGTAACTTTTGGTCGTCCGACTTTGTTCTGCTATACTATTAGCACCTATTAACTGTATTTTCATTATGACTCAGAAGAAAGCCGAACGTTTGACTATTTCGTTTCGAGAACTCGCAATAGAAGATGTGCCCTATGTTGGAGGAAAAAATGCGGCGCTCGGTGAACTCTATGCGGCGCTTGTTCCTAAGGGTGTTAAGGTGCCAGATGGTTTTGCTATTACCGCTCATGCCTATCAGTATTTTGTTCGTCACAACAGCATTGACCGGCGTATTACCGAAATTCTTAAGGGGTTAGATACCCGGCGGGTTGTTGATTTGCAGCATCGCGGCAAGCAGGTTCGCGATCTTTTTTTAAAAACTTCATTCCCAGAAGATTTAGAGAAAGAAATTATTGCGGGTTACCAAGAGCTTGAACGTCGTTTTGGTAAACGTATTGACGTGGCGATTCGTTCTTCTGCCACAGCCGAAGATTTACCCGGCGCTTCCTTTGCCGGCCAACAGGAGACGTTCTTGAATATGCAGGGAACTGCAGCCGTTCTCGATGCTACGCGACGCTGCTTTGCTTCACTTTTTACCGATCGCGCTATTTCATAC
Organism: Patescibacteria group bacterium; assembly: GCA_041660005.1. Taxonomy (GTDB): domain Bacteria; phylum Patescibacteriota; class Patescibacteriia; order GWA2-46-9; family GWA2-46-9; genus 1-14-0-10-48-11. The sequence goes on along the minus strand of JBAZXG010000004.1, from coordinate 64,095 downwards.
CGAGCTGATAAGGGTTTCTCCCACACCAAAATTGCCTTGTCTGTTGGCGTGCAGATAATGGTTCGATCTGATCTCGCTGCAAGCGGTGTTGCCTTTACTATTCATACAGAAACAGGGTTTGATAAAGTGGTGTCGATTACGGGGTCTTACGGTTTAGGCGAAATGGTGGTGCAAGGCAAGGTGACTCCAGATGAGTTTACCGTTTTTAAACCAACGCTCGCCGCTGGGAAGCAGGCGATTATTTCCAGGACCTTGGGCTCAAAAAAGGTCAAGATGATTTATGCCAAGACCGGCATTAAGCAAGTGAACGTAGCACCGGCAGATCGTCAGAAGTATTGTTTAACGGACCGAGAGGTCTTGCAGTTAGGACGTTGGTGTGTCGAGATTGAAAAATATTTTTCCAAAAAACGCGGTCACTATCAGCCCATGGATATTGAGTGGGCAAAAGATGGCAAAAATGGAAAACTGTATATTGTGCAAGCGCGGCCAGAAACGGTTCACGCCATGGCGGACGCCAGTGTGCAAATTACTTACACCTTAAAGCGTAAAGGTAAAGTGCTGGTGAACGGCATTGCAGTAGGTTCTAAGGTAGCCGTAGGCAAAGTGCGAGCGATTAAAAGTGCGAAGCAAATGAGTACTTTCCAAAAAGGAGAGGTATTGGTGACGGGCATTACTGATCCTGATTGGGAGCCCATCATGAAAATAGCTTCGGCTATTGTTACCGACAAGGGTGGGCGCACTAGTCATGCGGCTATTGTGTCGCGTGAATTGGGTATTCCCTGCATCGTCGGAACTAATAATGCTACCGCAGTGTTGAAGAATGGTATGCCGGTAACGATCGATTGCTCATCCGGAGAATCGGGAATTGTGTACGCCGGGGAGTTGCCGTTCTCAGTTTCAAAGAGGAGCCTCAAACAAATTCCAAAAACAAAAACAAAAGTAATGATGATTTTGGCGTCGCCCGACGGCGCTTTCCAGTACCACGCCTCGCCGGCTGAGGGGGTAGGTCTTGGACGCCTCGAGTTTATTATTGCCGCACATGTGAAGGTTCACCCCAATGCCTTAATCGAATATACGAAATTGAAGCGAGAAGCAAAAAAAGACGTTAAGGCCCGTCGTTTAGTTTCAGAAATTGACGCATTGACGGTTGGCTATACCAAGAAGTCTAAGTACTACGTTGATAAATTATCAGAGGGTATAGCTAAAATTGGTGCGACCTTTTGGCCGCATGAAGTAATTATTCGCTTTTCGGATTTTAAGACGAACGAATACCGAACCCTACTTGGCGGAGAGCGCTATGAACCGATTGAGGAAAATCCAATGCTGGGATGGAGGGGCGCTTCACGTTACTACGATCCTAAATTTGCCGAAGCGTTTGGTCTGGAATGTGAGGCCTTGATCAGGGTCAGAAATGAGATGGGGCTCACTAATGTTCTTCCGATGGTGCCATTTTGCCGAACTCCTGAAGAAGGAAAAAAAGTTATAGCGGTCATGGCCAAGCACGGCCTCTCTAAAACAACAGACCGAAAACTGAGAATTTATGTCATGTGTGAAATTCCGTCAAATGTTATTCAGGCAGATGCATTCCTAGATATTTTTGACGGCATGTCCATCGGTTCCAACGACTTAACACAGTTAACACTCGGTTTAGATAGAGACTCGGGCATCGTGGCTCATGTGGGCAATGAAAAGAGCCCGGCTCTTCAAGAAATGGTGGTGCGGGCTATTCAGGCATGTTTACGGCGTAAAAAATATATTGGTATTTGCGGGCAGGCTCCTTCTGACTACCCTGAGTTCGGAAAGTTTTTAGTTGATCAGGGTATCGAAAGCATTTCGCTTAATCCTGATGCTGTTCTTGATATGACTATTGTGATAGCCGAGCACGAAAAAAAGAATAGGTCTTTATTGCGACGCAAGCGTCGACGCTAGTATGAAAGCAGCTGATGCAATCGACCAGAAGGGAGTGATAGGTTTTTTTGATCTTGAAGGATGGGAAGAAGCGCAGATTCAAAAAGAATTTCCTGGTGCAGAGATTTATTTCAGCAGAGAGTCACTGTCGTCGGTTAGCCCTGAGATTGCTGTAAAGCTCGAAGTTGTTTCTATTTTTGTTCATTCTGAAGTTACGGCAGCGGAGTTAGATAAGCTGCCTAAGCTCAAGCTCATTGCAGCTCGTTCAACGGGGTATGACCACATTGACCTTGTAGCTTGTAAAAATCGAGGTGTGGCCGTTACCTATGTCCCTGGATATGGAGACCATACGGTTGCCGAGTATGCTTTTGGATTACTGCTGAGCTTAACCCGAAATATTTACCAAGCGATTCATCGCGTTAAAGAATCGGGACCGTTTTCTCCAGACGGATTGCGGGGTACTGATCTTAAAGGGAAAACGATAGGTATTGTTGGTACTGGTCGCATTGGCATGGTAGCGGTGCACATTGCACTCGGGTTTGGTATGAACGTTCTTGCCCATGATCCGACGCCTGACGAGCTAGTTGCTAAAGACATGGGTTTTCGTTTCGTGAGCATGGAAGAACTACTGCGCTCGTCCGACGTCGTTACCTTGCACGCGCCGTATAATAAAAATACGCATCACCTCATTAATGCAACGAATATTGGCATCATGAAAAAAGGTGCCTATTTGATCAACACCGCTCGAGGAGGACTCGTGGAGACTGATGCTTTGGTACGCGCATTGAACGACGGCACGTTGGCTGGTGCAGCACTTGATGTACTCGAGGAAGAAGGGGAAATCAGCGATGAGTTCACGTTTTTGAAAAACGCTGGTGTCTCATCGGATAAGTTCAAGATTGCTTTTGAAAATCATGTGCTGATGTCGATGCCAAATGTACTGGTGAGTCCGCACAATGCTTTCAATACGCAGGAGGCCATGGAGCGCATCATGGGAATTACCTATGATAATATTCATGCGTTTTATGACGGGAAGTCGAAAAACATAGTTACAAACCTATGAGAGTAAAAGAATTGAAGGTACGTAAAATTTTTGATTCTCGCGGTAATCCAACGATTGAAATTGAACTGCAAGGACATAACAGTAAGTCGTTTCTTGCTAGCGTGCCGGCGGGAGCTAGTTGCGGCAGTCTTGAAGCGAGTATCTTCGACTTTTCTGCCGCGAAAAAATCAGTTTTGAAAATAGAAAAATACGTTCTCGGTAAAAATTTTAGTAGCGTTCAGCAGTTTGACTCTGTCTTACTCTCGCTTGACCCAACGTCGCGTAAAGAAAAATTAGGCGGCAACGTTATCCTTGGGTGCTCGATTGCTTTTGTGCGAGCTTTGGCGGACGAACAAAAAAAGGCACCATGGGAAGTGTTGCGAAAAGAATTTTTTAAAGGTGTTCAGGAGACAAGGCCGCTCATTTTTTCAAATACCATTAACGGGGGAGCGCATGCCACCAACAGTCTAGACATTCAGGAGTACATGATTATTGCCAGAGTTAAGTCAACCTACGCTGAGTTAACGCAAGAGCTTTCCTCTGTCTATCGCTTGCTTGGAGATTTGACTAAAAAGAAATATAACATTTCGAACTTAGCGATTGGTGACGAAGGCGGTTACTCGTATGACTTCAAAGATAATTTAACACCTCTTACGTTATTGCAGCGGGCTGTTGCCAAAGTAAGGGGTGGCTATACATTTCGTTTAGGGTTAGATGTAGCCGCCTCTGAATTTTACCGCAGCGGGGCTTATCATTTTGGAGGGAAGAAACTTTCTACGGTAGAGCTTTTAGCTGTTTACAAAGATTATTTTAAACGTGTGCCTGAGCTCGTTTCTATAGAAGATCATTTTTCAGAAGACGACGAAAATGGTTTTAGGCAATCTAAGGAAAAATTCCCGAATAAACTCATTGTGGGCGACGATTTAACTGTGACAAACCCTAAACGAATAGAAAAACTGGCTCATAGCATTAGCGGGGTTATCATTAAGCCGAATCAAGTTGGCTCAGTCAGTGAAGCATGCGCTTCCGTGAATATCGCGAGAAAGCATGGCATTAAAACGATAGTCTCACATCGATCCGGAGAAACTAATGACGCTTTTATTGTTCACCTGGCTAAGGCCGGTGGGGCGTATGGCCTCAAGATCGGCGTACCAATACACGAACGGCTAGACAAATTTAACGAACTCATTCGGCTTTACGACTAGCGCTTGACGTTCGAGTCGGATGTGCTATGTTAGTAAAGATGAAACACATCACCTCAAACTCTCTTAATTCCATCGTCGTGAAGAACGTCGTTGGTATTGTCGTTGTCGACGACGGAGCAATTTGAGGTCAACGTTCAATAACAAAGACCCAAACTGCTCCGAAGAACTCGGAGCAGTTTGCGTTATAGGGAGAAATCATGAAGAACGAAGGCGTGGCTGGGGAAGTGGCGGCAGAAGAAGTGATCCGCATTACGACGTTTCCGGACCTTCCGGAAGCAGAGCAAGAAGCCCTGATTGGGCCTGCGTCGTTCGGGGACTAGGAGGCCCCTTATAATGCCGATTCAAGACCTCGACATCGTTGCATTTCTCAGCCTGAACCCCGCGGAAGCGAGGAGTGACCTCGAGGCGTGTAGTCTCAGAACGCTCAAGGCGCTCGATAAGCGGATTCAGGGGGAAGCCGCAAACAGGAGGCACGAGCTTCCTACCGGGTTTGGTCCCAGGCAGATGTTGGATCTGCTCACCGGCGTTCTCAGCCGGAAGAAGAATCCCACTGGAGCCTCGCCATGAGCTCCGTTTTCCGTCCGCCGCCCGGCGCTCGCTCACCAAGAGCGACGCCGGGCATCATTTTTCAATAATGCTATACTATTTCAATATGGACACTTTGCAGGGCTTAAACGAAGAGCAACGGATAGCAGTAACACACGCAGATGGACCGCTTTTGATTGTTGCGGGTGCCGGTACCGGCAAGACCACGGTTATTACGAGGCGCCTTGCCTGGCTTATTGATACGAAGAAGGTTAAGCCAGACGAGATTTTAGCGCTCACGTTTACCGACAAGGCCGCAGGTGAAATAGAAGAGCGGGTTGATAAATTACTGCCCTATGGCTATACCGATCTTTGGGTTTCAACATTTCATTCTTTTTGCCAGCGCATACTTGAACGCCACGCGCTAGCAATTGGTGTGCCGCATGATTTTAAAGTGCTCACCGAAACAGAACAGTGGCTTCTGGTCAGAAAAAATTTAGATCGGTTTTCGTTAAACTATTACCGACCGCTCGGGAATCCTGTTAAGTTTGTGCATGCGCTTATTCGTCATTTTTCGCGGGCGAAAGATGAGGAAATTTATCCTGAAAAGTACCTGGCTTTTGCTGAGCAGTCTGTATTAAATAGAGACAGCGAACGCGTCGGTAAAGCGAAGCGCAAGAAAAAGACGACGGACGATGACGAAGCGGCGCGTCTTCAAGAGGTAGCGAACGCTTATCACGTTTACCAGCAGCTTTTGTTGGAGCATAACGCGCTTGATTTTGGAGATCTCATCGTTTACACCCTGCGTTTACTGCGCACTCGACCGGATATTTTGGAAGATTACCAAAAGCAATTTCGCTATATTCTCGTTGACGAATTTCAAGATACAAACTGGGCGCAGTACGAACTTGTTAAACTGCTCGCGGGCGACAAGAAAAACTTAACGGTTGTCGGTGACGACGACCAAGCTATTTACCGATTCCGCGGTGCTTCTATGAGTAACATCTTGCAGTTCAGAAAAGATTTTAGCGCGGCTGCCAGCGTCGTTCTCGTACAAAATTACCGTTCTGGACAATCCATTCTGGATGCCGCCTATGCATTCATTCGTCAGAATGATCCTAATCGTCTCGAGCATCAATTAACCATTATTGACGGCCAGGCTCTCAATAAAAAATTATTGGCCGTACAAAAAGAAAAAGGGGAGATTGTGCATTTGCATGGTGCCACCTTGGCCGACGAAGAGGCGCTGGTAGCGCAAAAAATTACGGACCTGCATCAGAAAAAAAAGATTAATTGGGGGGACATGGCCATTTTGGCTCGCTCGAACGACCAAGCGGGCGCCTTTAGCGATGTTCTTGCCCGTGCCGGCATACCCTACCATTCATTTTCCAATAGGGGTCTTTATAAAACTCCGGTTATCGTGGACACTTTGTGCTATTTACGTCTTCTTGATAATTACCACGAAAGTCCGAGCTTATGGCGCGTTCTCAGTTTTTCACTTTGGAAATTATCAGGAGAAGATGCCATTCAACTCAGCCACTATGCAAAAATGAAATCAATTTCGCTTTTTGAGGCCTTAGACAAAGCACGTTTGGTGCCGCTCATGAGTGCCGCAGGACTTAAAGCTGTTGAACGTATTTTATTTTTTGTTCGGAACCATAGTGAGATGACGCGTACGCGGCGCCCGAGCGAGTTGTTGGTCAAAGTTTTAACCGATATTGGCTACACCAAAGCTATCGAAGCTGCCGGAGAAGAGAGTGCCCGTATCAATTTCAATTATCTCAATCAGTTTTATGAGCGCATCAGACATTGGGAAGCAACACAGAGTGATCCACGGTTGCGTGATTTTATGGAGACCATGGCGTACGAAATGGAATCTGGCGAAACAGGCGTCCTCAACGTTGATCCAGAGCTTGGACCCGATGTTGTAAAAGTGATGACCGTGCATGCTGCAAAAGGGTTGGAATTTGCACACGTATTCATTGTCGGCCTCGTTGACCGTCGTTTCCCGTCAACTGAACGCAGTGAGCCCATTGTGTTGCCTGAGGCGCTCTTAAAAGAAATACTTCCAGAAGGGGATGTGCACTTGGAAGAAGAGCGACGACTTTTCTATGTAGCTATGACGCGCGCTAAACAGGGTTTGTATTTAACGTCAGCTGAAGATTACGGAGGGGCGCGCAAGAAAAAAATTTCTCGTTTTCTGGTTGAACTCAATATTCCTTTGAGTACCATCACGCACGTGGCTACTGCCCAAGCATTCCCGGTAGCTGCGGTGGACGAGCGCTGGCCCGAGGTTTTCCCTCAGCCAATACCTGAGCATTTTAGTTTTACTGCATTAAAAGCTTATGAAACGTGTCCGCTGCAGTATCGTTATGCACATGTTTTGAAGGTGCCGGTATGGGGTCGGCATACCTTTAGTTTTGGGCAGTCCATGCACTTTACGCTGGAGCGTTTTTTTCAGCGCGTAATCGACGCAGAGTCGCGTGAGCAGGTGCAGTTATTTCCCAATGGAAAGACAGAGACAGTAATAGCCATTCCGACACTTCAGGATTTGCTCAAACTCTTTGAAGAAGCATGGATTGATGAGTGGTATCCAAGTCGAAAAATACACGATGAGTACTTCGCGCGTGGCAAAGAGTCTCTGAAAGCATTTTATGCGTTGCATGATGGCAAGTGGCCGAAGACGCAAGCGGTTGAAAAGGGATTCACCTTAAAGATTGGACCTTACACCCTTCGTGGTAAAATTGACCGTATCGACGCTGTTGTGGGCGGCATTGAAATTATCGACTACAAAACAGGTCGTGTTCCTGGGAGTCTTGCTGAAGTGGACAAGGATCAGCTCCTTATTTACCAGCTGGCAGCAGAGCGTATCTGGGGGGATGATCCGATGCAGCTTACCTTTTACTACCTCAACGAGAATAAGGCGTTGTCGTTTAAGGGCTCAACGGACGATTTGCAAAAGCTTGAAGAGAAAGTTAAGACGACCGTAGCGGCAATTCAGACGGGTAAATTTCCAGCGAAACCGTCAAAGCAAAATTGTAGTCATTGCGACTTTAAAGATATTTGTCCCTTTTCGGAGGCGTAAACTATGCTTAAACCCATTGCAGACTTTTTACAGAGCGCTCTCAACCGTACCGGGGCTGAGCGTGTTGTGAGCGCAGCCGTTGTTGTTGAAAATGCTGAACCACTGATGCGTCAAATACTTTCTGACTTGCATCCGGCAGATATACGCGTCATTTCGTATAAATTGGGAACGTTGACCATTGGCGCTGCTAACCCCACCGTTGGACAGGAAGTGAAAATGCGTTCGGAAGCGCTCCTAGAGGCACTCCGCAGCACGTTTCCCAATCAGGGTATTGTAAGAATACGGGTGCGGCCAATGGCGAGAGAAGATAGCTGGTCGAAGCGATACTAAAAAAGCTAAAGACGTTGAGTTTGCCTCAGTATTCTGGTACTGTATCTATAGAGAAAATTACATTATGACACTTAGACAGTACGTTTTTTTAATGGCACTTGGGACGTTACTCACCTGGGGTGCTTGGGTATTGGTTATTTTTTTTCTTGATCCGGCGACCGCTGGCTGGTTGGGCTTTACCGTTTTTTACCTTGCTCTCTATCTGGCGCTCACTGGTTCATTTTCTCTTCTGGGGCTAGTTTTGCGCCACTACATTTTAAAAAATGAGCTTATTTACCAGCAAGTAACTATTTCTTTTCGTCAGGCATTTTCTTTTTCGTTTTTAGTTGTGGCTGCGTTATTTCTTCAGAGCAAACAGTTGCTAACCTGGTGGAACATGGTTTTTTTAATTATCGCTCTCACCTTTCTTGAATTTGCCGTGCTTGCTTACCAGCAGAGGGGTCGTCGTTTATGATGGAAGCCATTAAGGCATTACTCGCCGAAGCAAAAACTGCTATTGCCGGGGCGCATTCTAGTGAAGCGGTTGAGCAGGTGCGTTTACGTTACCTTGGTCGGCAAGGCAAATTGACCCAGTTATTGCGTGGAGTCAAAAATGTGGCGCCGAAAGAACGTCCTCAGATTGGCAGTGCCGCCAATAAGGCGCGCGTGGAGATTGACAAAGCTTTAGCAGAAGCGGAAGAAAATGTTGTGGGTGAGGTCCTACGTCTTGATACAACCTTGCCCGGCATAGAAATCGAAACTGGTCATCTTCATTTAGTGACGAAAGCCATTGAAGACATTGCTAGAATTTTTCGAGAAATTGGTTTTACGCGCGTTCGTCATCCGGACATTGAGACCGAGTTCTATCCGTTTGAGGCGCTGAATATGCCGGCTGACCATCCTGCTCGCGACGAGTGGGAGACGTTCTTTATGGACGCGAAGCTAGAGGGAAACTACCGTTTTGTTTTGACGCCGCACGGTACATCAGGTACTGCTCGCTCGCTCGCCCTGTCACCTTTACCGGTGCGCTTCATTAATATTCAAAAGTGTTATCGGCGTCAGTCGGACGCCTCACATACGCCGGTCTTTCATCAGTTTGATGGCGTGTACGCGGCTGAAGGGGTGACCTTTCGTCACTTGAAGGGCGTACTAGAATATTTTGTGAAAACATACTTTGGTGTAGATCGCGAAGTTCGTCTTCGTCCTTTTCATTTCCGTTTTACTGAACCGAGTTTTGAAGTCGATATCAGTTGCGGTGTCTGCAATGGTAAAGGGTGTCGACTATGTAAACAGGGGTGGGTTGAACTTGGCGGAGCAGGCATGCTCCACCCTAATGTCATAGCAGCGGCAAAGCTGAACCCGAAAAAAGTTACCGGTCTGGCTTTTGGATGGGGAGTCGAACGCACCATGCTTATGCGCGCGGGTCTCAATATTCCGGACATTCGTATTCTTTATGAAAACGATTTACGTTTCCTTGAGCAGTTTTAGCGACTGCATGATTTTATGATTTTTAAGTTACCCTACAGCTGGCTCAAGGAATACGTTAACGTTCCTAAAAATTCGAGAACATTGGCGGCGACGCTGTCCTTGCACGGTGTTTCAATTGATCGCATCGAACACTCGCGCCATGAATTCAGTAAAGTGATTGTTGCAGAAATTATTAAGATTGTTCCCCATGGCAATGCGGACAAGTTACAAATCGCTACCGTAACAACAGGTCGCGGTGGCGTGCGTCAAATTGTGTGCGGAGCAACGAACATAGCCGTTGGTCAAAAGGTGCCGTTGGCTTTACCGGGCGCCGTGCTTCCCGGGGGTGTCGTTATAGAGTCTCGTAGTGTGCGGGGCGTTCAGTCAGATGGAATGCTTTGTGCCGCGAGCGAGCTAGGATTACGGGAGCATGATCGAACTATTTTGGTACTGCATCCAGGTGCGCGTCTTGGAGAACCGATAACCGCTGACGGAGTAACCGAGGATGATATTCTTGAAGTCGAACCAACAACCAACCGACCTGACATTGCTTCTGTCGTTGGTGTGGCGCGTGAAGTGAGTGCCATAACAGGCAAGCCCTTAAAGTTGCCCAAAGTTTCTCGTGCGGCGGGCAAGGGGAGCTTACCACTGCATATCCGCGTCCTCGACCGTAAGCGCTGTCAACGTTTTAGCGCCGCGTTTGTTGCCGGCGTAAAAGTTGGGAGCTCTCCATTCTGGATGCAAGAACGGCTGATGCGTGCAGGAGTTCGTCCCATTAATAGTATTGTAGACATCACAAATTATGTGATGCTCGAGTTTGGTCAGCCACTGCATGCTTTTGATGCCGACGCGCTCAGAGGAGATCTGGTCATTCGTAGTGCGAAAAAAGGTGAAAGTATTTTAACCTTGGACGGTCGGACACATACCTTGAATGGTGGAGAGCTCGTTAATGCAGACAATCACGGACCCGTTGATATTGCCGGGATTATGGGTGGAGAACTGAGCGGGGTTACGAACAAAACGACCAATGTACTATTTGAGGCCGCAACTTGGGATCCGATCACGGTCAGAAAAACGAGCCGTTTGCTTCAGCTTTCTTCCGACGCTTCGCGACTGTTTGAAAAAGGTCTTTCGACCGAAGCGCCGCCAATTGCTCTTGCTCGTGCTGTTGATCTTTGCTTTAGCATCTCTGGCGGAAAACAGCGAGGAAGTATGTTTGACCTCAAGGGTCCTGCTAAGCGCGCGTTAACGATTAAATTTCCTCTTTCTGAAATTAGCCGTGTTCTCGGTATTACTATTCCGGCGGCTACTGTGAATCAATTGCTTCGTCGCCTTGGCTTTGGTGTGAAGAAGAGTGGAACGATGTTTGTGGTGAGCGTGCCTTACTGGAGGGATCACGATGTTGCAGGCCCTGAGGATCTTGTTGAGGAGGTTGCGCGTCTTTATGGGTATCACAACATTGACGGTCTTCTACCGCCGCCAGTGATTAGTAGGGGACTCGGGGGCGACCAACTGGATACCGAAACGCGCCTCAAAGAGCATTTGCTCGCTATGGGTTTCACCGAGACCTATAGTTACTCTCTCATCAGTAAAAAAATGCTTGACGCGCTTCAGGTGAAGGAGTTTGCGGCACTTAAAATCAGTAATCCGCTCAACAATGAGTTGGTGTACATGCGACCAAGCCTCTTGGCATCACTTGTTCAAATTGTTGAAAAAAATCTTGCGAATCGCGAAGCTTTCAAAATTTTTGAAATGGCCACGGTCTATATACCGGGTAAAAAAAGTAAAGAAATTATTGATTCCTACCGTCACGAAGAAGTTCGTCTTTCCGGTGTCGTAATTTTACCAGGTAAACCCGAAGACAGATATCGTGCTGTTCGAGGAGTTATCGAGTCTCTTATACAAGAACACGGCATTGCGGTAACGTTTCGCGAACGAGCGCCGTATCCGTTTGCCGAGGGTGCTTCTGTGGTCGTCGAGATCGACGGTCGGGAAGTAGGTTCTCTCGGTATTCTTGCTCCTGCATTTCTGAAACCATTGGGGGTAACGGCGCAGATTGCGGCGTTTGAACTACTAGTCGGTCCAATCGTAACGAGAGTCGGCCAGGTGCCGTTTATTGCTTTGCCAAAATTTCCCGAAGTGAAACGAGATATCAGTCTTGTGGTGCCCGATGACATTCGCTATAGTGACATTGTAGATCTTCTGCGCCACTCCTCGCCGCTCCTTGAAAGGGTTGAGCTTTTTGATATTTACCGAGGATCGCAACTCGGGGAGGGTAAGCAAAGTTACAGTTTGCATCTGACATTGCGAGCCGCTGACCGTACGTTAAACGCTACCGAAGTTCAAGAGGTTGAGGAGAGCATTGGCAAAGCACTCAGTAAGAGCAATATAATTATTCGTCAATAAATTTATGTATACGAGCAGTGACATTCTTTACATCGTAATTGCATTTTGCGTTCTTTGGCTGACCATTTTTATTTCCTGGTCTCTCTACTATGTTGCCATGCTGCTGAGAGGTGTTTACCGAACCTTTGAGGATTTTCGTGATCGCGTCGCCGCTATCGATCGTTTTGTAAAATTGATTGGTGATAAGGCAGAGCACGCCAGCTCTTCACTACAGTTATTGGTTGACGGCGTCGGCAGGGTGGCTACTTTTTTGATGGCGCGGAGCGAACCGTTCTCACGACGCACTACCACAAAAAAGGGTAAGAAAAATACGTCAGCATGAACCATTTGGCGTGTCATTTGACGGAAGCCATTTGCCCCGTAAAGCGGGGTTTTCGTCTCCTAGAGCCCGTTCAACATCTTCCCCCACCCTTAAAATGCTATGTTTTTGGCTACAAAACTTCGTCTCGCACTTACCGTAACACCATTACGCTTCGCGCTCCGTCTCGTTTTTCACTCAAAAACCTGCATTTTCAGGACGGGTACCGCGAGATTGTGAGCAGGCTCTTATAGCTATGCCGCGGTTTATTCATCTCCACACGCACAGTCATTACAGCTTGCTTGATGGATTGCCGAAAATTCCAGAATTAGTTGCGCGTGCAAAAAAACTTGGTATGGACGCCTTAGCCATAACTGATCATGGGGTTTTGTATGGCGTTGTTGAATTTTATAAGACCGCCAAAAAGGCGGGTATCAAGCCCATTATTGGCGTTGAAGCATATGTGGCGCCGAATCGTCTTTCCGATAAACGGCCACGCATTGACGACAGTGCATTTCATTTAACGTTGCTGGCAGAGAATTTGGAGGGTTATCATAATATTTTAAAGCTCGTTACCATTGCTCATTTGGAGGGTTTTTACTATAAGCCCCGTGTTGACCGCGAGGTGCTGCGTACGTATGCAAAGGGAATTATCGCGCTCTCTGGTTGTTTGGGAGGAGAGGTTTCTCAGGCGTTGCTGCGCGACGATTACGAGGCAGCTAAAAATACCGTGGAGGTTTATCGATCAATTTTCGGTGAACATAATTTTTACCTGGAGATACAGAGCCACCCCTTATTAGCCGAACAAGCAAAAGCAAACACGGGTTTGCGGCGTTTAGCAAAGGAGACCGGTGTGCAGTTAGTCGCAACAAAAGACAGTCATTATCTCGACACGGACGACGCCGAAGCGCAGGACGCTCTCGTTTGCGTACAGACCGGCAAGCTCATTAGTGATACCAAGCGACTGAACATGACCGGCACCGACCTGCATTTTGCAAGTGAAGAAGAAATGATGAAGGCGTTTCCCGATGATCATGATGCAGTTTTGCGCACTGCTGAAATAGCCGACCGTTGTAATGTTGAACTCACGTTAGGTACTTGGATATTCCCGCAGTTTGAGATTCCTGCCGGAAAAACCGCTGATGAGTACCTTGAGGAGAGCGCTTATCAGGGATTGCGGGAGCGATTTGGAGAAATTTCTTCTGAAGCTGAAGAGCGGCTTCAGTATGAGTTGCATATTATTAAGAAAAAAGGATACGCCACGTATTTTCTGGTTGTGGCTGATTTTGCTAACTGGTCGCGGGCGCAGGGGATTGTGGCAACAACCCGCGGATCTGCCGCAGGGTCTCTCGTTGCTTTTAGTTTAGGTATTACTACGGTTGACCCGTTGACCTATCGGCTTCCATTTGAACGGTTTTTAAATGAATGGCGGCCGACCCCACCAGACATCGATATGGACTTTGCCGATGATCGAAGAGATGAGGTTATCGCTTATGTTAAAGAAAAATACGGTGAAGATAGGGTTGCGCAAATCGTTACCTTTGGAACGTTGCAAGCCCGGGCGGCAGTGCGCGATATCGGACGCGTGCTGGGTTACGCTTACTCTTTGTGCGATAAGGTGGCAAAAACAATTCCTTTCGGTTCGCAGGGCTTTCCTATGTCTATTGACCACGCCCTCGACATAGAACCGGAGTTAAAGAAAATGTACGATACTGACCCGGAAGTTAATCGGCTTCTCGACCTCGCTCGCAAGGTAGAAGGATGTGTGCGCCACGCTTCAGTTCATGCTGCAGGTGTCGTGATTACCCCAGGGCCGCTCGTTGACTACATGCCACTGCAGCGTGAAGCTGGTGGGGAAAAAATCATTACCCAATATGAAATGCACGCTGTCGAGGATATTGGCGTGCTGAAGATGGATTTTTTGGGCATCCGCAACCTGTCTATTTTAGGTAGTGCCGTAAAGCTCATTAAAAAAATATATAGTGTAGATATATTTTTAGATAACCTGCCCTTGGACGACAAAAAAACGTATGAACTATTGGCACGAGGCGAAACCGTAGGCCTCTTTCAGCTTTCCGGATCCGGCATGACCCGTTACCTAAAGGATCTTCGTCCCACCACTATTCACCACATCATGGCCATGGTGGCACTTTTCCGGCCTGGCCCCATGAGTAATATTCCTGAGTATATTGAACGAAAAAATAATCCTCGCCGCGTACAGTATCTTGACCCGCGACTGAAGTCGATTCTTGATCGATCGTACGGCATCGTAACCTACCAAGACGATGTGCTTTTGATTGCCATCGAGATTGCGGGTTACAGTTGGGAAGAGGTTGATGCACTGCGAAAAGCTATGGGTAAGAAAATTCCTAAAGCAATGGCTGCCGAGAAAGAGCGCTTTATTAGCGGTTGTATGCGCACCAGTAACCTCGCCGGCCCCAAAGCAGAGGAGCTGTGGAAGCTCATTGAACCATTTGCCGCTTACGGTTTTAACAAAGCACACGCGGCGAGCTACGGCATTGTTGCCTACCAAACGGCGTATTTGAAAGCAAATTATCCCTGCGCTTACATGACGGCTGTCCTCAGGGCAGAGAGTAACAATCTTGATAAGGTTTCTGAAATTGTTGAGGAGTGCCGTCGTATGGGTATTGATGTGTTACCACCGAATGTCAACGAGAGTCATGAACATTTTACTTGGTTAGATGAAAATCATATTCGTTTTGGACTTTTGGCCATTAAAAATGTGGGCGAAGATGTTGCCCATGCTTTGATTGAGGAGCGTAAAAAAAACGGGCCGTTTGTTTCTTTGGCAGATTTTTTGCTCAGAATGAAAACGAAGAATTTCAATAAACGCTTTTTAGAAAGTCTTATTAAATCGGGTTGCCTTGACGAGTGGGGCGAACGTCAAAGCTTGCTCGCCAGTTCAGAAAACTTGTTACGTTATAACCGTGCTGCCATTTCGGAAGCTGCTAGTCGGCAGGCGACTTTGTTTGGAGCAAGTGTGAATGCGCCTTCTGCTTTGACGCTGGAAGAGGTACCTGCGGCTGATGCCAAGCAGTGCTTAACCTGGGAAAAAGAGTTACTGGGGCTTTATGTAACTGAGCATCCCCTGCAGGAGTTTTCCGCTGCCATTTTACCTTTCACGGTTCCTCTTGATCATTTACAGTATTATCGCAGTGATGACGTTATTGGTGTCGGGGTTGTCATAGAGACCGTGCGACGCATTACGACCAAGAAGGGCGACCCCATGTGTTTTGTCAAAGTTTCTGACGCAAAAACCAGTGCAGAAATCATTGTATTTCCGAGTACTTATCAAAAGAACCCAGTTGTTTGGGAGCCGGACAATGTCGTGCTTTTGGCAGGTAAGGTATCAAAAAGGGACGGCGAGATACAGATTATTGCCGATGCTGTTGAATCCTTAGATTCACAGCGTCTACCTGACATTGTGAAGCGTTGGGAGCGCTTGCAGTTTCGGCGTCGGGAGCCAGAAGCAGAGTCTTGAGGTGGGTTCTAGTTAAATTTCGGTGTATTTGCTATGATGCTTCTGTATGGGGGAATTTGATTTGATGCCGGACAAAGCAAAAGTTTTGAGAAACATCGCCATCACTTTCGTCGTGCTGACGGTTTTGTTGTTGCTGTTTATTGCTTATACGACTTTATCCCATGCGGTTGTGGTTGTTCGACGTCATGCGGTCGAGCGAGAAGTGGTTTACAAGGCCATATTAGCCGAAGAAACCATTGGACAAAACATACCCAGTAAAAACATACCTGCTACCTTTTTAGAAACCACACAAGACGTTTCTGACACTTTTCTGCTGCCTGGTGGTACTGAGGCAACAGCGAAGGCCGGTGGCGTTGTAACTATTACCAACACTACCGACAGGCCGCAGCCGCTTGTTGAAACTACACGTTTGCTCACAGCTGATAACATACTTTTTCGGTTAAAGCAGGCGGTCCGAGTTCCTGCCAAAGGTGAAGTGACTGCAGTTGTAGAAGCAGATGGAACTGACGATAGCTTCCTCATTGGTCCGAGCCGCTTTACTATACCCGGTCTTTCTGCAAGTTTACAGAATTCGATTTATGCGACGTCAAATAGCGCCATGGCTCGAGGTGGGGCGGCAGTGCGGGCAGTTAGTGAGCAGGATTTAGAGAACGCAAAGCAAACCTTACTCAGTCGTGCCATTGACGCCGTGAAAAGTGCTGATGTTGCCCAAGTGGCAAGCGGGGACCTTACCGACGCCGACTTTATAACGCAAGTCATTCAGGAGACAGATTCGAGTAAAGTTGGGGAGAAGGCAGCAGCCCTTACTGTTTCCATGAAAGTGAAAGTTATTGCAGCGGCATTTAGTAAGAATGCATTGAAAGAAAGAGTTAAAGAGACAGCAGGTAGTGGCGTGACGGTCAGCGACACCGAGTGGCACTATGCAATTGATAATTATGACCCCGTGGCGAGAACGGCTGTAGTGAGCGGACGCGCGAAGGTCGGAGCAAATCTTGATACAACCAGTTCCGTATTTTCTCCAATTAATTTTGTTGGCGCTACGCCGAACGAGGTGAAACAGTTTTTAATGAACTTCGAAGGTGTTGACAGCGTAAATGTCGAGCTGACGCCCTACTGGCAAAAGCACTTACCCCGGTTACCTAACAAAATTCAGGTTCGTTTTGAATAACTTGACGCTTTTTCTCCTTTGGAAGTATAGTTTCCTTGGGTAATTGACGGTCTTACCACGACCGTACATCGAATTCGGTGTTCCTTATCAGGACTAAGCCCAGAGACAGATTATTGAGTGCCTGGCTAGGGGTAGCCCTTCGATTTTACTTAGGGTGCCTACAGCAGGGAATTTGGGTGGAACCGTCCTGACACGATGTTAGGACCCCAAGGCCATTATTTGGTTTTGGGTTTTTTATTTTTACGTATAGCGTAAAGCTTACGGCGTATTACAAATATATGTCTAAACAAGAATTATCGGCAGTAGACACTATGCGACACTCCACCGCGCATTTACTTGCGGCAGCTCTCCAGGAACTTTATCCGGAGGCAAAGTTTGGCGTTGGCCCCGTTGTTGAGAATGGATTTTATTATGATGTTGATTTGCCGGTCTCGCTTTCGTTTGAAGACTTTCCAAAAATAGAAGCGACAATGCGGGAAATTCAGAAAAGGGGAGAAGCATACATTCGCAAAGAAATGTCGATTGCCGAGGCCATTGCATTTTTTGGTGAACGGAATCAGCCATATAAAGTTGAATTACTTGAGGCGCTCCGAGACAAAGGCACGACCAAAGTTGACCCGGACGCTGTGTTCGATATTGATCCGAGCGCTAAAGAAATCACCTCGGTTTACGAAACCGGAAAGTTCGTTGACCTTTGCAGAGGGCCGCACGTTAAAACGACTCACGACATTGGCGCTTTTACCCTGACGAAACTAGCCGGCGCTTATTGGCGGGGGAGCGAGAAGAATAAGATGCTGCAGCGTGTGTACGGTGTGGCATTCCTGACTGCGCGAGAGTTATCTCAGTATTTGACGATGGTCGAAGAGGCAAAAAAGCGGGATCATCGAAAATTAGGTCAAGAACTTGATCTCTTCATGTTTCACGAAACAGCTCCCGGCATGCCGTACTGGTTACCGAAAGGAGTGATTGTCTATAATGAGCTGGTTCAGTTTTGGAGAGAAGAGCATCGTCGGCGCGGATATCAAGAAATCGTTTCGCCAATGCTGAACAAGCGAGAGCTTTACGAAATCTCTGGGCACTACGAGCACTACTGGAGTGATATGTTTGTTGCTAAAACTGATGAAGGTGAAGAATACGGTGTTAAGGCCATGAATTGTCCGAATGCTATGGTGGTCTTTGGTTCGCGTGGGCATAGCTATCGCGACTTGCCTCTCCGTCTGTCTGACACGGACACTTTGCATCGTAATGAACTTTCTGGCACGCTGAATGGTTTATTGCGCGTGCGTGAATTTCGACAGGATGACGCGCATATTTTTGTATCAGAAGACATGATTGCTGCAGAATTTGCCGAAGTGATGAGCATTGTTGATCGTTTTTACTCAATATTTGGTCTTGAATATTCATACCGACTGGGCACCCGTCCTGAAAAGTTTATGGGCGACGTCGCAACCTGGGATCAAGCTGAGGCAGCTCTTAAGAAGATATTGGTTGATAGTGGTAAGTCGTTCATTGTTCTTGAGGGGGACGGTGCATTCTATGGTCCGAAGATTGATATTCTCATGCGAGATATTCTTGGAAGAGAGTGGCAAATGGGAACAATTCAATTAGACTTTCAACAGCCGCGCCGTTTTAATCTTCACTATACTGACGCAGAAGGTAAGAAACAGATACCTGTCGCCATTCATCGAGTCATCTACGGTTCAATGGAACGCTTCATCGGTATCATCATTGAACACTTTGCTGGCGCGTTTCCCGTTTGGCTCTCACCAGTGCAGGTCGGCATTGTTCCTGTTGGGGAGAGCCATCTTGTCGCAGCGCGAAATCTTGCTCGCGACCTTGAAGCAAAAGGAGTACGCGTAAGCGTGGACGAGACCGGAGATACGGTTGGTAATAAAATTCGCAAAGCTGCGGGGGAAAAGTTACCCTATGCTCTTGTCATTGGCGACAAAGAGATTCCGGAAAATGGTTCATGGTCAGACAATACTATGCTGGCAGTTCGTTTACGAGGCGAAAAGGAATTACTGGTAATTACGCTTGGTGATTTTGTTCACCGGATGAAAGAACAAATCAAAACTCGTCATAATTAAGGCGCCGTAAAACTGACGGACTACATTTATTGCTGGATATTCGAGCAAAGTACAAACTGCAATTTGCATTTCCGAGCGACGTTAGAGTCAAAGGGTTTAATATCACTTATTATGATTTTTACACCATTTTGTGCGTACGCACAAAATGGTGTAATTTGATACTTGCGTAGCTCTGTCGCGCTCCCTTTCTCACTTCGCCCACGGGCGAATTGAGAAATCCAGGGCTTAGCCCTGGGGTTAATACCATTTATATCTTTTTGCGTCGTCGCTGCCTGCGTTGGTATAAAAAAATGATACCTTCGCTTTTTGGTCATTTTATAGTGGGTCCCCGCAGTCGCCTTGACAAAAAGCTAATTTTTGCTAAGATATTCAACCCTTCTAAAAGGGTTTTCTCTAATTTTTTTGAACACTATGACCCCATTGAGTCGGTTTTCTCGCCTGATAAAAGTCTGGTCGAAGTCGCTCCATGTCGTCGTTGTCGCTTCAATGCTCGTATCAGTCGTCGCACCAGTAGGCGCTAGTGCAAAAATTGATTACTCAGCGACGCCTACCACTCTGGGTGTTAGAAATAGTGCAGAAAAGACGCAGAACAGTGGTGTATTGTTTCCTCAGATTTTACATAGCACACAAGGAAATCCCTCAATATACACAGGCATGGCCGGTGGTGCCTCCACTTCAGGGTTACCCTCATCAGCAATGCAGTCGTTTTCTCAGGGGAAATATAACGGGTACATTTTAGAACTTCATACTGAACCTCTCGCTCAGTTAAAAACAGAAATTGATGAAGAGCGGAGAGGCATTACAACGCAGCTTCGCCAAACTAAAAGTACAAAGGCGATAAAAAATTTAGAAAAACAGTTAGTCGAACAAAGTAAATTAAGCAAACAAAGGTTTGCTAATAGAAAAGCGGTTATTAATAACGAGCAGCAAGTCGCACTCTTGAACCTCAAGCGTTCGCTGCCTTCGCTTGCGGTCGGTAGGCAGTTTGCAAATGTTTTTAATGGTGTTGAACTAAATATCACTGACAAGGAGGCAGCCGACATCAGACGGTCGGGGTATACGCTTTGGCCAAATTATATTACGCAAATTAATTTGTCAGATTCAGTTCCTTTGATTGAGGCAGATACATTATGGGAAAAAACTGACAGCAGTGGTGCTGCTGTTACTGGTCAGGGGGTAACAATTGCCATTGTCGATACCGGTGTTGACTATACGCATCCTGACTTGGGCGGGTGCAATGCCGTAGGTTCGAACTGTAAAGTCGCCGGTGGGTATGATGTCATCAATAACGACAGCGATCCAATGGACGACCATGGGCATGGGACGCATGTGGCCGCTACTGCCGCCGGTAACGGTGTACTCAAAGGTGTGGCACCTGACGCTACAATTTATGCTTATAAAGTTTTAAATGAATCCGGGTCAGGATCGACGACGGCCGTCATTGAGGGGGTAGAGCGGGCTATGGATCCAAATGGCGATGGTGACCCTTCAGACGCAGTTGACGTCATTAACTTAAGTCTCGGCGGTTGGGGAAGCCCGGATGATCCCATATCAACCGCTGTAAACAACGCTATGTTGGCAGGCACTGTGGTTGCGGTAGCGGCCGGCAATTCCGGGCCGTCAAGTGGATCGGTCGGGAGTCCTGGTATGGCGAGGGAAGTTATAACAGTTGGAGCTAGTACTAAGGTTTTGGATTCTAACGGGAAAGAAGAGTTGGCTTACTTCAGCTCGCGCGGTCCAGTCAGTTATAATAAGCAAACATTTGTAAAGCCGGATATAACAGCTCCGGGGGTTGGTATTTGCGCTGCTCAGCACGACAATTACGCTAATGGGTCTCTCTGTTTAGACAGCGAACACATTGCGATCTCCGGCACCTCAATGGCTACCCCGCATGTCGCTGGGGCGGCGGCACTTTTAAAACAATTGCATCCGGATTGGAGTGCACGGGAAATAAAAGCGGCTTTCAAAAATACGGCTTCTAACCTGGGTGTTACTGCGATTGAGCAAGGAAGTGGTCGCATTGATGTATTGAAGGCGGCGGCTATTCCAAACCATCCAACCATTGTTAATATTCAACCTATCTTGAGCGAGGGTCAGATACGAAACATTGATTATACTGTTCAGAGCGTTGGTGGTGGGCAGATATTTCTTAGCTACGCACCTCTCGCTAGTAGTGCGAGTGAAGATGCTTGGGTAGAACTTTTCCACCAGAACTATGGCGGAGGGTTTGAGCACATCGTGTGGCCTTTGGACACATTTAAAATGTCTAGTGGTGATTACGTGGTTAGGGTGGTTGCGAAGAAATATGACGGGCAAGAAGTAATAGAGCGCGCCGTAGATTACGGCTACGTCTCTGTTAAAAATGTCACTTTTGTTTCGCCCTTGGATTCAGATGTTATACGAGCGGGAGATGTTGTTCCGGTAGACATACGTGCGGTAGCTGGTCTCAGAGCAAAAGTTACGAGTATTGAATACGGGTCAGGGTACCAGCCAACCAGCTGGACAAAAATTCGTTCGCTTAAGGCCTGGGATACCAGAGGGCTCTCTACTGGTTGGTATAGTTTAAACGTTACCGTAACGTACGGATCAACAATCGAACAGTCTACTGTTCATGTCTACTTAGACTCAACTCTCAAGGAGGGTTGGCCGGTTAGGTTACCTTTTGAAGATTGTGCTGATGACTGGTTCCCAGCACCAGGACCGGGCTGCAAAATTTGGGGCGGTTACGCTACACCAGTCGTTAGTGATATCAACGGCAAAGGAAAAAAGGAAATTATCGCGTACGTTGGCGGTAAACCTCCCAAGTTGTACGCTTTTTCAGACAGCGGGAAACAACTATGGGTAAGCGATGTCGGAACCGGGGCTGCCACTGGCGGCAACCTGCACATTCCATTAGTAATCGATGTCGACGGCGACGGGAAAAAAGAAATATTTGTTACCAACCAGTTTGACGATGGTAGTGGTTCTAACATTTACGGCTTTGATGCGAGGGGTAAGATGTTGGCGGGATGGCCTCGGGTCATTCCTTCGTCTTACAGTTCGACCATTGCCGCGGCCGATCTTGACCGAGATGGTCGGTACGAAATAATTATTCATTCTCGTTCATGGGAAGATTATGTTACCGTGCTGCGAAGCGACGGTACTGTGTACTCGGACTGGCAACTTTCAAAGAATTCTTGGGGAGCCGATCATGAATCGACGCCGGCGGTAGGTAATTTTGACGACGACGAAGATCTTGAAATTGTCATTGTGCGTCCTTCGGAAAAAGCAGGAGGAATCGTTGAGGATGGTAAATTTGTAGGATGGAATAACGATGGTGAGATTTTAGTGTTCAATATGGATGGTTCTTTGGTAGATGGTTGGCCCGTTATCACGCAGGGTATAATTTTTTCATCTCCTGCTATTGGAGACCTAGACAAAGACGGACGCGAAGATATTGTTGTTGGTTTGCAGTACGCCTCTGAGATATGGCCCGATTATAATTATGGCGGGCTGGCGGTTTTTGACCGAGGCGGAAACATGTTACCGGGCTGGCCGGCACGAAAGGGTTATAATTTCTGGTCATCACCTTCACTCGCCGATCTAGACAACGATGGGGACTTAGAGGTTGTTGGCAGTAGTCTTGGCCTTGAAACGGCAGCTTTTGAGAGTGATGGCACGTTTATGCCTGGTTGGCCAAAGCAGACAGGGTGGAATGATTATTACTCTACGATTATTAGTGATGTAGACGCAGACGACAAAGTAGATGTACTGACAACAGCCGGCGGCATATCGGTTGGTGGCGGTGTTTACGCTTGGGACGCAGCTGGAATTGTTTTACCTGGCTTTCCTAAGATTACTGAACAGGACGCACAGGCACCGGCAACCGTTGCTGATATCGATAACGACGGTAAGGTTGAGATTGTGGCAAGTTCTGATTGGGATTCGGAGATGTCGACCAGGAACAGCAAGTATCGTAGTTCAATTTATGTTTGGGAGCTCGATGGAACCACAGACGGGAATACTCTTAGTCCATGGCCTACGTTTCATCGCGACAACGAAAGATCTGGTCGTTATCTTGGCGCCGAACCGACGCACTGGCGAGCCGCCCCTGGTGATGTAGTGAAAGCTGTGTGGCCCGATACTCTGTATTTTGTTGGGTATGATGGTAAACGCTATGCTTTCCTCGAAGATGGTGTTACGTTCCGTAGCTGGTACAAAAGAGACCCAAAGGTCATTGCCATAACTGATGAGGAGTTAAGTTACTACCCTTTGAGTGGCATAACGCATGTTCGTCCGGGAACTCGTTTGGTAAAAATAGAAACTGATCCACACGTCTATGCTGTTTCGCCCGGTGGAGTATTGCATTGGATTGAAACTGACGATGTGGGGGAGAGGTTGTATGGCACCAATTGGAGAGATCGCATTGTCACGCTTCCAGATGACGTTATGGTGCAGTACACCGTAGGAGAACCATTAACGATGTCTTCGCCGCATCCGGACGGCACTGTGTTTAATTATGCCGGATCACACCTTCGCTATGTAATGATGAACGGACAACGCCGACTGATAACTGACCGTGGAATGCGAGAGAACCAGTTTCAGTTGGAGTACTTTGTGCGGGGTATTAGTGAAATGCAGTTTGCGTACCCCGATGGCGCTCCGGTGACTGGCCTAGAACCCGTCCTCTTTGCACCCGGCGGGTCAACGAACTAAGTTATTGACACCTCATTTAGTCGTGGTAACATAGCCCTAACAGATATGAAGAGAGTGATTTTTGCCCAGATTATTAGCATTATTATTAGCCAGCCCTTGTGGGGTGGAAGGTTTACGCTGTAGTTAAAGATTAACTTGAATTCCAGCGCCAGCCCTTCACCGGGCTGGCGTTTTGTATCCATCGAGAAATGGATGCGGGAAGTGAGGAGGGGATTCACTTCCCCGTTCGTTACAACCGAAGAACGCAATTTGCGGAGGATAAGATGAGGAAGACAAACGTGACTCTTGGGCATTTCCGACGGTTAGGGCTTGACCTGTCCGGTGGGACCGCTGAATTTGTCGCCGAGATTCTTGGCGGAAGTGGCGGCTACGAGGTGCGTGAGGTCGTCTCTCTTGGCATGCGGCTCTTGCAATCAACACCGGGTTACGAATTGCCCTTCGTTGCTGATCGGTATCGAATCTACGAGATCGGCGATTCAGAGGGTCACAGTCAGGCAGAGGCAACCCTCAATATTAGGATTCGTGGTGTCGCCGAGCCGTTGCACGTCGCTGCTCCGGGAAACGGCCCTGTGTGTGCCCTCGACATGGCGGCACGGCGTGCCCTCAAGGGTACCTACCCAGGACTTGAACAGCTCACACTGACCGATTACACGGTCAAGCCAGCAAATGGGTCGTCGGGTGCTGATTCACCCGTTCGGGTTCATGTTGAGTGGGAACTCGGAGAGCTCGTCTGGGCAACTGCGGCTATGAGCAAGAGCGTAACAGCTGGCAGTTGGATTGCGATTTCGGATGCGTTCGAATTCGCGTTGCTCACGCTTGGCGGGGGCTGAGCAATCAATTTACGAGAGGGAGCCGGTGCAGATCAAGGAGGACTGCACCGGCTCAATCGTTTTTAACTTGATTTTTTTGAAAAAATACGCTATACTATATAATACGTTCGTAAAGTTCGTAAAATAAAACAAAAAATAAAAGTATGCGCGAGCTCTTGGCTGGTACTTTTGGTGTATTTTTCCCCATTTTAAAAACAACAGGCGTTCAGCGGTGGCTAGAAACCATTGACGATAATTTTTTCGTATTCGGTAGTGCACTTACACTTTTTATTTCTTTGGTTCTTTGGGCGAATATATAAGTTAGCAAATGGCTAGTGGCAAATAGCCATTTGTAAGATCGATAAACCCGAATAGGGTTTTTTCTGTTCTTGAGCGATTTATCTTATTAAGTTAGTATTGCGTAGTGATTAATCAGAAAAAAGTTTTAGTTATTCTTGGTCCAACTGCATCGGGAAAATCTGATCTCGCTATTAAGCTTGCTCGAAAATTTCAAGGCGAACTTATTTCTGCTGATTCGAGGCAAGTCTACCGTGGAATGGACGTTGCCACCGCTAAACTTGTCCCGCCACGCGGTATAAAGCAGCAGCTTGTTAGTATTGTTGACCCTGACAAACCGTATTCTGTTCAAAGGTTTAAGGAGGATGCTGCAAAAGCGATTGCTCTAATTCATAAGCGCAAAAAACTGCCGATAGTTGTTGGCGGAACAGCGCTTTTTATTGATGCGCTGGTAGAAAATTGGGATGTGCCACAAATTCCACCAGATAAAAAATTGAGGACAAAACTCGAGCGTGAGCTTGAAAAACATGGTTTGTCGCATTTGGTTGAAAAATTAGAGCGTCTTGATCCTTTAGTTTCAGCGCGAGTTGACGCTAAAAACGCTCGGAGAGTTATTCGTGCTATAGAAGTGGCAAGTGCTATTGGTAACTCGTCGATTACCGGCAGAACGAAAAAAGGAATGCATTACGATGTTTTAAAACTTGGCATTCAAATGGACCGTACGATATTGCGTGAGCGCATTGATAAGCGTGTGAGGCAAATGATGACTCACGGTTTAATTGAAGAAACGAGGCGGCTTCGAAGGCGCTACGATTTATCATTGCCTTCTATGAGTGGTATTGGTTATCCAGAAGTTGCCTTGTATCTGGACAAAAAAATTTCAAAGGAAGAATGTATAGAAAAAATTGTTACTCATACCTACCAGTACGCCAAACGGCAAATGACGTGGTGGAAAAGAGATAAAAGTATTTTTTGGACAGATAGCGCTGAAGAAGCAAAGAAGCTAACCAAGGATTGGTTAAGGTTATGAAAGGAGTGAAGGCCGATCATGGTGATCGGCCTTCGTAGAGTGGCGTTGCCACTCCGGGGTTGTGACGCAGCGTGGCTGCGCCTTCGAGGATATGTCGGCGTTCTTCGATGAGCAGGGCGTCGTCGCCGTAGCGTACCTCGTCTGGGCCGTAGTGTGACGATGCTGTCGCAACCGTCCACATGAGAGGCCTTCCTCCCCGAACGATCCCAGTCGTGTCGTTTGGCATTACCGCAGCGAGGGCGATCAACTCACAGATCAGTTCTGCCGCAAGCGGCGAGCGTGTGTCGAGCGCGCACTGGATCGCCAGTTGGGCAAGAACCTCGATGGCCTCGCAGGTCGTTCGGCTCACCTCTAGCTTTTGCGTGAGATTAGACCCAACGTCCTGTATTGCGGTTTCGGCGTTGAGCGCCCAGCCGAAATGAGGATCGCCCTTGGTCTGCGCGTGTGCTCGAGTAGTCTCGGCTGTCCATGCCCAGACATCCTCGCGTTCTTTGACGAACGCGACCACTTGGGAGAACTCTCTCTCGGTTGCTCGCAGAGCCCAGTCAGCGATAGCCGCAACGAGAAGCCAGCGGTGGCCAAGCCTTGTTTCGTTGAAGAGGTCTTCGAACCTCGCCTGTAAAGATCGAACGTTCATGGTGTCCCTCCGTTGCCTTTTTTGGGCAAAAAAAAATCCCCACGATCGGGGAAGATTTAAGCCCTGTTTATGTTTCGAAATTGTTTCTTTGGTATATGCATACCCTGACGTATGCTATCAGCGTTTGTGTCTTGCGTCAACGCCTAGTAAACACTGGCGTTTATGACTTATCCACACACTACTCGGCGAGCTTTGCCTTAATCATTTCCTTTAGTTTCTCCGGGTTTGCCTTACCTTTGGCCTCTTTCATTCCCTGGCCAATGAGGTACTGCAGGGCGTTTTCTTTACCTGATTTATAGTCGGCAATAGGTCCGGGGTTTGCCGTGATAATTTTTTCAATAACTCCATCTAGTGAAGCGCTGTCGTGCACCTGGTGCAAGTCCTTTTCTTCTAACACCGTTTCAGGGTCTTTACCGGTCTCAAACATTTCGCGCAGAACTATTTGTGCTGCAGAGCTGTTAACCTTGCGTTCAAAGACAAGTTTCAAAAAACCAGCAAACGCAGTCGGCGTAATCTTTATATCCGTGATGGTCAATTTTTTTTCATTCATCAGCTTAAAGAGTTCGCTCGTCAGCCATCCAGACACAAGCTTGCCGACTTTCTTTTTTTCTTTCTCCCAAATTTCTTCAGCATCGCCTTCGACTCCTTCAAGTGTCGTTAGCCATCCTTTGATTTCTGCAAAGATATTTTCTGTAAAATGGGCGAGTGCAAAATCCGAAGAGAGGAGATGTGCATCTTCTTTTGAAAATGCGTATTCTTCCATAAATCTTGCACGACGTTGCTGCGGTAGTTCGGGTAGCGTTGCTTTAATGTCTTCAATTGAAATGACTATTGCGCCTGGTTGCGGCTTGTCAATTTGACCCAAGACCATTGGTGGCAAATCTGGCTCAGGGAAGTAGCGGTAGTCATGCGCTGATTCTTTACTGCGCTGCGAATATGTTTCTTGTTTGCTATCGTTCCACCCGCGCGTTTCTTGGAGTACTAGTTCACCGGCCTCGAGCGCCGCTTCCTGGCGAGTAATTTCATATTCGATGGCGCGCTCGACTGCTCGAAACGAGTTCAGGTTTTTGACCTCAACCTTGGTGCCAAAATTTTCCGGTTTGCGCTCCTTATTTGCGGGCATGAGCGAAATATTTGCTTCGCAGCGCATCTGCCCCTTTTCCATGTCAGCACCAGACACATCAAGTGCACGCAACAAAATTTGTAGCTCCTGGCAGAATTTTTTTGCCTCTGCGGCTCCGGTAATATCAGGCTCAGTAACGAGCTCCATTAAAGGAACGCCGGATCGGTTAAAATCAACTAGAGAGTACTCTGCACCGTCCGGATGCTGCAGTTTACCGGTATCTTCCTCAAGGTGCACCCGCGTAATGGCTATGGCCTTGCCGTTGGCCTCCAGCGTACCGTGCTGGGTTAGTGGCTGGTCGTACTGGCTTATTTGGTAGCCCTTTGGGAGGTCAGGATAAAAGTAGTTTTTACGGTCAAATTTTGAAACCCTGGCAATGTCAGCGCCGAGTGCTAGGCCAACTTTAATAACCATTTTAACCGCTTCAATATTTGCGACCGGAAGTGCACCCGGGTGGCCAAGGCAGACCGGACAAACATTAACATTTGGTTTCTCTTCAAGCCCAAAATCATTAAGGCAGCGGCAAAACATTTTAGAGTTTGTCTTTAGTTCGGCGTGTACCTCCATGCCAATAACAGGTATGTATTTTGTGCTGCTCATGGTGGTTAGCTTAGTACGTTTCTGAGGTTACTCCAAATTTTTTCATGTACTTCTTCGGGGGTTAACATTGAGCCCTTGCGCATGCATTCAATCAAGAGGAACTTTGGAAAGCGCCGTACGATCTCGAGGTAGGTTCGCTCAGCTGCTTTAAGATGCCCGAGGTCGTCTTCGTGAATATCGCGTTTGCCGCGAATATAGTCACGTCGTCCCTTGCGGTCTATAAGACGCTGTGCCACTGCTGCGGGGACGTGCAGAATGATAGTGAGGTCAGGTCGGGGAAGGCCAAGAAGGTCATGCTCAAGCCAGTCTAGCCAAGCGTAAAATTTATTGCGTTCTTTCTGAGATTGAATTTTCCCGCCCTGGTGTCCCATATTGGCAGTCACAAAACGATTTGATACCACAATGTTACCTTCGTTCAACTGCTTTATCATGCGCTCTTTCGCGTCATACCTATCTAGTGCATAAAAAAGAGAAGCGGTTTGCGGGTGAATCTCTTTTGACGACCCATACTTGCCGTTGAGATACTGCTCGACAAAGTAGGCGGAAGGCAGACCGTAGCGTGGAAAGTCTGCGACAGCGACGCGCTGACCCTGTGCGCGCAATTTTTTTACAAGGAGTGCAGTTTGCGTGGCTTTTCCTGTACCGTCTGTTCCGTCAATGACGATAAGCCGTCCTCTATTTTTTTTCCGTAGCTTAGCGTTTGAAGAAGTCTTCATCATAGTTCAGCTTTGATACGCGTACGTGTTTTCCGAGTAGCGGATGGCGTTTTTGTACGGCGTCGAGCATGTCAACAACAACCGTTCGGTACGACATGTGCCCACCCGGCTTTGAGCGCAGTTCCACCATGTGGTGAAGTTCTCGCAAGTTCATTTTGAATAATGTTCTTTTCTTGCAAGCCAGAGGAATAAGATAGTCTGCTTCAGTGCCAATATTTTTAGAAATCATGGCGTGAACTTTGAGGGCTTCGTCAATGGCGGCAGTAAATTCGTGTTCCAAACCGGCATCGCGAAATTCAAACGGAACTTCATAGCCATGCTGCGTTGTTAGGGGCTGGTTTATTTGTGTACAGATGCGGTGTCGTTGCAGGTCACGAAATGCGCCGTAGTCCATGAGTATATCAAATACGAACTGCCCACCAATTTCGTACTCCCTTCGTGGGTAGTCAAAAGTTCCGCGTAGTTTAGCGAGAGCGTCTAAAATTTCCTGCTTTTTTTCTTGGGTAAGTGGTTGTACACGAGCAAGAATTTGACGGTACGGATAGCTGCAGGCACTGTAAACGAGTGTCGTGATAAGTTCGTCTTCGTAAGAATGTTCTTCAAGATAGTCAACTCGCGGTGCGTCTTCAATTGCAGCACTACCAAGCAGTTCAGTAGCGATGCTGTTCAGATATACTTGTGTCTCAGCATGGTACTGTGAAGCTTCTGTATGTTTAATGAGTGTTGGCGCACCCTTGACTTGCAGTGAAGCGATGCTGGTAATTTGTTCAGCTATGTTTGCGGTAACAGTGCCCATACTCTTCAGGGCCTCAAGTGGTTCCTGTAGTTTTTTTATTTGTGGGTTATACGCTGGCTCTAGTGCCGCTGCTTGAATCTCTTCGGCTAGTTCGCGCACTTCTTCGTAAGCGTTTCCCTTGAGTTTTGAAATCAAATGACGGAGCGAGCGAGCGCTCATAATCATCCCGAAGTTTGTAAGCGTGGCAACTGGCAAGAGGTAGCGCACGGCATCGAGTGAGCGGGCTTTCAGCTTTGCTTCGTAGAGTTTGTCAGTTGTGTCCGCTGGCCGAGGGATGCGTTTGCGAAGATAGGGAATCATCTTTTCAAGTAGCGTGTTATACATGGTAAAAAGATGATTTACGGTTTTTTCGTAAAGTTCAGCATGGCGCATCATGGCCGCTTTGGGGCGATGATATTTCGAGGAATCAAAGTCAACGTAGCGGGTTGATTTTTCCTGAAACGAGGCGAGGCGCGTGTCCTCTATGGCTTTTGAGGCAATAATAGAGACGTTTTCGCAAGCAATGGCAATAATTGCCATGTCTGCCACTGAAGCGTCGCCATACCCCAGCACCCATTTTTCGTGAAATTGCGCAGACTTTTCCTCGGTTAGCTCGTCGATTGTATCGCGGATCGAATTTTTTGACCGGCTATACTTTGCCATCGCGACCGCCAGAACTTCTGGCGTCAGGCCGGTAATGGCAAACACATCTCGTTTGGCTTGGCTTTCCATATTAGACAAAGTATTTACTCAAGCGAATTTTTGTATCGGTGTAGGTGGAACCGATAAGAGATCCGTAGGTTTTTTCTGGCAGTTCGGTAAGGTGCTCAAACATCATCTTACAGATTACTTGACCGTCTGTCAGCCGGAAGGGGGCGCTGTGCGCTCGAACTTCGAGTACCACAATGTTCCCATGCATGGTTCCGTCACTGCCACAGCCAAAACCCGGGTCGAAAAAGCCGGCGTAGTGGGAGCGCAGCTCTCCTGTTGAAGGGTCGTAGGGCATAATTTCTGCTGCCATGTTTGCCGGAACACGTACTCGTTCTTTTGTGGCGATAATGTAAAAGGAGTTTGGTTCTAGAATAAGTTCGCCGTCCGGTTGTCGATCAATCTGATGCCAAAAGAGCTCGGTCTCGTGTTCATTGATTTTAGTGAGATCGAGCAGTTTGTTTACATAATGCTTTGCACGGTAGCCGACAATTTCTGAACCAGTGAGGTCAACCGTAAAAGATAGGACATTGTCTCTCAGCCGGAGGCCGTCAGCGGGTAATGGCTCTCCGTTTTCGCTCAAAATTAACGATTGCTCTTTATGGATTGCCCGCATTTCAGTTGTGGTTGGAAAATGTTCGTTATTATCTCGAAAACGCAGTTGCGTCATAGCGAGACCCGGAGAGACGCGAATAGCAAAGGTCAGTGGAATAATTTCAAGGTAAAGTGGCCCATGGTAACCCGCTGGCACAGAATCGTACTGCGGGTTGTTGTCGCTAATGACGCGAACAAAGACGTCCACCCGACCAATTGAGCTTTTGGGGCTGGCAATGGCAGTCAGTGCTTCCGGTAGAGCCAGCGACTCTTGCAAAGGAATGATGTAGGGGGTATTCGTCTCAAGGATCGTTCCGGGTTTCAGCGCAAAGTCATAGAGCGTGCGCTCTTTTAGGAGTTCAGCAACAGTTTCATTTTCTTTGGGAAGAAAGCCGGATGAGATGCGATACACCTTTTCCCCGAGCGTGCAGTCGAGCGATGCAGGTTGAAACTGCTGCTCATTAATGCTCTCGGCTGAGCTCAAAATTGCTCCGTCGCGAGCGAGTGCTTTAATGCGTTGATAGGGGAGAGCCATGGTTATTGAGTTCTTTTTAGTTTGAGTTTTGCAGCAATGCGATCAATCTGCTGGTAGACGTTTTTTCGCGAACCATTTGCATCAATAGTGAAGTTTGCTAGCCGACTTGTCTTTTGAATAGTTTTTGTTTCTGTCGGCAGGGCTTCTTCGTTAAGGAAACGGGCATAGGTTAGTGTTTTTTCCTCTTTAGTTTTTCCGCGTTTTCGTAAGCGTTCGAACCGTATTTTAGGTTTCGCCGTGATGGCAATGAGTACGGTGTTAGTTTTGCTGCGCCACGGATCCCAATCTTCGCGTGGTCGAATATTGTCGATGACAACAAGCCGCTGTTTGTTAGGAGGCAGCCGACGAAGCGCTGCTTGTGCGGCTCGCCCGAGCACGTCAGAACCAAATGTTTTACGAAGGGCTTGTACGAGGTTTATTTGGTTTACTCGCGTACGTTCTATGCCAACAACAGCCAACATTTCATTCAGAAGATCTGAGCCACTAATAGTGCTCGCACCGTAGTGCTGCGCAAAATAGCGGGCCACGGTGCCTTTACCGCTCCCTTTGGGGCCAGTTAGGCCGATAACTTTTTTTTGCAGTTTTTTGCTCGCCATAGGATGCTATTGTAGCAAATAGCCGGAGCGAGACAAAGTTGACTCTTTGAGTGTTTGGGGTCGCCGGGTATTAGCTCAGCGAGAGCTGCAGACCAGGTCCCATGGTAGTCGTCAGTGTTGCTCCTTTGATGTAGACACCTTTTGAAGAAGCTGGTTTTGCGCGACGAACAGCATCGAGCAAGGTCTGTAAGTTTTCCAGTATTTCGTTTGCTGGCTGGTCTATTTTTCCAATTGCTTGGTGCAAATTAGAAGTGTCGTCATTTTTGAAAGTAATTTTTCCTTTCCTAAGTTCCGCTACAGCTTTTGCCACATTTTTTGTTACGGTTTCGTTTTTTGGTGACGGCATGAGACCGCGGGGTCCAAGAATTTTTGCAATACCGGCGAGGTTCACCATCATGTCCGGGGTCGCAACCGCAACATCGAACTCACACTTTCCCGAGGTACGAATTTTATCAATAAGTTCTTTGCCGCCAACAATGTCAGCGCCAGCTTTTTTTGCCTCCATTTCGGCTTCACCCTCAGCAAATACGGCGACTTTCTTTGTCTTGCCGGTGCCGTGGGGGAGCGTCAGCGTTCCGCGGACTTGCTGTTCGCCCTGTTTAGGGTCAATGCCGAGCCGCAGATGAAGCTCAACTGATTCAGAGAATTTTGCGTGCCTGAGCTCTTTCAATAGAGCAATAGCTTCTGTCGGCGTGTAAAGCCGTTTTTCTACTTTGGCCGTGTTGGCCGCATGTCGTTTGCCTTGTTTTGGCATAGTGTTTCATTAAGTGGTACGAGCCCCTGTTTAAACAAGGTCCCACCCGAATAAACAAAAGAAAAGTTATTCAACCGTTACACCCATGTTTTTTGCCGTACCTTCGATGATGCGCATGGCCGCTTCAATATCGTTGGCGTTCAAGTCCGGCATTTTTCGCTCTGCAATTTCTTTAACCTGAGCACGAGAAATTTTGCCAACTTTTTCCTGGAGCGGCTTACCAGAACCCTTGGCAATACCGGCGGCTTTTTTGATAAGCTCGGCGGCTGGCGGAGTTTTCAAGATGAAAGTATAGGTACGGTCTTCAAAGGCCGTAATTTCTACTGGCGTAATTTCGTCACCACGATCTCTTGTTGCTGCGTTAAACTTGGAACAAAAATCTTGAATGTTGAGACCGTGCTGACCAAGTGCCGGACCAACCGGCTGCGCCGGGGTTGCTTTGCCCGCTGGAATCTGAAGCTTAATAATTGCTTTTACTTTCTTTGCCATAGAATTTAATGTTGCAGTTAAGTTTTTTGAATTTGCAAGAAGTCGAGTTCGACGGGTGTTTCTCTGCCAAACATAGAAACGAGCACCTTCACCTTTCCGCGGACATCGTCGACACTAGCGACTTTGCCCTCGAAGTCTTTGAACGGCCCGTCGACAATTTTAACCGGTGAGTCTGGCGTAACATCAATGGTGTATTTTGGTTCTTCAATACCCATGCGTTTCTGAATTTGCTTCACTTCTTCGTCAGAGAGAGCAGTAGGTGTTGTGCCGGTGCCGATGAAGCCGGTAACGTTGGGCGTGTTGCGAACAACATACCAGGAGTCATCGGTAACAAACATTTCAATCATGACGTACCCAGGGAAAATTTTTTCTGTCACGACGCGTCGTCGGCCGTTTCTGATTTTTATCTTTCTTTCGGTCGGGATAAGTACATTAAAAATTTTGTCTTCCATGCCGAGGGTTTCAATGCGCTGGCGAAGGTTACGCTCGACGTTTTCTTCATAGCCCGAGTAGGTGTGCAGAACGTACCATCTGCGTCCCTGGTCGGCGATTTGCTTTGGCATAGTTAGCGCAGTAACAATTCAAGACCCCGTGACAACAGAAAGTCAACAATGCCAAAGAAGGCCGCTACCGCAAGACTGATCGCAATGACCAGAAGCGAGTGCTTGGTAGCTTCTTTCCGTGTTGGCCAGGTTACTTTGGTGAGTTCCTGGTAGGAGGTTTTGAAGTAGTTGATGATTGGGTTGTCGGCGAGGGTCATATTTGCGGATTTTAAAAGCCCCCGAGACGGGGGATTTACAGAAATACCTTACCAAAGTGTTTCAGTTTTGGCAAGAGCCAAAAATAAGGTGCTAGTACATTCTCTCAAAAACTATTGACAAAAAGCTTCAAACGTGTCATTATACCTGGTTCTTTAAAAAAAGTGACGGCGGGACGAATTTGCTTTGAAAAATATTTCAAATTAAGTTCGTCCCTCTATCTCAAAAGGAAGAGAGACAAGGAAGTTAGAGACCGACGGGCTCATGCCGTTGGGTATAAACACCAACATCGCGCGGTGGCTACGGTCGTTGCGCTACAAACAAAAGCCGCTAGGTTCTACGGCGGCGAGGAGAGAGAGATGGAAGCTTGTAAGAAATGCGGAACCCCTGCGGTGTGGGTTCCGAGGTGGCAGGTGATCGACTCGCCAGTAGAAATACCGGTAGGGTCGGCGGTCACCTACATGGTGACTGAAACACGGCCCAACGGGACCGTGTACACGACCCCTTGCTCGAGCAAGCAGGAGGTGAACGCCACCCTGCGCTCTGTGGGTTCCGAAAACGGAACCAAGGTACGGGTGACCATTTCCTGTGATGGTGGCGAACCACAGGAGATCCGCCACATGGTGGCGGCACATGGCGGTTACGAAGCCAAGTGCTACCACGAGGAAGATAAGGGGGAATGGCACTGGGAGACGTGCGTTGGGTGTGGCCAACCCTACGCGAGTGACAGTAGCTGCGAGTGTGGCTACTAAGGAGAAGTCGAATGAAAGTTTTTATTCCTTTCAGCCCTCGGTCTTTCGAGGGCATCGTGCGAGATACGCTGGCGTATCTCGCATTGCAAGGGGTTGAGTACGTTGAGGTCATTGCGCTCGTCTGCGAAGGAGAGGACGGGCCGACCGACGACCAGGTCGACGACCGCGTTTTCGTCCGTGAGGACGGTGCGTGCCTCGATTTCATACCCCCGACGATCGATGACATGGTCGTCGTCAACGGAGGGCCTACCCAACTTGGGTACGCTGCCGCCCGGATTCAGGCCGGACGCCACCTCAACGTCCAGAGGGACGGGGTAGTGGAGTTGACGGAACAGTATTGACCGCGTCGTTTCGCCTGCGCGCCGTTTCGCGCATGATTAACCGCATTGAGGATACGGCCTTAATGCTAACAAGGAGCTCCAGGCGTCGCACCGCTTGGAGCTCCTTTCCCTTTTTATTTTTGTTTACAATACCTCGTCGTCTTGGCGCGAGGTTACAATACAGAAGACAAAAATATCCCTCGTAGCCGAGTTTGACTCGGCGAAGCGGGATCACCATTACATATCCCGTCCCTTCAGGGGCGTGGTAATTGATTACGCTTAAAAATTTATGGCATCTGCTATAATACGAATATGAGAGAAAAAGATTCTCAGCCATATTCTGCCGAATCTGAACCGACGCAGTTTGCTGACGCCTTGAGTTCAGTTTGCGAGCGTCATCCGCTGTTTGCCGAAAAAATTCAGCAATCTCTTGAGGTGCCACAACGAGGCGCATATCATCGCGAGGGTGAGACTATGAAAAGCCATCTTGAGCTCGTGTTGCGCACCCTTAACGATGTTGCCCAGGGAACATTTCATTCAACGCTCGCTCCTTATGAAACTCTGCGCGAGGAGATGCGTCGCGTTGTCGTAACTCCCGAAGGGTCAGTGTCGCCCGATATGGTGGATTATGTTTTTCTTCACGACATTGCAAAAATGGATTGTTTGCAGTTAAAACTAGAGGGCGATAAGAACGGTAGGGAAGTTTCATGGGAAGAATGGCAACGTATCGCCAAGGCAGGAAAGCCATTTATGTGTGATGGAAAAGCAGTTATTTCGATTGCGTATTTTCACCCGAGCGAAAAGTCGATGGGTCAGCACGGCAACAAGGCAGCATATATGCTTGATGGGCAAGGATTTTCTTCAACCATGCTGCGCGCAATTGCGAAACATGAGGTTGCGTATCAGTTTGGGAAAGTCAGCGCCAAAACGTACGAAGAACATTTTTTGAAAGAAGGGTTTTCTGAAAGCGAACAGTTGTATGCGCTCGTTGCCTCGTACATAGACACCATGGGGTCTATAAGAGAAGACGGCAATCCGGATTTAGGAAATTTTACGAACCTAGTTGTGTCGCGCGCCAATTTAGCCCAACTGCAACAAGCGGTTGACGGTGGAGCAGTGATCCGCGAGAACGCTCTCGGTTATTTAAAAAAGTTAGACCACGCTATTACTGAAGAAGATATTGAAAAGGCAAGCGCTGAGCGTTAGACGTCCAAATTTTTTACTGCTTTGGCGTGCGTCTGGATGAAATGTTTTCTTGGCGCAACTTCAGTGCCCATGAGTACGGTAAACGTTGCGTCAGCTTTTTCCGCGTCATCAATCGCCACCTGTTTTAGGATGCGCCGATTTGGATCCATGGTTGTTTCCCAGAGCTGCTCGGCGTTCATTTCACCAAGACCTTTATAGCGCTGAATGTTCAAGTTAATGCCACCGGTTTCACTCGCAGCTTCGTCGGTCGACTCAGTAGTTTTCTTGCTGGCCTTGCTGGCGGTTTTCTTAGCTGCGCTCTCAGCCGTTAGTTCTTTTCGAATGTTATCGAGCTCCTCGTCACTGTAAGCGTAGTAGCTTTCTTTTCCTTTGGATACTTTATAGAGCGGCGGTTGCGCGATATAAATGTGTCCCTGCCGGACGAGTTCGGGGAAGTAGCGGTAGAAAAGCGTGAGCAGTAGCGTACGAATGTGCGCACCGTCAACGTCGGCGTCCGTCATGATGACGACGCGATCATAACGCAATTTTTCAATATCGAACTGTTCGCCGACGTTGGTGCCGAGAGCAATAATGAGAGATTTAATTTCATTGTTGGCGAGCATCTTGTCGAGGCGCGCTTTTTCTACGTTCAAGATTTTACCCCTGAGTGGCAAGATGGCTTGAAATTCTCGGTTGCGACCCTGCTTGGCACTACCGCCGGCACTGTCGCCCTCAACAATAAAAATTTCAGATCGTTTGGAGTCTTTGCTGGAACAGTCAGCCAATTTTCCGGGAAGCATAAAGCCGTCCAGCGCACCCTTTCTGAGAACCGACGCCCGAGCCGCGCGTGCGGCTAAGCGCGCTTGTGCAGCGAGAGCCACCTTGCCGATAATTGCTTCGGCGTCTCGAGGGTGTTCTTCTAAAAAGGCCGCAAAAGCGTCGCCGAAAACCGTATCAACAACAGAGCGAACCTCAGCGTTGCCGAGTTTGGCTTTGGTTTGTCCTTCAAATTGAGGATCCACAACCTTGACGCTGATAATAGCGGTGAGTCCTTCTCGCACATCGTCCCCGGTAAGATTCTCATCCTTTTCTTTCAAAAGGTTTTTGCGCCGCGCGTAGGCATTCAGCGTACGGGTGAGCGCGGTTCTAAAACCAGCCAAGTGCGTTCCTCCTTCAGGGTTGTGAATGTTGTTCGCGAAGGCAAACAGTGTTTCTTGGTACTCTTCGTTGTATTGCAGCCCTACTTCTACTTTTACGTTGTCCTGATCTTTTTCAATGTAGAAAATGTTTTCGTGCTTTGGGTTTTTGAGGTGGTTGAGGTGCCGTACGTATGACGCAACGCCCCCCTCAAAATAAAATTCATAGGTACGTGCCGAGGACGCAGTCTGTTTTAGTGCTGGCGTTCGGTCGTCAATGATGGTGATGGTAATGCCCTTGGTAAGATAAGCCTGTTGGCGCAAGTGGTTGATGATTTCACTCAAAGAAAACTCGGTAACCGTAAAAATTTGTTCATCCGGCTGGAAGCGGATGGTGGTTCCGGTGTTGTTTTTTGCCGTGGAGCCAACGATTTTCACTTTTCCGGTGGCTTTGCCGCGCTCGTACTCTTGCGCGTAGACATTGCCGTCACGCCTTACTTCAGCTCGAAGGTGAACCGAAAGGGCGTTCACCACCGAAACACCGACGCCGTGGAGACCACCAGAAACTTTGTAGCCACCATCACCAAATTTTCCACCAGCGTGCAGTGTGGTCAAAACTGTTTCCAGAGCTGATTTTTTTGTCTGTTTATGAGTATCAATTGGAATACCGCGCCCGTTGTCTATAACTTCAACTTCATTATTAGGAAGTAGGCGCACCGTAATGGCAGTGGCGAATCCCGCCATTGCTTCATCGATACCGTTGTCGACAACCTCCCACACGAGGTGGTGTAAACCATCAAAGGCGGTGTTACCAATATACATACCCGGCCGCTTGCGGACCGGGTCGAGACCCTCGAGAACGGTAATTTGTTTTGCAGTGTAGTCGCTGTTTCCTTGGTTTTTCTTCGAAACCGGGGGCTGCTGTTTGGCCATTGCGGGGAATCGTTAGGTAAGGTGAATTAGTAGGTATTGTAGCATGAAGTGTGTCATTGGTAAACGGTTTTTTGATTCATAGGGATAGGATTTTCATGCGTTTATGGTACACTGTTCGCTATATGGCTGAGGTGCACAATGATAACCCAGTACTTAATGAGTCCTGGTTTCGCTGGGCTACTTTTTGGATAAATAATCGAGAACGTATTCGTTCTATTGCCATTGTTATTACGATTGGCGCGGAGGCAGCATTGCTCATTTTTAGCGGTTACTCACTTTTGAATCTCTACGTTTTTTCAAGCGCTGCAAATCGTCAAGTTGAGCAGGCGCTTTCCCAAGGGGTTGATAGTACGGATGCGCACCGCATCATGGCCCCAAAACCCATCAGCATATCAGCGGCAGTTGTTTTACCGGGTAGCAGCAAGGATGGGCGCTATGATGCTCTGGTTAAGTTTTTTAATTCGAATCCGAACTGGGTTGCATGGATAACGTTCCAAGCGGAGGACCAAAGTAAGCAAGAGACAGTACTCGTACTGAACAATGAGGAGCGATTTGCTATTGCTGTCGGAGCAGCTCCTTCACCTGCGTCAGCACCTCCC
Source organism: Patescibacteria group bacterium (assembly GCA_041660005.1). GTDB lineage: Bacteria > Patescibacteriota > Patescibacteriia > GWA2-46-9 > GWA2-46-9 > 1-14-0-10-48-11. Next base: position 25,052 of record JBAZXG010000004.1, on the reverse strand, counting down.
ATAACTATTTTGGGTACGAAGTGGATGCGTCTACGTAATCCTGAAGCGACAAATCAGTTAAAACCACATTTTGTTGTAAGCGATGTTTCCTTTGAATCAGGACAGGGCGCTGACCGCACAGGGACAGGAGTGCCGGGTAGAGTTATGTTTACGGTAACCAACGAAAGTATCAACGGGTTTTGGTCTGCTGGTTTTACTGTTGTTTTACTCCAGGGGGATCGTGCGGTTGCAGCTGAAGCATTGATGCTTGATCAATTGAAAGCGGGCGAACAGCGCAAAGTTGCTATCAATTTATACACCACCATCGTTGGCGTCAGTGATGTTTTGGTGGTGCCAAATGTTGATATTGTAGACCAGGGTAACTTTATGCGCGGCCAAGCCGAGCCCATTCGGTTTTAGTTTCGATTATCACATGGTTGCTAGTCGGATTCGAGAATTTGTAGGGCGGTTTGATTGGCTTTTGTTTGCTGGCATGGTACTCGTTGTCGGAATTGGTTTGGTCACTCTTTACAGTATCGCCATTGGTCGCGGCGGGGGAGATCTCTATACATTTAAAAAACAAGTTGCCGTTGCACTTGGCGGACTTTTTTTGTATGGTCTGTTTAGCTTTGTGCATTTTCACACCTGGCAGTCCATTAGTCGTTGGTTGTACGTCGGCATGTTAGTTCTGCTCGGAGCAACGCTGGCGTTTGGGCAAGTGGTCAATGGTACGCGCGGTTGGCTAGCTGTTGGCGCGCTGCACTTTCAACCAGTGGAGCTGGCGAAGTTTGTTGGAGTGATTGTACTTGCAAGTTATTTTGCTAGGCGATCGCGTGAACTCGATCTCTTTAGCAACTTAGTGCAGAGTTTTTTAGTTGCCGCTTTTTTGGCGGTGCTGGTATTTTTGCAACCAGACTTTGGTTCTGCAGCACTACTGCTCTCGTTATGGGCAGGACTTGTGCTCGTTATTGGCGTGAAACGAAAGTATTTAGTTGCTTTTGCTGTGACAGCGAGCGTGATTTTAGTTATTGGTTGGATGTTCTTGTTTAAGCCGTACCAAAAAGAACGCATTGCTACCTTTTTTTCTCCTGAAGCGGTTACCTCAGCTAGCTACAATGTGCGCCAGGCAACTATTGCGGTCGGTTCCGGGCAGTTATTTGGCCGAGGTCTTGGCGAAGGGTCACAAAGTCAGTTACGGTTTCTCCCTGAAGCGGAAACTGATTTCATTTTTGCGGTCATTGCTGAGCAGCTTGGTTTTGCTGGAGTCGCGGTTCTTGTTGGTATTATCGCCATGATGTATGTTCGGATGTTTTTACTTATCAATCGCTGCCACGATTGGTTTGCCGCTTTTTTTGTGCTGGGTACTATCATTCTTTTTACTGTAGAAATTTTTATCAATGCCGGTATGTCCATGGGGCTCGTGCCCGTTGTTGGCATTCCTTTCCCACTTGTTTCTGCAGGTGGGAGTTCGCTACTGGTTCATCTAGCTTTGCTCGGCATCGTGCAAAATGTTGCGCGCCGGGAAGGGTCGCGCGGGTATCAGATGTCTCGAGTGGCAACGGTTTAGCATACCTTGCAATTTTCGGATTTCATAGTAAAATATAGGGACTTAATCCATAAATTCACGTATCTATGAGATTTGGAAAAAAAGAAATTATAGGCGCGGCGTTTGCAGGAATGGAAGCATTCACGCCCGGTACAGTAAGCGCTGAGGCAGTACAAAAGTACGTTACTGAAAACGGACAATCACAGATTGAACAATTAGTAGCAGACGGGCTTAGCGAGGAAAGTGCACGACGCATGTGCATGAACAGAATGGAATTCCCAGAGAAGATGTGCATGAAAGATGATTCAATTCAAACAGAGCGAGAAAAAGAATTCAACGCAGCGCAGGAAAAAGTTACTCCACTACCCGCGGAAGTTCAAAACGCCATTAATGAGCATTTGTATAATAAAGGTACAGAATTAGAGTTGGATAAGAAATATGATCTTTCGATTCGTCGTATCGTAGTTCCCGGAGCTAATGGTGTCGTTTATACACTTGAAAACCAGTGGGCTCAAAAAGATGGTAGGCTTGGAGCGTTAGAAATGACCCAACTCTGGGTACGCAAGCCAGGTGAGGAACGTGCCAAGAGAGCATATAGTGATGGCGGCGAGGTAACCTTCTTTGACTATCCTAAAGCTGGTGGAGATGGTGCTATTGTTAAAATAGAAACTGGAGAGCCGGATGGCATAGTTGATTTTGCGACAACACCAGAAATCGATGAGGCAGAAGCAAAAGTAGGACGAGAGTTAACAGGCATTGAAACCTATACAGCTGCGTTACCAAGGGCTCATGCTGAATATACTGCTGCTATTGAGGAGATTGTTGAAAGACTAAAGATTAAAACTGAGTAGGCCAACCATTGTACGTAATCTTGACAACTGGTAGGTGAGGTGATAACTTTTCATTAATCAATATGTACCGCTTGCAAAGTCTAACTCTTCTTCCGCTTAGCTTGCTCACCCCTCGAAAGGGTGAAGAGTTGTCTTGCGCGTAGCTTTTTATTAGATACTTGCACGAAAGCTCTTCACCCTCGGGTGGAGAGCTTTTTTGATTGTTCTGTAACAATTCGATGTTTGTGAGTTTGTTCGTAACCCGTCCTGTTTGGGCGGCGGCTAGTGGAGAAGAGGACTAAGGAGATGAGTGAAGACAAGGACTGGGTACGGATTTTCGACACGACCCTCCGAGACGGCGAGCAATCGCCCGGATGCACGATGAATGTTGAGGAGAAGCTCGTCGTTGCCCGCCAACTCGAGGCGCTCGGGGTGGACGTGATTGAAGCGGGTTTTGCAGCAGCGTCGCCTGGCGATTTCGAAGCCGTGAAAAGGGTTGCGCGCGCGGTCAAAGGGCCGGTGGTGCTGAGCTTGGCACGCACCAAGGAAGCCGACATCGAGAGGGCGCTCTCTGCGGTCGATGGCGCCGATAAGCCGGGGATTCACGTGTTCATCGCGACCTCGGACTTGCATCTCGAGAAGAAGCTCGGGATGAGTCGGCAAGAAGCGCTGGATGCGGCAGTGTGGGCAGTGCAGCGTTGCAGGCGCGACGTTGACTACATCGAGTTCTCGGCCGAGGACGCCTCGCGGAGCGACATCGAATACCTGATCCAGGTGTTCGGGGCAGTCATCGCTGCCGGCGCTGTCGTCTGCAACGTGCCTGACACCACCGGCTACGCGGTGCCGGTTCAGATCCGTGAACTTTTCCGTACGCTGCGCGCGCGTACTCCGGGAGGCGATCGTGTCATCTGGAGTACTCATTGCCACAACGACCTCGGTTTGGCGGTCGCCAATTCCTTGGCAGCTGTGGAGGGAGGCGCCCGACAGATCGAGTGCACCATCAACGGGATCGGCGAGCGGGCTGGCAACACGGCGATGGACGAAGTGGTCATGGCGCTCAGGACGCGCGAAGACTACTTCGGTGTTAGTACTCGCGTACGAACCAAGCACTTCTACCCGGCAGGCAAAACTCTCTCGAATATTGTCGGTGTGCCGATTGCACCGACGAAGCCAATCGTAGGAGCGAACGCATTCTCGCACGAAGCCGGAATCCACCAGGACGGCGTTACAAAAGACGTTCTCACCTACGAGATCATGCGCCCAGAAGACGTCGGCAGAGTGCGGACAAAGTTGGTACTCGGGAAACATTCCGGGATGACCGGCTTTATTGAGGCACTGAAAGAGCTCGGTATCAATCCTGCAGATATCGACGTTCGTAGGTGCTTCGACCGGCTCAAGATACTGGCAGACAGAAAGAAGGAGATCTACAACGAAGACCTGTTCGCGATTATCGACGGTTGCGACGATGTTCCCGAGCGCGTTCGTTTCGTCCATGCGCAGCTCATGAGCCGTCTGCCCTCACGATCCGTGATGGCTGTCGTCGTCGGAAAAGTTGATGGGGCGCTGCGCGTGGTGGAGCCGATGGGCGATGGCATCGTCAATGTGATTTTCCGTGGGGTTCTTGAGTTCTATCAGGAGATCAATCCCACGGCAAAAATCATTCTTCTGTCGGAGTACAAGTGCGAGTCAGTAACTGTCGGGGCGGACGCGAACGCTCGCGTGGTCTGCTTGCTCAGTATCGACGGCCAGCTCATTCGTGGGCACGGCATGGACACCGACGTACCGACGGCAAGCGCGTACGCTTTCACGGACGCGCTCAACCGTTTTGAGGTCCGCCGCGCTCGTGCGACCGACGTCGAGCGGCCGTGACATCGAACAGTTTTCCCGAGGAGGGAAGGAGGTAATAACAAGAAGGAGAGAGAACGGGCCGGAGCAGCAGGATTAAACCCACGCTGCTACCGGCCCTTTCTCGTTATTGTTGACATCGTAGGTGTAAGATGATACGTTTCTGGCGTACTTTATTATGGCAATGCATGATCTGGATCGCTCGTTTTTCCAAGAAGGCTTTCGCCTTATGGCTCGTTGTCCGCTCTGTCAAACGCGGTATCAGCCGAGCTCAGCCAAGGTTATAGCCGAAAGGGAAGACGCGTATCTATTGCATGTGCCGTGCGTTAAGTGCAAAAGCGCTGTTGTGGCGCTTATCTTTGCAAATATGTTTGGTGTGAATTCGGTTGGTATCTTAACCGATCTTGCTAGTGACGAGGTGCTCGCCAAAGAGCGGCGTCCTGTAACAGCAGACGATGTCCTCGATCTTCATGAGGCAATCACCAATGGTTCACTCCAAGCACTCGTAACCCAATAATTCGATGGCACAAAAGTTTAATATTGCCGTCCAAGAGCGGACGGTTTTTGGTAAGAAGAACAGAGCACTCCGAGATGAGGCTCTGATTCCTGGTGTTGTTTACGGACAAGGTGAGCCAAACATTAATGTCAGCATACCGCTCGGGAGTTTTCAAAAGCTTTTTAGTGCGGCAGGTGAAAGCAGTCTCGTCGACTTAACCGTTGGCACAGGGACGCCGTTTGTCGTGCTTATTCACGATATTCAGCGTCAGCCGGTCACCGGAGACTTCGAGCACGTCGATTTTTATCGCGTGAATATGAAGAAAACCTTAACCGTGACGGTGCCGTTTGTATTTGATGGTGAGTCGCCAGCGGTAAAAGAACAGGGCGGCGTGCTTGTTAAAGCTTTGGACCACGCTACGATCGAATGTTTACCTTCTGCTCTGGTGCACGAACTTCGTGTTGATATTGCGGTGCTCGCGAATATTAACGATGCGCTACACGTCAAGGATATTCCTATGCCGGAAGGTGTTACCGTTATGAATGACCCTGAAACGGTTGTTGTTGCTGTTCACCCACCCCGTAAGGAAGAAGAGGAGACACCAGTTGTTGTGGCGGATGTTTCAACTGTTGAAGTTGAAAAGAAAGGAAAGACTGAAGAAGCTGCAAGCGAAGAGGCCAAAGTTGGAAGCGGCGAGAAAAAATAGTTGATTCTTTTCTGAACAAAAACCCCGCGTGATAACGCGGGGTTTTTGTTTATGCGAACCAGTGGGCAAATATAAAACGAGGCAAAGAAAGTTCGTCCTGCGTCATTTCTAAAGTGGCTCCTGGTAACTGCTCGCTCATATAGCGAGCGAGCATTTCAATGTTGCAGGGGTCTGTCTCAAAAATCGCATGGAGTCCGCCCAAAGGGAGCAACGCAAGTTCCTGCACGAGTCGTCGGTAATGGTTAAGGCCATCAATGCCACTTAAGAGTGCATGTTCTGGCTCAAAGCTGATTTGCATTTCTGTTTTAGCATAGTCTTCATAGCTGAGGTACGGCAGATTTGCTAAAAGTAAAGTTTTGCTAGCGTTGTTTTGCAGTAGGTGAGCCACGGGTTCAATGAGACTACCTTTGTGCCAAGTAATCGCTGGGGCATTTAGTTTCGCGGCATTTTTTTGAGCAACTCTGAGCGAAGAAGACGACACGTCAGAGGCATGCCAGCGTATGGTATTTTTACGGTTTTGGTTGACCGCCAGCGCAGTTGCAATAACAATGGCGCCTGACCCAGTTCCGATATCAATGACGGTGTTGATATGCTCGTTTTGTTCGATTATTTGGACTGCAGAGTCGACAAGAATCTCAGTGGTGTGGCGGGGTATGAGCACGCGCGGATTAACCATGAACTTCTGACCGTAAAAAAATTGTTCCTGCGTTAAATAGGCAAGGGGTTTATGTTGCCGCCTCAATGAGCATAGTCGAAGAAAACGCAGAGTACTGATGAACGATACAAGATGTTCTGGGTGCGCGAGCAGGTGAGCGGTGTCGGTGTGGAGTACATGGGCGAGCAGGTATTCCGCCTCGTCTTGAGGCAGTCCACTTTTTTTAAGAAGCCGATCAGTTCGCATGACTGCGTTCAGCTGTTTTTAACTCTTCAATAATGGGATCCAGGTTACCGTCCAAAATGTGGGGTACGTCGTGAAAATTATCACTGAGTCGATGGTCCGTCACTCGATCTTGTGGAAAGTTATAGGTTCGAATTTTTTCAGATCGCTCACCCGTGCCGACTTGTGATTTGCGACTGCTGGCTTCTGCGGCTGTCCTTTTGCGAGTTTCCATGTCTAAAAGCCGCGCTCGCAGAACTTCCATGGCTTTTAGTTTGTTTTGCTGGAAATTGCGCTCGTCTTGGCACTGCACAACAATGCCGGTTGGCAGGTGCACAATGCGAATGGCAGAGTAGGTGGTGTTGACCGACTGTCCGCCGTGGCCGCCGGCAGTTGAGGCCTTCATTTCAAGATCTTTAGGGTCGATCACAATGTCCACTTCATCAGCTTCTGGTAACACCGCGACCGTTGCGGTCGAAGTATGAACGCGACCGCTTTTTTCAGTCTCAGGAACACGCTGTACGCGATGCACGCCGCTTTCATAGCGCAGTCGGCTGTAGACGCGCTCTCCTTCAATTGAAAAAATTATTTCTTTGTAGCCACCAATGCCGGTTCGGTTTTGGCTAATGAGGCGTGTTTTCCAGCGACGGTCTTCAGCATAGCGTGTGTACATGCGAAAGAGCTGCGCTGCAAAGAGCGCCGCTTCGTCGCCGCCTGCGGCAGCACGAATTTCAACGATAATGTTTTTCTTATCGAGCGGGTCAGCGGGGTGTAAAAGTTCGTCCAGTTCCCGCTTGGTGGTTTCTAATTTTTTTTCTAAATCGGTAAATTCTTGCTCTGCCATGGCACGAATCGCTGGGTCGCTTTCGTGCTGCGCCATTGATTTAACGCCATCCCTTTGCTTAGTAATTTTTTCTTCGTCATCAATAAGGTCGAGAATTTTTTTTCGCTCCTGGTATTCCATTTGGACGCGACGAAAAGCCGCCTGATCTTGTGGCGCGCTTAGAGAGGCAAGTTTCTCCTCGAGGGCATGTACTTGCTCTCTCAGTTTTTGTTGGTCAATTTCAGATAGCACAGTTGTTCTCTGCCGGCAGGCAATACTGCCCGTCCGTAGCTACGCGGCGGACGCTTTCTTTTTGCTAAGGGGCTTTGCTGACTCGTCAACTTTTCGTGTTCGTTTGGTGGCTCGTACAGCACGCTTGGCTTTCTTCCCGCGCTTGCCTTCGGCCGCAGAACCCTGCGCATCAATTCGTTTTTGAAATTTATCGACCCGTCGTGCGGTGTCTACCAGCTTTTGCTTTCCAGTATAGAAGGGGTGGCAATTGCTGCACAGTTCAACATGCAGTTCTGGCGCTGTTGCGCCGACCGTAAAAGTGTTGCCGCAAACGCAGACAACGGTTGCTTTTGGGTGATACGTTGGGTGAATCGCTGATTTCATAGTGTGAGGATAGTAGCAGAGGCGTAATTCTTTGGCAAGGTTTCCTGGTGAAGTGCCTCATTTCAGCAAAGTCTTGCCAGTTTTTATCTAACCTGTTATACTTTTTTTCGCTCTTTACCTTTGATAATTTGGCGTTACTGCTTAAAGTATCAAGGCGAGCGCATGACCCACGCAACCGGGCGTGGGACTTAATTTTCTTTAATTGTTTATGGCAGAAATACAGGTTACCGAAAGAAAACAACACGGCGCGCTACCCAGCATTTTAGAGATGCTGAAAGCCGGCGTTCATTTTGGTCATTTGACCTCAAAATGGTACCCAAAGATGCGTCCGTTTATTTTTACTTCGCGCCAGGGTGTACACATCATTAATCTTGAAGCTACACGACAGCAATTGGAGCGGGCGGTAAATTTTATTGAGGATGTGGTCGCCAACGGCGGCAATGTGCTCTTTGTCGGCACAAAGAAGCAAATACAAAGTTATGTAAAGTCGGCTGCGGAAGGAGTAGGTATGCCTTACGTTCACGATCGTTGGATCGGCGGCATGCTGACGAACTTTAGCGTTATTGGCAAAATGATTGCCCGTCACAAAGAACTGGGGCGCATGATTGAACAGAACTCATTTGAGAACATGACCAAGAAAGAGCGCTTGGAGCGTGAGCGAGAATATAATCGGTTGGAAGGCGTTATTGGCGGCATTGCAAAACTGGATAAAATTCCTGAGGCCATATTTTTGATTGATGTCCGCCGTGAGCGAACCGCGATTAGTGAGGCCAACAAAATTGGTGTGCCGATTGCCGCACTTTGTGACACCAATGCGAACCCGGATCAAGTGCAGTATCCTATAGCATCGAATGATGACGCCGTTGGTGCGCTGAAACTCATGATCGACCAAGTGGCAGCTGCGGTCTTACGGGGTCAGGCTCGTCGAGTTAGCATTGTGGCGCCAGCACCGATCAAACCTGTTGCTTAGCGTTCGGTTGGGTTTTGTGGGAGGGGAAATGTTAATTTTTAAATGTTAGTACTATGACAAAAGACATGATCGTAGCGCTTCGTCGTGAAACCGGAGCGGGCATGAATGATATTCACAAAGCACTTCAAGAAGCAAATGGTGACCAAGATAAGGCACTGGAACTATTGCGCAAGCGCGGTCAGGCCAAAGCATTGAAGAAACAGGACCGTGCCACTACCGAGGGTCTTATACACACCTATGTTCATGGCAATGGGCGAGTTGGTGTGATGGTTGAGGTAGCGTGTGAAACAGATTTTGTAGCAAGAAATGAAGATTTTCAGCAATTTGTTCATGACGTTGCACTTCAAGTTGCAGCCACTGACCCGCGTTATCTTTCTGCAGAAGACGTACCAGAGGAAGTAAAAACGAACGAGTTAGCGCTCGCTCGCGAAAGACTTGCGACCGAAGGTAAGCTCGCCGGGAAAGATGAAGCAATCGTTGCAAAGATTTTAGAGGGTAGCTTTGCTAAATTTATTGAAGCAGACGTATTGCTTGAACAGCCGTCAATTAAGGACGACACACAGAAAGTGAAAGACCTCCTGGTTGCCATAACGGCAAAAGTGGGGGAGAATGTAAAAATAAAGCGTTTCGTACGCTACGCTATTGGTCAATAACAAAATTATTCTTACTCTATGGCTCTAAAGGTTGCCATTAACGGGTTTGGTCGAGTAGGTCGTGCTGCGTTTCGCGTTGCACATGGTAATAAAGGTCTGAATATTGTTGCGATTAACGATACAACGGACACGGAAACGCATGCGCATTTATTGAAATATGACTCTGTTTACGGTAAGGCACCATTTTCGGTAAGTTTTAATGAAAATGAAATTGTTGTCGATGGTGTTCCGTGCAAAGTTTTTACCGAGAAAGATCCTGCGAAATTGCCCTGGAAAGAATTAGGGATTGATATAGTTCTTGAGTGTACTGGTCGTTTCACGCGTGACGATGCAGCCAAAGCGCACTTAGCAGCCGGGGCAAAGCGTGTTGTCGTTTCTGCGCCAACCAAGGGGGGCGATACCAAAACCTATCTTTTGGGAGTCAATGATGAAACGTACAGCGGTGACGCCATTGTTTCCAATGCGTCATGTACCACAAATTGCGTTGCGCCAGTGACCACTGTTATTGAGGATGTTTTTGGTATCAAAAAGGCGGTTATAACGACGGTGCATTCCTATACCGCAGAACAAAACTTGGTTGACGGTTCCACTCCACCCCTCCACAAAGATCTTCGCAGAGCTCGTGCGGCGGCTATTAATATCATACCGACAACTACTGGCGCTGCTGTTTCGACTACCGAAGTTATTCCAGAACTCAAGGGAAAATTTGACGGCCTAGCATTGCGTGTGCCGCTTCCTGTCGGTTCACTCACTGATTTTACGTTTTTATTGAATAGACCTACAACTAAAGAAGAAGTGAATGAAGCCTTTCGTAAAGCAGCAGAGCAAGAACGCTGGAAAGGTATTCTGGCGGTAACTGATGAGGCGTTAGTCTCTTCAAATATTGTGGGCAATAGTCATTCGGCTATTGTTGATCTTGGACTTACCATGGTAGTTGACGGCGACCTACTCAAAGTCATTGCTTGGTATGACAATGAGTGGGGCTACGTAAATCGTTTAGTTGAAATGGCGGAGCTAGTGGGTAAAACAATTCGCTAAAAAACAGTGAAACCTGCTCGAGAGCAGGTTTTCTGTATTTCGTAGGATAGTTTTTTCATACTGACGGGTAAGAATTAAAAGTGCTACACTATTTTCACTATGCAACGCGCGCTTCGGACGATTACTGATGATGCTAAACTTGCCGGCAAAAGGGTGCTCCTACGCGGTGCATTCGATGTTCCGCTTGCAAAAAATGCTCGCGGTGTTTTAGAGGTAGCAGATGACTTTCGCCTGCAGCAGTTGGTACCAACCATTGTTCGTCTCTCTCGAGCCCGAGCGCGCATTGTACTCATCGGACATCTGGGGCGACCCAAGGGGCACAAAGTAGCGCGCATGTCGCTGAAGCCCGTTATCAGTCACTTGCAAACACTCCTCCCTCCTGACGTTGGTAACGTTGCTTTTACTGAGGTTCGCGATTTTCGTAAAGTAGCCGCCATAACGAAGCGGATAGTCCCCGGGCATCTGCTTGCTTTGGAGAACATGCGGTTTTACCAAGGGGAAGAAAAAAATGATCCGGCGTTTTGTGATGCCTTGGCCACCTTGGGGGACGTTTATATGAACGAATGTTTTTCTAACACTCATCGCGCGCATGCCTCTATGCTGGGTGTGGCGAAGCGCTTGCCAGCGTATGCTGGTTGGCAGTTACTGCGTGAGATCAATGTGCTCGATGGCGTTCGCTCGCGACCTAAAAAGCCTTTTGTCCTCATGGTTGGTGGCATCAAGGTTGAAGATAAGATTCCGATGTTGATGCATTTGGCCGAGCACGCCAGCGCTATTTTGGTAGGCGGGGGACCGGCAAATACTTTTTTGCAAATACTCAAAACACCAATCGGAAAATCGTCCGCAGCGACTCCGGTGTCATACCGGAAATTAAAAGCACTTTTAAAAGAAAAGCGCCGCTTCCCAGGTCTTGGTTTGATACCACTCATGCATTTACCCGAAGATGTGGTTGTGGCAAAAAGCCCGGAATCGGCTCCGCGGCTAGTTGATTTTAGTACTAAAGACAAGGTTCGGCCTACAGAGACCATTTACGATGTTGGTCCAAAAACGGTTCTCAGTTACGCGAGTATTATCAAAAAAGCACAAACCATTGTTTGGGCTGGCCCCTTAGGAATGTTCGAAGTACCGGTGTTTGCTCAAGGTAGCAGAGCGCTTGGTTGGTTGATTGCTGCTCGTTCTGAAGGACCAGCTTTTGGTGTTGTGGGTGGCGGCGAAACATTGAAGGTTCTTCGTTCAACGGGCATGGAAGAGTATGTTGACTGTCGATCAACTGGTGGAGGTGCCATGCTTCAGTTTCTTTCAGGAAAAGAGCTAGCAGGATTGGCACCCCTTAGAATTAAATAGTTTGCTGTTGTATGCGGGTTACCGGCATTAACGACATTTTGTTTCGTGAGGTGTTTGATAGTAAGGGCGACGCAGCAATTAAGGCAACGGTTAAAACACTAACTGGCCAAACAGCAACTGCTACGGTATCGTGCGTTGGAGTAAGTGATGCGAAGGTCAATGCGGCTATTGATTTCGGCAACACGAAATTGCGCAAAGCACTGCGTGGCATTGATACTGTTGAACAAAACGAAGTTGATCGGCGTATTGTTTCACTCGTGCGGTCTTTTGCGAATCCAGCGGCAGGGCGGTTACTCGCGCGGGCGGTCTCTCAGGCAGTCGCTCGTGTTGGCGCTCGTGCTGCTGGTCGAGAATTGCATCAGCATTTGCGTGAATTCGCGCCATTCTCTGGGCCGGGCTGGGCGCTGCCCGTGCCTGTTTTTGAGTTTTTTTCAAACAACACCGAAGAAGGTTTTAAAACAGTCAGTTTATCTATTAACCCGCGCGCCTCAAAAGGGCCAAGACGTTCACTCGTTACACTCATGGCTCTTGCCAGGAAAACGTTGGCGTCGTTTCATCGTTTATTGCCTGTCGTTTTGCATTCGTCTTTAGTGAGAGGATCAGGGAGAAACATAACGCTTGAAGAAGTTTTGACGGCAATTGTAGCCAGCGCAAAAAAAATTGGACTGCGTAATAGTGATGTTCGTATTGCGGTTGATTTTGGTCAAGCGAGTGTGCTGGAAGACGAGCGTGCGATTTCATCAGAATTTTTTCCGGAAAAAGAAGATACTGCCATGTTGCAACTTTGTCACTCTCTCATTCGTCGCTACCCCATTGGCATGATTGAGAACGCTTTTCAAACTGATAACGCTTATGGTCACGCTCAGCGCCACTTTGCCAACCGCGTGACTTTTTTGCGTCATGATCTTGCGGCAAAAGATGCAGCTATTCTTGAGAAAGCCGTCATTCGTGACGAGGTCGGCGCGGCGGCTATTGATTTGGCGTGCTTTGATACAGTGAGTGACGCGCTTGACTATGCTGTTCAGGCGCGAGGGATGAATTTGGCGCGCGTGCTCCTTACTCCTAATGCGGAAGCGATTGATGATTTTCTTGTTGATTTTGGTTTTGCTGTGTCCGCTGAGTATTTGAAATTAGGAAGTTTCCTAAGAGGCGAGCATATTGTAAGGTATAATCGATTACTTGATCTTGCTCACCAGCAGACATTATGAACACCTCACCACTCGTGCTCGCAATTTTAGATGGGTATGGTATTGCTTCGGACAACGAAGGCAATGCGGTGGCACGCGCCAAAAAGCCGAACATTGACGCCATAAGTCTAAACGGTGTCACGACCGCACTTGCGGCTTCAGGTGCCGCGGTGGGCCTCCTTGACGGCGAAGCAGGAAACTCTGAAGCCGGACACATGAACCTTGGTGCTGGCAGAATTGTCGAGCAGCAGGTACGCCGTATCAGTCGTGATATTCAAGAGGGTAATTTTTTCAACAATGCAGCTTTTTTAAAAGCAGCCGAGCATGCCAAAAAGGGGAACGGGCGAGTGCACCTTATGGGTTTGCTTTCGACAGCGGACAGTCCGCATAGTAATCCTGAACATTTGGCAGCACTCCGTCGTTTTTGCAAAGAGCAAAGCATTCAAAATGTATACCTGCATTTGTTTACCGATGGGCGTGATTCTTCGCCGACCGATGGCGAGCGTCTTCTTAAAGTATTGGTGGATTCGCTTCAACCGCATGAAAAAGTGGTGACCATTATTGGTCGGGCTTACGCCATGGATCGAAAAAAAGATTGGAAACAAATTAAACATGCATACAATGCGCTTGTTCTGGGTGAAGGAGAGCGGGCGTCTCAAGCTCTGCAGGGTCTTCGTGCGGCTTATAAGCGCGGTGAAACTGATGAGTTTATAACACCGACCATTATTGACAGCGACGGTAATGGTGAGGAAGGGCGTATTCAGGACGGGGATGCGATTATTTTTTTCAATTTTCGTCCTGACCGAGCGCGCGAGCTTTGTAAGGCCTTTTTAGAGACTGATTTTGAACAGGGCAATCAAGATGCTTTTGCTGTGCGTACATTTCATGATCTCTGCTTCGTAACACTTGTTGATTATGGTCCATCGCTTCCAGGCGCTATTCCTGCATACTCTGAGATTCAAGTGACAGAGACTTTTCCTATGCTTCTTTCTGGTCTTCGTCAGTTGTATGTTGGCGAGAGCGAAAAATTCGCGCACGTAACATATTTTTTTAACGGTGGTCATCCCGGCCAAGTTGCCGGAGAAACACAGGAGCGAGTTTTGTCGCCCGATGTCGTTCGTTATGCAAAGCGCCCGCTGATGGCGGCGTCTGCGGTGACCGATGTTGTCGTAGCTGCGCTTCAAAAGCAGCAGTTTGATGTTATCGTCGTTAACTTTGCGAATCCCGACATGCTCGGTCACACTGGGGATATTGCGGCGGCAATTGTTGGCATTGAAGAGGTTGATCGCTGCCTTGGTCGCATCAATGAGGCGCTCGAAGCACGTCAGGGAACACTAGTGATTACGGCGGATCATGGCAATGCTGAGTGCATGCTCACCACTGACGGGGCAATTCTTACAAAACATACCGCTTCACCGGTGCCACTTATTATTCGCTGTTACGGAAAGTCCATGCAGGGAAAGAAGCTGGCTGAGGGCGGCGTTCTGGGTGATGTTGCCCCTACGCTATTGGCGTTACTTGATATTAGGCAGCCAGCGGCCATGATCGGACACTCACTACTTCAAGAATTGTAATATTCAGAACGGGTACCACGAGATTTAGAACAGACTTTGCCATGCCAGAATTACCCGAGGTTGAGACTTTGCGAAAAGATTTGTCTCGCTATTTAATTGATGCGCGCGTTAAAAAAGTGGTTATAGGTTTACCGAAGTTTGTTTCTCCCAAAAAGGGATTTGCTAAAAAAATTGTAAGCCGTCGGATCGTCAGTATAAAGCGGTATGGTAAGTTACTCGTTTTTGTTTTTGATAATAAAAGTGCTTTGCATGTGCATCTTAAGATGACCGGACAGGTTGTTCTTCGCCATAAGAAGTTAATTATTTTTGGCGGACATGCAGTGCCTGGATTAACCGCATTACCCAACAAGTACACGCATCTTACGCTGCGATTTGCCGGCGGGGACGAGCTTTATGTAAACGACGTACGGCAATTTGGGTATGCTCGACTGTATACCGAAGACGCATCAAAAAAGTTGACTGAAAAAATAGGTATTGAGCCGTTGTCTCGCTCGTTTACGTTTCAGGTTTTTGAACGGATGACTCAGCGACGATCGGGGACGGTTAAAAGTTTTTTGTTGAACCAAACATTCGTGGCGGGTCTTGGCAATATTTATGTTGACGAATCGTGCTTTCGTGCGGGCGTTCGTCCTGGTCGTAAACTGCCCACGTTCTCCAACCTAGAACGACGACGACTCTATCAAGCAATTCGTAGTGTGCTCATCCAGGCGGTGAAGCATCGCGGAACGACTCGCAGTACCTACCAAAAAACGGATGCTAAAGACAGTTCATTTGTGCCTTACCTTAACGTCTACGGCAGAGGTGGCAAACCGTGTCGTCGATGTGGTAAGTCCCTCACGCGCAGTCGGGAGAACGGGCGCGGAACGGTTTACTGTTCTTTTTGCCAGGCGTAGAGTGCAAGTATGCATGAAGATAAAAGAAGTCAACTAACCCGTCCCAGGGTGGACGGGGTATGCATGGGTAATCCCACTTCGCTAACCTCCTTCGCTCCCCCTACGTATAAAACTACGGCGGGACATAGTAAGCATGCGGCGGGTCAAGGACCTCCTTCGCCTAGGGCTACGGACGGTCAAGGAGCTACGCGGGATATTTTTGCCTCAGTATATGGTAACCTCGCGGCAAGCCGACGAAGTGTTGGCAAAAATAAAATAGCGATTTTCGATATTGACGGAACGGTTTTTCGATCGAGTTTACTGGTTGAATTTAACAAGGGACTGATGCGTTCGGGCATTATTCCAGAGTCCGTTCTTGGTCAGATACTCGATGCTTACTTTGCCTGGGTTGAGCGGAGGGGTAGTTACGATGACTACATTCGTAGCGTTGTTGAAATGCACTTGAAAGCCATGCAAGGCAAGGAGCGCAAGTATGTAGATGCTGCGGTGAATCTTGTTCTGTTGCAGCGTCGCGACCGCGTCTATCGCTTTACCCGTGATCTTTTAAAAACACTAGCCAGTGAATATATACTTTTGGCTGTTTCCGGGTCTCCCTCAGAAATGGTAAGACCCTTTGGTGCTTATTTTGGCTTTGATTACATCTGGGGGACAGAATACGAGGTAGATAATAAGGGGGTTTACACGGGGCGCATATTGGATCGCCGTTCGGTTGATAGTAAGGCGGAAATTGTGCAAAGTTTTGTTGCCGAGAAAGGTTTATCGTTCAACGACTCATGGGGAGTAGGCGACACAGAAACAGACGTCAGTTTTCTCGAGTTGGTTGACCACGCAATTGCTTTTAATCCTACGGCAGGCCTCTACGCCGAAGCAAAAAAGAGAAAGTGGCGCGTTGTGGTTGAGCGAAAAAATGTTATTTACGATATACCGGTTTAAAACGGGATACGTTGACAGTATGTGTTGAGTCCGCTACGTTGCTATTGATTCTATGCCAGATATTAAACCGTGGAAAACACTGCAATCGGAAACCATTTTGGATACCGAACGCTACAAAGTTCGTAAAGATGTCTGCCAGCTTCCTGACGGCACGATTATTCAGGATTATTTTGTTCGTGAACAACCCGATGGCGTTATCATTTTTTGCTTGACCAAAGAAAACCAGGTTCTGTTGGTGCACCAGTATCGACATGCCGTTGGTCGAGTTACCACAGAGTTTCCCGGCGGTTTCGTAGACCGGCATGATATTAATACCGCAGAAGCGGCACGCCGCGAATTGCTTGAAGAGACCGGTTACTCTTCAGAGAAAATGGAAGAAGTTGCGGTTCTTGACGTGGATGTAAGCGCATCATCTGCCAAGCTGCATGTCTATGCTGCCATCAACGCCGAGCGGGTAACTGCCCCCGAATTTAGATCGCGCGAGCAAACGGAGACAGTGCTGGTTTCCAAAGAAGAATTAGTTGAGCTCGTTAAAAGTGGAACCATTCAGGCACTGAATCAGATTGCCGTGCTGCATTGTGTCGAACGTTACCTTGGAAACGACTAGCGTTTAAAAATACAATGTCATCTCGTGCTTTTTCCGTTTTTTTTCTTGTGGTTGGTGGTTTAGTGTTTTCGTTGCTACTTTACTTGGGGAGCTTTGCTGGCGGCATTGTTCGCTCTCCGGGTGGCGACGCTGCGCCCGTTACTTTTAGCGTTCTAAAAAATGAAAGTCTGGGAGATATTAGTAGAGACCTTCAATCAAAGGGGCTCATCGTGAGTCCGCGTACATTTGAGGTTTACGTGTGGCTTCGAGGATGGTCGCGCAGTCTGCAAGCGGGAGAATATACGTTAGGATTCGATTTGAACATTCGGGAGCTCGCGCAAATTTTAGCGAGCGGTATGGACGCAGCTAATGAGCGCACTATTACCGTTATTGAAGGTTGGACGATTGACGACATTGCCAGTTATCTTGAACAGCATGGCATCGTCTCTCGAGCTGACTTCAAGCAGGCCTTAGCGCGTCTGGCAGACCACCAGGCAGTTTCTGTTTTGGCTGATAAGCCCGACAGTGCTTCGCTCGAGGGTTATTTATTCCCTGATAGTTATCGCATTTTTAAGGGCGCTTCAGCGGACGAAATAGCGCAAAAGATGCTGATAACGCTCGACAGAAAATTAACACCGGACTTGCGCGAAGCTATTACAAAACGTGGGCAAAGTATTTTTACAACATTGACCATAGCGAGCATTCTTGAAAAGGAAATTCGTGACGCCGCTGACCTACCAATAGCGGCCGACGTCATTTATAAGCGTCTCAATAGCGGGGAATTACTGCAATCCGACGCCACATTGAACTATGTACTTGCGGTCGGGGACAAAAAACCACAATTGACATCTGAAGATTTAAAAAACCAATCCCTGTATAACACCTATGTACACCCAGGTTTGCCACCGGGTCCGATTAGTAACCCAGGGCTTAACGCTATCAAAGCAGCGATTTTTCCGGACACCAACGACTACTGGTACTTCTTGACCGATAAAGACGGGCATACGCATTTTGCCAAGGATTACGAAACGCATTTGCAGAGTAAGCGTCTTTACCTAACCAAGTAGCTATGCCAAAAACATCATGGACCATACTTTCGCTTGGGGGCTCAATTATTGTTCCTGATGAGATCGACATTGCATTTCTAAAAAAATTTAAGGAGCTCATTATCTCTTTTAAATCTCGGCGTTTTGCCATTAGTTGTGGTGGGGGAGGAACGAATCGACAATATAATGAAGCGGCAAAAATTCTCGGTGTACCAACAGCGTATGACTTGGATTGGATTGGCATTCGTTCGCTGACCTTGAACGCAGAACTTGTGCGTACAATGTTTGGGCCTTTAGCGCATAAAAAAATTATTTTAAACCCTGAAAAATTAAAGGTCATACCACGAGAAAAAATAATTATGGGTGCAGCCTTTGAGGAAGGTCATTCTTCGGACTGGGATTCAGTACTCTGGGCTAAAAAAGTTGGGTCAAAGGAAATTATTAACCTCTCCAATATTAAACAGGTATACACCGCTGATCCGAAGATAGACAAAAAGGCAAAACCGATTCACGAAATGAATTGGTCAAACTATTTAAAAATAATTGGAACAAAATGGTCGCCGCGCTTGAGTACCCCGTTTGACCCGACAGCTGCGGCGCTTGCAAAAAAATTAGGCATTTCGGTTTATATTTTAAATGGCCGGCAAATTGGTAACGTAAAAAGAATCATTGAAGGTAAATCGTTTACGGGTACGGTTTTGCATCCCTAACTCGGTTCTTATGGAAACTGTTGTCGTTTGCGCGTCAAAAAAATTCAAAGATGAGGTAGCTCAATTTTGTATGGACTTGGGGAATTTGGGCGTTGCTGTTTTTCAGCCTAACATCAACGAACCCATTCCCGAGGACTCATTTTTTCACTCGAAGCATTTTACGAGAATGCTTTTTAAAGGGTTAACGCTTGAACATTTTGATTGGATTCGTAAAGCAGATGTATGTTTTGTATATAACAAGGACAATTATGTTGGTGTCAGCGTCACTCTGGAAATTGGTTATGCTTCCGCACTCGGTAAGCCAATATTTGCCTTAAGCGATAAAACAGGAGATCCGTGTCGTGACTCGTTGATTGATAAAGTAGTAGCCACGCCTGCTCTGTTGGCCGAGTTATTGAAATAACAATTTTTATCACAGGATAGACTATGGATGTTCAGGAAATAAAAATTTTTAAATCAGACGAACGGGGCATTATTTACGATTGCGATAAGGTCAAATTTATTGCGCGAAAAAAAGGATCGATTAGCGCCGATCATGTTCATGATGGGCTAGAAGTTCATTACTTATTTAAGGGTGAAATCGAATTGACCGTTGGTAGTGAAACAAAGATTGTTAAGGCGCCTGCTAAAATAACTATTCAGCCAAACGAGTACCATCGCATTTTAGCTCTAACGGATATTGAAATAATCGGGGACCGAGAAGGAGAGGAGTAATAGATCTATATTAACGT
Organism: Patescibacteria group bacterium; assembly: GCA_041660005.1. Classification (GTDB taxonomy): domain Bacteria; phylum Patescibacteriota; class Patescibacteriia; order GWA2-46-9; family GWA2-46-9; genus 1-14-0-10-48-11. The sequence continues at coordinate 5,670 of JBAZXG010000004.1, read as the reverse complement.
TTTTAAAAAGAACGAAGACCCGCGGCGCTACTCGGTAGTAGTGCACACGGGTCTTCTTCGTTCGTTCGTCCTTTTCCGCCGGTCGGCGGATTAGGAACGTCGTGCTTCGAAGTGCCAGACTCGGACTCTGCAGTCCGGGTCCAAATCCATGACGCGGACGACTGTGATATCGTCCGTCACGAACAGCACTCCTTCGGCTGTCCGCCCGACGACGGCCCTGCTGATGTGGCCGCCCCCAACGAACCTGCCTCCGTGGTCCGAAAACCCAGAGGCAAATCCGCCGTGGACATGTGCGAACGGCTGGTGGCCACTCCAGCTCACGTTGGCGCTGATCACTGTCGGCTCGAGTCGTGAGTTCGGTTTCTCGTCCTCGCTTTGCGGCCGCGGCAGTTTTCGGAAGGTGTACAGCCCACTCTCCGGATCGAAGAAGCCAAGCTCGACTTCATCGAACTGGCCTACCATTCCGGGTAGGTAGGCGAAGCCGACGCCTGACGTCACGACGAAGTCCTCGAGCGCTGTGTTCAGGTTTTCGCCGTGCTCAAGGCGAAACGCAATTGGTCGAAGTCCTTTCAATGCACAGGTAATCATCGATGCTGTCCTCCAGTCGTGGCTTGGTCCGCCTTGGCGGCGGAACTGTTTCTATGTTTAGCGTGCCTTCGCCAGGCGCAACGCTATTTCGCGCATCTCATTTGCTTTGTCGGTAGGGATCATCTCTCTTTCCCAACCGCTTCCTGGCTTGAACCAGGCGACCTCGTTGTCGCCGGCGATGCGAAGAATTCCTCCGTTTGCGTCGTAGCGGTAGATTGCGAGGGTCGGCAGAAAAACGTCGGTCCCGCTACCGTAACGACATTGGCTACCGGGAACGATGTGATATCTGTCCCCGGTGGCAGAGTCGACTATCCTCATCTCAAACGGATCACACGGTGCTTCAAAGAGCGAAGCACTCGTGTACTCCCACTCCTGGTAGCATTCGGCGGGGTCGCCGCACAGTACAGCTTTTCGGATTGCGATCTCGAAAAGCTCCTTACTGGTCGCGTCGAGAGACTCCAGGATGGGAAGCTTCTCCAGTGCGAAGTCGATCGCGATGCGTCCGAACACGTTGACCGCAGTCGCCCCCTGCTTCCAGACATACCCAGCCACGCTTATCAGGAGCAAAAGAGTTACTACAAGTCCTTTGGTTGTTTGTTTCATGGTTTTTCCTACAGTCTTGGTTTGGTCCGCTTGGCGTGGCGGAACGGTTGCGGTTGCGAAGCTCTCAACGCTGCGTTTGATGCAGTTTCAAGAGCTCCTCGAAGCTGTACTCTCTAATCCGAATGCGGTCGCCGTGCAAGCCACCCGTAAGGATACGAGTGTCGCTACGCATTTCAGGAAGCGCAGCGAGTAGTCGCCGGCAGATTACGCACGGATGGAGTGTATCGTGGGTGAGACCGCTGTCGTCATCGGACTGTGGCTCGCCAACGACTACGATCCCGATGATTCGGGTGTAGTGGGCCATGCGCGCCGAATTGACGGCAATCTGCTCGGCGCAGATCTTCGGCCCGCTCTTCTCCGGTTTCAGGTTGGCTCCGGTAAAGGTTGCCCACCTGTTACACAGATAGTCAGCCGGGTCTTCGTCTATCTGCCACGGCTCGGCCGATTGTCGCCGGGGTCGCCAGGCCAGAACTGCGCAGCCGACCCGGAAGTCGCGATAGGATATCGCAAGCTTCGAGGCGTCGTAGGCCTTCTGAACCAGCGCTTCACGCGATACCTCCCATCTTCGGAAGTGCTGCTCGTCGCTGGTCTCGCGACAAGGGTTTAGTACCTCCGGGTTTCCCTGGAGGTACTCCTGCATTGAGATGATGCCCATGAGATTCCTCCTGATTTTCTGTTGTCAGTGAACATTCCGCACTACATAATCTCTTGCTCGCGAGACAATATAGGCCCCCATACGGATATGTAGGGAACCGAGCAATTTACTATATTTTCTTGAAAAAGTCAAACGGTCGGGCTAATTAAAAAATCAAAAGGCAAAAGGAAAAACTGCAAGTTAAAAGTTAAAAGAATTTTCTTAAAAGACTTAAGTTCAACCTGGCCATTGGCATGGCCGGTGGTTGTCCATTTCTTTGTGCGGGCAAAGAAATATTTAGGTGGAAAGTCCGCCAGTGGTCGGATCCGCCTTTGGCGGAAAAGCTCGCCCCGCATCGACGCTTTTGGTCGGCAGTCATTCCGAAACGAACACGGCGGCAATGAACTTTCCTTCGACAAGCTCAGGATTCAAACAGCATTGCCCCATTCTCGTGTTCTTTTCGTCTGTCTGCTCTCCCTGGTCGATGAGGGGGTTTGAAAGATTGCAGTGCAAATCCCTTAGGATCGGCGTCAGAGCTTGCAAGGGAAGCAGGCTGCATTTAATGACCATGCTGTTTGAGGAATTTGCCATCCGCCAGCTGGCGGAGGCGGATGACGAGTTCATGGTCAGTAGCCTGCTGCACGAAGCAAGCCCACAGCCGAGTCCTCAGGGTGTCATTTTCTGGCTACTCTTTTCGGACAAGCAAAAGAGTAGCAACTAGTCTCGAGGCTGTAAGCCGAGGACGTTAATGTAATTTTTACCGAACAATTTTTAGTACCATAGTCTAGACTATGGTACTACCTTAAAATTAATTTAAAAAACTTTTCTTAAAGTAAGTAAGAAAAGTCACAACCCACAGCACTTGACCTTTTTTATGGGTCTGCTATAGTAGTTCTCACAACAAATACCACCGTAGACAGCAGGTTCTCCGACCGTAGCGTCGGGGCTAAAACCCGAAAGGGAGCCCGCCGAGGTACAAGTCGAATCAAAGTTCGATTTTCAACTCGTCTACGGCTAAGTCCGTAGTTTTTTGTTTTGGTCAAAGTGACCAAAACAACCCGACGTAGCTTTAAGAGCGTAGTAGGGTAATCATTAAGGTCAAGGTGACCAAAATAACCCGACGTAGCTTTTGAAAGCGTAGTAGGGTAATCGATAAGTTCAATTATGGCCAAATCAAGGAAAACGAAAAAAGAAGAAATTCAAGCGCTCATTGATGCTTCGCAGGGCGCGAAAGGGATTGTGTTTGCCAGTTTCGCAGGTCTTAGCGTTGCGGCAGTCAGCGATTTACGTCGCCGTTGCAGTAAGGCAGGAGTTCATTACATTGTTTCCAAAAAAACACTTTTGAAGATTGCCTTTGAGCGCGCTGGTATTGATGCCATCGACCCAAAGACGCTCTCGGGCGGCATTGCTACCGTTTTTGGTGGCGACGAAGTGGTCGCCGCTAAACTTCTGCATGATTTTGCAAAAGACCATGAAGCGTTGCAGTTTGTTGGCGGACTACTGCCGAAGGGTGCAGGATGGGAAGTGATCGTGGCGGATCAGGTGAAGCAGCTGGCGAAACTTCCTTCGAAGCAGGAGCTCATTGGTCAGTTAGTCGGAATGCTCGCGGCGCCAATGCGGGGATTTGTTACCGTACTTTCTGGTCCAAGTCGTGCATTTGTGCAGGTGCTCGCCGCGATTCAGGAGAGCAAGGCGTAAGCTTAATTACTTTACTATTTAGTTATTTATCATTAATGCTATGGCAGACGAAACACAGCAAGAAGAAAAGAACCAAGACGGCGCAGAGGTCAAGGTTCCGGCAAAGTTCAAGGATTTTGTCGAAACTGTTTCTGCAATGTCCGTTGTTGACTTGGCCGAGTTGGTCAAGGTATTAGAAAAGAAGTTTGGCGTTTCTGCAGCCGCTCCAATGGCGGTAGCAGGAGTTGCTGCCCCTGCGGCAGCTGCAGCTGAGGAGGAAGCCTCGGCCGTCGTCAATATCGAACTCACCGAAGCTGGTAGCAACAAGATTGCGGTCATCAAGGTTGTTCGAGAAATTACGGAAAAGGGTTTGAAAGACGCCAAGGACATGGTTGACGGCGCTCCACAAATCGTAAAAGAAGGTGTAGCTCGCGCCGAAGCTGAAGTCATCAAGAAGAAGCTTGAGGAAGCAGGCGGCAAGGTAACTTTTAAGTAAACATTTTTTACCGATTTACAAAAAGCCCCGGTTCGTCCGGGGCTTTTTGTTATTACTGAGCGACGCAGGCAACAAGTTATTCGGTGACTAAGGGTGTTTTTACAATTTGCTGACTAGAGAGGGCATAGAGATTGTGATCTCCGTTATCAACTGCGTAGCCGTTTAATGAGGGTAGGGTAGGGAAGCTATATTGATGAACGAGCTCTCCGCCATCCTTACTCCAAACAATGACGCGCTTCATTACCGGATCAAAGGCATAAAGATTTTTTGAAGTAGATGTTGTGGTGAGATGCGTTAAATTATTATCCACCGTCGTTGGCTTACTGGCATGCCAAGTCGTATCGATTGCACCGCTGGATAGTTTCTTGACGCCATCGGTTTTGGTTAAAACAAAAACGCTACCGTCAACGCTGATTGATTCACTGTCAGCGAGTTCAGGGACATTGCCGTTTACCCAAGGTGCTTTACGATTGTACCCACTTGCAGTTTTTTGATAGCGGTATATCTGTTGGTCGGTCGGCGCAAGGAGATAAAGTCGATCGTTATATATTGAAAAATCAGCGGGGTTTTTGGGCGGGTTTTCAATTGCGAGCGCGTCAAGGGTTTGCGCACTAATTTGCAGTGTGGCGATTTGCGGGGTTGCTGTCAAAAAGACCAGACTGCCACTGTCAGCTTGTTTGCCGTGTGCAACTCTACCTATGTTTACAGAAGTTATCGGTAAAGCAAGGACTGAACCGTCGGCGTTTACTTGCGCAAAGCTGTTGGTATCGCCTTGGTAAGTGATTAAATTTTTTCCGTTAAAAAGAAGACCGCTGGCGTTCACGAAGGCGGATCCTTCTAGGTTTGCTACCACTTCGGGGGCACTGACCGTTACCATTTTTTCTAGCTGATCGCTGAGCTCTTTTATTGATTGTTCTAGAAGTTGCTTTTGTTCTCGCTGGCTTTTTGTGTTTTCGGGAAAAGTTGCAAGGAGTTGAGTTGCTTCCTCCACAAGCCGCGCTGTTTCTGTGTCGTTGCCGACAATGGTATTCGTTTGCGCTTTGTCTAGTCGGTCTTGAATTCCAGCAATGATTTCGTTGTTCACGGTGACTTGCTGCTGACGAACTTGACGGTCTGCAAGGTAGACCAGCGTTTGCGTAAACAGGTACGCAAAAAGCAATGACACCACAAGCAGTTTTTGGCTTGATCTCGGCAGCGCCTCGATTGCTTCCGTTCGTCGGTTAACAAATGTACGCATCCGTTCGTTCAAAAATTGGCGCAGCTGTCGGCTGTTGCCCGGTCGTTCAGTAATGAGCCGGATGAGACGCAATGGTGCTGTTGCCAACCAAAGTAATAGCCGACCCGTAGTTTCAACGCCTTGTCTTAGGTTCGCACCAGCGGCTTTGGCTTTCGTTGTCGTCGGCATTTGTCGTGCGGTGGATACCGCTGGTGAAGAATGCACTAGCGTTGGCGTTGGTTGAGGTGCGCTGACACCGCGGGGTTTAATGAGGGACATGAGACCACCTGCAAGGGTTTTTTTTGTGGGAATCAGTAAAGAGGCCGTCTCCGTTTGTTTACTGAGGAGCTGTTTCATTGAAGAAGTGACTGTTTCCGTTTGTCGTAGCGGGGATCTCGCCTCGACTCCGAGCGGGAAAAGCATCGCAGCAAAACTGATGCGGCCTGTTAAAGCGCG
>JBAZXG010000003.1:0-154447 GCA_041660005.1 Patescibacteria group bacterium | reverse complement strand
AGCGTCAAGATTTTTGCCACCATCCCTCTGCCGAATAAGATTCACGAACGGGAAATGGACAAAACTGACATTCCCGGTACTTTTAATGCTGGGGCTACCTTAGGCCCGGTGAACGAAACCAATATGACCAGAATTTGGAATAAACACAAACAAACAAATACCCCTCTTAAAAGAAAGGTCTTCGTCGGACTCTCCGGCGGGGTTGACTCGGCCGTGGCTGCTTATTTACTTAAGCGTCAAGGTTATGACGTTACGGGCGTTTATTTAAAATGTTGGGAGGGACTTGAAACACCGAGCGGCGTACAGTTTGAGGATACTTGTAGTTGGAAAGAGGAGAGGCGTGACGCCTTACAAGTAGCCGCGGTGCTAAAAATCCCTTTTAAGACGTACGATTTTGTTGAAGAATACCGTAGAGACGTTGTGGATGATTTTTTTCGAGAATATGCTCTCGGCAGAACGCCAAACCCCGACGTTTTGTGCAACCGCGATATAAAATTTAAATCTTTTTTGAACCGAGCAGTGAAGGAGGGTGCGGATGCTATAGCGACCGGGCATTATGTTCTGAAGGAAAAGTCAAAAGCCAAAAGTCAAAACTTAAATTCAAAAGTAAAAAATGTTTACGATTTAAAAATTGCCAAAGATAAAAGCAAGGACCAATCTTATTTCTTGTGGACTCTCGGTCAACGTGAACTTGAGCACAGTCTTTTCCCGGTGGGTGCTTATCATAAAGTTGATATACGGAGAATTGCTAAAGCTGCCGGTCTGCCGACCGCCAGTAAACCAGATTCTCAGGGTATCTGTTTTATCGGCAAAGTTTCCGTAGAAAATTTTTTGCGGGCAAAAATCCCAGCCGTTTCGGGTCGAGTGCTTACCGCAAGCGGCAAGCAAGTCGGTACGCATGAGGGTGCAGCATTCTATACCATCGGGCAGCGCCACGGTTTGGCGCTCACTGCAAAATTACCCTATTACGTTGCGGCCATTAATATTCAAGACAACACCATAACCGTTGCTGAGGGTAATAGCGACGAAATACTTTACAAGCATGAGGTTTTTTTGACGAATACTTCGTGGATAAACGGTGAGCCGGTAAAAGGTGGAAACTACGTTGCAAGATTACGATATCGGCAGCCACTTGAAAAAGTTGACTACACGGGTTTTAGTAACGGACGATTTCAATTAATTTTCAAAGAGTCACAACGTGCGGTTGCGCCAGGACAATCTTTGGTGCTTTATGATGGCGAGCGCGTCGTTGGTGGTGGTATTATTGCTGAGGATAGCGAGTAAAGTGCAAACTGCAATTTGTTTTTCCGAGCGACGTAGGCAACAAAGGGTTTAATATCCATGTATTATGATTTTTACACCATTTTGTGCGTACGCACAAAATGGTGTAATTTGATACTTGCGTAGCTCTGCCGCGTCTCCTTTCTCAATACGCCGGTGGGCGCATTGAGGGATCCAGGGCTTTCTATGAGGTTAGTACCGTTTATTGAAGCAGATTAAACGATGCCCGCGTCAGAGCGTAGACGCATCACTTCTTCGTTCGTGAGATAGCGCCACTGTCCAGCGCCGAGGTTGTCGAGCGTTAATGAAAGTACTCGTGTTCTTCTGAGGGCTGTAACGGTGTAGCCGAGTGATTCGCACATTCTCCTAATTTGCCTGTTTCTACCTTGCCGCAGCGCTATCACAAAAGACCGGTCCCTCATTTTTTTTACCTTAGCGGGCAATGTTTTTTTTCGGTCCAATATGACGCCTGTGCGAAGTGCGCTCAAAGCGTCTTCGGTGAGCGATTTGTCGACTTGCACTTCATACTCTTTTTCATGTTCGTAACGAGGGTGTGTAAGCCGGTTCGTCAGTGCGCCATCGTTGGTCAGGATGAGGAGTCCGCTCGAGTTCACGTCAAGCCGTCCGACAGGGTACAACCGTACGGTTCGAGGAACCAAGTCGAGCACGGTGTCCTCAGCTCTTCGGTCTGTTGTAGAAATGTATCCGACCGGCTTATTGAGCAAAATATAGGTAAGGCGCGCTGGGCTGCTGATTGTTTTGCCGTTTACACTAACTGTGTCAGTTTCGCTAACTTTAGCCCCTGGTTTAACCGGGGCGCCATTAACAGAGACCACGCCCTTAAGGATGAGCTCGTCAGCTTGTCGGCGCGAACAGTGCCCTCGCTCCGCAAGATAGCGGTTGATACGTATATCCATGACTAGAGTATACATCATCGCGGGCGTTTGCTTGTCACTCAAGGTAAATGTCAATATAATGGCACTACTATGACTACTCATGAGATTAGAAAAAAATACCTAGATTTTTTTAGAGATCGTGGGCACAAAGTTGTCTCTTCTGGTCCATTAGTACCAGAAAATGACCCCACGACGTTGTTTACGGGTTCAGGTATGCAAGTGCTTATTCCTTACCTTCTTGGCGAGCCGCACCCGGAAGGCCGTAGACTTGCAGATTCTCAAAAATGTTTTCGTGCTGAGGACATGGAAGAAGTTGGCGATAACCGGCACACGACTTTTTTTGAAATGTTAGGCAACTGGTCACTGGGTGATTATTTTAAAAAAGAACAACTTTCCTGGTGCTTTCAATTTTTGACCGACGATTTAGGTATTGACCCAAAGCGACTCTATGTTACGGTGTTTGCCGGAGACCCTGAGCATAATATACCGCGCGACAATGAGTCAGTTGCGCTATGGAAGCAACTCTTTGGGGCACTAGGAGTTGAGGCCACTGACGTCAATATTGGTTCTCCAAAAGAAGGGTCGCGTCTCGGTATGCAAGGAGGCAGAATCTTTTACTACGATGTGGCTAAGAACTGGTGGAGCAGGGCAGGTTCACCTCAACGAATGCCAGAGGGCGAACCTGGAGGACCGGACAGTGAAATATTCTACGAATTTACGTCGATTGATCACGATCCTGCTTTTGGTGAGTTTTGTCATCCCAATTGTGACTGCGGCCGATTTATGGAGATCGGCAACTCGGTCTTTATGGAGTATCGAAAGACAAAAAATGGTTTTGAGCCATTGCCACAACGCAACGTTGATTTTGGTGGAGGACTTGAGCGCATTACTGCCGCAGTAAACAACAACCCGGATATTTTTGCTATTGATAGCTTGCATTCGCTCATTCAAGAGATCGAGCGCATGAGCGGTAAAACGTATATGGGTCATGTTGCCTCGAGTACATGGTCATTTCGCGTTGTTGCGGATCACCTGCGCGCGGCGGTGTTTTTGATTGGCGACGGCGTAGAGCCATCAAACAAGGAGCGGGGCTACGTTGTACGGAGACTACTGCGCAGAGTTGTGCGTCATGCTGATTTACTCAATATGCCGCCAAACGTGTTGCACCAGCTGGTAGCGCCAATCGTGGCTACGTATAGTGACGCCTATCCTTTTCTTCAAAAACAGCAAGGTTTTATCGAAGAGGCCATCAGTACGGAGGAACAAAAGTTTCGACAAACACTTGTTCGCGGGGAGCGTGAGTTGCGAAAGATGGTCATGACCACACACGCAGCGCCGGGTAAGCGTTTAACTGGTCAGGATTTATTTACTATTTATGCAACCTACGGTTTTCCGGTTGAACTGAGCATGGAGGAGATCGAACGAGTTATTTTGCCAGAGCTCTTGCAGGGTCAAGCAGTCGATTTTTATAATCGAACCAACATTCTTGCTGAGTTTAACCAAGAATTCGAACAGCATCAGGAATTATCACGCGCTGGTGTAACGAAGAAATTTCATGGGGGTTTGGCGGATGATTCCTGGGAGTGTACAAGATTGCATACGGCCACTCACTTGCTTCAGGAAACGCTCAGACGATTGCTTGGAGAACATGTTTTTCAAAAGGGGTCGAACATTACAAAAGATAGACTTCGTTTTGATTTTTCACATCCGGACAAGTTGTCTCCAGAACAAATTGAACAAGTCGAGCGTGAAGTCAATAAAGTCGTCATGGACGATTTGCCGGTGTCGTGGCGCGAAACAACCTTTGCAGAAGCTGAAAAGATGGGGGCTCTCGGCCTATTTGAGAGTCGCTATGGAGAAAAGGTTAAAGTGTATAGCGTTGGTGATTACAGTAGAGAAGTCTGCGGAGGTCCGCACGTCGAGCATACGGCGCAAGTGGGTAAATTTACCATTGTCAAAGAAGAGGCGGTGTCCCGTGGCATACGACGCATCAGGGCTACCGTATCATAACCGTGCATGCATATTGTTCCCTCACAGCGTTTATTCGTCGTTGCGGTGTGGTTTATCGCCGGAGCATCTTTACTCTTTGCTTCGCTTCTCGTCATTTTTCTCGTTCCTTACGCAGAGGTCAGTATTATAGTTGAGAGCGAGCCAGTGCAAACCGTTACTGAAGTCACGCTTGACCCAGATATTAACTTGCCGTTACCGGCATTGGATACTTTGCCAGATAAGATATCCGTGGATAGAGGGGAGGTCATCGCGACGCAATTTGACGAAAGCGAATCTTCTGAGTTTATTGTTTTCAAAAGCGCTAACTCTAATCTGCTGTTCACGGTAAAGAAACAGCTATTATTTGATTTCTGCCGTAGTAAAGTAAGTTCCCTCCTTAACGAAGGATCAATTTTAAAGCCCGGTTCTTTACGCCTAGTAGTCAACGATGTTTTCGTGGGTAGAAATAGCACTACAGCGCACATTACGCTTAGTATATCGGGTCAGGTGGTACCACAGAATGACTATCGCAAACTGTTGAATAAGCTTAGTAGTCACGACATTGACGCTCTGCAGTCTCAAATAGCAGCATTGCCGCATATTCAGAGCGTTATGATACGTACGTGGCCATCCTTCTGGCCGTGGTTACCCTATCTAAATAGCCGTGTACGATTTTCCCTTGACATTCTTTAGATTGCAATGTATTCTATTCGACACTGTATGGTTCGTGCAGAAAAACTCGCAGGCAACCGTATACAGGCGCTTTTCCTTGGAAATTCTAGGGTTTTTAGGCCATTCGGAAAGGCCGAAAATACACTATGAATTTTTATTTTTTTGTTTTGGCGTTATTGACGCCGATTAACGTAGGCAAATATAGGCGAAAAAAAATCCTCCTCGAAGGGGACCGCCAAAGACAGCTCTAAGGATTTCCTTGAGGTTGACGGTGAAGTTACAGAACTTTTGCCAGCAACCAACTTCAGGGTAAAGCTTGATAACGGGCTTGAGATATTGGCGCATCTTTCCGGTAAAATGAGAAAATTTAGAATCCGCATTGTTCCTGGAGATCGCGTCAGAATGGAAATGACGCCGTATGACTTAACTAAAGGAAGAATTATTTATCGTTACTAGACATGAAGGTTCGAGCCTCAGTAAAGAAAATTTGTCAGCAATGTCGTGTCATCCGACGCAAAGGTAAACTGCGCGTAGTTTGTCATACGCCAAAGCATAAGCAGCGACAGGGATAATTTTTGTATGGCAAGAATTGCTGGCATTACAATACCGAACGATAAGCGCGTCGAAACTGCGCTGACCTACATTTACGGGATCGGTCCGGAGTTGTCTAAAAAAATCCTTCGTGAAACCAAGGTGAACCCTGATACACGTACTAAGGACTTGTTAGAAGATCAAGTGTCGTCACTTCGTGAATATATTGAAAAAAAATTACGTGTGGAGGGTGATTTGCGCCGTGAAGTAATGGGTAATATCAAACGCTTAAAAGACATTAACTCGTATCGCGGAACTCGTCATATCAAACATTTACCTGCACGTGGTCAGCGTACGAAGACTAATACGCGAACAGTGCGCGGTAACGTGCGGCGTACCATGGGTAGCGGTAAGCGTACGTTAGCAAAAACTTAACCTCATATGGCTGAAGAAAAAAAATCTAAAACTGACACCGCAGAAGTCGCCGAAAAAAAACCGGCTAAGGCTGCTCGCGGCCGGAAAAGCAAACAGGCGCGACAGGTTCGCCAGGGTCAAGCGCATATACAAGCAACCTATAACAACACGGTGGTAACACTCACTGATCTCAATGGTAATGTTATCAGTTGGTCTAGCGCTGGGCGCGTCGGTTTCCGTGGTCCTAAAAAGTCTACGCCATATGCTGCAGGCATCATTGTCAAAGATGCAGTTGAGCGTTGTAAGGCATTTGGACTTCAAGAGGTAAGCGTTTTTGTTAAGGGTGTTGGCTCGGGTAGGGAAGCAGCCATACGTGCTCTGCATGCCAACAATATTGCCGTCTCAGCAATTCGGGACATTACTCCAATTCCTCATAACGGTTGTCGCCGACCTCGTCCGCGACGCGTTTAAACTACTATGGGAAAGCTACAAGGACCAAAACACCGCATGTGCCGTCGTTCCGGAGAACGTGTCTGCACGAGTGACAAATGTCCGGCAGTGCGACGTCAGCAGCCGCCGGGCGTCCATGGCCCTAAGGGATATCGTCGCTTGACTGAATATGGTACGCAAATGCGCGAAAAACAAAAAGCGAAGTACCTTTATGGCGTCATGGAAAAGCAGTTTAGCCGCTACTACGAAGAAGCAACGCGTAAGACAGGCAATACCGCGGATTTATTCTTGCAGTCGTTAGAGTACCGGTTAGACAACGTTGTCTACCGCCTTGGTTTTGCCAAGACACGTGCGCAGGCACGCCAAATGGTTGGTCATGGCTTTGTCACGGTTAATGGCAAGCGCGTGAATATTCCTTCCTTCCGTGTTCGAGTGGGTAATGTTATTGCAATGAAATCTCAAATGCAGGGGAGTGCACTTTGGAAAAGCATTACAACAGGAAGACAGCAGACACCGGTTTCGTGGCTTTCTGTTGAGGCAGAAAAATTATCAGGAAAAGTTACCGGGTCGCCGGTCCGCGAAGATTTTCCAGCAAACATTAATATGACGCTCGTCGTTGAGTTCTATTCTCGCTAATTATATTCTACGTAGTATGCAAGACATAACACTACCATCAGTTGTTAAATTCGAAGCCGGAAAGACCGCCACTACTGGTAAGCTGATTGTAGAGCCATTGTACCCAGGTTACGGTACAACCATTGGCAATGCGCTTCGGCGTGTGTTGCTGTCTTCACTACCGGGTGCTGCAGTAACAGCTGTAAAAATTGCGCACGCCTCGCATGAGTTTTCTGCGCTGCCAAAAGTGCAGGAGGACATTTTGCAAATTATCATGAACTTGAAGCAGTTACGGCTGCGCGTATATAGCGAAGAGCCGGTGAAGCTTCATTTAACGGCAAAAGGTGAAAAGGTGGTAACGGCCAAAGATATCGAGAAGAACAGCGACGTAGAAATTGCTGATGAGAATTTGACGATCGCAACGCTTACTGCGAAAGATGCCACTCTGGAAATGGACATTTGGGTTACGAGAGGACGAGGTTATCAAATGACCGAGGCGGGCGATTCAGGCGTTCGGGAAACAGGTATTATTGCGGTGGATTCATTCTTCTCACCCGTGCGCCGTGTTTCGTTTACCGTTGAGAGCGCGCGCGTTGGCCAGATGACAAACTTTGATCGCTTGGTAATGAATATAGAAACCGACGCGACTATCAGCGCCGAGGACGCTGTTAAGGACGCAACCCTTATTTTAGTGCAGCAATTTGGTGCCATCGGGCATGTTAATGAGCATGCTGACGCTGGAGTTGTGGCAGCTGAGCCACAAGCAACAGTGGCGAAGGACGAAGCCGAGGTTGCAACTGAAGAAGTGGCAAGCGAGGAACCAAAACGAAAGAGTTCCAAGAAAAAGAGTGCCGCTTAGTATTTATGAGACACCGCAACAAAAACGTCATTTTAGATAGGAAGAAAGCTCCTCGTGAGTTAATGCTGCGGAACTTGGCGGCGAGTATCATACTGTACGAAAAAGTAACCACGACTGTCGCTAAAGCAAAAGCCGTGCGTGGCATTGTGGACAGCGCTATTACGACTGCGAAGAAGAATGACCTGACGGCACGTCGTCGACTTTTGCAGATTTTGCCAGTTAAAAATGCTGTTATCAAAGCACTCGATGATCTTGGCCCACGTTACGCGGATCGCGCCAGTGGTTTTACCAGGATTACGAAGATTGGTAGACGGCAAGGCGATGGTGCTGACATTGCAAGTATTGAGTTAGTCTAATAAACGGTTTATGGAAGTGAAAAAGGTTAAAAAAATCACCCAAATTGATGCCTCAGGAAGAAGTATCGGGAGAATTGCGACCGAGGTAGTCAAGAATTTGCAAGGGAAACATATGCCGAACTGGTCTCCGAATATGGATACAGGTATTCCGGTGGCGGTTGTAAATATTAAAGACGCTAAGGTTACCGATAAGAAAATGGTGCAAAAAGTTTACTACCACTACAGCGGTTATCCTGGCGGTCTTAAGTCGAGAACCATGAAGGAAGTATGGGAGAAAGATCCTGCTGAGGTGTTGCGTCGTGCAGTATGGCAAATGCTTCCTAAGACCAAGTTGAGGAAGGCGCAATTTTTACGCCTGAGAATTATTTAACTACTATGGCACCAACAACCGTAAAACACGTTAAAGCAGCCCCAAAAGCGAAACCAGCAGCAGTTAGTGGAGACCACCAGGGGTTTATTAGGGCAGTTGGGCGTCGTAAATCTGCTATAGCCCGCGTTCGCCTATACTTGAAGGGTAAAGGAGATATAACGATCAACGGTAAGAAGCTCAGTGTGTATTTTCCGCAACAACTTTTGCAAGACACAATTCTTGAGCCGCTACCATTAGTAGGTCTTGGAGATGCGGTCGATGTCACGGTAAAAGTTGTTGGTGGCGGCATTATGGGGCAGGCGGAAGCCATTCGGCTAGGTCTCGTACGTGCGCTTGTCGAGCATAACATCGAGTGGCGGCCGACCATGCGAAAAATGGGTTGGTTAACCAGAGACGCGCGTGTGAAAGAACGAAAAAAGCCTGGTTTGAAGCGCGCTCGCCGAGCTCCGCAGTGGCAGAAGCGTTAAACCATTCGACATTTCACAATTTATTTCTTAAAAAGACACCTCGCTCACGGGGTGTCTTTTTAGTTCGTAGGCCTTGACCAAAATCAGGTTTTTTGCTAGGATAGTTCGACTCTGCTTACAGAAAAAGCAGGGTTTTTATTATGCTTTATGGCATTATTTAAGATAGTCCTAACTACATACGCCACCTGCGGGATTGCAGTCCTAAACCTCGAAAGAGTGCTCAGTGCGACGAATAGGGCACTTTGGCGGGGTTCTCGGATGGCTCAAGGACTTATATTCGGCATACTCTGTATGGGCGTGCTCTATGGCCCCATGGCTGGTATTGCAGCTGCTCCAGAATCGATTGTAGATAATAATGCAGCAGCACCGGTGTCAGCTAAGGTGGTGACGACCTTTACTGCAGTTGTGACGCAATACAGCTTTTCTGATAGCTGCCACTATATGCGGGAAGGAAAATGCCTCATGGCCAGCGGTAAAGCCGTATACGTGGGCGCTGCGGCTTGTCCTAAATTTCTTGATCTCGGCACGGTCATTGCCATCGATGGGAAAACCTATACCTGTGAGGATCGCTATGCACGTTGGCTCGACGCTGCTCGCGATTATCCTACGATAGACATTTTTGTTATTAATCGTCCGCAAGGAAATAGCGCAAAGACAGTACTTGTTTTTTCAAATTAGTAGGGCGTTAGTGTCGGCAATGGCAGTATTCGGCGGTAGTGATTTTGTGCTACTCTAAACGCATCATGTCTGAAGCAGCCAGAAAAATAGCAAAAAACACCGGCTTTTTAACCGGTGCCCTCATCATTCAAAAAGCAATTGCCTTTTTGTTTTTTTTATTGATTGCCCGGTATCTAGGCGACGCCGGAACAGGGGAGTACGTGGGCGCTTTTGCCTTTAGCAGTCTTTTTTCTATAGGTGTTGATGTTGGACTTAGTCAGGTGTTGATTCGGGAAATCGCCAGGCATCCAGAGGAGACGGAAGAATACTACCGTAATACGCTCGGCGCTAAAATTTTTTTGGGAACAATCGTTTATTCGCTGCTATTACTGACGGTGTTTTTACTTGGTTATTTTGGTATACCGCATCCAAGTATTCATCTGGTGGCAATTGCTGGCATTATTATGCTTGCTGATTCGTTTGTGCTAACGGGCATTAGTATTTTTCGAGGGTGGCAGAACTTATGGTTCGAATCAGTCGTCATCGTTGTGCAAAAAGTTGGTGTTTTTGCTCTTGGAGCTCTCGTGCTTCTGGTTGATCCTTCACCGCAAAATGTGGCCTATGCGATTTTGGGCGGAGGTGTAGTTTCGTATGTTCTTCTTGCGCGCTATTTAGGCGCTCGCATTAGGCAGCCCTGGAGACCAGCGTGGAACGTGACTACCATAAAAAAATTAATGACCATGGCCTTACCCTTTGCGGTCGCTGGTTTTTTTTCTACGGCCTATGCGCAGCTCGATTCTGTGCTCTTAAGTACCATGCAGGGTAATACCGCTGTGGGACTCTATAGTGTGGCAGCAAAAACCATGAATGCCTTCGCTTTTATTCCAGCGGCCTTTATGGCGGCGCTCTATCCCGCCATGAGCAACTATTTTGTCACCGCGCCTGACATCCTTGAGAAAACACTTGAGCGTTCCTTGCGCTACCTTTTGGTTATCGGCGCGCCAATTGCCGTTGGCTTGTTTATACTAGCTGATTCGTTTGTTGTGCGTTTAGGCGCTGCTTATGCGCCTTCAGCGGCCTCTGTCCGCATATTGCTGCCGAGCCTTATTTTTGTTTTCCTTTCGTATCCGCTTGGTGCGTTAATGAACGCCACCAACCACCAACATTGGCAGACAATGGCCATAGGAGTGAGTTTAATCGTTGATGTGATTTGTAATATATTTTGGATACCGCGTTACAGTTACCTCGGCGCCAGTGCTGCTTGGTTTTTAGCAAACGCCTGTTACTTTTTTATTGATGCGGTCATGGCGTCGCATATCGTTAAAATTGCTTGGTCGCGCATTGTACTAAGTATCATTCGTGTAGGTTTTTCGGTCATTGTTATGGCTGCGGTTGTTAAAGTTTCTGTTGTAACCTTGCCGCTCATTTTGCTTGTTCTGGCTGCTGCAATCATCTATATCATTATGCTGTTTGTCGTTCGCGAAGTTAGCCAAGCAGATATTCAGTTTGTGGTGGGTCTTTTGCGACGCGGCAATGTTGCGCCTGTGGAAAATAATTAAAACAGACATGCGAAGTTTTTGCCTTATCACACTAGATTACCCGCCGCAGCCGGGTGGCGTCGGAGTTATGTACCGGCAGCTTTGCCTTGCGTTGGCGCCGTACGTCAGCGTAGTTACTACTCCGCTTGCAAATGGTCAAATTGATATTCACGATGAGTCATATCAGCTGCAGCGCTTGCGGCTACTTTCCAAAAACGGCTGGCCTAAATGGAGAAAACTTTTTTTTGATCTTATGTCGGGTCGGTTGCCAATAGCCAGCAACGGGATTGTTCTCGTTGGACAGATTCTCCCTGTCGGTATTGCCGTCTGGCTTGCCTCTCATTTTAAAAAAATTTCGTATGCTGTTTTTGTTCACGGTATGGATATTACGACGGCCGTATCTTACCCGAGACGGCGCTGGGTCATTCAACACATACTAGCACGGGCTAAAGTTGTACTAGCAGCCAACGAGTTTATTAAAGCGTATTTAGTTTCCTTGGGAGTAGCGGCTGAAAAAATTCGTGTTATCTACCCAATAGTTCCGGCTTTGCCGTCCTTAGCCGACGAGCGGGATGCGCTTCGCCTACGCTTAAATATTGCCAATAATTTTGTCATTCTTACCGTAGCGCGGCTTGTTGAGCGAAAGGGCGTTGATATTGTTATTGTTGCCATGGAACAAGTTTGGCAAGAAGTACCAACCGCGAAATACTATATAGTAGGGGACGGACCAGCGAGGGAAAAGTTAGAAAAATTGCGGCAGAGATCATCTCGTCCAGAGCAAATAGTTTTACTCGGGAAGTGTAGCGACAAGGAAGCGATCGAATGGCGGGCAGCTGCTGACCTCTTTGTTATGGTACCAAAGACGTTAGCTAATAACGACACAGAGGGTATTGGTATTGCGATTCTGGAGGCGAGCGCTGCAGGCTTACCGGTAATCGGCTCAAAGCACGGTGGTGTACCAGAGGGTATTGAGGACAGCAAGACAGGGGTCTTAATTGCGGAGCGTGATAGTGAGAGATTAGCCGAAGTCATTATCGATTTTGCTAAGTATCCCGATAAACGCATGGAATTTGGCAAAGCGGGTAGGAAGATGGTGAGTGAGCGCTTTAACGCAAAAAAAGTAGGTAACGAATTTTTGAGCATTTTTGGTCTCTATGATTAGCGTCATTATTCCAACGTACAACCACGGCAAAGCGCTTTGGAGGTGCCTCTTAAGCCTGGCAGAGCAAAGCGTCTTACCGGGCGAAGTGATTATTATTGACGATGAATCTACCGACGGTACTGAAGGGTACGTCGCACGCTATCTAAAAAATCCTTGTCTATCGCATCTGCGCATGAGCTACAAAACAATAAAACACGCCGGCGCCCCTACCGCAAGAAACACCGGTGCCGCTTTGGCGACGGGGGATTATCTCTTATTTCTCGATGCAGACATCATTTGTCAACCGGAAATGTTCGCTCTTTGCGCTGACGCCTTGGCGCATGCTCCCGCTGCCTCGTATGCGTACGGGGCTTTTAGGTTTGGGCGAAAGCTGTTTCATTCACAGAAATTCGACGCTGAAAAACTGAAGCAAGGAAATTATATTCATACGAGTGCGCTCATGCGCAAGGACCATTTTCCTGGTTTTGACGAATCTCTAAAGCGTTTTCAGGATTGGGATTTGTGGCTGACCATGCTTGAGCGGGGTCATACAGGTGTCTTTATAGATCAAGTACTTTTTCGTGCGCGCGTCGGGTTATTCCGTAAAGGTATCAGTCAGTGGAAGCCGAAATTGGTTTATAAACTCTGGCAAACGACAACTGAGTACTTTGATTGGGCGCCTCGCTGGTACCGAGCGTACCAGCAAGCAAGGCAGCTGGTTATGCTTAAGCATAAGCTTTCTTTATGAATGGTATTGGTATTATTGTCGTTACATGGAATTCTCGCGCCACCATAGAGCATTGCCTCGCTAGCATACCAACCGCTCTTGCTAGTGGGGAGGCGGTGTCTGTAGTTGTCGTTGACAATAACTCGAATGACGGCACAAGAGAGTGGCTAAGTGGTCAATCTCAGTTAACAAAAGTGATTTTGAACGACGAAAATTTTGGTTTTGCTCGTGCATGTAATAAGGGTGCGAAAGCATTGAAGGAATGTGAGTATTTAATTTTTTTAAACCCTGACACTGTCTTACACGCTCACGCACTGGACGAACTTATTACCTTTTTCAAAGAACAGCCATTTGCAGGCATCCTTGGCCCAAAAATTGTGAATGCTGACGGCAGTCTGCAGCCATCAGTGAGGACGTTTCCGTCGGTGACCTCAATGGTGCTCAACCTGCTTAAAATAGAATACTTTTTTCCGCGACTTCTTTCGCTGCGTCGTTATATGATGACATCGTTTTCTTACGCAACACTGCGCGAGGTCGATCAAGTTATGGGTGCTTGTTTTGCGGTGCGTAGAAGCGTTTTTGAGACCCTTGGTGGCTTTGACGAAAAATTTTTTATTTGGTTTGAGGAAGTAGACTTTTGCCGAAGAGCAATGAGTGAAGGTTGGTTGATTTTTTTTGTACCTTGGGCGGTTATAACACACGAACGAGCTGCATCGTTTAAGCAAAAGAACCAACTTTGGAGGCAGTGGTTTTTTTCTAAGAGTGCCCGACGCTATTTTCGAAAGCATCATTCTTTTCTGTCAGCACTTGTTGTGGCTGTTGCAAGTTATATTGTACTTATTCCGGCTGCGGTCTTGTCTGTTTTTTCCAGCAGGTTCCGCCCATAGTTAGTATGATTGCACGAGGCAAGTTTTTTTCAATACAACCCTCCTCGAGCTTCTGGCTGGCAGCTTTTTTTGTCCTTGATCTGCTATCTTTTTTAGCTCATTACGTACCCACCCTGGGAAATTTATTTTTTGCCTTTGCACTTCTTTCATATTTTGCAGTCGCTCTGTGGTCTTTCGAAACTGCCGTTCTGATAACTATGGCTGAACTGTTTATTGGGTCTCATGGGTATCTACTGTCCTTCTCTTTTGGTCATACGCAGGTTTCTTTGAGGGTCGCACTCTTTATCATCTTGTTAGCGTTTAGTCTCATACATATACGACGAATACCTCTAGTCTTCAATCGACTACAACTGAAGCGGCTTGTGATCATGCTGGCACCGCTCGCAGTTTTTGTTGTTTTTGCGTTCCTAAGGGGACTCTATAACGGCTACAACTTCGGAGCAGTTTTTTTTGATGCCAATGCCTATTTTTATTTTGCCCTCGTTTTGCCGCTGCTCATCGCCAGCAGGGGGGAGGAATTTACAAATAAGTGCTTAGGGCTGCTTCTAGTTGCTGCAGGATATATTGCAGTTAAGACAATTCTTGTATTTTATTTTTTTACGCATCCATATTTTCAGTTTTTTGATTTAGATCTTTACGTTTGGCTGAGAGACAGCAAGGTCGGGGAGTTTACTCCAACTGGAACGGGCCTCTACAGGATTTTTATTCAAAGCCAGCTCTATGTTTTAGTTGCCTGGACATACCTTTCAGTACTCGTTTTACGTGGCCCAATTTGGCTTTATAAACGTGATATAGCGTACCTTGGGCTACTTGCTGCCGCCCTCATTGTTAGTTTCTCAAGAAGTTTTTGGCTTGGATGGATTGCTGCCCTTGGAGTAATTATTTTTTATCATTTCATAACGAAAAAATTTGAATTTGGAATTCGATATATTGCCGCTGGTGGCGCAAGTGTGTTACTTGGATATCTACTTCTTGTCGGCGTTATTGTTTTTCCTTTTCCTGGTTTTTCCTCGGGTGCCCATTTAGAACTTGATGAGCGGTTAACTGCAAGTGACGCTGCGGCATCGAGCCGGTGGAACCTTTTAGCGCCACTTTGGCATGCAATAGAGCAGCATGAGTTACTCGGTTCTGGTTTTGGTAGCTCAGTAACCTATATTAGTAATGATCCGCGAGTCAGGGCGTCAAGTGCTAGCGGAACGTACACAACAACCGCGTTTGAGTGGGGGTACCTTGATATGTGGTTAAAGCTAGGCCTTCTCGGTGTGGCGGCGTACGGTGTTTTGATTGTAACGATTTTCTGGGGTGCAGTGAAAACGTTGAAGCAGGCAAAAACTGAGTCTTTTGGTCTACTCTTTGGTCTCATAGCAGTGCTTTTTGTAAATATCGGTAGTCCGTATTTGAATCATCCACTCGGTATTGGTTTGATATTACTCTCAGCCCTCGTTTACGGAGCAGGGTTGACGAAAGCCGAAAATAGTGCTATAAACAAGAGTTCGACCTTGCTAACTGTTCCGGGCAAGGCGATTTACTAATCAACGGAACATGGAGGTGTGGTGCAATGGTGTGGAGGGTTCTGTTCGTTTCCCTTTCCTCGGCAGTCCTTGTTGTTGTTGCATGGCTTGGTCTTGCAGCAAAGAGCACGGAGCTGCCGTTGGTTTCGGTCGGTAGGTATATTGTCGCGCCTGGCGACACCTACGAAGGCATCGCGCAGCGCTTCGGTGTTGCAGTCGCTGACCTTGACCGGTGGAACGCCGGAGCGTTGCAGGAAGAGTATCTCTTCACGTGCGCAGGTGTGCACGAGAAAAGTGGTCATTTCTGCAATGATTCGGTCTCGGACCCTTGGAGGCAGAGCCTCCGACCCGGTCTTGAGATCGACGTTCCATTGCCGACCCCGCCCGAGTAGGGCGGGCAACTACAGACGTTGAGGGCCGCGCCAGCTAACCACTGCGCGGCCCTCGTCTTGTTTACGACGATGCAATTCTATAACCGTTTATAAGATCTTTTGCAGTCTGTGGTTTTCCTGATTCGATTTGCGCTTCAACTATTTGGACAGCCCCGTCACTGAGTTTAAAGCCAAGACGGTTCTCTAGGTGGAATAGTTGGTTAATTTTTTGTTGAGCTAATTCACCATTCCATTTTTTTATATTCAGAAACTTGATTCTTTTTTCTTTGCCGCCAAGTAAAACCTTTGACCAAATGCCCGGCCAGGGTTGAAGCGCGCGGTGCATGCGCAGAACTTGCAAAACTGTATGCTTCTCACTCACGAACCCGCTTTCTTTTGTAAGCATCGCTGTGTAGGTAGCATCATTGTGATTTTGCTCTTTGGCAACAATCTTATCTTGAAGATAATTCTCGAGATTATTTATTAAAAGCTTGGCAGCGCTGAACGCCAGTTTTGCTTCCAGTTCTGGTGCTGTTTCGTTGGCGCTAAGTGGATTAGATGTTTGCGCCACAATTGCGCCATGATCCATTTCACTATCCATAACCATGAGGGTAACACCGGTTGTATTATCACCAGCTAAAATGGCTGACTCAATAGGTGTTGCACCCCTATACTTTGGCAAAAGAGACGGGTGAAGATTAAGAGCGCCCTTTCGAGGAATGTTGAGGATAGTATCAGGTATGATTTGCCCGTAATCGGCGACAATGAGAACATCGGGCGCAATCGTCTCAAGATCGCTTACAATGGTACGAATGCGCTCCGGATCAAGTATCGCAATGTTTGATCTCTGAGCAAGTTCAGTAACTGGATTGGGGAGAATCTTACCATTGGTGTCTTTGCGTCGCGATGGCTGAGTAATAACCGCAACAACATTTGCGTGTGTTACCAGAACTTGCAGAACAGTCGCCGCAAACGTTCCTGTACCCGCAAAAACAACACGAAGGCTACTCATTTTATTTAACCGCCTGAGGCAGTACTTCGTCAGCCCGATCAATAAAGAGCTTACCGTTGGTATGGTCAACCTCGTGTTGAATGATGCGTGCGATAAGTCCAGTGGCGTGCACCGTGACTCTCTCTGCGTGACGATTATAGGCATGAACGTATACCCGGAGAGATCGCCGGACTGGGCCATAAAATCCTGGTACCGATAGACATCCTTCTTCCATAGACTCTTTCTTTAATGACCGATAGAGGATTTTGGGATTAATGAGCTCAATTGGTGTTTCGCCGTCAGTAATAATGACCAAGCGCAAGTTGAGGCCAATTTGCACTGCAGCAATGCCAATGCCATCAGCGTCCCACATGGTCGCAATCATGTCGTCAATCAATGTTTGTGTTTTTGGGTCTTTAATCTCACCAACCGTTAGTTTTTTTGACACTTTGCGTAGGCGAGCGTCCGGCAGGGTGACGAGAGGTAAAATGGTAGCCATAAAAACGACTATATCAGCGCAGTAGGATTAACGTCAACTTTCATTTCGGCAGGTATCAAGTTCCAAAACTTTACGGTAGTGCTCGTCACTGGCATTTTAAGTATAAGTTTGTTTAGTGTACGATTTGGAACAATGTGTAAAATGTGGTCGGTGATTTTGATTTTTTCCTTCATAACACTTGCAAGCAGCTTTTCGAGAGGTTGAGTAGTTCCATGGATGACGATGACGGAGCCATAGGGTGGATAGTTGAATGATTTTCTCAGCTTCATTTCTTTTTCAAAAAAACTATTTGGTGAATCTTGTCGTAGTGCATTTAGCGATGGGTCATCAGTGCCATACGTATCGATCACCATTTCACGCTTTGTGTGTGCCTTGAGTGAGCTGAGTACACCGAGAACGCGTTCGCTCGCTTGCCAGTCATTTTGTAAAAAAAGCCCTTCTGCCGCCAAAACTATCGTGAGCGGGAAATCAGGTATTGACCAGAGTCGTGTAAGAATGGCCGAGGTCGCTAAGGTAATGTCTGCTTTATTGCTACGAATATTATCAAGTGCTGCCGCCAAACTATCATTATCTCCTTTTTTGTCAGCAGTAATCACCTGTACTAAGCGGTTCGGAAATTCTTTATTTAATGCTTCGGTAATTCGCTCTATGCCTGAGCCCACAAAAGAAAAGTTATTACCATGGCAAGTGGGACAGTTAACCGGAGCCGAGTCTTCAATAAAGCAGGATTGACAGTAGAGGCGATCAGCAGTTTTCTTCGATTGCAGAACAAATGGCCTATCGCAACTTGTGCAGCGCGGCATATAGCCGCAATCCCGACAGACGAGCGCTGCATATCCTCGCTTGTTGGCATAAATCAGAACTTGCCCCTGGCTATTTTGAATGCGATCTTTAATATCTGAAGGTAAAACTTCTTTGCGAGATGCGGTCGGAAGACCCCTGCGGTCAATCACCGTTATTTTTGGCTCAATACTTGGAACAATCCGAATCACTTCAGCGTTTTTCGTAATGGCAAGTAACGGTGTAACAGAGGTGAATAGGCAAGGAATATGCAGATGTGTTGCAAGACCAGCAGCTAAATCACGCGCGTCGTAGTGCGGCTGCATATCCCATGAGCGAAAGCTTTCGTCGCCTGCCTCGAATAGAACAATAGACGTCAACTTACAAAAGGGTAAAAACAAAGCCCCGCGTGTTCCAAAGATGATACTGCTCTCTCCTGAAGCAATTGATTGCCAAGAAGACGCCGTCAGGGTTTTAGTAAAGTTGCTTTGCCAGACGAGTGGCACGAGTTGATAGCGAGAACGGTATATGGACGCAGCTCTTTCGACTGAATAGCGGTCAGGAAAAAGGCAGAGTACTTGACCCTGTTTGGCCTTCGTGGATATGTACGCGGCAATTGCAGGGTCGGTCGGAGGAATCGCCTTACCGCTCACGATGCCTACACCTTTTTCAGATAAAAGAATTTTAAGTAGTTTCGAACCGGTCAGAGGTATCTTTTTTGTTAAATTCTCAATTCGTGAATCCGATACTTTTTGCAATAAGTTATACGGCAACTCCGGCAAAATGGTTCTGATGGCTTGTGTGCGTGTTGCTCCGTAGAGTTGTTCCAGTTTATCAGCCAGCCAGAACTGAGTGGGGGACAGTTGGTGATGAGGAAGTAGGCCAAGAATAGCCTTCAGGCGCGAAGATTCCACAAGCCCGGGGTTATCTGATTCAATTACTCCAATGACGCGTCTTGATCTAAAAGGCACAACTGCAAGTCGTCCTTTTGTAGCCTGCAGCGCAACAGCATCAGGTACGTTATAGCTGAAAGACTGCGTAATACCTCTTGGCAGTCTGACGCG
This sequence comes from Patescibacteria group bacterium, assembly GCA_041660005.1. Classification (GTDB taxonomy): domain Bacteria; phylum Patescibacteriota; class Patescibacteriia; order GWA2-46-9; family GWA2-46-9; genus 1-14-0-10-48-11. The sequence continues at coordinate 135,381 of JBAZXG010000003.1, read as the reverse complement.
GGGTGTTATCAAAACGGTTTTCATAGTGTCCTACAGTATAGCAAGCCCGATGTGTGCAAAGAAATACTCATGTATTGTTTCACCTGGTATAGGAAATAAAGGTTTCGTGTTATAATAAATCCATGATACCGATTATATCTATAGCGAGTTTAGTCAGTGCGATCATTTCCCTTGGCGCGACGCTGCGTGTTTTTTTAATATATCGACAGCGTAAAAATGACGCCCTGTGGTATTTTGGAGTTTGGTTCGCGGTCATTACGGTAATGTTTTCTTTCTTTGCGTCTGAGGGCGTTATAACGAGCGGAGCGGTCAGTGCCTTTATGGACGCCATCGGCACATCTTTCGTTTATGTATCTTGTGTGCTGCTTATACAAATTCCTTTCATTTTTTTGAACAAGAGAGAATGGGGTGTTATTTCCGGAATTGTCATCGCAACAGCCGGTCTCGTTTTTTTGATTGGCCTGCTTCTTGACCCTGTACCAAGCGTACAGCTTGTATTGGGGCCCTACTTATTTTGGGAGACGCAATACCCGCAATGGTTAAGCACCTACACCGGCATTGTTGCCGGTATTACAACCCTGACTTTTACGCTAACCTTTCTTTATCTTGGCTATCGCGGTAAACGAGATTTCATTATACTTCGACGCTCCGCCTATCTGGCGGGCGGCATGCTTTCACTCATGCTCGCAGCTATCTCGCTTCTTGCACTGCCGCAGGGGGTATTCGTTGCCGGTATGGTCTTTGGATCGCTCGCCATGGTTACCGGTGTTATCCTTCTTTACTACGGTTTACTCTGGATGCCGAGCACTATTTCGCATGTTGACATCGGAGAATCAGATAACGATATTCTTTAAGAGGATGTTGAACAGTATCTCAGAGACGTTTTGATGTTGTCTTAATTTTTATCTCTTTACCGTCGCTATCGATTACTACACGAGCGGCATCGCTGATCTTGCCATCGATTATTTTCTTGGCTAGGGGATCGAGGAGTAAAGTTTGAATCGTTCGTTTTAGAGGGCGCGCACCATACTCCGTACTGTAACCGACTTTCACAAGATATTTTTTAGCTTTATCGGTGACCTCAATGGCGATATTTTTTGCCTTAAGACGCGTTGCCACAAGTCCCAGCTGAAGGTCTACAATTTTATCAAGGTCGCGCGACAGCAAATGTCGGAAGACGATAATGTCGTCAATGCGGTTAATGAACTCCGGTTTCAGGTTGCGCTTGATAATATCAAGCACCCGCGTTTCCATCTCTGTGATGTGCTCGTCAGCGCTGCTCTGTCCGTCGGTAAAGCCCAGTGAATATTCTTGAATGACCTCATTACCAAGGTTCGAAGTCATAATAATAATAGCGTTTTTGAAGCTCGCAACGCGGCCTTTAGCATCCGTTAATCTTCCGTCATCAAGTATTTGCAACAGTAAATTAAAAACATCGGGATGAGCTTTTTCAATTTCATCAAAAAGCACTACGGAGTAGGGACGTCGGCGTACTTTTTCTGTCAGCTGACCTCCTTCTTCGTAACCAATGTAGCCGGGGGGTGAGCCAATAAGTTTTGCAGTACTGTGACGCTCCATATACTCGGACATATCAACGCGAATCATTGCTTGCTCGTCGTTAAACATAAACCCAGCGAGGGCTCTCGCCAGCTCTGTTTTTCCGACCCCAGTTGGCCCAACAAAGAGGAAACTACCAATCGGTCGTCCTTCTTCAGCAATACCTGCACGAGAACGGCGAAGCGCGTTAGCTACAGCAGTGATGGCTTGCGTTTGACCAACAACACGTTTGCCGAGCTCTTCTTCTGCGCGGGATAGCTTCGAACTCTCTTCTTCGAGCATTTTTTCGACCGGTATGCCGGTCCATCGAGCAACGACCCGAGCGATGTCCTCTGGTGATATTTCTTCTTTAAGTATGCGTTGTCCCGTTTCTTCCTGCATGGCGATGAGCTTCTTCTCCTGCAGCGCCATTTCCTTTTCAAGTTCAGGAATTTTTCCGTAGCGAATTTCTGCAACCTTCTGAAATTCTGAATTGCGCTCAGCAATATCAGCGCTTTGCCTTAATTCGTCAATTGTTTTCTTTGCTGTTCTAATTTTATGGATAATATCTTTTTCGTTTTTCCAATGAACGGACAACTGGTCGGCTTTTTCTTTGTTGCCGGAAAGTTCCTGTTCTAGTTTCTGCAGTCGTTCTTTTGATGTAACGTCGGTTTCTTTTTTCAGCGCCTGCTTCTCAATCTCCAACTGACGAATTCTACGCTCTAATTTATCAAGTTCTGTAGGCAAACTGTCGATCTCCATTCTGAGAGCAGACGCTGCCTCGTCGATGAGGTCAATAGCTTTGTCCGGAAGGAAGCGATCAGTAATGTAACGTTGTGACAGCTCTGCTGCCGCAATAACCGCAGCGTCCGTAATGCGAACACCATGGTGAACCTCGTAGCGTTCTTTAATGCCGCGCAAAATTGCGATAGTGTCTTCAAGACTTGGTTCTCCAATGTAAACCGGCTGGAAGCGGCGTTCGAGTGCCGGATCTTTTTCAATGTGTTTTTGATACTCTTGCAAAGTAGTTGCGCCAATGGCATGAAGTTCCCCCCGGGCCAGAGCGGGTTTCAGCATATTCGCAGCGTCGATGGCACCCTCTGCACCACCGGCACCAATAAGCGTGTGAAGTTCGTCAATAAAAAGAATGATTTTTCCGGAGGAAGCATCGATTTCTTTAAGGACAGCTTTCAGTCGATCTTCAAACTCGCCTCTAAATTTTGCACCGGCAAGCATTGAACCGATGTCCAGAGCAACTAAGTCTTTATCTGCAAGCGATTCAGGTACGTCGCCGCTCGCTATACGCTGAGCAAGACCCTCAGCAATTGCCGTTTTACCAGTTCCGGCTTCTCCGATGAGTACAGGATTATTTTTTGTGCGACGGCTCAGCACTTGCATGACACGGCGAATTTCGTCGTCGCGTCCAATAACAGGATCAAGCTTATTGGCACGCGCTAGGGACGTTAAGTTTTTTGAGTATTTTTCTAAGGCCTGAAATTTTGATTCCGGCTCCGCATCGGTGATGCGCTGGCTTCCGCGGACGTCCACCAGTACTTTCAATACCGCTTCATAGGTAACACCGAAGTTTTTCAAGACTTTTGCTGCGGTGCTCGGTACTTCTGTAAGCGCAAGAAAAAAATGCTCAGTGCTGATGTAGTCGTCTTTAAGATGTGTTGCTTCGTCGTCAGCTCGTTTCATAACCTCAGCCATTTGTGGACTAAGATAGAGTTGCGCAACACCGCCACCGTTAACCGCTGGAACTGCCTCCAGTTCTTTGTGTACGGTGTCTTTAAGGTTTAATGTTTGTACTTCAAGATGTTTTAAAACCGGGATAACAATACCTTCCTCTTGGCTGAGCAATGCTGCCAAAAGATGCATCGGCTCAATTTGCTGATGCTGGCGCTCGGCTGCAAGCCGGTAGGCGCGTTGCATTGCTTCCTGTGACTTTGTGGTAAAGTTGTTCATTTTTCTATACTTAGCACTCACTCTAATAGAGTGCTAAAATTGTAGAATGTTCAAATAATAACGTCAAGGTTTTGCTCCAGGTGCCTCTCTTGCTATAGTACCATCATACTATGAGTGACAATTTTTTCATTGGTATACCAGTGCCGCAAACCGTCGTGTCGCTTATTAAAGAATCAGGATTACTTATTAAGGCCGCCCGGCCTACACTTCGGCTCGTACCCGGTGTTCATGCCCATATTACAGTTTTATTTCTAGGGGGGTTAGAAAAGAGCCAAGTATTGAAGTTTTGTGAAATTATGAAAAACATAAAGGACAGCTTCTCGGCTTTTGAATTATCAAGCGGGTCATTACTTTGCTTCCCAAACGTTAAACATGCTCGCGTCATCACTTATAGTGTGCAGGATCCAGCGCGCAGTCTTGAACGTTTACATAATACGCTGGAGACATCGATTTTAGATGGCGGTGCAAAGATAGACAGTAAGCCGTGGAAACCACACGTGACGATTGGAAGATTTCATGAACCGAGAAATCTTTCAATTCTGTCGTCTAGTGTTTTCCTAAAAAAGCCAGTCAGCTGGACAGTGAACAGCATGTGCATGTATAGAAGTGAGCCACTTCAAAGTGGCGGGCGACGCTACAGTGTACTTGAAGAAATGATGTTGAATTATGCGCAGTGAATGCTTTGGTATTCCGATTGACGATGTAACGCTTGACACTGCTTACAAAAAAGTTCTGCACTGGTGTAGTGCCGACGAGCAGCACTATATCGTTACACCAAATCCAGAAATGGTCATGCTGGCCAAAAAGGACACCGTATTCCGTTCGGCTCTCCACGGTTCTTCCTTATCACTTGTTGACGGTTTTGGTTTGCTTCTCGCTTGTCGTTTTCTTTTCGGCTTGAGGGTGCGAAGAATTACTGGCGTCGACTTTTTGGTGCATTTGTTAGCACACGTACCGAAACACGTTAGTTTTTTCTTTCTTGGTGCAGCACCAGCAGTTGCAAAAAAGGCAGCATCGTTCACCACCGCACAGTATGGTACAAACATTGTTGGCAACTTTTCACCTCGCCGCGACACCTATTCGTCACGCGGCCCGTTACAAGTACTGAACGCATCAGATCACCAAAGAGCGATTCAGTTGATAAATGAAGCACGTCCCACTGTATTGGTTGTTGCCTTAGGGCACGGTAAACAAGAAAAATGGATGCAGACTTTTTTAGCAGATTGTCCGAGTGTTCGCGTTGCCTTTGGCGTTGGCGGCAGTCTCGATTATTTATCTGGTACTGTTCTGAGGGCTCCCAAAATGGTCCGGAGTATCGGTCTTGAATGGCTATGGCGGCTCTTTTTACAACCACATCGGGTAAGGCGTATATGGACGGCAGTGGTGTTGTTTCCTATTGAAGTTTTTCGCTGGACTGTATCGTTGAGGTTACGTTATCGCGACAGTGTTGTTGCCTGTATTATTAACTGCGACGGTAAAGTTCTTCTCGTGGAGCGCGTTGACGATTCAGAGCACTGGCAGTTTCCTCAAGGGGGTGTTGAAAAAAAAGAAAGTCGAGATGAAGCCGTTTTAAGAGAATTAAAAGAGGAATTAGGCACTGACAAGTTTCACATTATAGGCAAAAGCATGCCAAACGTGTATCGTTATACTTGGAAACGAAGTCGTCACGCGCACATCGATGCAAATGCCGCCTACGACCGACATTACGGTTATCGAGGGCAGAAGCAAACAATATTTTATGTTAAATTTACAGGTGTTGACGCCGATTTACATCTCGATCAACGGGAGCATACCATTTCACGCTGGGTTAGCCCGAAAGAATTAATTGCCGTTGTACATCCATTGCGGCGACCCGTTGCAGAAATAATGCTGCGTGATTTGTCTAACTATGTCTGAACAAAAAAAAGAACGAACACGTTTTGCTCCCTCGCCGACGGGCCTACCCCACATCGGCAGCGTGTGGATTGCTCTCGTACAGTGGCTTCATGCCAAGAGCACGGGGGGAGATTTTATTATACGAATTGAAGACACCGACAGAACACGATTTGTTCCTGAGGCTGAAGCAGCTATTTTAGAAACGCTTAAGTGGTACGGTCTTGGTTACGACGAAGGGCCAGACAAAGACGGCGCATACGGACCATACCGTCAGTCTGAGCGTTTGGAGCTATATAAAAAGTATGTGGCGGTGTTGAAGGAAAAGGGCGCAGTTTATCCTTGTTTCTGCAGTACCGAACGTTTACAGACGTTGCGCGAAGAACAACAGAAGTTAAAATTACCGACAGGCTATGACAGGCATTGCCGTGCACTGAGTAAGGAGGTTGCCAACGAGCGAAGCATGAGCGAACCTCATGTATTGCGGCTCATGATGCCGACAGAGGGGGAAACAACATTTTCTGACGTCATACGAGGGGATATAACTTTTGCTAACAATCTTATTGATGATCAAGTGTTGGTTAAAACTGACGGATGGCCAACGTATCACTTGGCGGTCGTCGTTGATGATCATCTGATGGAAATTACAACCGTCATCAGGGGTGAAGAATGGATTTCGTCTACGCCTAAACATTTAATGATTTATAAAGCACTTGACTGGGATGCTCCTCAATTTGCTCATATGCCGCTCATTTTGGGTGCAGACCGCTCAAAGTTGGGTAAGCGACATGGTGCCATGAGCGCATTGTCGTTTAGAGATGCCGGGTATCTTCCTGAGGCGATGGTTAACTTTTTTGCTTTGCTCGGCTGGCATCCAAAAGGTGAGGAGGAAATTTTAAGTCGTCAGGAAATTATTGAGCAGTTTAGATTAAGTGATGTGCATAAGTCCGGCGCATTGTTCGATCAAGAAAAATTAGGGTGGATGAATAGTTTGTACATTAAGAAGTTACCCCCAGGCGAACTCCTTTCAAGAGCATTACCTTTTCTTTTTGAATCAAATTTTCTTCGCAAAGAAGGTAGCATTTTTAAGACGAAAAGCGATCGCAGTATAACTGAAGACGTTCTTCTGAGAGCGCTTTTGGCCGCGCGCGAGCGAATCAGTCGCCTGAACGAACTACCAGACGCACTGAAGGTTTATCTTGATCCAAATTTTGACTACGACCCAGCACTCCTCGTACCCAAAAAATCAAATAAAGATACAACCATTGAACGATTACGTGCTATTCGTGCGTGGGTAACTAATTTAGGTGATAACTTTTTTGAGGAGCAAAAATTCGAGAGCGAATTACGGGCTACAATAACCAAAGACAATTTGGGAGTAGGGGAGACCCTGTGGCCACTCAGGACTGCGCTTTCTGGCGAAGCGGTTAGCCCAAGTCCATTTACCATTGCGTGCGTAATAGGAAAGGCGTCTGTCCTGGAGCGTATTGACAGTGCGCTCGTAAAATTAACCAATGCAAATGATTAAGCACGGCATACTAACAATTTTTGTGGCTGTAATCTTTTCACTGTTGCCGATGTACAGCTTCAACGTATTTGCCGCAGACAGTAATGAAATAACCGCACTGCAGCAGCAGATAAACGCCAAGCAAGAAGAAATGAAAAAGCTGCAGGAGCAAGCAGCAGAGTACCAAAAAAGTTTGAAGCAAAAGCAAAGTGAAAAACGTACCTTGGCAAACCAGTTAGGCATACTCAGTGACCAAATTTCTAAAACCCAAATTAACATTGAGACTGGTCAGTTAAATATTGAAAAAGTGAATTTAGAAATAAGCAACCTGGAAACTGAAATTAACGACAAGCAAGATAAACTGACTTCACTTCGAGCAGATCTTGGTTCGCTACTTCGTTATTTGGTTCGTGAGAGAAGCCGTTCGCCACTGCAAGCACTTTTTACGACGCAAAATTTTTCTACTTTTTACAGTCATCTGCAAAACCTACAAACGCTTCAAAATAAGCTCGACAATGTCATTGTTGAAGTAGACGCAACACGGCAAGCGTTGGCTGACGAAAAAAAGCAAATTGAAAATAAGCGCGGGGAGCTTATTTCAGCGACAGATGATCTACGTCAGCAGTCTCTAGACTTAGAGGATCGGCAGTCTTTGAAGAGATATGTTTTGGATCAAACAAAGTCCTCCGAACAACGATTCTCAGCGCTATTGCAACAAGTTAAAGATCAGCAAGAGCAAGCCAATAGAGAAGTTGCCGCTTTAGAACAGACTGTCCGTGATAAGTTGAAGGCGGAAGGCGTGCAAACCAACGGTCCCGCACCAAGACTTATTTGGCCAGTTCCCAAGAACAAAGTTACAACCAATTTCCGAGACCCCGACTATCCGCTTCGTTACCTTTTTGAGCACAATGCAATCGATATTAGAGCTGCGCAGGGGACACCAATTCGGGCTGCGGCATCCGGTTATGTCGCAAAAATTAAAACAGGTAACCCTCGAAATTATTGGTATATTGCCTTGATTCACGACGGTGGATTGACGACCGTGTACGGCCACATATCGAGCGCGCTTGTTGCCCAAGATACTTTTGTAACTCAGGGTCAGGTTATTGCACTTTCTGGCGCTACTCCTGGCGCACCAGGTACCGGACCGTACAGCTCTGGGCCGCACCTTCACTTCGAGGTTCATGAAAACGGCGTTTCGGTTGACCCTGTGCGTTACCTTCCGTAAAATTTCACCATGGTAAGCATTGGGCTCATTTTCCATGCATTTGTAACCGCTGTCGTATCAGTGGTTGCATTTATATTAGTTTATGAGCTCTTTTCTAAGCATCTTAGCCATATTATGAGTGCTTATGGGCTGTTCTGGCTCGCTACGGGCCTCCTATGGGCTCAGAACGCGTACCGAAATACTCTATTAGGAGTTGGAGTTGAGGATTTTCCACGCTTTACCTCAGCGGTTTTCAGTCAGGCGACTGTTTTTTTGAGCGGTATACCACTCTACTATTACGTAGGATTGAAAGTTTTTAAAAACGTTCGCATTGCACGTATTTTAGCGTTCCTTTCATTTATTGTTTCTGTTATAGGGAGTTGGTTTTTGGCGCAACCCAACGGCGTAATTTTTGAACCCATAACTTTTTTTACAACAGAAGCGGTAGCTAACCCGGTTTCAGCCATACTGTTTCGCGTTTCAATAGCGGTGCTGGCGCTTTTACTTCTCTATGACTCAGTAACAAAATACCGTGAATGGAAAATGAAAAAAAGCAGGGCTTCGGGTTATGAATTGCTGTATAACAGTGCCATTCTTCTGTATATTTTCTTAGGAGCTATTGACCTCGCAAAGGTTGTTTCTGACTGGCAACTCGTCGTTTTTAGAATACTGTACTGCGCCGCTTTTTTGATGGTGTACTTGTCTATCCGTCATCAGCGTGAGACGAGCAGCGACTATCTTTACGTTCGAGGTGAAAGTTTTAGTGCGTCGATCAAGGAGTAGCTTAATAAGCTAAGTCTTGATTGTCTTTCGAAATACATCAATACTTTAAAGCATTAAAGTAAGGGAAACAAAAGCTACGCGGCGCAACGAGTACAGTAGTTATTAAAAAATCAATTGCAAAATTTGAGTTAAGTGATAAGATGTTTCCGCCACGGATCAACCGTGAGACGTTTCTATAAGGAGTGAACGACATTGACAACTGCAAGACTGTACGAACAAGCCGGAGTCAGCCTTTCTGCGGCAGGTGTCTTCGAGGATCTCGTGAAAGCACGAATAGAGAAGGCCTGGCCAGGCGGAGGGGATGAAATCGGCGGGTTTGCTGGCGGGGGATTGATTCCTCGGAGCGCTCGTCGGCGGGTAGCGCGCTTAGCGGCATCAACCGATGGCGCGGGCACAAAGCCGGACATCGCTGCAGTGCTTGGTCGCGGCTACTACAAGGGGGTCGGGAGCGATGCTGGCGCCATGGCTCTGGTCGACCTGTACTGCGCGGGCCACCAACCCGCCTTTGCCCTCGACTATCTGGCGGTCGCGAAGCTCGTGCCAGAAGACCACATCGAGGTGATCGACGGCGTCATCGCTGCCTGCAAGGCTGCCGGGTGCAGACTGATCGGTGGAGAAACAGCTGAGCATCCGGGAATGTTCCGGAGAGCAAACGGTTTCGACATCGCTGCTTTCGGCATCGGCTTTTCTGCCGGAACGATTACCGGAGCGGTCAAAGCTGGACAATGTGTCTACGGTTGGCCCTCGAAGGGACCGGGAGCGAATGGCTATTCGCTACTGCGGCGAGTCTTCGGGCTGAATGCCGGTCCGAGAACTGTTCTGCGCCGACTTGCAAAGTACTGGTCAGATCTCGACGACACTCTCGCTGACGCGCTGATGGTACCGACGCAGATGTACATCGACGCCTGCGAGGCTGAGCGTAAGCTGGGTACCGTTTTTGCGGCTCATGCTCACATCACGGGCGGCGGTCTCGTCGAGAACATCCCGCGCATTCTCCCGTCGACGCTCAAGGTCGTACTGAATCGCGATGCCTGGGATCGGCCGCCGATACTGCGGATGGCTCAATTCGTCGGCCAGATCGATCCTGATGAAATGGATCACGTCTTCAATCAAGGTATCCAGATGGTTAGCGTGGTCGAAAACGGCGAGCTGCGTTGTTCACCGCGCCTGCGACCGGTCGGGGAGTCTGCCATCCAGATAGGCCAAGTGGTGAACCGCCGCGGAGACGAGCCGCAAGTCGAATTCCGGGGAACATTCGCCGGCGAGTTACACACCACAAGATAGCCGCCACGCAACCAGACAATAATTAGTTACAAGAAGGAGGCGATACGATTACACCCGCGCGAGATTCAGACAATCTCCGCGGGTGTAAATACTATAGGGGAGTAGTTTTAACTTCATAAGTTATATTATGTATGAGTCGCACAATATATCTTATACGACACTAAAGTAATGGTTATCCATAAGTAAGTCGTTACCGCCCATTTTCTTCTGACCCTACATTTCTAGTTTAGTGTCTTCTTTCTTATAGAGAGTGTGCCTAGGTAGAAATTCTCCATGTCTGATTATCAGCAACGATTATAATTACCGAAGTCCAACAAGAACGTGTCAAAGGTATAAACACTTAGCTGGTTCAGATTGAACGCAGCCCAGGGCATTTAAAAGCCTTGAATTGAGTCTAAATTTAAGTTATTAACCAGATAGTCCATCGGGACTTAATATGACTAACGCAAGCCTTGCGTTGAAGATTTTTGTCCATAGGACAGGGTCCTTTCTATCATCATTTATATAGACTCGACTATTCGAACTACTCTGTGCCCTCTCGATCGTCTGCAGAATATCTATGTGTCGCACAATAATTTATTGATAATAGACTTTTGTTGTGCCGTATCTTAAGTCAATGTAATGAATTTTATCCTGCCAACCGGCTTCCGTTCTATTTTTGTCATTGTTAAAAATTGTCAGTTTCTGAAGTTGCGTTTGTAGCGAAAGTTCGGTCGTAAAATAAATGAGTGCACCTTGTTTGTTTCTGAAACTGATCGTGTATGGGTTCGCAGGATCAATCACAAATACATCAAGCGCGGTTACTGGCAGGTCTGGCAAGTTCGCTTTAATAGCTAGCGCCTCCTCAAGAAGTTTCGGGTCTATTACCTGCTTACCAATTTCTGCCGGCTCTAAGGAGTTCGCAAAGGTAATTTTGACACTATTATCGCTGGGTTTGACCACCTCGCTCATGATAAATCCGTTTTTATCGAGCTCATACCATCGGTTACCAGAGCTCCAGAAGGCACTGGCCTGCTTCTCGGTAATTTGAATATTCAACGTACTTGGAAATGAGCGAGTTACGCTGATACGTTCTAAACGTATATCCGTTAAGTCGCTCTGGATCTGCGCCACTGGCGTAAAGAAGATATTTGACTCAGGGATAATGAACCAACGACGATGCTGTAATAGCGCGTTAACTTTGTCGACAATTTGTTGCTTTTCAAGATAGCGAGTCCCCTGGACATTGATCTTATTAATATAAAAAAAACGAGTGCCGAAGAGTAGGTAGACAATACCTGCGATAATAATAAAAACAACTATCCAGAAAGGTCGCAACCCCTTTTTTATCACCTGTTTAGTATTGTCTCTATAGGGCGAAACTCTCTTTGGTTGGTAGCGCCAGTGTAGCTTATCGAACATACACGTTATTCTTTTATTTTTTTGAAAATGAAGTCGCTGACGAGCTGAGCAGCAGTAAAAGCATAAAAATGATTATTCCCCGATGATGCAACAGTGTACTCTTTATTGTTGATTAAAATGGTTGTACCATCCACCGTCTCGTCTGTTTTTGAAATAACAATGTCGTTATTTTTTTCAAAACCGAACGTTACCGTTCTTGCTTTGGTAGCAGAGCGCAATGCATCAACGTAAGCATTATCGCCCCCGAGAACCACAAGACCCCTGGTAGAAGTTGCGGCTGCAAGCACTGACAGTTCGTGCGCCAGTTCATCAAGTGTTGTATTGGGGTTAAAGTCCGAATAATGAGTATTCGTAACAACAGTAATGTTTGGCTTCACTACAGTGAGAAGTTTATTCATGTCACCCTTGTCTGCAATACCAAATTCCACAACTAAGAATTCTGGAAGTTTCTTTCCAAACAGAGAACTCATCGCGGCCTTGCAGAGGGCAATAGCCCACTCCCCTGCCTTTCTTGGTGGAGGGGTTAAGCCAAGAATCGTTAAGGGTAAACCAATATCCGTATTGTAATTCATTTCCGACATGAAGACATTGCAGTTCCTATCCTTAAGTGCGTCGTAAATTGCTCGTTTTGTGGTTGTCTTGCCGTTAATACCCGACACGACAACAACGTAAGACTGACTGCGTAAAACCCGCGTGCGTGCGAGAACACCAAGATAAACTCGAACAATATTTTTAACTAAGCTAGTCGGCATGTGATTTAAAAAATGTCATCATTCTTTCCATGCCTTTACTTATTGTTTCCCGATCCCTGCCAAAAGATAGGCGAAGATGATCTTCTCCACTTGGGCCGAATGCAGAACCCGGGACAGTTGCAACGCCTGCGATACTGAGCATTTGCAGGGCAAAAGTTTCGGAATCAGCATAATTGTTAACCACGTTTCGATTAATTTTTGGGAAGAAAAAGTACGAGGCAGTTGGCATGGTGTAGGTTAACCCTACAATTTTATCAAGGTAAGACGCAAGGAGGTCCCGACGGGCTTTATACTCGCCAAGATAAACCTGCCAAGATGCTGCGGGAAGAGTCAGCGCGCCAAGTGCGGCGTACTGCGACACAACCGGAGCGCATGTTACCAAACCGTCATGAACGGCCAAAATTCTTCTCGCTAGCTCCTTACTTGTATGTAAATAACCAATACGCCAGCCGGTCATTGCATACGCTTTTGAAAAACTATAGACGCGAATGACGCGGTCACGGTATTTGCTTTCGGTAGCTAGTGAGTAAAACGTACGATTATCGTATATAAAATCTTTATACACCTCATCGAGTACAACGAAAAGATTACGGCTCTCAGCGATTTGCGCGATTTTAAGAAGATCGTCTTTTTTAAAAATGCTGCCGGTTGGGTTATTAGGATTACAAATCAGAATGACTCGCGTATTCGAAGTAAGTGCCGCAAGAAGCGCTTCAAAATTGATGCTCCACTCATGCTCTTCGTCGAGAGGTACATAAACCGGTTTGGCCTTTGCCAATAAAATTGACTGACGGTAAGAAACATAACTGGGTGAAAACAGAATGACCTCATCGCCGGATTGTAACAACGCCAGCATGGTCGCACTTATTGCCTCGATTGAACCTGCGGTTACAATTATTTCTTCTTCGGAGTCGTAGTGCATACTGTCTTTAATCAGCGATTCTTCAATGGCTTCACGTAGTTCAATGAGACCAGGGGCGAGCGAATATTTAGCAACGCGACCGTCTTCGATGGCACGAATAGCAAAACGCTTGACTTCGTCTGGCGTGTCAAATGATGGTATTCCTTGAGCCAAGGAGACAGTATCGGGCCTCGCCGACGCTAGCAGTTCTATCTGTTTAATTTTTGATAGTTCAACGGTCTTCGGATCAAGCTGCATAACAAGAATTGCAGCAATTTAGCTGATCCTATCTTTGCCAATAAATGGACGAAGAACCTGCGGAACGGCAATGGTGCCATCCTCTTGCTGGTAGTTTTCTAAAAGAGCGACAATGATGCGACTCATGGCTATAGCTGTTGCGTCGTTCATATGCACGAATTCAACGCCTTCTTTACGACGAACTTTTGTATTTAAGCGTCTTGCTTGGTAGTCGCTGACCAAATCAGCCGAATTTGTTTCTCGATATTTCTGCTGTCCGGGCATCCAACACTCCAAATCAATTTGTCGAGCATCAGGGCTACCAATATCACCGCCGCACACTGCCACGACTTGATACGGCAAGCCAAGTTCTTGTAGTAACGTTTCTTGAACAGTGACTAAAAAGTTTTGCTCCTGCGTGGCCATATCCGCAGTAGCGAAAGTCTCCATTTCTACCTTGTCAAACTGATGCACGCGAATCATACCTTTGGTGTCTTTTCCGTAAGAGCCGGCTTCGCGCCTGAAACAGGTAGAAAAACCGACATACCGTATGGGCAAGTCATCTTCGTTCAGTGTTGAGTTCATGTGGAGCGGACCCAGTGTATGTTCCGCGCTGCCAATGAGGTACTGGTCATCAGACGGGATATAATAACGCTCATCTTCGTCGACGCCGGGTTGTAGGCGCGCCATTTTAACGAAAACATCCGGACGTACCATCACCGGAGGAATAACCGGTATAAAAGTTTTCGTGCTGACACCGTCACCCGCAGCAGCTGCAACTTTAGCTATCCATGCTTCGTCAGTTAAGCGCGACATAGCATAGTGGAGTAATGCAAACTCCAGCAGCGCCCCATCTCCCTTAAGGTAGTAGAACCGAGCACCCGTAACCTCAGCCGCGCGCTCCATGTCAATAATATCCAGTGACTCACCGAGCGCCATATGATCTTTCGGCGGGAAGGTAAATGCCGGTTGCACACCCCACGTCTTTATAACCTTGTTCTCTGAATCATCTTTTCCTTCGGGTACATCCTCATGCAAGATGTTTGGAATAGCGATCCAAGCGGCATCACGCATACTCTGAAGTTCTAAAAGTTCGCTCTCGGCCTGCTTAATAGCCTCTTTATTGATCTTTGCCTCATCAATGCGACGCTCATTTGATAAAGTTTTTTGCTTTGAACGCAGTGCTTCAACTTCTTCAGTTTTTGAACGCCAAGCATTATCCAATTTAATCAGTTCATCAACCCTTACCACATCCCCTCCCCTTTTTTTCAGTGAGGCGATGACTATCTGTGGTTGTTTACGAAGAATCTCAATATCAAGCATACTTATCAAGCATGTTTTAAGTATAGCGTGTGTTGCTATCAGCGCAACTAGACAGCAGCTTTAACCTTTATCATTGGTACACGAAAAAGCGACGAACGGTAAATAGAAGCTCTATAAGGACGCGCGATAACAATGTCAATCTTCAGATGGTACTCACGAATGCGGGTAGTGAGCTGCTTTGCTAGGTGTCCTTGGTCGTAACCGAGCAAAATGACTTCGGGCTTAACCCGCATCAAAATACTATACGTATTTGGGATTGCATCTGCGCTGACTACTTCCTGCACCCAGGTAAGCCGTTCAAGGCGTCTTTTTCTTACGGCATACGGGTTAACTGCAGGCCTTCCTTTGTAGGTAACCAACAATGCGTCAGGCGTCAGCGCAACGACAACCGAACCGATGTCGCCTGCCTCTTTTAAAAAACTAAGGTGTCCAGGATGCAATAGATCAAAGGTCCCGAAAATCAGAACTTTCTTTTCCATACTATTCGTCTTCCTTAGGGCGTAGCGTTGGGAAAAGAATAACCTCCTTAATGTTCTTTGCGTTCGTCATGAACATAATCATGCGATCCACTCCAATTCCTAAACCACAAGCGGGCGGCATACCATGCTGAATTGTTTCCAGGTATTCGTAGTCGGTTTGGTGTGCTTCTGTAAATCCAGCTTTTTCTTTCCTTTTCTCGTCAATAAAGCGTTTTTCCAGGTCCACTGGGTCATTGAGCTCAGAATAGTTATTACCTACTTCACTACCCATAATGAACGCTTCAAACCTTTCTACAAATTTTTTATCCGGTGTTTTCTTTGCCAGTGGCGAAACCTCAACCGGGTAGTCATAAACTATTGTGGGTTGTATGAAAGTGGATTCAACTAATTCCTCAAAAGCTAAAGCCAGTATTTCACCCACCGTTTCGAGCGGCGTAAGCTTTTCCGCCAGTTCTTTTGGTAACAATTTCTTCACTTCATCTTTAGCGATTTTTGGGGTGCTGCATTTAGAAACATCGAGGCCGGTAACTTCTTGAACAGCATCAATAAAGCGCACCCGTTTCCATGGCCGCTTATAGTTTAACTCTACTCCTTGGTATTCAATTATTGTTTTTCCAAAAACGGACGTTGCCACATGCTCGAATATAGCTTCGAAAAAGTCCATCCCCCATTCGTAATTTTTGTATGCTGTTTGCGACTCAAACATAGTGAACTCAGGGTTGTGATCTCTGTCGATGCCTTCGTTGCGGAAAACTTTTGTAATTTCATAGACTTTTTCTACGCCGCCAACCAAGAGCCGTTTCAAGTACATCTCATCAGATATTCTCAAATAGAACTCTCTTTTAAGTGTATTGTGGTAGGTTTTAAATGGACGAGCGAGACCGCCGCCATAAATGGGCTGCAGTGTTGGCGTCTCGACTTCAAGAAAGCCGTTACTGTTCATAAAATTTCGCATTGCCAAAATTACTGCTGAGCGCTTATACATGCGGTCCCGCATCTCTTCGTTCACAATGAGGTCAAGATACCGCTTTCGGAGTCTCAATTCAGTATCCGCTAACCCGTGCCACTTTTCTGGGAGCGGTCGCAAGGATTTTGCGAGCATACGATGCCCAACAGAGGCCAAAATTGATTTCTCGCCTCGCTTCGTTATAAATAGTGTGCCCGTTATTTCAATGAAATCGCCGACGTCTAAATCTTGAAGCAATAAATAACTAGTGTCGCCAACCACATCCTGCTTCATGTAGCCCTGCAAGTCTCCCGTCCCGTCGTTAAGGGAAAGAAAAGTAGAGCCACCATGTTCACGTATGGCTAAAACACGACCCGCTATAGTAACGACTTCTTTTCCAGCTAGAAGTGCATCGAAGTCCTGTTTAACTGCGTCAATAGCATGGGTTCTGCTACTGGTACTTGGATAAGGATCAAGTCCACTAGCAATAATATGTTCCAAGCGTTCTCGCCTTACGGTAAGCTCGTCGTGTGGTTCAGCCATAGTAACCTACAAAATCTCAAGAATTGTTAGTGATTTTATTCCGTTTGGTGTTTCAACCTGAACGGTATCGCCCTTTTTTTGACCAATGAGCGCTTGTCCGACCGGGGACTCATTGGTTACTTTTCCCTCTTTGGGGTTCGCTTCGTTAACTCCGACGATTGTAAATCTTCGCTCTTTGCCTCCGTTGTCGCGAACGACCACCGTACCACCTACACTAACCGTACTGTTTTTTCCGCTCCCAGTGTTTGTAACAATTTCGGCGGTCTTAAGTAAATTTTGTAATTCTAGGATTCTCGCTTCGTTGAAGCTCTGCTCTTCTTTCGCTGCGGCATATTCAGCATTTTCAGAAATATCGCCCATTTCTTTAGCGGTGCGAATTTTTTCAGAAACTTCGGGTCGTTTATTATTTATAAGCAATGACAGCTCCTCCTCTGCCTTTTTCCTTCCCTTCTCCGTTAAAACAGCTTGTGAGCCCAAATTATTCATTGCAAAATGACTGTTCGGGTAAATAAATGCCCTATAGGTTTAACCCAAATTAGCATTTTCGTCAACTCAATTGCTTTAAAAAATTCATAAAATTGACGCGCCATAACACAGTGAATCTCGCTCGGATTAGATCTGCGATATATCTCTCAAGAAAAAAAGGTTCAGCGTCCAGTCTATAGCAACACGAATGCGGTTCCGTACGCCAATCAGTTTAAAAAGATAAATCGTTCTCCATAGCCACCAGGCAAATCTGCCCTCAATCTTAACCCCATAGAGCATACCGGCGGCCCTCCATTGACCCAACGAAACAAGGGTACCTTTTTCTTTAAAGTGAAAAGGAATAAGCGGTTTGTCTTTGACCATAGCCAAAATATTTTTACCTGCTACTATGGCCTCAGCTACGGCGGCCTGCGCCGTTTGCGGGACACCGGGTACATAGGCAACGTCGCCAACCGCAAAAATTTCTGGGTACTCTATAGTGTTTAAATACTGCGTAATTTTTATACACTGACGGTCATTCAGGATAGTCGTTGGATTACAGATGAGCGGAACGGCTGCTACTCCAGCTGTCCAGATGACGACACCCGCAGGTAAAAACTCTCCACTTGCTAGTGTCACGCCATTCTTCTTTACCTCGATAATTTTGCTATTTAAATTTATGATTACACCTTTTTTTCTCAGAACCGATGCGGCCACTTTTTGCACTTTAGGGTCAAAGGTTGCTAGTATCTGATTACTTGACTGATGTAATTGTGTATCGATTTCAAATTTAGTACCCATTGGAGCAGTCTTAGCGAACGATTCAGCTAATTCCACCATTTCAGCGGCAAGCTCAACCCCTGTTGGACCAGCGCCAACAACAACCCAGCGTAAAAGTCGTCGACGTTCTTCCTGGTCTTTTGTTGAAAGTGACTCCTCAAGTAGTGACAGAATTTTGGAACGAATAGCTAGCGCATCGTGCAGAGTTTTCAAGGGCAGCGCAAACTCTGCGGCGCCAAGGACATTAAAAAAGGATGCGTTTGCACCAACCGCAACAACCAGATAATCATAGGAAAACTCGCCCCTGTTGGTGCTAACTCTTTTTGTTTCAGCATTAATACCACTAACCTCACATTCAATAAAGGCATCCTGGCAGCAGTTCAATATGCCTCGTATCGATTGTACGATATCACGTTGGTCTAACCCGCCCGTCGCTACTTCATGCAGCATTGGACTGAATAAAAAGTAGTTCGTTTTGGCAAGAATAGTGACGGTAATTTCCTTGTCGGTACGGAATGCTTTTCGCAAGGCGCGATAGGTGTAAACCGCACCGAAACCGCTTCCTAAGATAAGAACTTTTTTTGCCATTACTGCGCTGCAGGAACTTCAACAAGCGTAACCACTATGTTCAAAACACTGCCAGCCCGAGCTACCACGAGCGTTAGCTTATCACCAGGTTTATGCGTTGTAATAATGTCACGCAGCGTATTTTTTCCACGGATTAACACGTTGTTCACACTGAGGATGATATCACCGTCTTGCAGTCCACCAATCGCGGCGGGGCTTCCAGCTATCACTGATGGCGAGCGTGCATCAGTGCCAGAGCTCACCATGGCGCCATAGTCGTAGCGTAGTTTGTTGGTCTCTTGAAATTCTGCATTAATGGATACGTAACGAACACCAAGGTATGGCTCAACAATTCTTCCGTTTTTTTGGTAAGAACTAATGGCGTTTTTAGCAAGGTTAATGGGAATAGCAAATCCTACTCCCCTACCCTGTAAAACGATGGCAGTGTTAATGCCCATCACTTCTCCGCGCGAATTAAGAAGCGGCCCACCGGAGTTCCCCTGATTAATAGCAGCGTCAGTCTGAATAGCGTCTTCGATCGTCTCGGTACTACCGGTGAGATCATTACTTGCATTGATAAACCGCCCAAGACCGCTAACAATCCCTTTCGTCACGCTATTCTCGTATGCTCCCAGTGAATTGCCGATAGCAATCGTTGTTTGACCAATTTTCACATTGTCTGAGTTACCAAGCGCTAGTGACGTAAAGTTGTTGCCAGGAATTTTAAGGATGGCGATATCGTTCAATGGGTCGCGTGCTACAACCTTTGCGGTGAATTTCCGACCGTCATCAAAAAAAATGCGGTACGTCAGGTTCGGCTGCTCAACAACATGCTTGTTTGTGAGAATTAAGCCATCTTTGCTGACAACAAAACCTGAACCGCGACCAACAACACTACTCGTCTGACCTTGGTCCTGTACGCCGACTATACTAACGACACTCGGTAACGAATGTGCAATGATACTCACAATTGCTGATTCTTCAGGAGACGGCGTGTCAGTTGCCCGCAATAAACGTAAGGGACTAACATTGACTAATATACCCACGGCGATAAAAAAACCCGCGGCAGCAAAGTAGAGCGATGGTCGAACGCTTCGCGAGTGGGAAACGATATTTAGCATAATGTAAATCAGTTATTTGTTATTTACTACTTATTACTGTTAGTTTACAGCATTTCTTTCAAATATTTAAGGTCTTTTCGGTGCTTTAGTCGCTCTCTTCTGTAGCTTGAGTCATCAAATTGATGTGTTTTAAGAAGATCGATAAGGTAGCGTTTCCCAAGGTAAGGGGGAATAACAACATACGTTGCACCGGCGACATAGAGTTCTTCTGCTTGAGATTCGTGATAGGAAACGCAAATAACAACAGCATCCTTGTTTATTTGGCGCACAAAGTTCACGAGCGTTAAGTTAACCTGCCCTTCTGGAACGGTTGAAATAATGAGACGTGCGTTTTTAATCGGCAGTGAAGCCAAAAAAGCAACATCATCGGCTGAGCCAAATATGCTTTTAATTTTGCCCTGCGACAAAATTTTTATCGTTTCAGGGTTATGGTCGACTACAAAAAAATCTGTTTGCATGGTTTCCAGTGCGTCAACAATACCGGAGCCAAGTCGGTGGCAGCCAAATAAAATCGTGTCCGCCTTTCGCAGCACTTGAGGTATTTCGCAAGTTGCGTCTACACCAAAAATGAACTTGAGTGGGCGCTCAAAGAAATTGTAAATTCGCTCATTATTCATAATCATGTACGATGAGGCAAATATGGTTATGAGCGCCACCATGGTCGCTGGACCAAAAATATTTTCCGGGATATGACCAAGATTCACTCCGGTAGCCAAAAGAACAAGAGAAAATTCAGAAATTTGCGCCGCAGTTAGTCCTGTGTAAAAGCTGGTGCGCAAGGTGTAGCCAAACGGCCGCATGATTAAAATAACAACCAAGGGATCAGCAATCAGAATAAAGAGTGAGAACAAAATAATCCACGTCCAGTTTCCAACGAGCGTCGCCGGAATGACCTGTGTGCCGAGGACAATGAAAAACATCACTAGAAAAAAATCCTGCAACGTACTGATGCGTGAGGCAATGTCGCGATGGTACGGCGAGACAGAAAGAAGGACACCCGCAAGAAAGGCACCGAGCTCAAAAGAAAAACCTAAAATCGAAAAAATGGTGGCAAACAAAAAACATACAGAGAGGGCAAACAAAAAAAGCACTTGCCGTGATTCGGCAAAAAAACGATCAATTTTTGGGATGAGGTAAACAGTTAAAAGGTAGACTGAAAAAATGATGACGAACGCTTTTACAAAAACAAGGGCTATGAATAAACTCATGCTTCCATTTTTGACTGTGCTCGATAACAAAAGCAGAAGCACCATGGCCACAATATCTTGAACCAGCATAAAGCCGGTAGCGATGCGCCCGTACAATGTGTCCTGCTCCTCCTTCGTGTACAGAAGCTGCAGAATAACAATCGTACTTGAGAAGGTGAAGGCAATAGCCACATAAAGAGCAGGAATAAACGAAAAACCAAGGGACTGAGCCAACAAAAAACCAAGAGAAGCTGTTACCGCAATTTGACCGAGGCCGGTCAACAAAGCAATCATTCCCACCTCGCGAATCATCTTTGGCTTCAACCGAAGACCAACGAGAAAAAGTAAAAAGGCAACACCGATTTTTCCAAACGTTTCAATGGCATCTGATTGGTGTACCAACCCAAGAAGAGCTGGCCCAATAATGATACCGGTAAGAATGTAACCGACCATCAGCGGCTGCTCGAGCCGCTTCATCAGCCACGAAACAAGGGTAGCGATGCACAAAACTGCGCTGAGTTGTATAAAAATGATTGGCATACCTAAATTTTATTCTATTTTATTTTTTTACGGAATCAACAAAACGTGATCAAGAAGTTTTACATTATGACGGTCGAGCCATCCGGCGGGTAGCTCCAAGACATAACGGGCATCCATTTTGGTTTCAAAAATTTCTGGATAACTCGCGGGTGCAGCGTTTTTTGTGCTGTCCACGACCAGCCAAGTATCATCAAGCCAAACAATGTCGATAGCGAACCGCATGTCTTTCATCCAGATTCCTGGTCGACCCGTAGACTCAAAAATAAAAAGCATCCCATTGTTTGGTCCAATTGATTGACGACCCGAAAGTCCTTGCTGACGACTCGCTTCCGTTGTTGCAATATCTACATTTACTCGTTCGCCATTAATGAGGACACTCGCTTTCGGCAACCGAGTTGTTGTCCATACAAGAGAGACGCCAACTATGAGCAACAGACAAATAAACGCGAGGGATCCGTAGAGTTTACGCCTCCTCATTTTTCCGCAAGTAATGTTTTACTACCAAACCAACTGATAGCCGACACAATGATTGCCCCTAAAAAGGCACTGCTAAAATTATCAACGACAAAACCTTCGGTAACAATGGACACAAACCAGAAAAGAAATCCATTAATAACAAAAGTGAATAAGCCGAGTGTTAAAATGTTGATCGGTAAGGTCAGTAAGACAATAATGGGACGCAAAATCGCGTTCGCAAAACCGAGAATGAGGGCAACAATCAACGCGTAAAACAAACCATCAACGTGTATTCCAGGAATAATTGCTGCTGCCAGGAGCAGTGCAACCGCGCTGAGTAACCATCGGTAGAGTAGATACATAATTAGCTATGTTGTTTAACTGCTTCCCTATCAAAACCAATGCCTAAGATGGAGGAGAGCAAAATAAGTATACCAAAAATATTGGCGAGTGTAAGGTGCTGCGGCTCTCCATAGGGGTTGAGATAGGTTATGGCAATCAAAATGCTCACAATGGGAAACGTCAGCTCAGCAATAGTCGACACACTTGCGGTTGTATGGCGCAGCCCTCGATAGTAGATAAGAATTGCGCCAGCTCCAGTGGTCAGGGCAATCAATAGAAAACGCCACAATTCGGCAAACTGCAAGCCCATAACGGAATAATGCGGATCGAGATATAGGGCAACACCAAGACTTAACGGAATCGCAAGAAGAAACCGAAGTGCCGTGGCTGCTGAATAGTTCATTTTATTAAGTAAGGACTTACTTAGCACCGTACCGCTCCCCCAAGCAGCTGCAGCCCCAATAGCTAAAACATAGACGAGTTCCTTTCCGGCCAGTTGAAACGTAATCGGCTCAGTCCCGAAACTGATCATGTAGCTGCCAATAAATGCACCAGGCACTAGGAACAGGTAACGCAGACTCACTCTCTCTCTTAAGAAAAGCCCCGCTACGGCAATGGTAAAAAGTGGTTGAAGTTTCTGTAGGAGTACCGGCGTTGCAAAATCGAAGTTCACAAAACTCAGTGCCAGCGCCTGTGTAAAGAGTAATGTACCGAATACACTGCTCACGAGCGTGAGTCCAACGGCAACGAGCCAATCTTTTACTGTCAGCGTTTTATAAACACTCCGCTCACGAATGAGAAATGGCAAAAGAACAATGAGACCGACAAAGTGCTCAATAAAAACAATCCAGGTTGATGGAATCGTCGTTGTCAATGTTGTGCGAATGAGCGCATCAAGCGCCCAGAGCGCGGCAGCTAGCATGATGAGCAATGCTCCAATAGAAGATTTTTTCATTTTGTAAAGTTAGTACCTATTAATTAAAGTAAGGAATTTTCCACCATAAACTCGGATCAATGAACCGCATATTTTTGTCTATTTGCCGTATTGCTTGCATGTCGCTCTCTGATAGTTCAAAGTCGTAGACATCGTAATTTTCTTTAATTCTTTTCGGCGTTACGCTTTTCGGTATTGGTATTGTTTTGCGCTGAATTGCCCAGCGAAGTGCAATCTGCGCCGGCGTTTTATTGTGTTGCTTTGCAAGAGATATGATTGTTGCGTCGTCGAGCGGCGAAGGCAATCCTCGTTTTTCAGTATTACCCCGTGAGCCAAGTGGTGAATAAGCAGTCACCTGTATGCCTCTCTCAGTGCAAAATTGAACGAGCTCGGGTTGCTGAATATAGGGATGCAACTCAATTTGGTTCATGGCTGGTAAAACCCTGGCGTAGCTTAGAAGATCGAGAAGCATCGGTGCGGTAAAATTTGCAACGCCGATACTCCGCACTAAGCCAGCGTCAACTAACTCTTCCATAGCTTCCCAGGTTTCGCGAATTGATGTTTTTTCGGTGACAAGAAGACCTTCCTCATCAAAGGACTGACCACTTTCGGGCATAGCTACGCCCCAGTGCATAAGGTAAAGGTCAAGATAATCAAGCTGTAGGTCTTTTAGTGTTTTCTCACAGGCCATGCGCACCCGTTCTTTTTTATGCATGTTATTCCAGAGCTTGCTCGTAACGAACAATTCTTCGCGCGTGATGGTCTTTGTCGTGAATAGTTTACTTAATGCCTCGCCGATTTCTTTTTCATTACCATAAATTGCGGCTGAGTCAATATGCCGATAACCACAATTCGTTATGGCGTGCGTTACGGCAGCGCCGACTTTGCCGGGTTCAGATTTCCAGGTACCAAGGCCAAGACGAGGTAGTGTTTTCATGAGTCTAATTATACCACGCGTTCAGTCAAAAGTTCGTCCAAGATGATGTTATTAACAACCTTGATTTCGTTTTCGTCGTGACGGTAACTGTGCCCAATTTTTGGAATTACGACAAATTTCTTTGGCTCATTGGCGCTGTCAAAAATCTTCTTAACGTCTACTGGCAACACTAACGTATCCCTTTCACCTGCAATCAAAACAACTGGAGAAGTTATCTTTTTGACATCTTCAAAAATATTGAACTGGTCTCTGTTCTCCAGATGAGAATAAGGAACACGAAATTCACGTATCTCGCTCGGACTGCCAGGTACATCTCTTTTTGAGATGTAAAAGCCAGTTGTTTTCCATGCATCACGAACATCCTCTGTATATCTGCGTCCGGAAGACGGCATAACTCCTAAAACTTTATTGATTCTTGTGTCTCGAGCTGCATACAATAGTGACATGAAACCCCCGCGACTATGCCCACCAAGAAAAACGTGCGTGTACGGTCGCTCCTGGAGCATGTACTCAAGAACGCTTTTAATATCCGCTAGATATTGAGTTGTGGTGTAGTCGGTAATCGACCCTGCACTTTCCCATGTTCCTGTGGGGTCGAATCGAACAACGGTATACCCGACTTTACTAAGCTCGTTAGCTAAAGCAACCAGATGTGCATAATCTTTTGTATCTAAAAAACCAGGGCAAAGTATTGCAAGCTTATCCGTCACTGAGTTCGGGTAATGCACAACCGCGGCAAGGTTGCCCTGACTTGACGGAATTTTTTTATTAATGACTTTCATGCATTGAAATTACTTTTAATACGGGCACGAGTTAGTTTGTAACTGCATTTTCAGTTCTCGTTGAATAGAAAAACAAGAATAGCCCAATAACGATAGCAACGCCAGCAGCGAAGAATGCAAATCCCGAGCCGTATACTTGCCATAAATAACCACCACCAACGCCGGCAAAAAGCGCACCGATACCAACTGCAGCATTCAAAAGGCCAAGCGCACCGCCCCTAAGTTCTTCTGTTGTCAGTTGCGCCGCCAAAGATCGCTGCACGCCATCAGTAAGCGCAGGAAAGAGGCCAAGAATAAAAAAACTAGCAACTAATACCCAGGCAGTGTTTGCTTCGTAAAGAAATAAATAACTCACCAAGAGAATGGCGTAGCCAACAAAGATAACGGCTTTCGCACCGACTTTATCGCTCACCCTACCAGCTGTTATTGAGAACCCTGCGTATGACAGGTTGTAGACCATATAAAACAACGGGATATCAGCGATCATTAAACCAATCGATTGCGTTTTCAAAAGAAGAATGGCAATTGGTATGCTGCCGAGTGAAAGGACAAAAATGGAGAACAAGAAAATTTTGAACTTTGGTGGTATTTTTTTAAAAACATCAGTAATACTTACGGGGCGGCTTGAGGTACGTAACGCAATGTCAGAAATAAAAAATAATGTACCAATGGCGATGATGCCAACAAAAAAAGCAGTCGTAAAAACCGCACTAAAACGCAGTGGATAATTCTTGAGTATAAAGTAAGCGACCAGTGGGCCGAGAATTGCGCCAAGTGTATCCATGGTGCGATGGTACCCAAAAGACCTACCGAGTTCTTCTTTTGGTGACGAGAGTGAAATAATTGCGTCTCGTGGTGCGTCTCTAAGCCCCTTCCCTACCCTATCTAAAACACGAAGTCCGAGAGCACCTGAAACGACTGACGTCAAAACATAAAAAGGGCGGGTAAGAACAGAAAGTGTGTAACCTATAACGATGAGCTGCTTTCTGTTTTGAAATTTATCAGAGAGAGCCCCCGAATAAATTTTGAAAAGATTTGACAACCCTTCAGCTATGCCGTCGACTAAGCCAAGAGCGCCAGCACCGGCTTTCAAAACCGACGTAAAAAAAGCAGGAAAAACCGAGAACACCATCTCTGAAGAAAAGTCGTTAAAAAAGCTGGTGAGACCAAGAAAGAAAATATTTTTTGGCAATCCAAAAATTCTCTTGTTTGTTTGCTTATCTAGTGTCGGCTCTGTCATAGAGGTATTCTTCTTGAATGTTATGAAAACATTGTATCGCCCAAAGTTAATATCTCCAAATTGCTGACTGGTTGCTAAATTCACAGACTCAACATATATTTATCCTATGATAGATTCTCCCGAAAATCACGAAGGCGCGCCCGGAGGTCTCACAACTGAAGGCCGCCCGCAATTCAACCAGGACGTGCTTCAAGCTGCTCGTGAGCTTACGGGAAATCCTGAATTCGTGCTTAACCCAAATTCGCGTGGGCAGGCTGAAAACATGGCTCGATATACAGGCATTGCCTTAGAACCGGCTGAGGTTGCGCTTTATTGTGCACTACGTGAAAGAGTAACTATTCTGAGTGATCAAGAAGTTCTCGCCGCCGTACTTTACGAAACAGGCGACATGCATAGGGTCAAGCAATTTACTGGTTTCTATTCTCCGAACATTTTCAACACCAGGCAGGCGGGAAGATAACAGACTGCTTCATTTTTTTTGCGGTACGACTAGTTCTTTGCACAGGTCAACTAGCGTTTTGTGTAGAAAACCGTTTGAGGCAATAAATCCTTCAATTTCTGTATCATACGCTTGCTCTTCACCGAAAATATTTGTCACCTTTCCGCCCGCCTCTTCAACGATTACTTTAATTGCAGCCCCATCATGAGCTGTGGTGTGAGGAAAAATCGTGAAAGCCAGTTCCCCAGCGGCTACTAATACTGACGGATAAACCACAGAACACAACCGCATCAATTTAACCCCCTCGTTTGTTAGCCGCTCTTGTAGTTTGTTAACATCGTATTTCGCCATCTCAAACATCTCATATTCTCCGGCGGACAACTTCAATTGATCTTTCGTTGAAACATGCATTTTGTTCCCGTCCATAAAGGCGCCTTCACCTTTGACTGCCGAGTACAGTCTACTCTGAAAAGGATCATAAACAACACCTAAGATACTCTCACCATTTTTAGTTAAAGCGAGAGAAAAAGTTGAAATTGGTATACCGTGCGAAAATGGTATAGTGCCGTCTACAGGATCGCAGACCCATGTATAAGGGGAACTACCACTTAAATCGCTTTGCTCCTCAGCTAAAATTCTGTGGTCTGGAAATCGTTTTTTAACCTCGCTAATCAAAAGAGAATTTATACTTAAGTCAGTCTCAGTAACGGGACCGCCGTCTGACTTCCAGTCTTTTCGCATACCCAAACTGAAGTTCTCGCGCATTATACCGCCTGCGCGCCTTGCGAAGTCTTCTGCGAATTCTTTAAACTCTTTGTCCGCTAGTGAGCTATGCACACCTAGCTAAGTTTTCGGCGGTCCCAAACAACTGAAAAAATCGTCAGTACGGCAAAAATTGATGGAATTGAGTAACCGGGTAGATAGAGCAGAACAGTATTCCACAAACTAATCCATTGAACAGAAACGATGCCGGTTACCGTTGCAACGTTGTCCAGTAGTGTCTTATCTTGCGTTTGAACTGCCTTTTGCCGATCCTCTGCAAACTTAATATTCCTATCAGCGTTTTTTAGACGCGTCGAATACAAAGCGTTTTCACTATCGAGCCGCCTTTTCTGTAATGCCAAGTCACTCGACACCGCCTGTATCTCTGCCAGTATTTTTGGTGTTTCTGGTTTGGCTCGAAGTGCAATCAATTGCTGTTCATCGTCGTCAATTTTCGACTGCAGGGATTGCACGGCAGCTGTATGCGCGGTTGTAATATCTTCACGTGCCATAGTGTAATCCGCTAGGGCCTTGTCGGCCTGCGTTTGTTGTTCCTCAATACTTAGCTTCTGCGGTAAAAGATTTTGAGATGAGATATTAACTGTGAGGAAACGGCTACCAACCATACTTTCAAGTTCGGTTCGGAATGCGTCGTACTTACTCTGCGGTACGGAAAAACTAATGAAACCGTATTTTGGCGAACTTGCTTGCTGATCTATCCGCCCACTGTACCCACGAACCGTTGTTTCAACGCGTCGCGTGAGACCTTGCACGTCGCGAGTCCTCATTGACGCGCTGTAATAGGTTTTCATGAGTTCACGCGTATCGGTCACTGGTACATCAGGATTTTGGTATGGATACGGATAACTCAAATCCATCATGCCTTGTTCGGGATAGTTCAATCCATCAATACTCTTCGTTGAAACATCAGCAGGCACCGAAGGCACCGCCCCTGAGCTACCTGCATTTTCCATCATTACTCCTCGCGTTCCGAGTTGCACCGCATATCGAACACCCGGGTTCGATACAGCAATGAAAGTAACAACCGTTAAAATTGCCAATATAACCGTAAGCCACGAGGTGCGCTGCCAGAAACTATGAAGATTGTTTTGAGTGTTTGTCATAGAAGTATTATATCACTTCTTACTAATAACCCAATACTTCAAAAAGACCTGGAATTGCTTCTTCCATATACCCTGCTTTTAACAACTCATTTCGCATCTGAGATGCGTCAATATTTCGCCAGATTATTTCACGAATACGTGTTCCAGATACACCGTCCAACGGCTGAAGATCTAGTCGAATAACCTTAAGATCATGTGTTTTAAATTTTTCTAGCTTCGAATTACTCCAGTCACTATACACGTTAACCATATTTGGAGTGCCCTTGTCTAACTTCCTCCACTCCTTCTCGTCGGTAATATCAAAAGGTTTGAATTCATACCTATTTTTTGCGATGCCAATGTTGTCAAAAAAAGATTTAAAGATTTTTACTCTCTCATCGTACGACAACGGATTATTATCAGCTTTATTTCTGTGTTCAGCTTCAGGTACAGCTTTTTCAGACAGGTTGGGGTTAGTGATAAGAATAATAACTTTTTCTGCAACGCCAAAAGCTGCTTTAATATAGTTCCAGTGATTCTTATGTAGCGGCGGCTGGAACCTGCCATGAACAGTTACAACTTTAATCATAGCTACCCATAAAGCTGGCTATGCGTTCCAATGGCTATAAGTAACGCAACGCCTTCATTGTCAGCAACATAGATCACTCGTAGATCACCGGAAATATTTATACTGCGACAGCCCTGGTAAACACCCCGCAATGAATGATTATTCAACTGCGACGCAAAAGGATCATTGCTAAAAATGGCCAACCTTTCATCAAACTGGCTTTGTTGCTTTAAAGTTAATTTCTGAAACTGCTTCTTAAAGTCTCGGTGATAACGCACCAACATTACTTCTTTCTTAAGTCAGCAATCAAATCCTTTGCATTGTTAAAGCTCTGAGATACATTCTTACCTTTCTTGATGTCAGCCAATACCCGATCAAGCATCTTTCGAGTTCTGGTATTTGGCATCAAGGGTTGCGAAAATGTAATTTTACCCTGCTGTATAAAGTCCTTTAAATACTGGTTAATAACAACGCTTAGAGGTAATCCAAGCTCTTTTGCTAAACGTTGCGCTTTAATTTTTGTGTCCCTATCTGCTTTCACGTTGATAATAGTTTTCATATATCTATAGTATATACAACGGTTATTTACTGTCAAGCGCCAAATACCATCCCTACGCTTCCAAAATCAATATTCTAACACATTGACTAAAGCATCTATGATCGGCTTCATCTCTTGAATCTCCTCTTCTTTAGTATGTTGAATGGCGGGTTTATTAGTGACTTTTGAGTAATAGAGGGCACGTACCGGCATTTGTACGTGCGGTGTACCAAACTCTTGGTTCGTCAAAACAACATCTCTACGGGACTCAGCTTCTTTCATTGTGCCGTCCTGGTAGAGAACCACAAAAGATTCAATCCATGACGCGTCTACTTTGCCGCCGTGTTTAATGGCTATACCTTTCCAAAAATCTGCCATTTTTTTAGAGATCTCTTCTAAGGACAACGTACCCTCGCTGGCCTCTCCAAGCGCTTCCCGTTTAGGCGCATCAATGAACCCCTCCCCCTCTACATAAAAACCTGTGTCGTTTGCAAGAATAGGCATTTGAACTTTGCCAAAATATGCGCGGGCCTTAGTCTTTGCATTCTCGAGTAAAGATTTTCCAGTTTCCACAATTTCGGGAATTTCTATGTGTAAATCTGCCGGAGTATAAACTTCAATGTCTACGTTGATCTGTTTTAGTAGTTTCGTAAGCCGCTCAATTTTCCCACCGTTGGTTGTGGCGAGGAAGATTTTCATAGTTCAACAGTTACTGGCTTTAATTTCTTCGACAACCTTCTCAATGGTCTGCATATATGTGTAGACCGGCAGACTCGATTCGTTTAGTTCCTTTAGGCCTTGTGTCTTTTTCTTAGTAATCGTGTGACTACCTTCAACTTCTTCTACTGTTATTCCAAAAGGAGATAAGATGTCTTTTGCTAATTCATACTTTGTTTTAACGCCTAGTGATGCTACGGGAAATGTTTTATTCCAAAGACCTCTTTCTAAAATCAACTTGATTACTTCGCAAATATGACCCAAATAGGTTGGTTGATACTTTTTGATATTGTCATACTCGGCCGGCTTATTGTCATTTAAATTTTCCATAAGAGAACTAAAAAATCCATCTTCCTTTTTTATCTTTGGACTAATACCAACTATTACCCCCGGCTGGATTATTGCGTAACCCGAACGAACCGTTTTAATCATCCGTTCTGACTCCTCTTTCATTATTCCATACAAGTTAGTCGGAGAAATCGCCGCGAAGGAAGAAACATAAATTACTTTTGAGTCAACAATATTCGCCCCCTCTACAATAAATTTTGTTGCCTCCCGATTAATCTTAACGGCATCTTCTAAATGTTCTTCGCACCACCTATTACTCGCCTGATTTGCACAGTGAACGATTACGTTCGGTTTTTCTTTAATAATAAGATCCATTACCGCTTGCCTATCGGTAACATCAAGAAAGACGAGATTCGTAAAAAGTTTTTTGTTGTGAAATGTGCCAACTACTTCATGATCCTTTTTTAGTTCTAAATAAACTCGTGAACCGACATAACTATTTGCTCCGAGTAACAGAACTTTCATAGTTTCGTTCTTTATAGCTTAAAAGCGAAAACTGTTGATATAGGCAAAAGTGCAGCGAGAACCTGAATGACTAGAATCGTAACTGCTTGTTTCGGTGCACGCGGCAACCAACGAATAGCAAAATATCCAACCATAAACGGTTCAATGAGGAGCCACAACTGAAAAAGGTGCGCACCAACTCCTTCGTCTTTCTCTCGCACTATTTCAAAAAAAGAAATTGCAATAACTATATAGGCAAAAAAGAGTAGCGGAATAACTATTGGAATCCAGGCACTCGGTTTTTTGAGTAGGGAGATCATTGATAATTACACTATTGCAAATATCCAAGTTTTTTAAATAAAGCTTCTGATGGAGGCGCAAGTTTTAATTGACTCAATTCAGATGAATATAGCCACTGATATGCAGAGTGCTCATCGTTTAACGTTACCGTGATATCGTTTGAGTTTTTATCGTCCATGACGACCCTGTAAACATGGAACTTCATTTTTACAAGAACGCGTTCATTCGTGTTTCTTAAAGTTTTTTCTGCTTCACCACCGGCTACATCAATCAACTCCGCATGGTATTTTTGAATATCAACACCAGACTCTTCTAATACTTCGCGATTAAGTGCAGTTCTTTGGTCTTCACCGTTGTCGACACCTCCGCCGATAATACCCCAACATCCTGGGTAAACATTATATTCATTTAAAGACTGCAGCCCAATAAGTAACTTACCCTCTTTGGAAAGCAACAAAACAGAAACGATGTCTCGGTTAATGGTACGCATTATTATTCACTAAAGATCAAATTGATGAACCGAGGCATTCATAACTTTCGGTACCTCATCGGAATAAGGACGCAACACTCTAATGATACCTCCGTGACTAATAACCAATGGTTGTTTGTAACCGCTTATTTTTACCTCTTCAATAAACTTTTTAACTCTTGCCTTAACTTCCTCTGCTGTTTCGCCACCATATGGACTATAGTCGTACTGCTGACGCCGATCGATAGTTTTTAAATCTTTTCCTGTCGCTTCGCTGTTTTCTTGCCAGCTTTTACCCGCAAGTGAGCCAAAATTCTTTTCTTTTAGGTGATCGCTGATAATTATGGGCACATTAAAGTGATTACTTATTATTTTTGCTGTTTCGTAAGCACGTTTTAGGGATGACGAGTATATAACGTCAAAATGATATTTTTCCAGAGTGGGCAACAACTGAACCGCTTGTTGTATGCCCGTTTTGTTTAACTCTGTGTCATTATGACCTTGCAACAAACCTTTTTTGTTCCAATCCGTTTCTCCGTGCCTTACAAAAATAAATTTCATACTGAAGATTTATTATCTATCAGATGATTGAATTCATCTCTTTCTCGAACAATTTCGTTCACCATTTCTGTCGGTATAACCCACTCCTTGTCGCCGTACTTTAAAGTAACAGTGGGCTGACCATCGTGCCCTGTTATGGTAACCGAATAACCTTCACTTAAACCAAACCCATTTTTGTTTGGCAACGACTCAATAAATTTTTCAACCCCCTCTTCCCCTTCGGTCCGTTCAATAACTTTCATTAAGAACGGCTCTAATACGGCGTGATGAGAACAAAAAAACCTCTGCAACTCATCGCGGAATCTTTTGTACTTATCGGGATTCTGTTTAACAATTTCCTGCCAGCGTGGCAGGATGCCAATATACTTTTGAATTAACTCAGCCACATTACCAGCTGCTCGGGAATAAGAAGTTGATTTTTTGTCATTTAACTCTTGTGCTAACCGATCACTATCGTGATAAACAAACCGCAAGGCATCCTTACTTTCTTTGTAGTGCTGCAACCACTGTTGACGATATTGCGCCGTACCACGATTATTCAAATTTAATTGCGGTAATACTCTGTTTTTAATAAGTTTTTTACCTTTTTTCCCAACATTTAATTCTTGATCAACAATTCTCTGAATATCCTCCAAAGAGTGCGTTGGCTGAATTTCCTCTCGCCGCGCCAACGCATGTCGCAATGCTGTTTCGGCTGTTCTATCCTTTAACGAGCCATAAGCTAAAGCGACTTCCGCGTGCGCATTTTTAGTTAGGCCAGCTTCGGTGGCATGTACCCGACCACGTTGAGATAGACGAACCGAAGGGTCACCTGCTTCAGATTCTTTATCGTCATGGCGAAAGAATTCCAAACGAATTGAAGCCATGTCGCTTTCAGTTTCGGGTGGTAGCTTTACCTCTGGATTAAATTGTCCTCTTTTTTCAATCATATTTTGACCCTATCAATCGAAACTGAGTGTACCCTGTAAATTGTACTAAATCAAAGAGGTTTAATAACCCAGTAATCATTTATAGATTGATCTCAAAAACTTCCCATGGGTGTTTATTCAAATCAGAATATCGGATCCATTTTGGAATGATTTTAAAATATACTATTCCTTCACGACCGTCCCACTCTTTTGCACGCGGGTTCTTTTTAAAATATATCTCCTTGCTTTTTTCTAGCTCACTACCTTTTAGTTCGGTCGCCTCACCTTCATACTGAAGGGTTATGTTATTGTCCCAACCGATGACAAGAGCGACGTTTGGGTTATGCAAAATATTTTTGCTCTTTCGTGAAGAAATGAAGGTATCAATAATGAGTTCCAGTTCATCGGTCTCGCCGTACTCAACAACTGCTGCTTCAGGTTTTTCAGTATCCGTCGTGGCAACAACGGCAATATGATGTGCTTTGATGAACTCTAGAATTTTTTGTTTATTGGTGGGCACAATTCCAAATTACTTTAACACCGCTTTGATCGCAGTCTCAAGCTCTCCTGGAACGTCTGTTCCTATGCGGTAGATTTTTCCATTTTTCATAACGAGCTCGACTGCATCAAAACCGGAAACATTAAAAATCCACATTTTGGGCCAGAACCACAACCTTATCCCCCATCCGTAGTACCAGTGATTCTTTACTGTTTTAACTGAAGCTATCTGATTCAATTCAAACTTCCTGGCGAAAATACCATAGCCAAATTTAACTCGAAGATAATTTTCATCAATCGACACTGTGAGCGTCGCAAATGATGAAAGAATAAACAGAACTAATACCATGATGCTCGTAACGGCAAAATTTGCTCCAGAGTCGACAGAGGGTGGCTCAAGCCGGGCCGTAATTTGAGCCCATGCGAAAAGCATCAGCACACAAAACGTGACAACCAGCATCAAATATCCAATTTGCGTGTGTTTGTAGGAAGTCATAAATCTATTCTGTGATCACCTTATTGCCGAGGATAGTGAGTGAAGTGCACTTATAGTAAGTCTGTTTTTTGGTTTTGTCGGCGATTATATTTGGCATATAAGTTTACTTTTCCTTCTCCAGAGCTAACCTAAGCAAAAACAACGCCTCTGACTTAAGCTTTGTTTTTGCCCATGCTTTCTGTTTCTCAGTGAGTAATTCACCCATACCGGAAAGTACATTGCTGTCATCGAATTTTTCCATTACATCAATACACTTTTTCAAAAATTCTGCATACGAGACACCTGTACGATTCTCAACAATTTTTTTATTAACAGGCCAGTCGTGCGAAAGGAAAAACTGAACATCAAAAATGTCGCGATTCGTCTTACCAATCCGTTCGTACATAGCACAAAGTTTATGTGCAACCATATCTTCTTTCACCATCACCTGCATCGAGATACCAAGAAATGATTCCACCGAATATTTTGAACCGAATTCACGGCGATTAATTTCTACCTTGACGTTTTGGGCGTTAATATCTTTGTCGTCATAAGAAAGAATATAAAAAAGATTGAATCTTTTCTTTCGTGACTCTTTTAATTTGCCATAATTCTCAATAATTGCTTTAACACGACCAAACACGTAGTTCTCTTTGTCTGAATCAAGTAAATCAAAATCCAAATCCACCGAGAAGCGGTCGAGGTTATAGAAAAATGTAGCAGCTGTCCCACCCTTAAATCCTAAGATCGGACTAATGGTTGCGTCAGTATAGATATCCTTGAGGATTTTTATGAGAACATTTTTATGCTTTGCGGTATCAAGAGCCATATGATTATTATCTAGTTGGAATTCTTTCTGCTAGAGGCGGACCTCCTCCCGCCTGCGCTGCGGCTTCGGCGGACAAGTCGGCAGAAAATGCTTTATGGTACATTTTCACCATCTTAGCCATACGTTTATTACCACGATAAATGGGTAAGATTTCGTATACTTTTTCCCAATTCAAAGCCGAGAGATTATCAAAATGATAATCCTTATTGAGATAGATAACATCCAAAAATGCTCTTTCGCGCGAAGCGATACTGTAATTTTCTCTTGACTCTATACCAGCCTGATTGGTGAGAATGGTATCCTTTATTTTCTTATAAGAATATTTCTGCCCATCACACTCAATTTCTTTGGTGGTATATGACGCAATAAAAATCTGCCCGTACAGCTGAAAAGTAATTCCGGCCGCGCCTAAAGCCGTCTCCATGCTGACGTATGAAGGAGTATATATTTTTGTAGCTAACTCGTATTTATCGTAATTTTTATCTTTGGAGTAAATGCCTCTGCGTACAGCGTTCATTTTGCCAGCTTTAACATAGCGATGAATCTTCTTCTTAACAAAATTGACGTCAGATTCTCCCCAAAGCAAAATAAGGTCTTTAAAAGTAAAGACAGTCTTCTTTGATCTCATTAAGTCTAAAATGTAGTCTTTTTCCATAGTGCGACTTTGCTCACTACAAGTAAATTGATGATTTGTACGATATTGGTACCCAAATATGGGTACCTTTGGTTTAAATTATATACTATAATTGGAACTAACACAAGAATAAGAGGATAAGCACGGTATAGGCCATAGCCCCCGTGGACATGATTCCGGTCTTATTTTGACGGTGGAAATCGGTTACAATAAACAGAACTAATACCATTATCGCAGTAATGGCAAAATTTGCTCCAGAGTCGGCAGAGGGCGGCTCAAGCCGAACCGTAATTTGCGCCCATGCGAAGAGCACCAGCACACAAAACGTAACAACCAGCATCAGATATCCAATTTGCGTGTGTTTGTATGGGGTCATAATGGTCGTATATTTTCGGTCATGTTCTTCGTCCCGATAAAAGAAAGGACATCAGTATCGGAGTCGAACAGTTTAATTAGATCAAGGTCAACGCGGTCGAATACTTCTATACCTTTGATTTCCTTGCTGTGATGTAAAGAGTCTTTTAATTCACTAAATTCATTGAGACCCAAGACAAAATCAACATCGCCAACTTCCTTATGCTTATCTGGTTTACGAATATAGAGATAAGTATATACAGTATCAGGCACATCACCCTTTGCGGCAATTCTTATAGGCTCGAGAAGACGGTAATACTTATGGTTCCAATTATCGGACTTTTCAGTTAGTTCTTCTCTTAACTTTGTAAGAAACTCATACTCATCATCATAATGAGAAAATATTCCGATATTACCGGCAACGGGAAGATATCTGCCAAAGTTCTTTTTGCATAACTCAAAACATTTAAAATGCGTATATTCTATAGCTTCTAACAACTGTTCTTTATTTTCTATTGGACTAAATCTATAGGGCTGCATATTTGTTACCACTATGGCAGAAAACTTACCTGTTTTTCTCAACGGTGCGGACAGCTGGCCCAACAGCAAGGTCTGCGCATTCCTCCACTTAGTTTTGAAAGTGCTTTTGCGATCCGGATATTTCGCGTCTCGGCTTTTTTGCCGGATGTTACCCAGCAAATCCACTCATTGCGTGCTATTGGAGTGATATCATCCCATACCGCTTTCGCGCGAGGGGTAGAGCCAATAGCCCTTCGGAAGTCCGCTGGAACTTTATGTGTGAAAGATGGGGCTGTTTTAGGCATGTTTAAATTGTATCTCGCGAGGGGGAAAGTTCCAACCGTGGAGGGAGGAATTTTTGCTGCCGTTTTCGAGCACTAACCTTTTGACTCGTTACTTTACAATGTTATTGCTGACTCTTTTGTTACGGCAAAAGAAAGCGCCTCGAGTATGATCCTAGTATAAATATTCAGACTTAGTTTTCATTACAGAAAAGCCCTTTTTTGCGAGTTTTATTGTTATCGTATATGTTTTAGCCCTCATATTACTAGCAAATATATCTATTTTGAGATTTAAATTTCTTTTATAAAACTTTGCTTTTTTCATTTTTACAACTATATAGCCGACCACAACGTTCTTTCCCCTAAAAATTGGCTTATCGATATCAGTCATAAATACTTTTGACCCAGGGTTTACATTTGACTGATCCTTGAAGATTTCTCCACTAATAGTTTCACAGGCACTACCATTTATTACCGTGACTGAAACTTCTGTGTCTTTGGCTGCAGCACTAGATTCGTTACTTAAAATTATTGGAATTTTCCATGATCCATCACCTTCTAACTTTACTAATCTGTCATTAAACAACGCTGATAATTCTGGACCTGCTGTCCCAGCAAACATTTTTTTTACGGTTTCATATGGCATTTTGCTTGAATCATCCCCAATTCTTATATAAAACTCACGGTCAAGGTTACTTCTAATTGGATCACCAGGAGTTGGAGGAACAAAAGTTACTACTACTCCCCTAGAATCAGAAGGATTTCTAAAAATAACTTTTGACCTACAAGATATTATAGATGGTTCAATTAAGGTTGTTGTGATCACGTCAAGTTCTTTTCTAAATTTTTTAACTGCTCCCACTTCTTCAATCTGAGACAAAACATCTGTTTCAGAATGCTTATGTTTTGTGGTAGAAACACCAAATAAAATAACCCCACCACCTGCATTAGCGAAAGCAGAGAGTTCTTTTGCTAGCTGTGATTTCAATCCTTTGTCAAAATATGGACCCTGAGGGCTTTTACATTCTAGATATTGGCCTTCGGTTTCTCCTTCGCTAATTAATTTTTCGATATCTTCCATTTTAGTAAAGGAATTGAAGAATTTTTCTGCAATATTTTCCATATTTATTGGTAAATTATCTATTACAAGTTAGTATGTTTGCAGATAAAATGGAACTTCAATTTTTATACAAAACTTTTTTCTTAAGTTCTCCAGCTAAAACCTTAAAAACACTTTCATTTTCAATTTTTGATATTTGTATAAGAATTTTTTTGACTTCATCCTCCTCCAATTTGGAATCACCAATTTCCTTTATTAAACCCTCTAACCTATAATTAACTTTCCACCCAAACGTCTTGTCGTCAGATGAATTTTCCAACTTATTAACAAGTTCTTTTTTCGTTTTAAAATAATCTTCTATCGCATTTTCAAGCAACTCAATAGAATAAATTATTGCACCCATCTGTCCTTCTTTACTGTATTTATAAACCTGCAATTCTATGACTTTTTCACTTAATTCCTTAATTTTTGCATTTATCCCAGCATTCACTAACTTAATTTCTTTAAGAACATCCTCTTTGGTCGTACTAATTTTCAGGGTTAGATTTTTGTCTAGGATAGCTAAATTATTATTAGACTCCGAAAGAATAATTTCTTTAAGTTTCAGGTCTTTACTTTCTGAAATATTTTCAATTTTATCCGATAACAAACTATGAGAATCTTGTATCTTATTTTTTGTCTCTAAGTCAATTTCATTTTTTTGCTGTTTAAGAAGTAGGCTCGTTTTATCAAACTGACTTATTGCAAAATCTTCAAGTGTTTTCTCAGATTGAACTTTTGATTCATCTAATAAGCTGTGTGCTTCGGCTTTTAAATCTTCGATTTTCTTTTCTTGTTTGCTTAAGTTTTCTTTCAAGGGATTTAAGTTAAAATAAACAAAAACCCCACCAAGCGCACCAAGAATTGCTACTGATATTCCTAAGTATCCTAAATTAAGCTGTGCTATATCTTTTGATAAACTTGCTAAAGCCAACACGGAAGACTGATCCATATTATTCACTAATTATAATTTCTAAACACCTTATCATTTTTTAAATACTGAAAAATATGGAAGTTTGTCCATCCCTGTATAAGTAAACATTTCGTAGTTGGCGCGTCTGGCTGTATTAGAAAGACGGTAGTTGGAGAGATTCTTTTTAGGTACAAACGGATAAAAACGGACTTCCTGTCTTTGAATGCTTTTTTCTAGCCACTTAAAATTAAGAAATAGGGGCGGTGTCATATAACCAGACTTCAACACCTTGTTCATAATTTGCCATCCTGCACCAAAAACGACGGACTTTGGTTTGCTCTGGTTTGTCTTTACTTGGGCACGAAAAGAGCACCCCGTGCATTGAACGTCATATAAAGGATAGTTCGGGGGAAGTTTCATCAACTTCTTACCGCAATTCGGACACGGTACAAGATCCACAATCTCTTGTTCTCCTGAATTTCCGGATTCTTTGTTAGTGATTTTTTCATAAATTACGATGCTTCTTAAATTCCAAGCTATATTTGTCATTGTCTTTAAACACTAAATAAAAATAAAATCAGTTATCTCTATTTCATTACTACTTAGATTTAATGCGAAGTCGAGTCTTACTAATTTCCCTGTAGGAGTATCCTTTAAGCTAAGCGAACCTGCGGTCACTCCTACACCTTCCTCAGCGGCAGATTCTGTATTAATAGTGCCTTTGTTTCGCATTTCTAAAAAAAGCGGAGCTGATAATTCAAATCCTATGTGTGAATGTCGAGGGTTTATTGAATTTCCAAAAATTACATCAATATAATCTCCCCTTGAATCAACTTTTGTACGTACATGGGCCCAAGAGTTACCGTCTTTAATTTTTAAATTTGTAGTTTTAAACTTATATACTGGCGTATCTTCGAATATCACACCGCCACTACCACCTGTGTTTATTTTTGCCGATTTCAACTTTGTGGAATCAACTGGAATCGAAACAGAAGAATACGATCCTGGTGTTGATCCAGTGGAGACAGAAAATGGCTCATTCCACTCAATCTTAAAATGCTTCGGCAGACCATCTGGAGCTAGTCTTTCTTCGTTTTTCTCATCCATATAACAATTTCATTAAAACACGCACAATTAATCCAATACTCTTCGGAATGCGAAACCTACCTTAAGATAATAAATGAACCTAAGCTATACGCCTCCAGCTTTTAAAGGATTTAATATCTGCTGCACTTAAATCAAACCATTCACCGTTCATCCTCTTACCCTCAAACCTTTTGTGCCAATATGTTTCAATACCACTTGTGTCATCAGTTTTAATTGAATGAATTAGCTTTAAATTTTCAGGCAGTTGAATTCGAAGTTCTTTTCCACGTCGCACGGTATCATTTGTTTTTCCAATCTTATAGTATTTACCGGATTTAAAGAGATAAACCTCACCAATTTTTTCGGTCTTTTTGGTATCACTATATAGGTCATCCTTACTGTTCAATTTTTTAAGAATAGGTTCACAAGCCTGAATGACATCTTCATAACCGTTTCTACTATGACAGTATTCAAGTATTTTCTTTACCATGTAAGGTTGAGAACGTTTTTTGAATATGTGAAACGGAAAATCATCACCCTGATTAAATTCCACAAATAATTCATTCAAGGTTGGGTACCTACCATACTTCCTTATTTTTTCAATTGACTTCTCTATTAAAAGATCGTCAGAATAACGTGTCCATCGTTCGTTTCGCGTCAATCCAGCTTCACTTATCGCATCACCAAAGCGTGGCCAATATCTGCTTACGTCAAATGGGCCTATCCCAGTTTCTTTTTTGAACCTGTCCATGCCTAAGGGTATACCCCCGTTTTCTTCTGCGGTACGTCTTATTTCATCTAAAATTTCTTTTTTCGTGAATAACATAGGTCAATTAACAAGCAATTCGAACCGCCTTATACGCAGATAGTCCATTGGCAAAGTATTACATTCGCGCTGGTGCGCTCTGTACCAACTTCGCCGGTGCTCGTTGAAGGGACATGGATTCCGGCCCGTTAAACGGGCCTAGAACCAGTCGCTTCGCTTCCCATCCTGTCCGCCTCTGGCGGAACACCTTCCCGCTTCGAATTCATTGTATCTCTCAAACAAAAAATCTCCAACCTGGGGACAGGATTCCGTCGCCCCGCCGGCTAGCGGAGCTCCTAGAACCATACCGCCTCACCCCGACCCCCACTTCGAGGGCCCCTCGGCCCTCGAGAAACCCGCCACGGGGTGATGCTAAGTTCGAATCCATTATACTCCTACAATCAAAAATCCTCAGCCCCGTAAAGGGGGCCCAGGATTTTTGGCTGGGGGACATGGATTCGAACCATGATTCACGGCTTCAAAGGCCGCTGTCCTACCATTAGACGATCCCCCATCAGGTGCGCCTTATAGTAACGATTATTGTGATTTCAGTAAACAGCGGGCGTTTAGATACACTAAACGCTCAAATATCGCTGCACTGCCAGTGACGCGCTGACCATGCTCAAAAGCATTAGCCCTACAAATTGAGCGCCAAAAATAAGGAGTGCATTGTCTTGGAAATATCCGAGTAAGTTAACATTTTCCTGACCAAAATACGTTGATAGATAGGGTTGGCCGGCATACAGCAGACCCATGAATAACGCACCGCCAATAATGACTGACGTAACAGAGTAAATAAATAGTTCGGCGAGGTATGGTCCACGAATGAATGAACTTGTCGCTCCGACGAGGCGCATAACCGTGATTTCCTCCCTCTGTGTGTAAATCGCTACCCGTACGGCATTAAACACCATTAAGGCGCTTATAAGGGCAAATACAGCCGTTACAGCCAGTGCTGCATAGCGGACCTTATCGGCAAAATTGGAGAAATTCTGCAAAAAATTCTTGTTCTCTTCAAAGTGCTTTTCTTGGCCTTCGATAAGCGCGGAGTACTGCTCTTTTTTTAGCTCGTCAATGATCGCGAGATACGCCTTCGAGTCTGTGGCTTCAACAATGAGTGACGCGCCAAAAGGGTTCTCCCCGATCGCTTCTAGCGACC
Source organism: Patescibacteria group bacterium (assembly GCA_041660005.1). Lineage (GTDB taxonomy): Bacteria > Patescibacteriota > Patescibacteriia > GWA2-46-9 > GWA2-46-9 > 1-14-0-10-48-11. Next base: position 93,485 of record JBAZXG010000003.1, on the reverse strand, counting down.
GTAGCACTTCGGCGTCGCCACTTTGTTTTTGCTCTTCGAGCACTTGCTCCTTAGATACGTAGGTAACTTTCTTTACATTTGGGAGTCCATTGATGGCAACAACGAGGGTATTTGCTTGTGACTCCGTGACGGTTGGGTAAAGTGTCAACGTAAGATCAAGCTGACTCTCGACCGACCGAACAACTTGTGCAATGCCAACGTGAATAGCCAGAAGACTGCTCAGAGAAAAAACCGTGAGGGCAATTGTGGCGCCTGTGGCAATGGTCAACCATAAATTTCTCCACATTGACTGGAGAGCAAAACGTAGGACTCTATGTGTAGCAGCAATCATAATGACCTCAATTCTCAATTATAAAACGTAACGACCAACAGCTTGGTCTGAAATAATAGTTCCCTTGTCGAGCGTGATAACGCGCTTACGCAAAGTATTCACTACGTCGCGGTTGTGCGTTACCAGCACCACGGTGGTGCCAAGATCATTAATCTTTTTTAGAAGATCAATAATTTCTGCGGTGTTAATCGAGTCAAGATTCCCTGTCGGTTCGTCAGCAAGTAACAGCTTCGGACGATGGATGAGTGAACGCGCAATACTGGCACGCTGCTGTTCACCGCCAGAAAGTTGCGCCGGGTATTGATGCAAGCGGTTACCTAAACCGACCAGTTGCAAAACTTGCGGCACCACTTCACGAATAATCTTTGATGCTTCTCCACTCACCTCGAGCGCAAAGGCAACATTTTCAAAAATAGTTTTTTTGGGAAGCAATTTAAAGTCTTGAAAAACCGTGCCAATCTGCCGACGCAACTGCGGTACGTCGCGACGCGAAACATTTGTTATGTCCCAGCCACCGACGCTGATGCTGCCGCGCGAGACCTTCTCCTCAGCAAGTAATAACCGAACAATAGTGCTCTTGCCAGCTCCAGATCTGCCGACGACGGACACGAGTTCTCCAGGAACAATACTAAAACTGACACTTTGCAATGCAGTAATATTGTCCCCATAGAGCTTGCTCACGCCTTTCAGCTCTATCATGGGTTGATTTTTTTGTTTATTTTTTGGTTCGCTTGTCATCTGATGTTTGGTACAATATAGTATAGCAAATTGTGATGATTGAAAAAAGCGAATAGCTAGTAATTATACGCTCACCATAGGTCGACTTCGCTCAGGGCGTTAAGATTAAGGTAGCCCCTCGATACACTCGGGACGCAAAGTCCTTTTACATTTAACGTTTTAGCTGTTCCTTTGCGCGGGATTAGTATAATGGCAGTACGAGACCTTCCCAAGGTTTAGGCACGGGTTCGATTCCCGTATCCCGCTCCACCAAGTCAAACTTGGTTTGACGCAGGTGTGCCCAGTTTGACTGGGCCAAGATTCCTAGCAAGTCAAACATTCTGTCTTGTTTGACGGGATAGGTAATTATATTTTATGTATGCGACGTCAGACGTCGCAGGCATATGGATAGCAATAAATATTACGTTTGCGGTACTCAGAGTTATCGAATGAACCACTGCCTGATGATAAGGTCATTGTCTCGCGATAAGCAGCGCTCCAAGAAAATAACCCTTACCCTTATGGAAGTTTCTCCTACAACACCACCCATCCTACCATCTCAACGAAGCTTATTCTGGCAAGTAAGGACCATAATAATTACACGACTAGCTGTCGGTTCGTTTGTATTTACCTTCGGCAGTATCTTAGTTAATTTTTTTCTTCCTGACGTTACTCAGCAACTAACACGTGCAGCACTACTACTACTCGTGGCACTTCTTTATCTTTCGGCAAGTTCGTTTGCAATTTGGATTGCAACAAATAGTGTAATTAAGACAAGCCAAATTGATGCTACCCGATCAAAACAAATTGTTAATTGGGTTACCGGAATCAATATTTTTGGTTTTCTTCTCTATCTCCTTATTTCTTACAACTCAATCAATTCATATCTTACTTGTTTGCATGGGGTTGATATTATTGTCGTTTACTATCTGCTGCTTTATTGTTTCCAGCACAAAGAAATAATTATTAATCGATCCAGAAAATCCCTTGCAGTTGAACAATTTGTTACGGGTGTATCGATAATTGTCGTTGTTTTAGTAATTGCATTTGGAATTGTTAACATGATTCAACAAGTGAATGTTTCAATTAATACAAGTGACGAAATGTTATCGGGAAAGAGTCAATTCTTGCGAGCTGAACTTGATTTATTCTACTTGAGATATAAGATTTACCCGAAAACACTCCTTGAAGCGCAAATTACATTAGACGAGTCAACAGATAAAGACAATCAAATTCAGCTCAAACGTTTTACTTATGTCGCCTCTGAGGATGGACAACACTACAAACTCTGTGCAACAATGTCGAGCGGAATACATTGCTGGACACAGCCAAATAACTAATAACATAGTTGAAACAACTTTTGCCACCTTAGCTCAGCTGGTAGAGCAATACTTTCGTAAAGTAGAGGTCCCCGGTTCAAATCCGGGAGGTGGCTCCACCAAGTCAAACTTGGTTTGACGCAGGTGTGCCCAGTTTGACTGGGCCAAGATGAGTACCAAGTTAAACTTGGTTTGAAGACTGTATTAAGAGGACTTATATATAAATTAAACATAATCAAAAGAGCGACCCTTGTGGTCGCTCTTTTGTTGAGTGTTCTTTTCTAACTATTCCGCACTACTTACCTCAGCAGCATCGGTTGATTCGGGTGCTTGTGCCTTTGTGGGTTCTGTAAAAACAACAGGCGCTTCCTCTCTAAGTTTTTGTAGTGGTTCCTCATAAGCATAGCGACTACCCCCTCTTTGTGCTTCTATGTCCATGACTCGTGTAAGACATTTCATGTATAACTCATCGACTTCTTCTGCGGTTATATCTTGACGTGGGTTTATATCGGCTCCTGCATCCGGATATTTCTTCCGGAAACGATCGACAAACTCAAGCTTCCCAGCAATAGGTAAAGCATCACGTAAATTTTTGAGCTGTTCGCTCACTGATCGAACTTTATCAACCTCAACTTGTGGTGGCGTACCAAGACCCATTCGAGCCCTCGCCCAATCATCAGGACTAACTTCCTTTGCATCTTTATTCCAATCTGCAGGAATGTCACCTGTGTGCTCGCGTTCTCCCATATAAGTTATTTATATATGAATTAACATCAATATACTAGCACATTTTATCGTGTCCGTCAACCTAAATTAGTTTTCCGCCGCCCGATTTTAATTACCATCCCCCACTTGCACCGCCACCACCAGATGAACCGCCGCCAAATCCGCCGAAACCTCCGCCACCCATCCCACCTTTGCCGCCGCCAATCCACCAAGGGATATGCCCACGTGCCTTACCTTTTGTGTACGATTTAGAAACTATAAAATCAAAGAAAAGACCCAGTGGAACCAAAATAACAAAAGCAATTAAACCAAAATACAAAAAACCCATTATTAAGCCACCGACAATCGCCACAGCACCACCAAGAAGTCCACCGGTCCACCATGACTTTGATCGACCGAGAACACTAGCCAACCACAAGGGAATAAAGAAAATTAAATAAGCGAACAGTTTCCAGTCTACGGGAAGTGTGTTTGAAGACTGGTCTTGCGCTACTGGCAGTTGCTCGCCGCTGGTTACCGCAATGATATGGTTCGTTGCCAAATTTAATCCTGCGTAGTATTTCGTGCTCCTAAAATTTGGGACAATATCATTTTGAATGATCCAATAACTTTGTGCGTCTGTGAGCGACCCTTCAAGACCATAGCCAACCTCTATTCTTACTTTTCTGTCCTCTATTGCAGCGAGTAGCAAAACGCCGTTGTCTTTCCCCTTTTTACCAATCCCCCACTCTTTAAATAATTCTACTGCATAGTTTTCAACCGTATCCCCTTTCAAACTTTGAATTGTTACGACCGAAATTTCATTGCCGCTTGTTTTATTGTTATTGGAAAGTTTTAACTCCAGTGATTGCTTTTGGTCAGCAGACAAAACACTGGCAAAATCATTAACAAACCCCGTTGGTATACCAGGACTAAAATACGCCGCCGCTATTAACGGCGTTAAGAGTAACGCAAATAGCGCGGCGGCGTATTTTTTACGCATGAACAAACGAAGCTACAAAATTGTCGCTAAAATTCAACCTTAGGTGCTGTCTCTGCGCCGCTCACTGACTCAAAATATATTTTGACGTCAAATCCGTACATGCGCGCTAGCACGCTTGCTGGAAAACGCTTAATGAGAACGTTGTAATCGCGCACCTGATCGTTAAAGCGCTTCCGCTCAACGCTTACCCGGTTTTCAGTACCCTCTAGTTGCGCCATTAAGGTCTGCACACTTTCTGAAGAACGAAGCTCAGGGTAATTCTCTACCACAACCAAGAGTCTAGCTAAGGCCGACTCAACTTGGTTCGTGGCCGCTACTTTTTCGGCAACCGTTCCGCTAGCCACAGCACCGGCGTACTTGGTGCGCGCTTCTGCAATAAGACCAAAGACTGACTTTTCTTGTTCGAAAATCCCCTTCACTGACTCCACTAAGTTTGGAATCAAATCAAATCGGCGCTGATACTGCGTCTCAACTTGAGCCCACTGCCCGTCCACCGCCTCGGAACTGGTCACCATGCGGTTGTAAATGCTGAAGCTGTAAAGAAACAAACCAACAACGATAACTGCTCCTATTATTAGTCCTTTTTTCATAGTTTTGAATGTTAAATAATGAACTAATTATGACACGAGTAAATCAACTGATCAATCACCCCCGCCGCGTGCGGACGGGGTATGTGCATAAGTAATCCCACTTCGCTAACCTCCTTCGCTCCTCCTTCGTACAAAACTACGGCAGGACACAGCAAGGCTACGGCCGGTCAGGGAGCTACGCGGGATATTTTAGTTTTATTTTAATTTCGCGGCAAGCCGTCGAGGTATTGGACTAAAATAAAGCCCCCTAATAGTCGACCCTACGGGCCAACTTGCTTCAGCATTGTAGGGGCAACTTTATCGAGGTAGCGATCGAGCGACTGGATGCTGCTACCGGCTGGTAACTCGCGCTTGATAATCGGGTCCTCAGAGAACGCAACCAACAACTGCTCCTTAACAAGATACGGACGAAGTACGTAGTAGCGATATTCGCTGAGGCGCCAGCCCCAAAGTTGTTTGATAGAGCCTTTAACTTTATCAAGTGAACCTGCCTGTTCAACAACTTTTGCGAGTGCCGCATCAATATCCTTTTCTGTAACCCAAATTCCTCGACGACGCGCCAATTCCTCTGCAACGAGTCGCCGCGTTATAGCAGTAGTGACCAATCTATGAATGTCGTCTCTTGTTGGTCGGCGAACATTCTGAGCCGTCTGTTGACTGTAGAAAAGGTCGAGTGCGTCAGTCTCTTTATTGATTTCGCTATAAAAAATTGGATGATAACTCACAAAAGCGTAAGGCAACGGCACAAAGTTGGATAACACTTGCGCGACACCGTTCGTTTGCTTAAACCCGTAAACAAGTAGCGCGGCCAAAATATGAACACCAACAAATGCATACACCGCAACAGTAACGAATTTTCTAAGTAGTGTATGCAGGTGACTACCCGACGTTAACAGAAGTGGCATGCGCGGAGAAGCAAGCTCGTGTGACGGGTCGAGTATCACGGCTTGTTTTTTTATTTCTTGCGGTGCGCTCGTTTGCCGACGCACGGCTGTCTTCAGCTCTTTTTTGGGCTTCTCCTCAACAGGTAAAGGGCTCGATGGTACTCGCGCAGACGCGATAGTTGGCGTGCTGACATTACTTTCCGAACCGTGTTTCTGCAACCAAGCGAGAACCACTTCATGCATCCGCTTCCTTGTCGGTTCATCAAATGCCGGCTTGTTCAAATCTTTTTCTTTACTGTCAGACATAGTTATTTATTACCAAAAAAATGCTGCCACCAGTTAGAAAACCAGGTGCCATTGTTACTACTGGAACCCCCTGTTTCACTATTTGTACCCTCTGCATTCTCGTTTCCCTCTGGAACAATAAAAATTTTTTCTCCTGGTTTTGCCAAATTAAAACGTAGTCTTGCCTCCTCTTCAACAAATGCCGGAGTACGCACGTACTCCAGTAACTTACTTAAATCACTATTGGAGTCCCGAAGCTTTTGCTGCTCCGCATATAACTTATCAGATTCTTTCTGTATTTGGTAGCGCTTAATCACCAATTTAACATTCCCAATAACCAGAAGGGCAATAAGCAGGCCAAGACCCCATGGTAATAATTGTTCTCTGTTCAAACGTAAAACGGGTAATTTCATAACTATGCGTCAGGGTATGGTCGAAAAAGTTCTCGCCATTTATCTTCACCCATAAGTGAGCGCGCTTTTGCGAGTAAGGTGTGTTGTTCCTTACCTTCAAGCTGAACAAATCTGTCCCACCACCACTCACCGGTAAGCTCTGTAACATTGTCGGGTGTTGTATCTCGTAGTTCCAAAAGCATCTGACGCACAAAATGAGGGCGACCCACATGATGAAAGTAGATAGGGTCAGTTCGACCATCGGCTCGCAGAATGACCGTGCCATAACCGGCAACGGTTTGCCAAAATCCCCTTCTCTGCTCCTCAACGTCGGCTAGAGTGGTAAGCGCAACCTCCGAGGTAATACTGTTGAAAAGTGCCCGCTGCTCCTTAACGACAATCCTTTTCGTGGTAGCAATAAGCGTGGTGTTTCTCCACTTATAGAATTCGCGAAGCATAAGCACAGCAAGAGTAAACACAAGAAACGCAAAGATAGCTAAGCCAAAGTAGCCAAGCTTAAAGAGAGGCCAAAGAAAGAAAAATGGCAGCGTGAAGAGAACAACAAGCGAAGCCAATATAAGTCCGAAGCGAAGCCAGTATTGGCTGAACACCTCTATAATGCGCTCGCTCTCTCGAAGTTCAATAGGAGAACTTTTGGTCATGCATGAATTGTAACAAAAAAACCGAAAGCGGTAACGTTTTCGCCCTCATGGATCGAATACGACACGACCTTTTAGAGAGAAACGTTACCGCTGCAAACGAGGGCAAACAAACTGCCCTAACTACTTAGACGCAAACATCACCGCAAGAAGCACGAAAAATCCGATAGTGCAAAGCGAAAGAATACCAACGGCAACGCCGGAAAAAAAATACATTTTCGCATTTTCTTCAGTTGCCTCGGACGGGGACACTTCTTCATGAAACATAAAGAAATAGTTAGCGAGCATTCGCTCTATTAAACCTTTTGATGCGAAGACTATTTCCAACAACGCTGACGCTCGAAAACGCCATAGCCCCCGCTGCGATCATCGGATTCAAGAGCCCAAGCGCTGCTAGGGGTAGCGCAGCGATATTGTAGAAGAACGCCCAAAACATATTTTGCTTAATCGTTCGAAAGGTTAACTGAGACAAAAGAAGTGCCTCAACAACCTTCGAAGGATTACCTTTAACGAGAACGATATTACCTGATTCAATCGCAATGTCCGTTCCTGTGCCCATGGCGATGCCAAGATCGGCCTCTGCCAGCGCTGGCGCATCGTTAATACCATCTCCAACAAATGCCACCTTAAGACCGGCTTGCTGTAACTCTTTCACTTTGATTGCCTTTTCGTGTGGCAGCACTCCAGCAAAAACTTTTTCAATCCCGACACTACGCGCAATCGCCTCCGCTGTTTTTTGGTTGTCGCCACTAATCATGATGGTTTGAATACCAATAGCACGAAGTTTCGCTACCGCATCGTTGGCATCTGACTTTAAGGTATCGGCAATCGCAATGAGACCAACGAGAACGTTATTTTTAATGACCACAATTACTGTTTTTGCCTGCAGCTCAAGCGCCTCAACTTTTGAAAGATAATCCCCCGAAGAAATTCCAGCTTCCGCCATGAGACGCGTACTACCGACGATGATGTTTTCTCCGTCTACTATAGCTCGTACACCTTTGCCTGCTTCGTTCTTGAAAGCGTCTGCCTTTTTTAAGGCAATTTTTTTGTCCGTCGCGGCGTTGACAATAGCTGAAGCTAGAGGGTGTTCCGAAAGTTTTTCGAGGCTCGCCGCGTAGAGCAGAATACTGTCCTCAGATAACTCTGAAAGGGTAACAACATCGGTCACAATTGGCTTTCCCTCTGTAAGCGTTCCTGTTTTGTCGAAAAGCACTGCGTCAATTTTCTTTCCGCGCTCTAGTGACTCGCCGTTCTTTATGAGAATGCCCCGCTTAGCACCTAAACCAGTGCCCACCATAATTGCCGTCGGCGTTGCCAAACCCAAGGCGCAAGGACAGGCAATGACCAAAACAGCTACGGCTGGAATAATGCTTTGCGTAATGTCCCCAGTCAAAAAATACCAAACAACCCCGGTGAGTACGGCAAAGACAAGAACAAATGGTACAAAGATGCTCGATGCTTTATCTGCCAATTTTTGCATGGGCGCTTTTTGTACCTGCGCGTCATTCACCATTTTTACAATTTGAGCAAGAACGGTATCGCTACCAATTTTTTCGGCACGAACTTGCACCGCACCATTGATGTTAATGGTTGCACCAAAAACACTGTCGCCAACCTGTTTATCAACGGGCATACTCTCTCCGGTTAACATCGATTCATCAATACTGGTCGCCCCTTGAGTAATTGTTGCATCCACAGGAATTTTCTCTCCGGGTTTTACGAGCAAAATGTCGCCTATTCTTACGGCTTCAATTGGCACTTCCTTCTCATGTCCTTCCGCATCAATCAATCGTGCACTTTTTGCGCCGAGCTCTAGCAACTTTTCAATGGCTTCACTTGCTTGTCCGCGGCTTTTCGCCTCGAAGTAGCGCCCGAGCAAAATGAGCGCAGTAATCACAGCGCCCGTCTCAAAATAAAGTTGCGCTAACCCTGTCACAACTGCCCATACGCTATAGCCGACTGCTGCGAGCGTGCCAATTGAAATCAGCGTATCCATGTCAGCCGAAAGCATTTTAGCTTGCTTCAACATATTCACATGGAACTCCCAACCAAGAACCAAAACAACGGTACTTCCAAAAATAGCTTGCAGCAACACGCTAAGATTGTACCCGGCGAGTGAGTACGGAAGAACAACTCCTGACATTGCTAGCACCACTGCCGGCAGCGCAAGCGCCAGAGCGACAAGCGCACGCTGTTTTGTCGCCTTGAACTCATGCTGCATGTGGTCTTTGTGGTCCTTGGCATGCTCTTCGGTCAGCACTTTGTAACCATTTTTTTCGACTGCGTGATGCAGCGCCTTTTCTGAAGCCAATTTTTCATCGAACTCTACCGTTGCGTTACTCATGGCAAAGTTGACGCTAGCGTTTTGGACACCAGCAATCTTCTTTAAGCTGCGCTCGTTTTTTATGACGCACGAAGCGCAATGCATTCCGCTAATCTGGAAAGTTACGGTTTTCATATTTTTGCTATTCGGTAAGGACCCAGTGCTTCAATCTCTTTCACGAGGTCACCAAAATTAAACGATTCACTATGCTCTATTGTACCAGAATTCGTCTCCTGATTGACACTGCAACTCATAACGCCCGGCACGTCCATTACCACGTCTTCGATGAGACCTTTGCATGACTCACAGTGCATGCCAGTGATACTGAATGATGTTGTAGCCATATATTACTTAGTTAAATGACACGTAAGGTGCCGCGATACATACCCATGGAACAGCTGAACGTATAGTCGCCTGCCCTTGTCGGAGTAAAATCAACGATGTTTACTTGCTTATCTAGAAGTGTCTCAACGTTAAGACGAGGAATTTGGAACACCGCCCGGCATCCTGTACCGTAGCCGTCAATTTGTATGTGCACAGGGTATCCTGCCCGAACAGTGAATTCATCGCTTGGCGAATAGTATGGAGAAGAATCAGTGAGCCGCATCTTGATGTTCGAAGTCTTGCCGTCAAAAATGACATTGCTATCATCAACGCTTCCTGCCGTTGCAGTTCGGCTACTAACGGCAAAGCTCGGCAGTGACAAAGAGTAGCCACTCACTGCTAACCCGTTCTGAATGTTGAGGAGGCCAAGAACAATGACAACTGCGCCAGCGAACTGAAAGAATAATCGACCGGACTTGCCTTTGAGTGAGCTCGAAGCCCAGCCGAGAGCAAAGAGTGCCGGAGCTGTTCCTAAGGCAAACGCAGCGAGGGTTATGGCACTGCTCGTAAAGCTACCGGTAGTTAGGGCGTAGAGCTGCAGAGATTGTGTGAAGCCACACGGCAAAAAGAATGTTGCGCCGCCCAGCAAAAACGGGGTAACCCAGTGATCTTTACCTTCGGCATCCATAATTTTGTGACCGATTGATTTCGGCATTCTCGGCATCAATGCTTTTAGCCAGCGTGGCGCTAAGTGAAGCATGTCGAGACCCATCGTCAACATGTAGAGCGCAGCGAGTATGGTGAGTGCGCCCGTTATTAATGGCGACGGTGTTAACGATTTGCCGAGGTATCCAATGAGTCCTCCTAGCATTCCGTACGAAAGAATGCGACCAGTGATGAAGAGACCAACAGGGCGCATGCGATGTACAAATGTCTGGTTGCCATACCGTTCGTGGAACTTTGAAGCTGATGAGAGTAAGAGCCCTCCAGCAACCGCAAGGCAAGACGAGCTGCCGGCAATAAGGCCCAACACAATAGCAGCAGTGAAACCGACACTCGTTCCAATTTGATAATTAGAACTGAAGAGCCCTAGTCGAGAGAGGAACCACCCAACAACAAAAACGCCGCCAAACAAAACAATTAGTTTACCAAACGATGGCCTACCCTCGTTTTGCTTGCTGAGCTGACTTTTCTGATGAGCAGTCTTGCTTTCAAACGGACGCACAGTGTATTTCTCATCACCAAGAGCATTCTGTAGTACTTTCAAGTTCGGCGCGGCGTCGTAGCAGAACAAACGTACCTTTCCATTTCCCGCGTTGGCGTCCACCTTTGCCACACCAGGTAATTTCATGAGCTTCCGCTCGATAGTTAGTTCGCAACTTCTGCACGTCATACCATCAACATGCACTTTAGTTACACTCGTTGGTTTGTCCACCTGCTCTCTGACCACCAACTCAAAACCGTTTGCTTTGAGCTCATTTATGAGAGCGGACTGATTTGCAGAATCATCAACTTTAATCTCAGCACGCCCCTGCCAGGTCTCCACTTGCTTAACCCCAGGGTGCGCAAGAGACGCAGTCTCAAACGATGCTGCGTTGTCCTTATGAAGATTTGTAACGTTAAACTTTAATATGCGCATAGCATAAATCACAGTAAATAAATCCAGGCCTTAATACAAAAGCCTAGCTAGTCCGTGATATCGCTAGTCGCGCAGTACAACGGTCGACAATTGTTGCAAACGAAATAGTTCTTGAAAAGCAAGAAGGCGCTGCTGCAACTTCTTGGTTCGTGGTTTTACAAAAGCAAAAGCTGCAGCTAAACCAAAAATGAGACTGATTCCAATAGTACGCTCCGTCATAGGGAGACTATTCGGTAACGCTTTGCTGCCCGCTGCCAAACAATGTTCCAAACATGACACGCTGGGTACCGTGGCAGAGCTTTCTGTTAAGCACCCGTCCATTGAGCAGTGTACGGCTGACATAATCACTGAACCAGTTGCAGCCATTTTATCCATAACCATGTCATCCATATCCATTGGCATAACTGTATAGCCGACACTAAGTGCCAGAAGCATGATGATTGTGAGACCTGCAATGTATCGACGCATAAATATTACTTCGAGAGTACCAAAATTTACTGCTTTCGTCAACGTAATTCAAAGTTCCCGCTATTGATTTTTTCTTCCTCAACACTTACTGAAGTTCTTGTAAGCACTTGTCAGAGTCGACTCGACCTTCTTCAACTTTGTATGAAGGTACAGTGTACGACTTTAATCCCCCTTGCACATCAGCGAGTTCGAGATATGCCACTCGGTCTTTGTAGTGGTACCAAATTTTTGTGCAAGGTCCGGGAGAATTCTCATAATCATCATAAAGCACAAGAACCTTAGAACCATCAGTACCTACAGTTCTCAAAATTCTAGCACTATGCGGATTCATTGGAGAATTATTTTCAACGGTTTCAGAATAAACCTCTTTCAGCTCAGAAGTTTTCAGATTATAAGAGTAAATCCTATTTGTTATTCTTGAAAATGTTTCAACTAAAGGTTCTTCTGTTGATAGAAAAATTATATCCTTGTTTGTGGGGTGAACGGGCATATAAAAACTTGTTAAGTTTTGACCACCCTGCTTTTCGGTTTTATCAAAAGCAGTTGCTGCATAAATTTGAAACCAGATGCTATCAGGAACAACGGTTTTCTCTCCAGATGGTGATACAAAAACCAAGTGGTCATTCAACGTATTCCCAGGCGGATCCTGCTTATGTGCAAACTCATACCGGTACCCACTTGTGTTAACTTCACCACCAGCCAATGGTGCCGTGAGTAAGTTTGAAGATTCCCCTGTCGTCGGAGTTGGCGTAGAAACTGGTGTTGGAGTAAATACTGTATTGGAAGTTGGCGCAGCTACTCGCGTATTTACAACAACATACCCAACTGCTCCAATGACAATTATTGCACAGACAGCGAACACTGTTATGATAAATTTCTTTTGATTCATAATGGCAAGGGAAAGAGTTATTCTAGAAAGCTCCGCCAAAGGCGGACAGGCATGAAGTTGTATCGAAAGGTCTACTGCTGAGTGAGAATTTTTCGAGAACCACAATCTGGCTATGACAGTTGTGGAAGCGAAGAAAAATTCGAACGTCCTCTAAGGAGGGAAAGGAATATTAAGGAAAACCCAGGCGGTTTTCCTTAAAGTTTTTTTGCCCCGGGCAAGGATCGAACTTGCGACCATTGGCTTAAAAGGCCACTGCTCTACCACTGAGCTACCGGGGCATGGACTGCAGTATATTGAAAGATACCCAATTCCGCAACTTGAACGTATACGGAGTTGGCGCTACAGTGTAATGACCTTTATGGCAAAAACACAAGGTGAAGATTCCTCAAAAATACCACCACAAAGCCTAGAAGCCGAGCAGTCACTTTTGGGTGCTGTTTTACTCAGCAAAGATGCCATTGTCCAGGTGACAGATATGGTGGCGCCGGCTGACTTTTATCGCGAAATTCATGGCCTTATCTTTGAGGCCATGCAGGACCTGTTTGCAAAACATGAGCCGATTGACGTACTCAGTGTCTCGTCAAAGCTCGAAGGAAGGAACCAACTTGAAAAAATTGGCGGTCGTTCTTACCTAGCAAGTCTTTCTAATAACGTACCTTCAGCTTCAAACGTCAGCCACTATGCAAAAATCGTGCAGCGCAAAGCTACACTGCGACGCCTCATTGAAGCCGGCATAGAAATTACTGGCCTGGGGTTTGAAGAAGATGAAGAGATTGATGTAGCGCTCGACAAAGCAGAGCAAAAATTGATGTCGGTGACACAGCGCTACATGCAGCACCTCTTCCGTCCCATGAAGTCTTTGCTCACTGAAGCGTTCGATCGTATTGATGAACTCCACCGCCAAGGTGGCAAATTACGTGGTATCCCAACGGGCTATAAGGATCTTGACCACACGCTAGCTGGGTTCCAAAAATCAGATTTAATTATTTTGGCAGCTCGCCCGTCCATGGGTAAAACTTCGTTCGCTCTTGACTTAGCAAGGCACATTGCAGTGCGGGGTAAAATTCCCGTTGGTATTTTTAGTCTTGAAATGTCCAAAGAGCAACTCGTCGACAGAATTCTTTGCGCTGAGGCCGGCGTTGACCTCTGGAAAATGCGCACTGGGCGTCTTACTGACAAAGGCGAAAATGATGACTTCACTCGCATTGGGCAAGCCATGGGCGTACTTGCCGAAGCGCCAATTTATATTGATGACGCGGCGAGCGCCAACGTCATGGATATTCGCGCGCGTGCTCGCCGACTACAGATGGAGAAAGGACTTGGCCTCCTCATTATTGACTACCTGCAGCTTATGGAAGGACGCGGCAAAGCAGAGAGTCGTGTTCAAGAAATTTCAGAAATTAGCCGTGCCCTCAAGGGCTTAGCTCGTGAACTGCAAATTCCTGTACTAGCGCTGTCGCAGCTGTCGCGTGCCGTTGAAGCGCGTAGTCCGGCTATTCCTAAACTTGCCGATCTTCGCGACTCTGGCGCCATCGAACAAGACGCAGACGTGGTCATGTTTATCTACAGAAAATCAATGGATAAGAGTATTCGAGACCTGTCCCTTGAAGAAAAAAACATTGCCGAAATTCACATCGAAAAACACCGCAATGGCCCAACGGGTAAAATCGAACTTTACTTTGACGAAGGTCGCGTTAGTTTCCAAAACCTCGAACGCCGAGAGCAAACCGCCGGCCCAACATTCTAAACATGCGCTACCCGCAGCCAGTACAGCGGTTGATTGATGCTTTCTTAATACTGCCCGGTATTGGTCGCCGCACAGCCATACGCTTTGCTTACTCGCTCATACACGGCAATGCAAAAGATGCTGCAATTCTGGCCGAGGCCATTCTTGGTCTGCATCAAAACCTCATTCGCTGCCAAAGGTGCAACTCGTTTAGCGAAAAAAATCCTTGCGTCATCTGCTCGACTACCTCTCGCGAGCAGGGATTACTTTGCATTGTGGCTGACGACAGGACACTCAACGCCATCGAGGACACAGGCATCTACCATGGGCTCTATTTTGTCCTTGGCGGTGTTTTAAACCCCATAGACGGCATTACCCCTAATCAGCTTTCAATTTCGTCTCTGCATCGTCGCCTAGAGGACAAAACCGTTAAGGAAGTTATTTTAGTGTTCGATGCAGACACCAATGGCGAGGCGACTGCTTCCTACTTAGTCGAAGAATTGCGAAAGTACGGCATTCCTATCACGAAGCCTGCTCGCGGCTTGCCCGCGGGCTATCGGCTTGAGTACGCCGACGAAGTGACTCTAGGCGCTGCGATTACCGAAAGAAAAAATACCAAAAAATTATGACCTCGTTATGAGGTCATAATTTTGTTGATAAGCACTTTTGTGAAATGCTGCCGATGCCCAATTTTTCGGCGATAACGCACCTTCGCCTTATACTTAATGACATCAATTGTTCGCGATCTTCCTTGAGTTTCAACCTTTGCCGACACTTTTGCCTTTGAAACCTTAGGAGTGCCAATAACCACTTTGTCCCCATCGGCAACCAATAGTACTTCGTCAAAATTAATTACTGCACCAACCTCTCCATCGATTTTCTCGATGCTGAGACGTTGACCTTCAGCGACAAGGTATTGTTTTCCGCCTGTTTTAATTACCGCCTGCATAGAATCAGAAAAAGAATAAGTTAGAAGATTTTACCTAATCAGACAACTCCTGTCAACTCTTAATGAGTCGCCAAAATACTTCGTTTGTAGGCATCAAGATTTTCAAGAGCAATACCCGTACCCCGAGCGACACAAAGCAAGGCGTCGTCCGCTACATAGGCGGGCACACCAGTTGCCCGACTTAGTAGTTGATCGATATTACGCAGAAGCGAGCTTCCACCAGAAAGCACCATACCTTTATCAATGACGTCAGCTGACAACTCTGGCGGTGTGTTTTGTAACACTGATTTTGCTGCTTCAATGATACCCTCCAACTCTGCCTGAATAGCTTCCGTAATGTCGTCTGACGTAACGGTCACCGTCTGCGGTAAACCAGTCACCATGTCGCGACCGCGCACATCCATGTGCAGTTTATCTTCAAGATACAGAGCTGAGCCAATTTCGACTTTAATATCTTCAGCGGTACGTTCCCCTATTGCTAAGTTATATTTTTTACGAATGTACTCGGAAATGGCGGCATCGAATTTTGTACCACCAATACGCACCGACGTGCTCGCAACAATGCCACCAAGTGAAATGACTGCCATCTCAGAAGTGCCACCACCAATATCAATAATCATATGACCCGAAGCGGAACCAATTGGAATATTCGCACCAATGGCGGCTGCGATGGGCTCCTTAATGATAAATGCAGCTTTGGCACCTGCAGCCATACAAGCATCAATAACTGCTCTACGTTCGGTCGCGGTGATACCCGCCGGCACAGCCACCATAACCTCCGGTCGAAAGAAACGCACACCACCAAGCGCCTTATTGATAAAATAGCGAAGCATGGCTTCAGTTGTTCGATAGTCGGCAATAACTCCCTCTTTGAGTGGCCGCAACGCCGTAATGGTGTCTGGTGTTCGGCCAAGCATTTCTTTTGCCTCGTTGCCAACGGCCAGAATTTTTTTGTCCACAATAGAAATAGCCACGACCGAAGGTTCGTTGATGACAATGCCCCGCTTTGGTAAATGAACTAAAGTATTCGTTGTACCAAGGTCAATAGCTATCTTTTTGAAAATCATAAAGGTACTACAGTATACCCAAGGTCTAGCCCTACTGGCAAGGGTTATGACAATCGATCCATTTTATACTGCGGCAAAGGTTTTCCTGACCATTTCAAAAAATATGCGGCAAAATCCTTCGCATGAATGAGACTAACCTGAAATCGCTCGGCTGACTCTCGACGATGATAATGAACCAAGACTAAGTCAGCCACATAATGCACCTGCCAATTCTTTAACCACAGACGACGACAAAAATCAGTGTCGGATAGGTAAACAAAAAATCTCTCGTCAAAGCCACGAATTTCGTCGAACGCTTTTTTACGGATGAGTAGGCAGCTCGACATGAGCCAGTCTACCGGCCG
Source organism: Patescibacteria group bacterium (assembly GCA_041660005.1). Taxonomy (GTDB): domain Bacteria; phylum Patescibacteriota; class Patescibacteriia; order GWA2-46-9; family GWA2-46-9; genus 1-14-0-10-48-11. Next base: position 76,868 of record JBAZXG010000003.1, on the reverse strand, counting down.
CGTCGAGGAATGATCCCAATCCAGCATAAGAAATCTATTAATTTCGGCTTTACCTTTTTTGGTATTGGCAAGAAAACTACGGCGGTAAAGCGGCGTCATAAAATGATAAAATCGAAACGCAGAATGTTGCAGTGTACCATCAGCGTTATGCAACCGCGGTGAGACAGCGCCCACTTCTTCGTGACGTGTAAAATAATGCACTAACCCATCGATAATTTTGCCATCAAAAACGATATCCGTGTTTACCAAAAGAACAAACGACGACTTCGCTCTCTCGACACCCTTGTTCGTGCCTTTGCTATACCCTAAGTTACTCTTAAGCGCTAAAGTCTCGATTTCAGGAAAGTCACTCTGGAGCATTTCTATGCTTCCGTCCATTGAATGATTGTCCACCACAATCACTTCATAGGGTACCGACGGTGGAAACTTGCGAATACTTAAAAGTAACTGCCGCAGTAGACCGCGCGTCTTATAGTTCACGATGACAATTGATAAACTTGTAGCTATTGTATCCACCATATTACTCTCAATATTAAACTATTTTATCCTTGCACCTGAAGTCTTTTTTCTCGAAGTTCACGCCTTACTTGGTAAACCTCTTTCCAGGCGCGTAAATGCGACGATGATGTAAATATAAGATAGGCGCATTTCCCAACTTCGTATATGAGCGTAAGCCAAAAAGATAGGGAAAAGAATGACACTTTTACTGTACCAAACAGAAAAAACAAGTGATTACGGTAAGACTGGTACTTGTTAAACTCAGAGCGTTCCTGCCGCACCTTAGCGCTTTTCGTAACACTGTTAAAGAGCGAACCTGAGTCTACCTCGCCTCTCACCGTCCGGTAATGATAAGCCACCGCCTGAGGCACCACTACACTACCCCACCCTTTCAACTGCAAACGATAGGCAATATCAACGTCTTCTTTATAAGCAAAAAACAAATCATCAAAATATAACGTTTTATGGGATCGCTGAATTGCTACACTCTTTAACGCATCCATTCTGTACAACGCAGCAGTAGCGGGCACCCCAAAAACAGGCATTGAGATCTTCGGTGCGACAGTTACGTCTTGACCGCGCAACCATTCAACGGCGCGATGTGTTCTAAACAACTTTAAACCGAAGGCGTCAATGACCTGCGTAAAAATGGGCCGAGTACTCGTCATGTTAAACCGCAAAAGTATACCGGAGAATACCCCTACCTGCTTATCAATAACCGCTTGTGATACGAGTCTTGAAAGATATTCCTTATCAAGAACGACATCCTGATTTAATACCAATATGTACGGTGTCGTAACATCTTGAATTAACTTATTGTAAGCGCTGGCAAAACCAGTATTCTCCCTCTCCTCTGTCAGAAATCCTTGATGATTATTTAACCACTCCTTCACTATTTCTACCGATGCGTCAGTTGAGGCGTTATCCAAGAAAGAAGTTTCGAAATCATGAAAAGTTTGTTCATCAAGACTTTGCAGCAACTTTGGCAAATAAGCTGCACCATTTCTCGTGACAATTGCTACAGTTACCGTCATGAAGATCTTACTTTTTTAGTTACATTGAAACCAAGCGGACGTCCAATCATTAATCTTGTTTGAGCGTCCACTGCCGGAATAGAACCAAACAATACCAAAGTGAATGGTAGCAGCGCCCACTGTAAGAGCATTAAGATATAGTGATGAACTTTTGCGTCGGACGGCGGTGGCGGCAAAAGGAACATGCCCAATATGCCGCTGACAAAAATACCAACCATAGCAAGCTGCATTAAGAGCGCCAGCACCGCTGGGGCGTTTTGCGCAAAAACCGTCTCATTGACTACGCCGCGCGACAAGAAGAGCGGCAACTGTCCGAGGGCAGTTATCAGTATTGGCGCTGTTGCCCAGGTATACATCCCCTCTCCAAGATTCCAAAGATAATGCAATTTTTTGCGCCAAGGAATTTGCGGATGTTTACGAAAATTCCACAGCATGAATGGCAAATGCTCTACGCCCCAGGCCCACCGCCGCTGCTGACGGTAAAGCTCAAGCAAGCTCGCGCTATAACTCCCTGCTGAAACCATGTCCATGGAAACCGGCACGTAAATGGGAACAACGGTATAGTTACCCTCATAGCGCAAGAAACATTGCAAAAAAATTCTAGAATCTTCTGTAACAATTCTTTTGTCCCAAAAACCAACGTCTACGAGCGCCTGCCAGCTCATGCTATGTGATGAAAATGTAAAGAGACGTTCCGGACGCGCAAGTTCAGTCATGAGCCAAAATGTTGTACCCAATGCGGCAATACGAACAAGCGCCGGTGACTCCCAAAGATTATTGTTATAAAGAACCGCCGGTTGAAAACTGGCATGCTGCGGATCGGGATAGCTGAGGTAGGTGTAGGAAAGACAGGAGAAATACTGCGGATGCACGATAGTGTCAATATCGAAGGCCGACACAATGAGGCGATCATACGCTATTCCCACTTCGTCAATGTACTCTTTGGTCTTTTGACCTGCCCAGTGCAAGTTTGAACCTTTTCCAGGGACTTCATCGGGCAAGTCCGACGGATGCACTGTAACAATAATTTTCTTGAATGAATCTCCATAGCGAGTAATGACGTCACTAGCATAACGCAAAAAGTTTGCTTCATCCCTTGACTCGCCAGCTAAGACAATAATAAATTTTTTCGGGTCGTAGCTGACCTTTGTTAAGCGCTCAATTGTGCCCTCAACAACCGAAAATGGTTCTTTATAGGTCGGCAAAAAAATAACATGAAAGTACTCCTTGACTGCTGGAAAGCGTTCCTGTAACTCTTGAGTCCAGTCTCGTTTAATCTCCCGCCGGTAACGGCGCCAAGCGTGGATCAAATAAAATACAAAATAGCTAACACGGAACAGCCAATATAAATCGTACACGATAACTAAACTAATAGCCCACAGTGGTTTTGTTAAAGAAAGAATAATAGCCAAAGCAAAGGTCAACCAGACCAGTGTGCCTGGGATCATTTCTAATAGTCGATACTGCTGGCGATTAGTCATACATTACCCTCGTGAAGTTTTCAAATCTCGAAACAAAAGATAGACGGCACCGACAAAAAATAACATACCGAGAATGAACACCGCGTAAAGCTTCTGCAGAGAGGGTAAAAAGAGTGCTAAGAGGCCAGACGCCAGAGTTATCATATAAAAGAACGAAACAACCTGACGAACACTTAAACCAAGATCAATTAGCGCAAAATGCAAGTGCGAACGATCAGGAGAAACGGGAGAACGACGGTCTAGAAAGACACGGCGCAAAACGACCCAGACGGCATCGAATAGCGGTATCGCTAAAATAATTCCCGCGGTTGCAATTTTTCCTCCGGCCACAACGGCGAGAATGCCGAGAGTGTAGCCCGCCAATAAACTACCCCCTTCACCCAAAAAAATTTTTGCCGGGGACCAATTAAACGGCAAAAAACCCACAAACGCACCGGCAATCATTGTGGCAAAAATTGCAGTGTCACTCTGCAGTACCGGCGGCCTTAAGCAAAGCGCCACAATGATTAAAGCGCCAATAGCGGCAATGCCAGTAACTAAGCCGTCCAAACCATCGAGGACTTTTGTTGTAAACATTGCGGCCATCAACCACACCAGCGTAAAAAAAACCGTTCCGATACTCAGAACGTAATTAAAATTTCCATATTGAAGAACTGACCACACAATGCTATCAATCCTCCACACGCCGCCAAAAGGATTAGTAATAAAATTAACACCGATGCCGCTCAAAATCGCTAAGAGCGCGGCCGCACAAGGAAATAAAATTTTCCACACCGTTTTAAGCTTGTAACGATCGTCAAGATAGCCGCCAACCATGAGAATGCTTGCACCAACCAAAAACCCAACGAGCTGAACAGGCTTAATATAGTAAAAAATAAGTTCCGGTCTAAAAAAAGATAAATACCCAATACAAATAACCAGCACGAGCCAAATACCAACTCCGCCGAGAAGAGGAACTGGAGTCACGTGAATCCGCCGGTCACCTTCAACACTTGGATCGTCTACGACATGAAACCGCCGCGCGAAACGCATAACAAACGGCGTTACCGCCGTTGTTAATACTGCCGCAAAAATGAAAACAACCGCATAAATCATAAGCTTTTTGCCTTTTTGACACGTATTACTCCGCCCGCTTCAAGAACAATAGTATCGCGGCGCTTAACCCTTCCGTCAAGTAGATAGCGAGCAATCTCAGAATCAACAGTGTCCTGCAAAACACGGCGTAACGGACGAGCACCGAACTCAGGGTCGTAGCCCTTTTGCGCTAACTCTACAACCGCCTCTTCGCTGGGTTCGAAATAAATTCCTTGTGAAGAAAGCCTCTTGGCAATTTTCACCAGAAGCAAACGAGTAATCTGCAAAACGTGTTCAAGCGTTAACGGTTTAAACATAATGACACCGTCAAATCGGTTAATGAATTCCGGCTGAAAAAACTTACCGAGTTCTTGCTGGCGTAAATTTTTTTCAATCACAGAAAACGCTACACTATTACGAACTGCATCTTGAATATATGCCGCACCAGCGTTAGATGTTGCAATCAGAATGACGTTCGTAAAATCTATCGTTTCACCGGCGCCAGATGTTAACCGTCCGTCATCCATCACTTGGAGAAATATATTGAGCACTCCCGGACTCGCTTTTTCAACTTCATCAAGCAGCACTAAGGAAAAGGGATTATTGCGGACTGCCTGCGTTAATATACCCGGTTCCCCGCTTCTTTCTCCGCCTATGAGTTTCGTTACACTACCCGCGTCTTGAAACTCTGACATATCAAGACGAACCATTTTTCCTTCGTCGCCAAAGTATAGAGCGGCAACCGTTTTAGCAAGCTCCGTTTTACCGACGCCCGTTGGTCCAAGAAAAAGTAAATTGACGACCGGCCTCTTCACGTCACGAACTTCAGCTCGTGCACGCCTGAGTGCGTTGGCAACGGCGCTCACGGCTTCCTCTTGGTCGACAAGCCGTTCATGTACTCTGTCTTCAAAGGAAAGAAGCAGCGACGATTCTTTATTGTCAACGCGCTTAATCGGCATGTTCAATTTACTACTCAAAAACATCTCTACGTCACCCGCCAAAATAACGCTGTATTCTCCTTTCTTCTGACGAACAAAAAGGGCAAGTTCATCGAGAAGTTCAATCGCCTTCTTAGGTAAACGGCGCTCGGGCATAAACTTGCTGACCAGATTCACAAGTCTTTGAATAGCATCATACGAAAAATAAACATGCTGTTTAAACTCAGTGATCGTCAAACGGGACTGAACTATTTTTATCGTATCGTCGATCGTTGGTTCTTGCACCAGTACCGTTTCAAAAACGCCCGCAAGCGAAGTACCTTCAAGATACTTACGGTACTCGTCGGGCTTACTGGTAGCTAAGTACGGCACGCGCCGGGTTCGTAAATTTGCGGCTAAAACCTCGGCTAAGTCTACACTGCCTTCACCACCGCTCGTAATACCACGAACTCCATGCACATCATTAATAGCGAGGACAATGTTCCTCGCTCGTGCAGCCTCATACAAAAGACGCTGCACGCGCTCGGCGGCCTCTGCGGGCGTAACTCCGCTGACAACTCGCGGTAGCAATAAACTAACAAGCCGTTTATCCTGCAAAACAGCAGGTACCTCTCCGGTCACCATCCGATCAGCAATATCCTCAAGTATGCTGCGCTTACCGACACCCGCCTCACCAACCAGTATGGGTGCGCCACCGCCTTCAAAAATACGGAGAGCAGCATCAATTTCATCTTGCCGCCGTACCGCAGGGAGAAAATAACCCCGCTGCGCTAATGCGGTAAGATCTTCAGAAAAGTGATCAAGCATCGGCGTTGCCAGGGCCGTCATGGCGCGATCAAGTTTTCCTTTAGGACGCATACGACTACGAGAACGTACATAACGATACCTGCTTCGCAAAAGCCTTTCGTTTTGTTGCCAGAGGACGACGTTTCGCAATTTCTGATCGTCGATGCCATAATCGTAAAGCACTTCGCGAACAAGTTCACTCTCAATTGCTGTTACCAGAAAAAGACAAGGTATATCTATATTAGTTCCGCGGTCTATATACGCTTCGCGATAGGAAAAAAGTAAAATCTTCACCAGCTCATCGTACGTTGTCGTTTTTGCATGGGCCTGCTCACGAAGTACCCTACCAACCGTTTCCCGAACAGAAATGACATCAACGCCGAGGCGCGAAAACATTTCGCGGACACTGCCAACAACAGTCAACGCAAGAAAAAGATGCTCAGAATAAAAATGCTCCTTTCTTCGTCTGGCTAAACGGGTAGCGCGAAGTAGCTGCAACTTGGCGTCAGCACTTAATACTGAGTAAATATTAATTGCTCTAGGTTGCCGATGAAAGAACGAAAAAATATTTTTTTGTTCATATGTTTTATGAGGAACCTTCGCGGCTCCAGCCAAGTCTCTCTCCATGCTGCTATAAACGTAAAGAGCAGCCAATGCTCCAAACCAAAATAATGAACTTCCTGCCGTGGCGTTCACGATGGAATATACCTCACCATACGACTGCTCAACTAACCCAACCACCACGCGCACTGCTGTGTAAACCAAAAAAATAACGGCAATAATAAAAAAAGTAAAGCGCACTGCGCTTTGGGCAAGTAAATAGACGCGGTCATCCTCTAGTAGCCGCGTGCTCAAATCTCGAGGAACGTACGCTTTAATACCGCCAAGGGTTATCCCTGTGCCAGCACCAAAACACGAACGGCATTTCTTTCCGCGATAAATGCCCGATCCTAAACACTGATCGCAAACAATCAGCTGCTGCGTTGGGATGCCTCCTACGCTATGAAGTTCAGTGTTGACTCCGCGAGCTTCCATAAAATAATAGGGGGAACGATAATATACAGTAAAAATAACGCAACGGCCCACGCCACGTAACAAACATATATGACGAAGCGAACGCACAGCTGAAAGACTCGCATAAAAAAACTGATCGTTCTGCCCGCAAAATCATTCTGCCCGAACATGGGCACAAAAAGGTTCTTTAACCACAAGGAAAATCCAGAGGATTCGTTTGCGTAATGCAATGCTTTGGCTAACCGTTTGAACTGCAAAGATAAACCGATGGTGTACCACCAGAAAGGGCTGTAAGCAAGCTCTACGATTACTGAGCGAGCAATAACGGGTACGCTGCGAGATGCCACCATAGTATTATGGCGTACCAGCGGCAACAATTCCCTTGCCGCTAGCTACCGTATCTCCGTCGAGATTGGTAGTCACGGTGTTGCCCGCAATAGAAACCTGACCTTTTGTAACATCGTCATTGGCGGTCAATGCGTTTTTCCCCGCCAGAATAAGAATTTTCCCTGCATCGGCTGACACGGGACGAAGTGTAACCGTAAAATGAGCTTCGGGCTCTAACCCTGGCGGCAGTGAAGTAATGTGCCACTCTGGCTGTCCGTTATTGTTCTGCCACGTTCCAACACTAGCACTACCGCTCCCTATCTTCACATTCGTCGGTAAATTGCCCGTAACAATGACCGAGGTAAGCGTATGCACACTACTGCTTAACTTCCACGTTATCTGATAACTCGTCTCACTGCCGACTCGGGGCGGCAGCGGCCCCGACCCAACCGGTGTGCCGTCGCTCAAAAAGTAACGCGCACTCGCATCAAGATTCAACCCCGTATTTACGGCTATGATTACGGGTGCACCTTCAATATCGTTTGGCTTAACGTCATTGTCTCGCTTTTCGTAATGAAGGGTCGGTGTCACCGTTAGTGATAAATTTGTTCCTACGCTTACCTGATTTTTAAGAGGCATATCCCAACTGATGTCCCCGCCTCCTCCAGGAACGATGCGTGCCAATATCGGAAGGTCTTTACTCGTCCAAACAGTGGACGAACCGTCAACAGAACCATCGCTGAGATTGACCTCGGGCCAATTGATGACGCTCGAATCAAACGACACACTGACCGTAGCATTGCCGAGTGAAACATCAGATATATTTTGATAATGTAAGTTCAGGTGAAGTGTATCACCTAAAGAAGCGACTGGTTGGTTCTGCTGACCATTCACCGTCAAACTGAGGAGGGCTTCCCCACCAACTGCCGTTACTTTCAACTCTGCGCTGGTGATAACATTCGTCTTCCCCTGATCTCCCGCTACTTCAAGTGTTGCAGTAAGCGCATGCTCACCCACGGTTGTATTATTCCACTTTCCAATAAGACTGACTTTCCCTTCCGCAGCCGGGGGCAACGCATCGATATTCCAGGAAACACCGTCGCTCGTTGCGTCAACTTTTGGATCAGTACTTGTTACGCTAAAACCATCAACATTATTAATGCGTAGTACCGCAGGTGGCAAAGGTTCGTTACTCTTGTTTGCGTAATGAAGAACATACGTCACTTCTGTTCCGGGAACCGCCTGCGCGTCCCCCTCCCAGCTAAGCGTTTGATTTCCAGTGGTGAGAGCAGTAGAAACGGAATCGCTCGTTTGCAGCTCGGACTGAAAATTCGCTAGCTTATAGGTCAATGTGCCAAAGACCGTGCCGAGACTCCCCGCCTCGCCTAGTAACGTCCCGTCAACATCCACCTCTTTGGACTCACCCGGTTGGATGGCAGCGAGTGACCACGTATTCTTACTTTCTCCGTCGGGCGTAATACTTGAGGCGTGCCACAAGAAACCGCTCGGATAATTGACCCTGAGATTAACATTATTAACCACATCAGACGCTTTATTATTAACCAGGAAACGGTAGGTAACAGCTGAACCAACCGACGCTTCCGTAGGAGCGATAATTTGCAACGTTACTGCTCCCCCGTTATTTTGCTGCAAAGTCCTAAATGCATAAAATCCCAGCCAAGCAGCAGCGCTCGCGGCGACCAAGAGGATAAAAAGAAAAAATGTCAGGCGTCTCCAGGAATGTGACGTACGCTGCTCAAAAACCGTTTCCATCTTGCCACCACCTTCTGAGCGATAGATTCTCTCCAAATCCTGATAATTTCTCTGAATGTTTCTTTTACCCATTGCTAACGCTTTTTAAATAGAGTTATAAATGCTGTATCCGTTCGTGGAACGAGCTGCCACAACCAACCCGTGTCACTTCGCACCGGCGGAATTGACGAGCGTACGAGATCAAGGTTCTCTCCAGGCGCCACAAAATAATGACTAAGTGTGGTTTCAACTGTACCGGGCTGTTTCTCCCAATAGAAAGTATACCCTAAATTAGAGGGTTCAGAAGTTAAAAAAGTCAGCCAAGGAACACTCGCGCGATTGCTAACTTCTGAAAAACGCCAAGGTAAACGATAAGTAAGTTGCACTGTTTTCTTTTGTCCTGGGTCCAAGGTAAGCCAACCAGCAAAAACGGTTCTCGATAGCTCACGGTAATCAGTAATGCCAGTCGTCATGTCATAATGTTCGCTCGCGGTAGTTGCTTGAATATCTGCGTCGTCAACAGTATTTGGCGCTGGACTTTTAAAAAGCGACGGATCAATTGTTTCAAACCCAACGGCATTCACTAACTGACTACCCTCGGGAACATAAATGCGCATATAATCAACATTTCGCACGCCCGTAAACGGCGTACCTTTCACGCCATTATGTTGACGAGTGATCGCCAGAGAGACCTCTAATGATCCGTCACTGTTGGCCGTTACGTTATGTACAACCGAATCCGTTATGACCCCGTCTGTTTTTTGTCCGGCAATATTCGTGTTGACGACGCTTAACGAATCAGACTGGGGAGCTCTCTCAACAAGAGCACCAGCCCAGCCAAGACCATCAAGCGCCCGCTCAGTCGCTGCATCTCGACTATAAACAAGTATGTGCTTTTCTGCGAGCGATTGTCGTAGTGCTGTCAACACGCTGATGCCATCATGTGGCAATCTTTCAGAAAGTTTTTGTGTAACGATTGGTAAAAGATCTGCTAATATTTGCTTTGGCTTATTTTCTGTGCGATCGTAGTGCACTTCAACCTGATTCAGAATTTGCTCTATGAAATTATGTTCATCGACCATAATGCCATACTTTGGCATATCAATAGGACCAGTAATAGACAAAACGCGCTTCATAAACTGAGTATCGACTGCAATAACGCCGTCAACCGTGCTGCCGCCAGAATGGTCATAAAACCAAGCAATCTTTTTTGCTGAGGTCGGCCAATCTACCCACCAATTTGCATCTTGAAACTCCCACCGACTGGCAACTAAGCTGAGTGGGTGTGGCGGCTTTTCCTGCACAGCGAGAGATCCTTCAAGGTCATAGCTGCCACCGCCAGGAAACTCAATGTTCTGAATACTCCCTTTGGAAACATCCAGAAGAGCAAAACTACCCATAAACCCGCCACTGGCACGTAGTTCGTAATCGTCTTGAAAAACAAACAAATAGCGCTGCGGACGATCAACGCCAAGTAGTCGCGGCTCAATAAATTGAATCAAAGTCAAACTCTGCACCGCTTCTTTGAGTGGCGGCAAAATAACACCCTGAAGGTTGCCAAAAAATTCTGCGTACGGTTGCGGCAAGGACTCAGCATCAACAAGAGACAGAGACTGAGTTGCGTTGGTAAGTTGCGGTATGGCTTTTTCTGCCAAGCTTCTCAGCGCAGTAAGAGCCGACCCGACATCATCACCTACTGCTTTATTTTGTTCACTTTCAAAAAGAGCGAGTGAGGTTGTTACTTCAGAAGCAACGGCCGCCAAATCATTCGCTGCATCAATAACATGTCGAACAGAGGCAAGCGTTTCTCCCTGAGGTAGAGCTGCTGCGGCGAAGGTCAGACCCACTGGTAGTTTGTCCAGCTGTTGTTTGGCTTGCTTAAAATTTTCCAGAGACGCTTCAAACGTACTTCCGGCTGCGTCGTACTGGCCAAGCTGAAACGAAGAAGCTCCGTCCACAAAGGACTGTACTCCAACTTTCATTGAACCAATGACGTCCGTACTTACTGCTTTCACTATAGAAATTTGACCGACAAACCAAATCGGTAACGCCAACGCAAAGGAAAACGCCGCAAAACTAAGTGAGCGCGGAATCAATGCTCTCCATATTGAGAAAAATTGAAACGACCAAGCAGGTTCCGTACTCTTCTTCGGTAACCTCTGCTTAGGCAAAGGGCTGACTGGCGAGAGCGTCACATCCGTAGCTGGTCTCGTAGAAGTAGCAACAGCTGCAAATGAAGTCCTGGCGCTCGCGAGTACGCCCGCAAAAATGCTTTGTCGTTTTTCTTTAACCGCAATAACACGCGGCATCACGCCAGCAGTATCCGGCAGCCAAAAAACCAAAACAGCTATTCTGACAATAACCCATCCTAAAAAAGCGAAAAGCGTCGTTGTGCTAATTTGAAAGACATAGGGTTGAACCGCAATCCAAATACCACGAACATTAAACCGCGCATTTGTTGGTACGTTTTTTCTGTATACTGGTTCAGAAAATAATGCTGGCCTCGTCGTTACTAAAAATTCTGATACGCGATGCGGTCCAGTGGTAATTCGAATGGGTATTTCCCGCTTTAAAGGCATCACGGATTTCTGTTTAGTTGCCTGGCTTCTTTTTTTTTCTGATTTTTTTTGCATGGTCATTTATTCTGAAGGGCCCGGTCATACACGACCAGTAACTGATCCCTAAACTGTTCAATGGAAGTTGTACTTATGGGGGGTCGCTCCGTTGTGCTACGCGCGTCAGCTAGTAATGCGTTCAATGCACGAGCCAAATAAACTGTATTCCCAGCAGGTACATAAACAGCACTCCGACCGTACGACTCCGGAAGAACAGATCGCGCCGAAGAAACAATACTTTTTCCCAACAATGATGCCTCTACGCCCGGGAGGCCAAAGCCCTCATAGAGACTAGGAAAGAGAACGAATAGAGCCTTGCGGTAAAGCTCGCGTAGTTCTTCGTCGCCGACTGCGCCCATAAAAACTACATGCCGACTAACTGAGGACTCCATTTTCCGAAGCCGATCTTGCAGCCGCTTCGCAAAACTGTCTTCAGGGCCTACAAGCACCAACGTAACTTTATGGTGCTCACCTACCGCAACCCATGCATCCAGAAGTTCCTCAATATTTTTGTGCGGATAGAAAGCTCCGACCACAAGTACATATGGCTCATTACTATTATAATGCAGATTCGTGACCTTGTCAGTCACCGTTTCCACTGTCAACTGTACAGGTTGGATTATTGAGCTCGTTTTGGGGGCTAGCCAAGGGTAATAGGTAAGCAAATCCTCCTTGGTATACCCAGAAACGGTAATAATTTGCCGTGCGGCATTTATAGTATGACGAAAACCAATTCTGTAAGCCAAGTATTTAAAGGTGTAAACGGGCAGACTCCTTGTTGAGCTCATGCGATTAGGGTAGTGATGCAGAATTAAATCATGCACGGTCACAACATACGGACGCCTATAAAGGTATGGCACATTGAAGTGCGGCACGTGCAGTAGATCGAGAGAAGCTTTCATGAGTTCTTGCACAAAACTCAATTGCTCGCGCAGTCCATAAACCCGCGCGCGAACTTCATGAACTTCCCAACCACGCTCCGCGAGCGACTGGCGCAATGTGTTGTCTTGTTCAATAAAAGCGACCAGAGTATAGCGGTCACGCGCACCATCCAACGCTTGCAGTAGCGACTCAGTGTAGCGTCCAATACCGCGTTTCTGTACACCATAAAGGCGTGCGTCTATACCGAGGCGAATCTTTCCCATAGTTCAACTAACGGTAAAAGCGAAAAATCCTTTTGTATACCTGCTAACTGTTTTAACCCCTTCTCAATCATATGCTGCCGGTATTCCGGACTATCAACTAGCGCCGCTAACGCACCCGGCAGTTCGTCACCAATGCGATACGGATTTATCCAGAGCGCTGCGTCTCCAAGCGTTTTTGTAAGAGCAGTATCGGCGCCAGCAATGACCGGAACGTGCACTTCTAGCGCCTCAAGCGGAGGATAGCCAAAGCCTTCATAAAAGGATGGATAAATGAGGCCGCTCGCGTTTACCAAAAGCCGGCGACGCTCTGTCTCGTCGACGTAACCGGCAAGCACCACACCGTTTTTAAGAAGGTAATCTTTATCAATCATATTATTGACCGACAAAAAGCCCTGCCGTCCCACGACGTAAAGTTGATAATCGGGATGGCTTTGGCGGAACTTTATAAAACCATTCATGAGCGACACCACGTTTTTTCTAACTTCTACAGCTCCGACGTAAAGAAAATATTTCTGCTTATTCGTTTTAACTGGCGCTCCTTCGTTTAAAAAAGAGCTCAGTAATGGGGGTGGTACAACAAAAACTCTACCCTTCCATTGGGGAAAAAGATCAAGAATGTCATCCTTCGTATGCTCTGATACCGCCATAAGATACGTACCAGGATCAGCGCGGCGTAAAAAATTTTTAACATTACGTAAATACCATAAACGTGTATGCAAGGGGAACGTTTCCGGCTGACGCACAAACGATAAATCGTGTATCGTCACAAAAAGGGGTATCCGTACTTGACCCAAAAAAAGCGGATTGGGCTGCCAAATCAGATCAGCTTTCGGAAAACATTGTGCAGACGTCGGTAAGCCAAACATGACACTGCATAAATTCAAAATAGTATTGGGTAGTTGAACCACGTGCTCGTTCTCCAATATTTTTTCAGCTTTACGCCTGTGGCCACTTCGGTAACCAATTAAAGTATGACCCCTGGCAGTTAGGATCTTCTTCAGCTCCGCCAGCATTAAAGTTGTATAGCGTGCAACACCAGACCCGAACGGGTCATCAAGAACTCGTAAATCAATACCAATTCTCATCTCTTAACGCGTTTAGCAATTTCGCGACGAACAAGACTGCCAAACTTTTGAATAAAAACATCGGTTGCATACTGATTGGCCTCTGCGGAAATAACGCTTGTCGAAAATTGACTTGAGGAAAAGCGCGCTAACGCGTCCGCCAACGACTCCCAGCTTTGTTCGTCAAAAAAAACTCCTGATATGCCTGGTCGCACTGTTTCAAGCGCTCCGCCCCCAGCGAACGCAATCACTGGTACGCCGACAGCCATGGCTTCAATTGCCGTGATGCCAAAGTCTTCGACTTGCGGGTGAACAAAGGCGCGACAAGATGCATACTCGTTCACTAATTCTTTTTTTGAAACATGTCCAAGAAACTTCACGGTATTACCTGCCAACTTTTCAAGGCGCACACGATCGGGTCCTGTGCCAAAAATGTGTAAAGGTAAACGCAAGCGCGAACATGCTTCAATAACAATATCAAAACGCTTATATCCAACGAGTCGTCCGCCGGTCAAGAAAAAATCTTTTTCGTTGCGCTCACTAGTAAATCCCGGGGCGTCTACTGGCGGATAAATAACTTCCGACTCCCGCTTATAATATTTCCGAATGCGCTCTGCCACTGCAACTGAATTAGCTACCATAACGTCAACCCTTCCGGCGGCTAGCATGTCCCAAGGACGAAGTTTTGTGAGAACAAAAGGAATGAGCGCTCGAATAACTTTCGGATACGGCAGTGTTTTTATGTAGCTCACTGCGTCTGACCATAGGTAACGAGTCGGTGTGTGACAGTAACAAATATGTACCGTACGCTCGTCGGTTAAAATACCTTTTGCAAAGGCAGACGCTGAAGAAATAACAACGTCGTACCCGGAAAGATCAAACGTTTCAATGGCTGTTGGCATCAGCAGCAAATAGAATTGGTAATGACGAACACCGCCCGGCATGCGCTGAATGAAAGACGTTCGAATATCTTTACCTTCAAATCGCGAACCAAGAACCTCTTTGTTGTAGACCAGCGTATAAATCGGGGCAGTAGGGTACATGCTCGCTAAAACGCTCAAAACACGCTCCGCGCCCCCATCTTGCGTGAGAAAATCGTGAACAAGAGCAACTTTCATAAAGCGCGCCGCGGGCGTATAACCGCACCAACAGTTCTCAGGATAATAACAAGATCAAGCAGCGGTGACCACTGTTCCACATAGTAACGATCCAATCGGACCTCCTCTTCAAAATCGAGATCAGAGCGACCGCTCACTTGCGCTAGTCCTGTCAAACCCGGCTTCACGGCGAGTACCTTGCGGTGATGTTTTTCGTAACGGGACACCTCCCAAGGCAAATGCGGACGTGGCCCAATGAGACTCATGTCACCTTTTATAATATTCCAAAACTGTGGCAATTCATCGAGACTATAGCGTCGTATAAATTTACCAAAACGCGTAACACGCGGATCGTTAATAACTTTAGGTACAGGACCACCGCGCGATCCGCTAGTGGCAACAAGCTGGTCATAAAGGGCCTGTGCTGCTGCACCCCCATAATTACTACCAGTGCAGTCACGCAAGTACATGGAACGAAATTTATAAACGACAAAAGTTCCCCGACGTCCAACGCGCAGAGATGCATAAAAAACAGGCAACCCCGTTTCCATGAAAATGCCGACTGCCACAAGAGCAAAAACAGGCATAAAGAGCACAAGACCAAAAACGCCGGCCGCAAAATCAAAAACTCTTTTAAATATCCTCCCCCACCCTTCAATTTTTGTCGCAGGAACCTCAATCAAAGGTACACCAATATCAAAATTGACCACGGGTCGGCGAATAGTTGACTGCAGTAAGTCAGGTGTATAGCGAAAGTTAAGATGGCGCTCTTCGGCAAATTCTAAAAAAAGAATGCGTTCTTCGTTCGACGAATCTGCATCTGCGTAAATAACTTCGTCCAGTACACCAGGCTTGCTAAGTGCCTGCAGCTCAGCAAGACCATGCTCATCGGGAGAAACAACAGCAATAACTCTGTATCCTGACTCAGGATGCATGGTCATCTGATTTTTCAATTCCACTACCGTGCTACTTTTTCCTACAATAACAATACGTCGAGCAGCATAACCGAAGCGAAAAAGCAGTTGCTGCATCTTTCGAACAAAAAAACGAAGTGCTGTTACAAAAAATATTGCTAAAAACCATGCTACTAAAATCACAAAGCGAGAAGAAAAAAGTTCCCGTTTGAAAAAAACAATGAAAACCACAAGCACGAGACCAGCAGAGCAAGCAGAGATAATTTTCAAAAATTCGTTAGAAAAAGGGTCGGTAATGCGCCTACTGTAAAGCCCAGCGAGCGAGAAAAAAAGTATCCACACCACAGCAATAATACTGGCTGACAGTACCAGGCGTTCCGTCGCAATACTGTACAGCGCAGGCCGAATACCTTCGACCACATCAAGAAACCGTATCCTCTGCGCCGCTAGAGCAGCAAGAAGAAGAGCACAAAAATCTAGAGGGACTAAAAGTATTGAAAAAAATAGCTCCGTGCGCTTCATTTATGCTACTGACATCGAAAAAGAGGAGAGAATACTTATAAGCCGAATTCTGTACTCAGACGTTCCGAGCGGCGACCATCTCTCTAGCCCGTCAGTTGCCTGACGGATCAAGCGAGCTACCAAATTTGCTCTTGCACCGGATAGGGTTTACCATCCTTGCCGCTCGCGCGGTAGGAACAGGCGTAGCACAAAAATGTACACCGCCCAACTTTTCACGCTTCTCCGCCAGCAACTGCGTAGCTGTTGGCGGATAGTATTGTCTCTGTGGCACTGGCCCTACAATGGCGTTGCCGCCACTGCGGTTCCCGTTAGGAACTATCCTTATACCTCTTGCGAGGTGGTGTTCGGACTTTCCTCTCCGACATCACTGTCGAAGCGGCCGCCCAGTATTCTCTGACCTCTTTTTCGATGTCACTATCTTGATAATAGTGCTAGAGTAACAAAAAAAGTGGCTATTTGTCAACCGCGTCTTGAGCAGCATCAAGGGCTGCGTTGACCAGTCGATCGGCCTCTTTATTTCTTGCTCTTGGCACATGCGTAAAGCTAATTTTTTTGAAACTAGCCGCAGCATTCCAGGCCTTTAAAAAAAGCGGCTGCAGATCTACATGCTTTACCCGGTACTCGCGTTTCATTTGTTTGACTACTAACTCGCTATCAAGATAACAATGCACTAACTCTGGCTCAAATTTTTTTGCCGCCTCAAGAGCTGCAATCAACGCCTGATACTCCGCCTGATTATTAGTAGCGATACCGAGATAACGACCAAATTCTTGCAACAGCACTCCTAGCTCGTCCGTAATATAAACACCAAGCGCAGCCGGCCCTGGGTTTCCTCGGGCTCCCCCATCGGTATGAATATGGACGACTTTCTTCATGTTATTCATTCTATGATAGTGTCCGGCGGAGATCAACAACGCGAAGCTGTAAGTCGTTCGATCCACGCCACTCATTTTTGATAATCTCTGCCGCAATGTCGATATGGTCCCCAAGCGTCAAGCGTTCGCCCCAGGCACCGAGTTTGAACCCAATCGCCGTAACAATCTGCCCGTCGTGATCACTCAGCATCAATTTCAAATGCTTTTTGTCGACACCAACCGCAGCAAAGTGGACAACCGTAAGTTTACTAAAAAGAAAAATCGGGCGCATATTCCCCATACCACATGGCTCAAGTTTTTGCAGTTCGCTGAATAAATTTAATTGTACATGACGCAACTCTAAGACTCCCGCTAGCTCTAGATCAGGGGCACGTACCCCTTCCGAGAACTGCACAGCTGCTAAAGTATTAAGTCGCAAGCGCAACTCATCAGCTGCCGCATCGTCAGGCAATGTAAATCCACATGCTTGCGCGTGACCGCCAAACTTCACAAAAAGGTCCGGCACGGTATGCATTGCCTCAATAATATTAAAATCAGGAACACTCCTGCCTGAACCGATAAGCCCGCGACTGGTCCTACTGATGACAAGAACGGGACGATTATGACGTTCAAGTAATCTGCTGGCAACTAACCCAACTAACCCAATTGGCCAACCGTTACCAATGGCGACCAGAACACGATCATTCTTATTTTCTTCAAGCTCAGCATTCGCGGCCGCAGTTACTTTTTCGGTCAATACTTGTCGAGCGCGATTAGCATCACTCAAAGTTTTAGCCAAAGTGGTCGCTTCGACGTCATTTTTTGCCATCAATAAATTGTAGGCATCGATGGCATGACCCATGCGTCCAGCGGCATTTAAACGTGGTCCGATGCGAAAACCGATGGTCTCTGCCGTAATGGCACTATTGATCTCACCACACTCCTCTATCAACGCTCGTAAACCTGGCCGCATCGTTTTATTGAGAACAATCAACCCATACTTTAGGAGCACCCTGTTTTCGCCGGTGAGCGGCACCAAGTCAGTTACCGTCGCTATGGCCACAAGATCTAATAGCCATTTTTCGGCAAGCAACCAACGTTCCCGCTCTTCTGGAAAGCCCGACACACGATCTTTGAATAGCGCCTGCGCAACTTTAAAAGCCATACCAACTGAGGCCAAATCGTGATACGGGTAACTTTCGCCGGGCATTTTTGGATTTAGTAATGCATACGCCCCGGGTAGTTCTTCTGGCACATGATGGTGATCAATGACAATGACATCAACACCGGCGCTTTTCGCTGAGGCAATTTCTTCAACATTTGTTGTGCCGCAATCGAGTGTAATCAATAATTTAGTATCTGACGCAATAAACTTCTGGATAGCACCCATATTAAGCCCATATCCTTCGTCTTCACGGTGCGGTATATATACTTCAATATCTCGAGCGCCTAAGGCCTCAAGAGCGCTCACCATTACCGCCGCACTACACACACCGTCTGCATCGTAGTCAGCGAAAACGACAATGCGTTCAGAGCGCTGAATCGCTTTGTAAATACGATCAACCACCATACGCATACTGGCGAACAAAAAAGGATCGTGAACATCACGCCCGTAATCGGGATTTAAAAAAAGGTCAATATCATGTTCACTACTAAATCCGCGCGCCTGAACAATAGCGCGTACTATAGTTTGAATATCGGATGGTTTACTTGGCGCTCCTCCCGGCTGATTACCCAGCTGCCAAACGTATGACAACATCTTAATAGCGCAAGAGCGGAGCCAAGGTAAAGAGAAGCATTCCAATAATAACCATGGCGTTCACCACAATCCATATGCGTCGTTGCAGTCGTTTCTTTTTCTTAAGCATACACTATTGTTTCAAAATACTAATGAAAGTCTCTGGAGGAATTGCAACTTTACCTCTCCCGTGTTCAGCCATACGTTTTTTCCCTTTTTTCTGTTTGTCCAACAGTTTCCGCTTTCTAGTAACGTCCCCCCCGTAAAGTTTTGCAGTAACATCCTTACGCAAAGCACTCAAATGTTCCGAAGCGATAACCTTACCACCAACAGCGGCCTGTATTTTTAAAACAAACTGCTGACGAGGTAGAACCTCTTTGAGGTGAGCTGTAATTTTTCTTCCTCGCTCCTGCACGTCGTCGCGATAGACTATTGTGGCAAGAGCTTCTGCGGGCTCTTCCGCAATTAAAACATCCATTCGCACAACATCCGCCTGCTCGTAGCCATCGAGTTGATAATTCATTGATGCGTAGCCCGAACTGACACTTTTGAGCTTATCATAAAAATCAACGAGTATCGACTGCAGCGGCAAACGATAATGCAAGAGCGCGCGATCACCGATATATTCGGTAGTCTTATAAACTCCGCGGCGAGCCGACACCAACGGCATAATGCCACCGATGTAGCTCACGGGTGTAATAACATCCAGTGAAACCCATGGCTCTTCAAGGTGCTCTATTGTTTCTGCCCTTGGTAAATCCTGTGGACTTTTTACGTCGAGCGAAACCCCGTTGCTAAGGTAAACGCGATAAGCAACGGATGGCGCAGTAGTAACGAGCTCCAAATTGTACTCTCGACGCAATCGCTCCTGCGTTACTTCCAAATGTAACAGTCCAAGAAAACCAACGCGAAAACCAAAACCTAAGGCAGGGGAATGCTCTGGCTCAAATT
This sequence comes from Patescibacteria group bacterium, assembly GCA_041660005.1. Classification (GTDB taxonomy): domain Bacteria; phylum Patescibacteriota; class Patescibacteriia; order GWA2-46-9; family GWA2-46-9; genus 1-14-0-10-48-11. Next base: position 57,064 of record JBAZXG010000003.1, on the reverse strand, counting down.
GCAATGCTGCATCATTTAACGCCAAACGCTCCAGGGCGTCGCGCAGTGTTTGATGTTCGCTCCCCTCTTCTGGAAAAATACCTACATACACCATGGGGTGAACCTCACGATACCCCGGCAGAGCTATCGAATCTGGCTTGCCTATCTCTATCACCGTATCACCAACACGGCACAATTTTACCTCTTTTAACCCCGTCACAATGTAACCAATCTCCCCGGCGGTCAGCTCAGCAGTCGGGCTAAGTTGCGGTCGGAGCGCACCAAGTTCTTCAACAATTGCTGTTGCCTTCGTTGCGGCAAAATGAATTTTTTGTCCCGGCCGAACCTTTCCGTCAACAATCCTAACAAAGATAATAACACCGCGATATTCATCAAAGACTGAATCAAAAATAAGCGCACGAAGATCACCATTACTTTCACCGCGAGGAGCAGGAACCTGTCCTATGATGGTCGTTAAGATGACGTCCACTCCTTCCCCTGTTTTACCGGAGGCGCGTAAAATATCCTCATCTTTGCAACCCAAGAGTCGCTGCAGTTCACCACTAACGCGTACTACGTCGGCATTCGGAAGATCAATCTTATTGATAACAGGAATAATTTCAACATTTTGTTCTAAGGCGAGATAGAGATTAGCCAGCGTTTGCGCCTGAATACCCTGTGTTGCATCAACGAGTAAAATCGCACCCTCAACAGCCGCCAATGAGCGCGAAACTTCGTAGGTAAAATCAACATGTCCCGGTGTGTCAATCAGGTTAAATTCGATATTTTGGTAAAGCATTCTAACTGGCTGGAGCTTAATCGTTATACCACGCTCGCGTTCGATATCCATCGTGTCGAGGTGCTGGCTTTTGAGTAGCCGGTCCTCTATCGTTCCTGTTCGCTGAATTAAGCGATCAGCCAAGGTACTTTTACCATGATCGATATGCGCAATAATACAAAAATTTCTGATAAGTTTTTGGTCGTACATAGTTAAAGACTTTCACCTTCGTTAAGTGCTCCAAGCGTCGTCTTCACTCGCTCACGCTTACGGCTGAGTGCAGTGATAAATTCATGTAGCTCTTCGCTTTGCATAAACCACAAAACTATTGCATAAATAACGACACCTGCCAAACTAGCAAGCGCTGCCTGAAGAGATAAAGCAATAAATGTATTCGTTCCGAGAACGGTGCCCGCAATGTTCTTTACGCCCTGTACTGCCACCGCCATAATCATCCCAGCAATCGTAAAACGAATCACTGAAAAGAATATACGTTTTTCGTCCATGTCTCCGGCGATAAAATGCAGAAAAACCCACAATCCTACTACTTGGAATACGGCTCCTAAGCTAAAAGCCATGGCAAGCCCCAGAACGCCAAAAAACCGAGAAAGATAATATGCACCTGCTATGGTCAAGGCATCAGACAAAATTCCAACCGCAAAAGGAATCATGGTATTGTGACGGGCGTAAAACCCGCGCACTAAAACAGGTATGAGCGAGCTTGCAAACATGCTCATAGACAACCAACGAAGCGATTCAAAAGTGAGAACCGTGTCATTCCAGTCAAAAGCTCCGCTGCCAAAAAGAACGCGTACGATTTGTGCTCTGAGAAGGACAAAAAGAATCGTTGCCGGAACAATAAAGAAAAGGACACTTCGCACCGCACTTGAAATGAGCGCTCTAAAACCGGCATCATTTTCTTGCAGCGCCATCTCAGACAGCGCAGGAAATACGGCCAGCGCGTAAGAAATACCAAAAAAAGCAACAGGCACAAAATACAAGTTTGAGGAAAAATTAAAAATGGCTAAGCTGCCACTAGCGAGAAAGGATGCGATAATGGTCAGAAAAACAATGTTCAGTTGTTGCGTTGCAAGAGAAAGTGTGCGAGGAACCATGAGACGCATTATTTCGTGTAGTCCTGAGTGCCGCGGTTGCCAAATAAAATGCGGTCGCCAACCTAAACGCCAGACAGCAAAAAATTGCGTTAGAAAATGGAAGAAAGCGCCAATAACAACACCCCAGGCGAGACCACTCACGCCGTAGAATGGTACCAAGAAAAGTGCACCGAAAATAATACCAACGTTGTAAAAAATAGGTGCAAGTGAGTAGATGAAAAAATTACGGTACGCTTGAAGCACTCCGCCGAGGATAGCGGAGAGACCGAGGAGTATTGGAGAAAACAGAATAATTCGCGTAAGCGCCGCAACTGCCGCCTGTTTTTCTGGCGTGAAGCCAGGAGCTATGAGCGGCGCCAAAATCGGAGCGAACACACCAAGGAGTATGGCGACGACGACAAGTGCTATGCCAGAAATGGTTAAAAAAACATTGGTCAACTCCCATGCTGATTCCTCTCCCGATTGTTCACCACTACGCCGGAAAGCAATAAACACTGGAATAAATCCTGCGGAAAGTGCGCCGACAATGATAAGGTTATAAATAAAATCGGGCACCCTGAATGCCGCATAATACATATCAAGAACGTCACCTGCACCGAACGAGCTAGCAAGAATTCGATCACGGAAAACTCCAAGTAATCTGCTTACTAAACTAGCGAGCGCGATTGTCCATGCGGCTCTCGTAATACTACTCGTTTGGACTAAAAAAAAACGCCGAATCAAATTGCGCATAGTTCAATTATTGAATTTCTACTTGTAGCGCAGCGCTTCCAGAGTATTAAGCTTGGCAGCTCGTCGTGCCGGCAAAATACCTGTGCACAATCCGATAAATGCGGAGGACACCGCAATGGTCAAAATAAACCACAATGGACGAACGAAAAGCTGCAAAGGAGGACTACCGAGGCGTGTGGCTAAAATATTCAGCAGCCAATTGAAAACTTCTCCACCAACGTATCCCATGATGAGGCCAGTCACACCTCCAAAGAAACCCATTAAGGCAGACTCCGTTAAAAACATTACCATCATATCTGCCCGCGCTGCGCCAATCGAACGCATAATACCAATCTCTTGAGTTCTTTCCAGTAGTGCAATCGTAACCGTATTGAACATACCGATGGCAGCCACTACCAGAGCCACGATACCAAAAAGAGCTAAAATTATTTGAATAGCTTTAAATATTTTTGTCGCCTCAGCAATGGTGTCCGACAATGCAACAACGGTTAAACCGTTCTCCTTAATTTTCTGGCGAACATCATCGAGAACATCGGTTGAGGCAACTCTAACCTTTGCCTGCGTGTATACTGACGGACGAAATTCAGGTAGCGAATCATAGGAAAGATAAATTTGGCTTGAAAGGTCATCTTGAATTACGCCGACAACCGTCAGCGTCCGCTGCTGCTGAACGTTCACTTCAGCTTGCCCGGGCGTTGAAACACTATGATCGGCTGCCGGCACGGGTGGCAAAAAGAAAGTAATATCAAGGGATTTTCCTATAATCTCAGCGGGTTCAATATTCAAAAGTTTCAAAACCGTTGAACTTACCACGACCTGTTTAGTGTCCGATGCAGTGAAAAATGAACCATATTGTGTCTTGAGACCATCAAGCTTAAAGAACGATGGAGTAACAATTTGGGCAAGAGTATCTCCAGTAAAACCATTCAGTGTTATCTGAGCCGGGAGGTTCGCCACGGGACTGACTTCGTTAACTGATGGCATCTCTTCTATTGTTCGCAGTAGTGCATCATTCAATGGAACGATATTGGAGTCGGGTGGGTAGACATCAAGACTCAAGAGAGACTCTGAAGTAGTTATTTGATTAAATAGTAATGTCTGCAAGCCATACCCAAGACTGACGAGAAAAAACGTTGCCGCAATGCCTACGCCAACACCAAGGATCGTCAGCCAGGTGCGCATGGGTCGCGTTTTAAACATACGCGTTGAAAGTTGGAGAAGATCAAGGGGTCGCATCATAGAATTTTACCTTGCAATGCCGTCTCCTGAACGACATCCGTCACTTTAGGCGCCTCAGTACTGTAATCAATCAAGTAAACCTCAAGGCGTCTACCAAAATCTTGAGCAGTTTGATAATGAAGCCCGACACCGCCATCCTTAAAAGGACGATCAAGAACATCTTTCAGCTGTCGATGGTCTAAAGACCCTTCAAGCCGAGCTTTAATACTTTGATCAAGTCGATCGCTTTGTTCTTGAGTCAAATGGCCGTGGTAATGCTCCAAAAGACGAGCCTTGAGGCGAGCAATTCCCTGCTGCAAAAGTTCATAACTTTCAGGAAAGTTCTTAAAATGCTCCCTAATAAAGCGCGACTCCTCCAAAACCGCATCAAGATTGTCAGCAATATGCTCGGCAGTTTGCTCATAGAGGCCGACGCCGCCTTCAATAAATGGCGTATTGGCTCGGGAAATAAATTGTTCTCGGGTAACTTCACCAACGGTGCGCTTGTGAACAAGTGTTTCTAATCGCTCCTGCAGACGTTCTTCCGCTAGGTCGAGCAAATAATGACTTAAAAATTTTGCCTTAAGCTCAGACTCACCAAGGTTTGGATAGTACCGAGCAAACTCTTCAAGCGCGTGTGGCACAAAAGGCTTAATTTTCTCCTCACGCAGCTGTAAACGTTCTGTATTGGTTACCTCGCGCACTATCTCGCCATCCCTCAGGTAGATTATTCTATGAGCAAAACGCAAATAACGAGAGTCGTGGGTAACCAGAACGACAGTTTTTTTATCTTTTGAGTTTAGTTCATAAAGAAGTTCCATAACTTTCTCAGAAGCCACAGAATCAAGATTTCCTACTGGCTCATCAGCAAAAACAATATCGGGGTTATTCATTACCGCCCTGCAGATGGCCACGCGTTGTTGCTGTCCGCCAGAAAGTTCGGTTGGTAAATGGTCGGCAAACTGATCAATGCCAAACCTTTTCAGCACCTGCATAGCATGTTCTTTACGTTCATGCGGTGCTTTTCGAATAAACATCTGCGGCAGTACTACATTGTCAAGCACGCTAAGTGACGGAATTAAATAGAACGCCTGAAAAATCATGCCCAATTTTGTCCGGTGGTATTGAACAAGCTCACGCGCTGGCAACTTCGCTAAATCTTTGCCCGCAACATTAACTACTCCGCTGTTCGGCGTTTCAAGACCTGCCATCGTGTAAAGCAGTGTCGACTTTCCGCAACCAGACGGCCCAAAAAAAATCACATACTCCTCGGGAAATATTTCTAAACTAACACTTTTCAGTGCGTTCGTTTCCCCGAGCTTACCCTGATTATAAGTAACGCAAACATCAGTGATTTTAATAATCGACTCTCGCATAATTACGGCGACCACCCAAGGAAACGCAAGAACCCAAAGGTCTGCTCAAAATTATTAATGATGATTCCCAAAACCGACTGCTTCCTTTGAGGTGTTAGTAAAGTGTAGTCACGCGACGCAGCTTTATTACCAGACGAGTCGCTACCAAGAACCCGGAAACGATAGACTGTCGCCGGGCGCAACTTACCCAGTACCATGACATGGCTTAAAGAAAGCTCCGACAGTAACTCCGTACTATTGGCGAGTGTATCCGATTTTGTAATCCCTTCTTCGAAGGCAATCTGCGATGCAGATGGTTCGTCGGTTTTCCATGAAACAATAGCTTGCGCAAAACTTCCCTCTTCGCCTGCCAAGCTCACCTCGGTTCGTACTTGATCAATGACGGGAGGCTTTTCATCCTTGGTGGTTCTTGCACTTATTACCTCCGACGTAGACGTTAAACCAGATTCATCTTCAACAACAACCCGCATAGTATAGAGAGTGTCCCCGTTCAAATTCTTCAATTCGAAACTGTGTAAGGTTAAAAACTGAGGATTCCCCTGAGAAAGTTCTTCTTTGGTGGTTTTATTTGTATAACTAATTACTGATTTGACAGGAACATTTGTTCGCCAGGTTAAGGTAATACTATTCTCTGTCACTTTACCTACTGCTAATTTTTTGATTTCCGGTTGCAGCGCTAATGTTTTAAAAGTCCTATCGATGGAACGCGCTGATCTACCGACACGCTCCCGAGAACGCACCTGATAATGATAGACCGTATTGGGCGTTAAATTTGAAATGACGATTTCATGGTCCCTTATATATGTTTCAGTGTCCCCTATTTCTATTCCATAGGGATCACTTGCCGTTGGCGCATAATCGAGATCGCTAGCAAAAGCGATACGACTGTCCGACGGTTTATCTGTCGTCCAGTGAATGGTCGCGGAATCAGTGGTTACCGTTACCCGAGGAGCACCACCAACAAATTGCGGTGGTGCAACCATTTGTAGACCGACGGTGTCAAGAATCTTCGAGGCATCTGTTTCGTCAAAGTCTTTTAGTAGTTCGATAATTTTTTGCAATGACAATTGCTTATCCTGGCTCAGCTCACGAATCGTTTTTTCAATAGCCGTCAATGTGTCTGCATTTTCAGTATCATTGGTTTTTTCTGTATTCTGCTCTTTGTCAGTTTTATTTTTGTCGGTTTTCTCTGTATCGGTCTCCTCTTTTTTGCCCGGCTCCCCGGTTGTTGTAAAAGTATCGTCAGAACTAAATGCGCGGTTCCCGTCTCCGTCATAGGCGATAATCGAGAAATGATATTGTGTGCCGCCAGTAAGGCCGACCAACGTTACAGAATGCTCAGAAGTCAGATTCGCTGAATCCCCAAAAATTGAACCGTAGGTAGTATCTTCGCCATATTGCACGAGCGATGTCGCATGTTCATTGGTTACCCAGGTTATAGTGGCTCCAAAATCTGTAATACCAGTAACGCTAATACCCGAGATCACCGGTGGCAAAAGATCTGTTTTCACAACACCCTGTACCCCTTGTTGACCCTGATTATCGCCAATTTTAGTCCCCGCATTTGTTGTAAAAGTGTACGCCTCTCCCTTATTGTCATCCGATTGCCGTTGTTTATTTCTATCAACTGAAGCGATAGCGAAATAATATGGCGTACTTGACTGCAAGCCGTCAATGGTTACTGCGTGCACTGTTGTCAGTGTGTCGTCTGACGCTGTTGGGTCTGATGCAAAAAGTGTTGAAGTGCCAAGAAAGACTTCAGAAGTCGCTGGTTTATCCGTTGTCCATCCAATAACGACTTTCGTATTTGTGACAAGTAGCGGGGCAACTCCGGTAATGACTGGCGGACTAATTTTTTCACCGATCTGGACAAGTCCAGTGTCGACTGTGCTAAACGTCGGGTTTTTACAAGTACTAGCGGCAGGATTTGGGTTATTACATGACGTATCAGTGAGATCGGCAGTCACTGGAAATACTGCTAACTGGCCAGCTCTATCCTCGGTCCGTAGACGGAAGTAATAAGTTTGACCCTCTAGTAGGTCATTCGGCAAGGTAACAGAGTGAATAGTGGCGCTGTCGCGCACAAACCCAAACGTTCTGCCGTATTGCGGCACTCCGTCAACGGCGTCTTGACCAAACTCAACAAGCGAATTTCCCGCCTGACTTGTTTCCCACGAGATAGTGACAAGATTTGCCTTGTCCGCATCTTTCGTTACTCTGATAGACGGAACAATGATGTCCGGCAGCTCACCTTGTGCTATGTTAGTCGCAAAACTACAGCTGTCACTTACACCGCTACAGTTGCTACTAGAAGCATTGCCACCGCTTGGGTTCGTTGTCTCAACCTTATAAACGTACGGTGTCCCTGAAGTTAATCCAAGAAGTGTGACTGCATGCTCCCCCTCAACAAACGACGGAAAACTTTGCGACCGAGAGTATGGTGTTGGATCAGTATCTGAAGAGTAACGAACAACGGCAGTGGTCGCCTGGTCAGTGTTGAAGTAGATAGTAACGGTAGAGACACCTGCAGGATCGTTGTGAATCGTCGTAATGACTGGATCAGAAGTATAGCGTGGATCTTTGCTGGTTCTGAATGACGGCTGAACCGCGGACCTGCCAGAATTACCCGCAGCATCTCTTGAAATGGCAATGAACTGATACTCTGTATCTGGATCAAGACTGGACAAAAGAATACTAGCACTGGATGTTTCGTCCCCGGGAGTCGACGGTAGTACCCGGTGCGTTGTTGGATCGTCTACTCGCCAAAATTCAACAAAAGGCACCGCCGGTTCCAAGGTGTGCCAAGTGACAATTGCGGTTGTATCGCTAACTGACTGAGAAGGAACCTGTATATTGGTCGGCTCTGGAGCGGTTGTATCGTTCGTCGGTTGCAGTGTCGTAAAATCAAGCGGCGTCATTTCTGGATCCGGTGCAGTTGTCGGGTACGCTTTTTCGCCGCCACCCGGAATAGCTGAGCGCACACGGAAGAAATATTTTGTTGCCGATGTTAACGCGGGAACAATTACGTCGTGAACCACACCTGTTGCCCGAGTCCCATAGTAAGAACCAAGGGCCGAATTCAAGCCGTATTCAACAAAAGAATCAGAAGCTGACTCGCTACTTCCGGTCGTCCACTTGAACACCGCACTTGTCTCATTTGGTGACACCAAGGGAGATCCCGGAGTAATGGTTGGGCGCTCTACGAGCGGTAATGGTTTTGTTTTAAACATTAAGTCCGGCTGTCCGGCGCCTGGATAGGTCCCCGGTGTATCGTTTCCGGGTGCAACAGAACGAAGCTGTAAATAATAGGTTGTATCGGCCGACAGTCCAACAAGAGTAACCGTATGCGTATCGGTAACCGTAGGGTCACCCTGAGAGGGATAACCGGAAAAACTAACAGGTGCGCTTGCTGTACCAGCGTAAATAACGGATGCGTCGCTAACAGAATTTGTTGTATCCCAACTAACCTTGACTGAACTTGTATCAGGCGTACCAAGAACGACATTGGTTATTTGTGGGGTCGGCGCGACGGCCTGTCCGGCAGGCGTCGGTGTTACGGCTGAAGTCGGTGTTGCACTACTAAGCGTTGACGAATCGTTCCCAATATTGTCTTCAGCAATAATTTTATACTGATAGCTCGTTGCAGCAGCCACGTCTGAATCGGCAAAAGTTCCGGTCACGATATTCGTTACCTTTGTCAGCAAACAAAAAGTTGTTGCTGAGGAACTGCACCCTGAACTAGCGTCTGCCCTATTGTTTCTATAAATAAGGTACTGAGCAAAATCTCCGTTTCCTGATGCGTCGGTAACGCTCGCTGGAGTAAGCGCATCCCATCGCAGGTAAACGAGAGCTCCAACTGTCTGGTTCGAAGCATCCTGTGCAGAAAAGTTGGCTGGTGTTACCGGCGGCGTTTGATCAACAATGATGTCCGCACTTCCACGCTTACTATTACCAACGTTGTCCACTGCAGCGAATTGAACAGTGCGCTCTCCTGCACCAGCAAGCACAAATGAAGAACAGCTAACACCACTACCTAAAGGTGGAAGCGTTGGAGATAATGCAGGACATGAAGTTAAGTTGCTAAACGAACTCAACGCTAACCATCCGGATGGTACTCCTCCAGATGCATCCACTGAAAATGTGCCGCACGTCCCGCTTCCAGTCACTTCGTCACACACTGAATACTTTGTGCTAGACAATGGATTGTCACCAGTCACGTTTGGAGACTCGATCGCTAAGGCAACACTTTTTGTAGATGATTTTAACCCCGTTGTTGTCCCAGCAACCGCACTACCGACAATTCTCATTGGCGTAGCTGAGAGCTGTGGAGCTATAGTGTCCAGCGTAAACGTTGCTGGCGACACCAAAGCTGCGCCGCCAACGCTATTAACTGCATGCTTGTCATTAGCAGCAACTTTAATATTTTGACCAGACAAATAAACCTTGGCGGTAAGATCCAAAGCCGGGCGCCAAGTAATCGTTTTTGAACAAGGAGTGAATTTGCTCGTGCAGCTGACACTACTACCTACGTCACCATTTACATACGATTGGACATTGAACTTATTACCAACTTCAGAATCAGTAGCTCGAATCCAGACCGTCAATGGTGTTCCCCCGGGGTTGTGCGCTGTTGCAATTGTTTGGAAAGCACCACGATCAGACGCTGTATCTATGACGAACTGATTTCCGGAAATCGTACGATACAGAATCTGCTCGTTCTCAATGAGCAGTACTCCATCGGGGGGTAGCAATGCGGAAAGCTGTGCAGTGCCAGGAACAGAGACAGTGATTGAACCAACGCCGCTGCCAATACTTGAGGGCAAACGAATACCAAGATCATAATAGAGCCCAACAGCAAAATTCGAATCCGCTGCATCGTTGTCAATGACTTTATAGGTAAATGTCGCAAGACCAGATGCATCCTGTCCGACGACAGTAACATTACTGACAACAGGCGAAGCATTGATATCATAAACAACGGATACGCTGGTTACGGTTGGAGTTGCGTTTGCATCAGGTGAATCTAATTTAACTCTATACTGAACGTACGACGTACTGGAATTATTAAGCGGACTCGTAGCATTCACATTACAGCTTACTTCATATTCATTTCCACTCACCGGTGTTCTCGTGCATCCACTATTACTCGCCGTAAATACCTCTCCTTCGGTGTTTCCAGAACCATACCATTTATCACCACTCACCCCATCGGTAAAATCTTTTGTACTCCTGGTCCTTAACTGTAATCTCACCGTAGTGTTTGACGCTGCGGGGATAATTTCTCTCCACTTGAGCTGTACAATGGCGGGACCTTGAGCAGTAGTACCCATTTTATAGGGTGACGAATCAAGGTAGGTACTCGTAGCATAGTTAGCGTAGCTAAATGTAATACCGCGCAGTTTCGGTGTCACAGTAGAGCTATTTGTTCTTAACGTTATGCGAAACTTCAGGTACTGAACTCCCTGATAATCGCTGGCGCTGAGTGAACCACTGTTACTCGTGATTGTAATGGGTGACCAAGCACTCCAGGCACTCGTAGCAGTCTGTCGCGCTTGCACCTCGAGCGTCATTGAAGTACCGGACGGAATATCGCTATCCAACTGAACGCTCGTGAACCGTCGCGCTGCACTAAAGTCTATCGCACCAGATTCGTAGGTACCGAATGCCGGCGCTATAGGCATTGCCTTCCAGGTATCTAATTCCGCAGCTCCGCCCCTAAAGGCATAAAATCGACCACTGTTCGCTATATAGATTCCGCCAGCACCCTTTGCCATAGCGCCAAGCGCAGGAACAATTGTTGCCCACGACGACCCATTGGAAGCACTTTTAAGAAAGTTTCCTGCTGATCCGCCGGTCAGTGCATAAATTGACCCAGACGGTCCGGATATAAATAAAGACCCGAGACCTAGCGTGACTGGTAGGCTTGCGTAAACCGTCTGCTGCCAACTATCACTCAAGGCGGGACTATTCGGATTTACAGGTTTAAACCGATAAATAGAAGCGGTGCCGCCTATACCGAGGTAGAGCGCCTGCGAAACCGTATCATAAGCAAAAGCACTTCCATCAGCCACACCCACAGGAGAATTACTAAGTTTTGTCCAGGTGTTCGCACTAATTGAATAAACTTCAAAAGAAGGGCCAGCATAATAACCACTTACGTGGTAGATATAATTACCGCCATTCCATACTAGTCCCCCACCGGCGCCAAAATTATAATAAGCATCTTTCACAGCCCCGAGCGTACTCCACGATCCAGAACCGTTAGCGTTAATGGTATAGCGGTAGATGCCTTTACCAGTGCCATTGTTTAAATACAAAGCATTATTTGCATACACCATGGCTGCTCCTTGGTTTGAAACATCGGTAAAAGGATAGTTACCAAGTGACGTCCAACTGGGTGACGCTGCTGTCGTGTCAAAACGGTATAAAGTTTTTGCGCCTCCTACGACTGCGTAAAGGTAGCGCGAACCATCGGCCGCCAGAACACTGCCATTAGTAAGAGCGCCCAAACTTGACTGCGTACTTAGCGGCACCCATGCGGCATCACCGTCAAGCTGCACTGAGCCATCGTCTCCTGAACCGCTTACTGATTTCGTTTTGGTGTACAAAGGACTTGCAGCATCAAAGGCGGCTTTTGTTGTTACCGACTGCGACGAGGAGGTATATTTCAACCGAAGACCAGACGTTCTGTCGATATTAGCGTCACTAGCATCAGTAGTTGAAAAATCAACCCATGGGGAAGTAGTGACTTCAGTGGTTCCCTTCGATTGACCCGTCCAGCTTGTCTGCTGAAAAGTTGACTGTGCGCTCTCTCCGAATTTAATGTTGTTTACCAGTACGCCCAGTAATATCACTACTCCAAGGACAGCTGCCTGAATACGAAACGACACCGAAAATTTATCTCGATGTATCTTTTTACTTCTAGAATTAGGAACAGCTCGACGCTGGCGCACGGCCATGACAGTTTTATTTATTAGAAGGCTGAATCCAAAAATGATAAGAGGGTCTTAGTAAAAAAAGCACAAAAACACTAATCCACCACCAAAAATTGACGTCAACAAGTTCAGGAATGAAACGAACGAGCATAAAAGCAAGTACCATACCAGCACAACCGACAAACTTCACGTCCCAATAATCTAGACCCTTAGTTCTCTTATAAAATAATTGCAACATATGATGAGATTATACCACAATGTTTAAATAATAACCTAGAGTGCATACGCTCGACCTGCTTCAGGCAGGGTCACATCGATGCTTGGGAGTTCAGAGCGAACAGTTTCTGCAAAATCCGCGGAAACAGTGGCATCTCCATGCACTAAGAACAACTTCCGAAGATTACTCGTACCCGCCAAAAATTCTAATAAATCATGTTCATCTGCGTGCGCTGAATATGCGTTAATTTTTAGAACTTTGGCTCGCACAGGAACGCTTAATCCAAAAAAGCTAAGCGATGAAGCCCCCTCCAGTAGCTTGCGGCCACGTGTCCCTGCTGCCATATAGCCCACGATGAGCACGGTATTTTTTGGATCAGGAAGAGCATTTTTGAGATGATGTAAAACACGGCCTGCTTCAACCATTCCTGAGCTCGCAACAATAATCATGGGTCCCGACTTCATATTGAGCGCTTTGCTTTCTTCAACCGACTGCACGTACTGCAAGTTTCTAAAACCAAACGGGTCATCATGACGACTCGTGAAAAGTTTTTTCGTCTCTTCGTCATAGCACTCCTGATGTTTTTCAAAAACAGCAGTCAATCGTTCACCTAATGGGCTATCAATGTAGATAGGAATCCGTGGTATTTTTCCGCTATCCGTCAAAGCATGCAACGTATAGATGAGCGTCTGCATGCGACCGAGAGCAAATGCCGGAACAATTATTTTGCCACCGACCCGAATCGCTTCCAATACCACTTGAATCAGTTTGTCTGTTCTCTCTCCAAGGGTTTCATGGCTCTTGTTACCATAGGTACTCTCAAGAAGCAGTATATCCGTCGTCGGGAGTATTTCGGGATTTCTTAAGATGGGCATGTCTTTATGGCCTAAGTCACCAGAATATCCAAAGCGAACGGTACGATTTTCCTCGCTCATCGTAAGATGGGTAAGCGCCGAGCCAAGGATATGTCCTGCATCAAAAAAAGTCGCTTTGACTCCCGACAGAGGTTCAAACGGCTTCCAATACGGAATGGGTTGCATTAGCCGCAATGCCGCGTCAACGTCCCTGTCCAGATAGAGTGGCTGACCTTCGGCTGAACCTGGTTTTCGATACTTATTATGATAATCCGCGTCTTGCAATTGAATGTGCGCCGAGTCGCGCATGATGCATTCCGCGACGTCTTTTGTCGCCGGCGTGGAATAAATAGCTCCACGATATCCCGCACGCACGAGTAGCGGCAGAGACCCGCAATGATCCAGGTGGCCGTGCGAAAGGATAACTGCATCTACTTTATCTATTGAAAATGGAAAATTTGCATTTTTTTGCGCTACCTCCGCATACGCTCCTTGAAACATGCCGCAGTCAAGGAGTAACCCCTTACCATTAACAGTGAGTAGATGCTTTGATCCAGTTACTTCACCCGCGGCTCCGTATGATGTCAATTCCATATTTTATTGCTCCTCTTTCCAACTACTGATAGTAAAGCCACCAGTCGGGCCACTCTCAAAACTCATATCGAGCAAGCCGCTGTCGTAGGTAATAGTTGCGTTGTTTTTTATACTGATGGCATACCCAACCAAACTATTTACCGTTGAATTGTTGCTTATCTCAATTGTGCCCTCACTTGCATAGAAAACGACTCCGTCGGCATGATTATTGAGATCAATGGCTGGCCGGTCTTCGCCGTCCGGGTACATGGACAGCACCAGTGGATAGCTGCCTATCTGACCTGAACCGGCAAACGAGCAGTTATTCGCTACGTTAATCCAGCCATCGGCTACGATAACGCCATCGCCAGAGCCATAGCTTTCGTCAAGGGTAACCGTGCAATGATTGTTGAAATCTATGTTTCCCATCACTCGAACCGTACCCGTAAGTATAAGTGAACTATAGTCAAACAGCTTGAGATCGCCATTTATGACCATTGGCCCAATCGTGGCCGAGCTACCTTTGCCAGTACGAATGAGATCGCCATTACTGTTGCATATCGGCGGTGCGCAGATGTCTCCTTGTGCGGCTTGATCAAGGAACGCATCTATACTCCCTCCAGACAGAGGCATGGTACTTGGCGCTGGTGAATCTATAATGCAATAGCTGTTCGGGCAGGGCGAGCCATGAATAGTGCTATCTACAAATACGTTCGCTCGACCGCTCCCTGCCGTAGTGTCGCCGATGGTCATTCCTTCAATACGGGTTGGTGTACCACCAACCCAAACTTTAAAGTCTAAATCAGCATTCAAATTTGACCAATTCGTGCTACCCGAACAACAACCACTAGCAGACATGGCTGTTTCGCTTGCATAGGTATCACCGGTGTCTTTCCTCCATTTCCAATAACTGTTCGGGTGACTGGTGCCACTATCAACGTCCACCCAATACCGAGTACCTGCAGTTAGCGTTGGCGTATCACTAAAACCAATGTTGATCCACGAAGATACAGTACCAACTACTGAAGCCGGGATAGACGCCTGTGTTAGTGTCGTGCCTGATGGCTTATTGCCATTGTCAGAAACTATACGGACTCTCAAATTATCGTTTGGGGTACCTACCTTCGCTATGTTCACTGCCACCTGGGTAACAGGCCCTGTGGCTAGAGGTCTGAATGACTGTGCCGCTGCCTTATTAGTGCTCGCTAAAGCAAAAGAGTGGTCGGCATTTGCATAGGTATACTCCGAATCCGGTTCGCTCGGCACGCCAGACGCCACAATGACGTCCCCGGTTACCGTAGCGTGATTTTGCCCAACAACGCTACCATTCGAATACACATTACCGTTTATCACAGAATTATCGCGCATGGTCAGTCCTCCAGAACCAACCTGTATGCCATAACTGAAACTGGCACCAACGGTATTCGTCTCCAGTGCGACAACAACTTTACGTACGAGCGTACTATCCATTCCTGTTGAAGTAACGGTCGCACCCTGACTCCCTTGATTAATACTCACCGTGGTAGAACTTTCACCTATGGTAATAGTATTGTTTGCGGCAAATGCATAATTACTGTTCGTTAACCGCAATAGACTATCTTCAATACCCGATTCTGCGACGTAATAACTCTGCAGCGAATTCGGAAGCGCCGCAATGGTTTTAATGGTAGCAATAGAAATCGTGCTCCAGGTACTTACAATAGCTGTTCCAATCAAAAAAAGAAAAATGGTCGCCACCAATGCTGCCTGACCTTGAGGATAAGGAGTTATAAAACGACGCACTTGTTGTTCTCTATTACTGCGCATAAGAACGCAATGCGGCTGTCGTAACAAGAGTAATGGTTCGATGACTAACATTACCACTACTGGCGCCGTAGTTCGCAACGGTTATGCTCATTCGAACTGCTGGCGTAAGCACCGACTGATTCAAGTAAGAAAAGGTCAACCCTTCAACGATAACGCTGTCACTCGTCAAACGAATTGGGTCTTGACCCTCCCGCCTCAAGTAAAGCCGTCCAGTATCAATATAAAAATCGACGAACGTAGATGTTTCCCCGTCGGGGAGATCTCGGGTTGTTTCTAAGCTTAACTGACCTGGACTGACATCAAAAACACTTGTCGGAGAGTAAACACTTTTAGCATGCCGCACCTCTTGAGCAATAGTATCAACAGCAAAACGCGCGCTCGCTATAATATCATTGGTTGCTCGTGTATTTTGATTAACGGCAATAAGCTGGGTCGAAACGTTTGTTATTAAAATGGTCAGAACGAGGAAAAAAGCAACATAAATAACAACCTCAAACAATGAGACGCCTAACGGATGCTGCTGTTTTCTTTTTTTAATTAACAGCATAGCCGGGTTAGTTAGCTAAAAAATTCGTTAAGTACGCTTGCAACGTTAAGGAACGAACCGCACCACCAGGTTCTGTCCAACTAACGGTACTGCTAACGAACCTGGTTTCGGCGTCTTCAACTCCGCCAACCGCTGGCGGCACAACAATGTCACTACTCGTATCTCGATTGACACTCTGCAATTTCACCGTGCGCGTGTAGCGACCAAGGAGTACTCCCGGGTCAGTCAAACTTAATGACCACACGTTACTTTGAATGGTAGGATAATAATCGGTATTAAGAGTCAGCCCTGCAATAGTTGTTGACCAACTGCGATCGCGCATCGTTCGAACCGCTTCAATCCCCTCCTCAGCTAAGTAGGCCGCCTCTACCCTGCGCTCCTGCCCATTAATAATCCTAGTCATAGAAAACGAAAACTGCAGCATGCCCGGTATAATAAAAATGGCGAGCGCCATAGCCGCGAGTAACTCAATCATGCCAAATCCTTTCGGAAATGCTGTTTGAAATTGTTTTTTTATTAGTCTATCCATACTACTGTTACTGTATTGCTAATGAGGTAGCAGCACCACCAAGCACAACTTCATTATCGCTCCCGTAAGATACAATCGTTTGCCCGTCAATTTTAATGTCTACATTTATACTATTGTAACGTCCATCGCGACGAATCGATAAAATCGTATTACTCCCATTGAGTTCGTGCGAAGATATATGCACTACCTGTGGTTGACCATTGACAGTCTGCGTACCCTCCCAATCAAAGACTGTTTGATCAGCATTCAAGTAGTTGGCAATTGCGACATTCTCAACCGTATCTGGATTTGGTGAGTCCTTAAAAACAAGCTCCAGAGTTGTTGCGTTCTGTATGCTCCACCCAAGCGTCACGTGTACATGGCGTGCATCAGTAAGGCGTGATCCTGCTGTTTGAATAGTGTGCTGAAGACCGACCGGAGCAAGCGCGGGGACACTTACGGTCATTACAACGTTGGGATCGCTAACCAAACGAATCCCGATAGTGCCGCTGTTCGCCGTTGATCCGCGAACCCGATCATACATAACGTCGCTGCCGCCTCCCACGGAAATTGCATACAGTTCGACGTCTGCCGGAACTTGATGGACCTCATTTGCAGGATTGCCAGCTACATAACTCCCTTCGCCAAAAAGAGTAAAGCTATTTGGTAATAAATGTACACCATAAGAGCTAGCGTTAAGAGATTCTATAGTGCGGTTTTTTGCTGTTTCTAGAACACTGATCAGTTCCTGAGTTACCGACTGAATAACCAGCCTGCGTTCGTACGATTTATAGCTGGCAAAAGCAACTGTGCTGAGGAACGTAAAAATCGCAAGTGAAATCAATGCTTCAATGAGGGTAAAACCCACCGCAGGATTGATAAGTGCAAAAGTTTTGTTTTCTTTTTTGAAGAGCATAATCAACGTTCCGCCTCCAGAAAGACACTAATAATTACACACACCCATCCTACCACTGCAGCGCTCCACAATATCAAGCGCTTCTTTTGGTGTATCAACAATTCTCCACATAGCAAACTCTTCGGGCTCAAAGGCGTGGAACTTCTCTACAACGGTATTGCGCAGCCACCGCATAAGCGGTTCCCAGTAATCCTTGCCCACCAACACAACAGGAACATCTTGATGCAATTTGTGTGTGGCAATGAGTGTTGAAATCTCAAAAAATTCATCCAACGTGCCGAAGCCACCAGGAAAATAAACATACGCCTGTCCCGAGCTAGCCAGCATTACTTTACGAACAAAGAAATAATAAAAACTTACCGAATCTGTAATATAGGGATTTGTCTGCTCAGATTGAATTTGAATTTCAAAAGCGACAGATCGTCCGCCCGCTTCGAGTGCCCCTCTGTTCGCTGCCTCCATAATCCCTGGTCCACCTCCCGTAACAATAGTATGACCCAGTTTCGTTAATGCAGACGCCAATTCCCGGGCTTGGTTATAAGGATGCTCTCCATCCTTGGTTCTGGATGAACCCCAAAATGTTACACCTTTCGAAACAGTTTCCAATAAAGCAAATCCCTTCTCGAACTCATTGTTAATCTCTTTTAGGCGTTCAGCATTGCTCAAACTGTGGTGTGGTACTGAAGCATAAGAATAATTGTGCGGCATAGTTATAGCTTCTGCAGGTCAGCGTCTACATTAGTGAGCATGGTGTTAACGTCGTCAACACTAGCCGCAGCACCTAAGTCCTGACTAATATCACTCGTAGAATCACTCTGTGTCATGTTCTGGAGTTCTGACTGCTCCTCAGTGTTCAGCATCTGCACGTCTGAGTCTTGCGACGCAGGCTGAGTCTTTGTCTTTAGCAATAGAGAGACACCAAGGGCCAGGAAACCTACAATCAGCAAAAGAATGACAATTTTTTTATGCATACGTTTATTTGTTTATGAAACTTACTGACTTGCCGTATTACTATTCGTTACTGATCCAGCAGACGCAGATTCGAGCTCATCATCAACATTGGGTATTTTCTTTAATACATCAAGCGCTTGCCGCAATGAGTCGCGTACCGCCATCACCGTACTGCGAACACGAGTAAGGTCAGTGTGTAAAATGTTCCTTGTGGACCGAACATCGTCTCCAAGATTTGTCTCGCTCGTAATAGTAATGGTATATATCTTTGCCGCTTGTGTCGTGATGGCGCTCCTGCTCGTATTCAGAGCTGATTGAACATCTGCCATCGCTACAATGACGGCACTAACATCAGCACCGTTGGCGGCGGCCTTGTCAGTTCTGCTCTGTAGCTTTTCTAAAATCACCGTTAGATTGTCAAGGATGCGACTAAAAACCGAAAGTGCATTCCGATTAACCGCATCGATATTATCGTTAATGCGTGCTACTGCCTGTTGTTTTCCTGTATCTTTAATCTCCTGCAGACGACTTTTCAGTTCTTCCCGTTTGCGCCGAAGTCGCTCTTGCAAGTTTTGCTGGTTTTCCTCCAGCTGCGCTTTCAGCTCTTGCTTCACTTTGTTGAAACCCTCACGTCGCGCCTCTACTTTTTTCTGCAACTCTTGTTTTACTTTTTCAATGGCTGTCCGCTCTTCCTGATCACTTCCTGAAGTACTGTCATCCTCCCTTGCACGAATATTTTGAATTTCACCTCGTGCTTCGTTTTTGGCGTTCTTCACATCCTCTTTCTTTTGCTGCCGATCACTCGTTATTTCATTACGCAGCTTTTCTTGTTCATCCTTGGCATTCTCACGTTCGATTTCTATCTCCTGTTTCGTTTTATTGCGTAACTCCTGAGCCGAACCCCGCTCATTGCGAAGCTCCACGTCCGATTCGTCAGCTTGCACAGCAAACAATGGTACAAAAAACAACAAAACAGCGATGAGTCCGGTAACTATGCGATTCATAATTATCTATGTTACGAAATAACACTTAAAGTATAGCAATATATACGCCCTGCCACAATTATCTACGCCCGTAGCGACCCATGAGTTCCGCCGATGCTAGTAGGTGACCCTGCATTCTCTGGATCAACTCCTCTTTTGTGAGTGGCTGAGTCGAAGGTATCAGACTATCGAGAGCGTATAATTTGAAAAAATACCGATGTTCGCGGTCAGGAGGACATGGTCCTTGATACGTTTGCAATCCTCCGGTGCCCACTCCAACTGTTCCCGGAGGCGCCGCGTTTTCAAAAATTGTCTGCGTATCGGGCGGCAAATTGTAGACAACCCAATGATTCCACATGCCATCCTCTCTTATGCTCTTTGGTACGTCTGGATCTTCAAAAACGAGCGCGAGACTTTTTGCATCTCTTGGAACACCGCCAAAAGATAAAGGTGGATTGTAGTTATCCCCATCGCAAGTGTAAACGGACGGGATGGTAGCGTTCTCGATAAACGCAGAACTCGTTATCGTCATCATCGAAGTATCACGGTTAGTGCTGGGAACTTTGTTAACGACTACGAGCGACCTTTGGCGAATCAATACCAGTAAACAAATTTACGCAAAAAGGAGGAGCAGAGAGACTACCACCTTCGGATACATAAGTACCTAGGATGATCTTTCGCTGAGTAACTGTTCAACTTCGTCTCTCGTAACTAACTGACGTTTGGCAATTTCCTCCTCCACGAGTTCGCTCACTTGCTCTCGCAGAGTATCTTTCATAGTGTTCGCCTGAGACATGAGGCGCTTCATGTCCTCAGGACTCATGTTCTTCATAAGATCCTGTGCTGTTTTAAGTTGGTCAAATAATCCCATAGATATATATTATAGCACGACGAGCGTTACGTCCCATATATGCTACGCACGACGAAGCGAAATCCCATAGAGATTAGCAGAAAGAACAGCAGAATGGTCTCGTCGATATGAAAAATAACGAGCCGCGTTTTCGTAGGTGCAATCTGCAGACGCGGTAATGCAATCGGGCGGTATGCCCGCAGACAACAACTGCTGACGTGCAAGGACTTGCAGACTCAAGTGCAAACCATCGGAGTATTCTTTATAACTCTGCGGAATAGACTTAAACACAGTTGCAGCTTCTGGAAATCGGTAGTGATCGACACAGATGCCTGGGCCAATTTCAGCGAGCAAACTTTCGGCTGCAACCCGAAATTCTTTTTGAAACGTAGTAACTAGATTACTCAGAATACCATCACGTAATCCACGCCAGCCCGCATGTACTAGAGCAATAGCGCGAGGGTCTTGAGATAAAAACATCACTGGCAAACAATCGGCAGCCGTAACCGTCAAATAAAGTTCTCGTTCGTTCGTGATGAGCCCATCCACGTTACGCACAATCGTTCCGCCGTTTGCTTTCGTCACCCGAGCAATAGTAATGCTATGCGAGAGTTGCGCAGAAACAACGGACGAAATCGGTATACCGGTTTTGCTAAAAAAAGCATTCCGCAAAGACTGCGACCCTAGCGACTGATCTTCGCCGTCATTCAGACGCATATTTCCTTCAGACCTCGTTGACGACAAAATGCGAACCGAATCAAACGAAGAAAACCCCAAAAAAGTATTTTTACCCATATATTCTAAGCATAGCACAGACCCCCTTGCGCGCTCATTTATTTTGTATATACTTTTGTGTATTACTCACCTAAACTCCACCTATGGAGACATGCCCCAACTGCGGCGCGAGCATGGATGAATGCACGTGCGGTGTGGATGGTGACGACGATTCGTCAGACGACATTGCTGACGATTCTGACGTTGATAATTAGTGCGATAAAAAAGCTCCGGCCATGAGGCCGGAGCTTTTTTGTTTGCTCTTCACTACTTGCCATGACGCCGCTCGCGACCAGCATACCAAAAAAATGCCGCTTCAAGATCACTTTCTGAAAAATCAGGCCAATAATGCTTTTCGAAATAAAGTTCACTGTAGGCAGAACCCCATAATAGAAAGCCGGATAGTCGCTGTTCGCCCCCCGTCCGAATGATAATATCAGGCTCAGGCCCTTCGGGTGCGTAAAGATATTTTTTAAATAGATCCTCATTGATAGCATCACTATGTACCCCACTCTCGATGATTGCTTTTGTGGCATCAATGATTTCCTGTCGTCCCCCGTAATTGATGGCAATATTCAAAACGCCTTCAGTGTTACGCTCTGTTTTACGCTCTGCTGCGCTGATGGCAGTTCTCAATTCCTGACTTAACGCAGAAATTTGCCCAATGATACGAAGCCGCATATTACGCTCATGAAACGCATTGAGCTCGTTCGTTAATGCGCGCCAAAGTAACTGCATTAAATATTTCACTTCTTCTGCTGATCGCTGCCAATTTTCTGTAGAGAATGCATAGACCGTAACCACAGCAACGCCGCGTTTGATACACCACTCCCCTACTTCTTTCATTTTTTCATAACCAAGGCGGTGCCCTTCTAAGGTTGGCAAACCGCGTTCACGCGCCCAACGCCGATTACCATCCATTATAAAAGCAACATGTTTTGGAATATTATTTGCCATTGTTGTCAAAAAAATGAGAAATAGCTTTCTCTAACTCCTGCGGTGTGTGAACCAGTGCTGCGGGGTTTCCTTTAAGCAGCCGCTCTCGTTCATGATACCCCCAACTGACCGCGATTGATTCAACTCCAGCAACTTTCGCTTCGCGAATGTCACCAAGCGTATCGGTAATCATGAGCGCACCTTCGGAAGTTATTGAAAATTTATTCATGATGTGATTCATTTTATGAACCTTACTATGATGATCATTTGAACCTAAGACATCCTCGAATAGCTCTCGAAACTTGTACTTTTCTAAAAAAAGAGAGATGGTATCCGAACTGCTCGATGATACAATCGTAAGTACATGCTGCCTAGCTAAATCAGTAAGCAAATCAACCATACCGGCAACGGGCATCAACTCAAGCACCTTGGGACCATAGATCTTAAACCATTTTTCCCGTTGAAGATTCACATCAATATGCGGCCGCTTTTTATAATAATCAAAAATATTCCCGTCTAAAGCAGCGCGAAAGTCCTCCAGGCTATCCACGCCGTCTAATTGCTGTGCTACTGAGTAAGATGTAGAAAAAGTGTCAACAATGACACCGTCAAAGTCAAAGATAAGTAAATTTTTTTTAGGGTTCATGCTTGTGAATCAAATAGCTCAAGTATTTTACTTCGTTACAATAGACAAAAGCCGTCCCTTCGTTCCAGTTTCGGGGTGCCGGGAATTGAACCCGGTCTACATGCACCCCATGCATGCGTACTACCGGTATACTACACCCCGAAACTGGAACCAAAAGAATCACCACTAACTACTGATAAGATTCCAGCAGTGTAGCGTCAGCGTTCACTCCTGGCAAATACTTACCTATTCTCGCTAACGGTTCGCTGCACTTTATAAATCACCCCCGCCTTGTCGTCAGAAATATATATCGTCCCTCCGGGAAGAGCTATAATATCAACCGGTCTTCCTAATGCACCGGATTCGGTCAACCAGCCGGAAATAAAATCTTCCTGGCCGAGATAATTACCCTTGGCGTCAAGTTTATAGCGAACAATTTTATATCCCGTCGGTTCACTGCGATTCCATGAACCATGATACGCTACCAAAAGATTATACCAATGGTCTTCTGGCCATCCTTCTTCGGGTATGAATGAGAGGCCCAGAGGTGCCGAGTGCGCAGGAATATCAATGTACGACGGCTGCGTTACGCGAGGTGAACAAGGATCCTGTATATAGGTGTTCTTATCGAACGCCGTATCATGAACATTTTTCCCATAACAAATCGGCCAGCCGTAATTCTTTCCTTGCTCTATTATATTGATTTCGTCCGGCGGCACATTATCACCTAAATTGTCTCGGCCCATTTCTGCTCCCCATACTTCGCCGTTAACTGGATGCAATTCCATAAAGACTGTATTCCTGAGGCCAGAGGCATAGATCGTCGGCGCTGCACCGTCCAAGTTAGAAAGCAGTATACTTCCGTGACGTTCATCCTTTTCGTGGCAAACATCACAAGAAGAACCGACAGAAATGAGCAACTGATCCTTTTCTCCGGGCAAAAAAAGTAGTGACCGCGTTGTGTGTCTGCCACCAGGCGGTAAGCTAAAAAGCACCCGACGATTCACAGCTTGTCCCGATTCATCAAAATCAAAAACTGACACCGCCGTTCTCTCGGCAACATATAATTTACAAGGACCGATGCAACGCACCGCCAAGCCGTGCGGGTTATCAAGGCCTGTAGCTACCGTTGAAACGACTTCTGCCCCATCATCACCGTCTTTATCCTGTAGTGAAACAATTTTCCCTTCGTTTGGAATGCTCAAAAGTAACCCGTCAGGGCCAAACGTTAGGTCCCGAGCATTGCCAAGATTTTTTGCGTATATGCTTATTGAAAAACCTGGCTCGATATGAAGCGGATAGCCGGTACTATTGGTGTCCAGCAAAGTGGCAATATCTGCGGGCGGCGGCGCTACTGCGGGCAGCACCGCTTTAAAGTAATGCTCGTACCCGTACACGCCAGCCACAAGAATAACGCTGAGTAACAAAACGAATGTATTGCGCTTGTCCACAAAGCCACGCATGAAATTAACGGACAATGCGACGAATAGAGACTACTAAAGCAAAAAGTACGGTTGTGGTTAGTGCCGAAAAAAGACAATACAGACAAAAAGCGTGAATTACAAAAATCTGTAAATAAACGAACCATACTGTTGCCAGCATCCCAACGCTGACCATCAAAGCAGCGGCATCAATTTTCCAACGTTGCGGTAGGTCAATAAAAGCGACCGCCAAAAGGAGAACCGCAAGGTAATAAAAACCACCTGCCAGAGCCACCGGTATGCCAAACACAACCGCATAAGAGCTTGTCGTTACCACCTCGCAACCCTCGAGTAGTGTGCAGGTGGGGGCAATCCCCTGAAAGTGTTTTAGGGCTAAGTAGCTAGCATCAAAAAAACCGAGCAGTGCAGCGACAGCTACGACGTAAGAAAGAATGCTAGTTTTTCTTGTTAAGCTGATCATTGATGAGCGTGCTGAATTCAGTGTAATTCGGCGCTGGTGAAATCTGAACCCCGTTCAAAAAGAAACTGGGCGTCCCGGCAATGCGCGCAGCATTACCACTGGCAACATCCGTGGCAACCTTATCGCGGACCACTGACGAGTCGTAGTCTTTATCAAACTGATCACCATTCAGACCCAACTCAACTGCATAATCATGGAATGTTCCTTTGGTACTTAAACTGCCCTCCCACTGTTTCTGCCGGTCGAAAAGAAGATCATGCATTTCCCAAAACTTTCCTTGTCGACCAGCCGCCCCCGCTGCCCATGCAGCTGACTCAGCATTTGGATGGATCGATTTCAACGGATAATTTCGATACACAAAACGAACGGTATTACTAAAGTCCTGAGTCACTTTCTTTACTGTTGGGTAATATGCTCCGCAAGCTGGACACTGAAAATCGCTATACTCAACCAGTGTTACTGCTGCACTTTGGTTACCAGTCGTCCAGTCGTCAGCAGTAATCTCATTAACCGACGGCACCACAGCGCCCGGCTTGCCGTTGTTACTGGTTGTTTTGCTAAGAAGCCAAACACCACCGATAACGACGACAAAAACAACGGCCCATAAGCCGATTCTTCGCACCTTCTGCTGATAGACGGCGGACTGACGCTCTTCTCTCCATGCTACTTTACGTTGCTCCCTGCGCTCTCGTTTGGTTGTCTGATGAGTTATAGGATCCATATAATACTCAATATATAAATGACAATTCGTGTCTCAGCACAACTAAAGCAGCTCCTTCTGACAAAGCTAAATATTCTTCTTACCGATTATCACCACTACCTCCAATGGTACCGCGCTCCATGCGTGAAGCAAGTTTTCGCAAATTTGCTGCAGCAATAGCATCAAGATCAAAATTGAATTCAGTTGCAATTTGCGCAACATACCAAAGTACATCTCCAAGTTCCTCTGATATCTTAACGCGCGCCTCTTCGCTGACGACCCCTTCGTTATCCCGAATAACTTTTTTAACAACTTGCGCTACCTCTCCCGCCTCGCTGGCGAGACCAAGAATGGGATAAATGTACGACAGTACGCCACTCGTCGGATAAACGACCGTCGACCGTGATTCTTTTTGGTAGTCGCTAAAATTCATTACTTTACCCCGAGTAGCTCAACCTCAAAAACGAGGGTTGCATTCGCAGGAATCGGACCAACTCCTTGAGCTCCGTATCCTAACTCCGGCGCAATAGTTAGACGTCGCTTTTCTCCAACCTTCATACCGAGAACACCCTGGTCCCAACCGGCAATCACTTGACCGGCACCCAGTACAAAACTAAATGGAGTACCTCGGTCAACGCTTGAATCAAATTTCGTACCGTCCGTAAGCCAGCCCGTGTAGTGAACACTCACAGTGCTACCCTTAACCGCCTCACTGCCGGTTCCTTGTTGCAGTACCTCAACAACGAGCGGCTTCTTTTGTTCTTCGCTAGACATATTTGTTTCGTTATTTTTTACGGGTCCTAAAGCGGGACGCCGGCTAAAAACATACACACCGACTGCGGCTACGATAACCACAACGACAGTAACGATTACTTTCTTTGACGTAAACATATATATAATTTATTAACGCTATAACGAACAGTATACCAGATTTAAAAAACTGACGCTACGCCACAAACCTACTCTTTGATATAAAACCAACCTCTCTTGAAATGTAAGAACTTTTCTTTTGTTAAAACACGCAGTAACTCTGTTGCTTCGTCACGGTCCACTTTGAGCAGGTCTGCAATTGCAGTTGGGGTCACACTCTTTTTTTCTAAACAATAGCGAATGATTGCACCTCTTTTTTCTCTCCTTGATCCCTTAAATGATGGCTGCTGAGATTTTGAAGAAATTTTCGTACGCTTACCCGTAGCAACAAGTGCACCGTAGTCCATTAAAGCGTTATGCCAATCTCGTGCTCTTCCCTTTGGTAAAACTTGATAAGCCAGCAACGCAATCTCCCGATCTGTTGTCATCTTTGGTAATTGAAATTCGTAGATCAAAACCCGCCGCACATTCGTATCAACACACGCCTCGTCTGCATTTCTTGAAAAAATGCTGATGGCATGAGCCGTATACGGGCCGATACCAGGTAACCGGCAAAGCTCATCAAAAGACTGCGGTATCTTGCCGCCATGAATGTTTTTGATACATCTTGCTGCTTCGCGCAGATGTAGTGCCCGTCGATTGTAGCCGAGACCAGACCATGCGCGCAGTAACTCTGACTGCACAGCAGCAGCTAAACGTTTAACGTTGGGATATTTTTTTAAAAAAGGCTCATACTTTTCTCTAACGCGATCGGCTTGTGTTTGCTGCAGCATCACCTCAGCAATAAAAACTCGATATGGTGTCGGATTACGACGCCAGGGAAGACTATGACGGCCGTTCTTCTGATACCAACGCAATAGGCGTTTTTGAAAAACGACGATGCTCGTCTGCGGTATTGAGGGACTAGAACTTGACAACCTCTTCCCACGGGACATCGGTACGACCAAAATGCCCGTAAACAGCTGTCGGCTGATAAATAGGCCGGCGCAAGCCCAGGCGTTCGATAATGGACTCCGGACGAAAATCAAATTTTTCGCGTAGCAAATTCGAAATACTCTCCCCACGCTCATTAACCGCTTCAAGCATAACCGGTTCAGAAGAACCGATAGCATAGGCAACGGAGACCAAGCACTCTTTTGCCAAAGCATTGGCGACAATATTTTTTGCGGCATACCGCGCCATATATGCTGCAGAGCGATCAACCTTTGTCGCATCTTTTCCAGAGAAAGAACCACCACCATGCGGTACAATGCCGCCGTATGTATCTACCATAATTTTGCGACCCGTTAAACCAGTGTCCGCATCAAATCCCCCACGGTTAAAAGTTCCAGCGGGATTAACCAATACATCCACTGCGGCAAGATCAAGACCCAAGGGCAAAAGTACTTCTTCCTCAACAAGATGACGTACATCTGCAATGGATAGCGCGCTGTCATGTTGAGCGCTCACCACAATATTACTGACCCTACCATTCGTAACGGTTACCTGCGCTTTACCGTCCGGCAATAAACCCGTCTTCTTATTTTCACGAGTTAGCGTATCTAAACGCCGAACAATTTCATGAACTAACGTGACGCCCATAGGAAGGTAATCCTCCGTCTCAGAAGTTGCGTAGCCATACATGACCCCTTGGTCACCTGCTCCACCGGCAGTTACCCCCGTAGCAATCTCCGGAGATTGCTCGACAATATTAGAAATAACACCGTAGTGTTCATCGTAGCCAATGTCACGCAGTATGCGCTTGACGAGCCCGTGAACGTCTACCCAGCCAGCTGTAGTAACTTCACCCCCAACAACAATGAGACCGTGGCTGCCGTAGCTTTCCACGGCAACACGGCTCTGCGGATCCTGGCGCAGACAGTCATCAAGTATGGCATCCGAAATTTGATCGCATACTTTGTCTGGATGACCAGCTCGAACACTCTCAACACTGTACGTTCGCTCTGGGAGAATCATAAAATTACTCACACCTTAAACTACCGTCGCTTTGTAGCGGCCCGTTTGCGTGCTTTTTCTTTTTTGGCATCCTGTTTTCTGCGAGCTCGCTTGGCACTGTTTCCACCCATATAATTGAATTAAAAAAATAAGTTGCTACTTACGGACACTGCTGCCGGGCAGGGACTCGAACCCCGATAACATGCTCCAGAGGCATGTGTCCTACCATTAGACGACCCGGCAACACTACCCGCAAACGGCGAGTTTCCTCAGCGTACGGACAATTATAGTTAGCGTCAAGCCAGACTTGCAACCGACAGACTGCATAAAACTCACTTTCTCGAGAGTATATCGAGACTTTTAGGCCAACAAACTTACAACAGATATACTATTCACCGTCCTTATTTAAAACTGCTACCACGCTTAACGCTTGGCCGAACACCTTCTCTGTCGCCTCTGCCAGTACTGAACGATTTTTGGCATCGTGAACGCGGTCTTGGTGAAACGGATATTTAACGCCGAGTTCAATTCGGTTGCCGCTAACTGCCCGAGGTGACGAACCAGCCAAAACATAACACAAAGAACGGTTTAAGCTTTTTATGTTTTCCAAAACTTCATGCCAACGGCCCTTCACTTCCTCAAGGGTAAACTTCTCCAGCGAACTTAACGAACTTTTGACTTCAGTCTCGCTATCAGTCTCATCTGGCTTATCAGATTTTTGCGTTGCTGAACTATCTGGTTTTTGTTTATTGTTACTATCTTTGATGTTAAAAATTTTTTCTGCACCTTCACCCTCTGTAATAGCGCATGCTTCAACAACAGCAAGTTCGCAAGGCAGCTGCTCAATTGGCGTTTGACCAAGCAAGGATCGCTGTTTAATAAAAATGTCAATCATCATTTGCAAACGCTTTACTGTCGTTCGCGCCGCTTGTTCAAGCGCAGCGCTGTGCAACTCACCAAGTGTCTGCTGAGAAAAAAGATCAAGTTGCTTCCCTACCTTGGCTAACAAAAGTGTGCGCAGCCACACAATAACATCGGCCATGAACACGTTAATATTAATACCGTTATCCACCCGATCATTTACGTAAGCAATAGCTTCAGCAGTTAACTGACGCAAACAAAGGTCAACAAGCGCTGCAGCGTCAGTAATGGTAGAGCGCGGAATAACAAGAGAGGCTTCGTCCATGGTAATTTTTTTTGCACCAATAGAAAAAACTTGACCAAGACTGCCTTCAGCGTCTCGGAGTGATCCTTCCGCATGCGCAGCAATGGCTGCCAACACATCATCAGTAACTTGGACCCCTTCCTGTTCGGCTAAGCTACGCAGACGGTCGCGTATGATATCAGGAGCAATACGTTTGAAATCAAAACGCTGACAGCGTGAAATGATCGTTGCGGGAACTTTATGCGCCTCGGTAGTCGCTAGTATGAAAATAACGTGTGCTGGCGGCTCCTCTAAAATTTTTAACATGGCATTGAAGGCAGCAGTTGAGAGCATGTGCGCCTCATCGATAATGAACACTCGGTAACGTCCGTGCCCTGCTTGCACTTCAGCCGAGGAAAGAATGTACTCACGCACGTGGTCAACACCAGTATGAGACGCTGCGTCTATTTCAATGAGATCAAAAGACTGCTGCGCATCGATGCGTTTACAGGAAGCACAGCTATTGCAGGGTTCGGCGGTTTTCTTGGCACGTGCGTCGCAATTGATTGCTTTCGCAAAAAGCCGGGCTGTCGTGGTCTTACCGACACCTCGAGGACCGACAAAAAGGTAGGCGTGCGCAATTTGCTCACGCTCGATTTCGTGCTGCAAGGTAACTTTAACGTGATTTTGATCCGCTAAATCAGCCCACTTCTTGGGCCGATAGCGTTGGTAGAGAGAGCTTGGCATAGTATGGTCGTTGGCAGTTTAGCGCATCATTTGAGCCAAGACAAAACCGGGTCAAAATACCCGATGTACCCTATCATCAAACAATTACGTTTTTTTGATAATGTTCTCAACCGCTGCCCACTTACTTTCACCACTTTCCGGAACAAGAACAGAGACCTCGTCGCCGTCGCGACCTTTAAAGTAGGTAACGCTCGCCGTCAATACGCGGTAGGTCCACCCTTCTGCCTTTACACACCAATCACTATCGTCAATATTACGATGCAATGTACCAAGTAGCCGCCGCCTGCTGGTCGGGCCAATCTGCTTAAAGACAAAAGCGCCGCGCGGTGTAATGATTAACTTTAAAAGATCGCCCTCTACTAATTTTGACTTCGACGCATAGTTCGCCGGAACCGAATAATGACGACCGTCAGGACCAACCATTTTTTGACCGTCAAAAACTCCTTCAATGACTCTTCCTTCGGGATCATCTGCGTCATCGTCTACGGCAGTCGCTTGAACAAAATCGATAGTACTCGAACTACTGACCCCGAGTAAATGTCGCACCCGCTCAAGTAAGGTTACGGCCTCTTCTAAAAGCTGGTTTGCTAACACCGCTTTCGCGGCAGTGATCTGTTCATTGTGAGAAACACCGATCTCGGTACTTGCTTCTGGTGTTCCCTCTTCTGAAGAAAAATCTTGTATGTTTGTTATATCCATATATTTTCGTTTTTTGTTTCTCTGCACACGCGACCACCGATGTAACGTAACTATAACCAGTATAACGAAGGGTTCATTTTACGTCCAGAAAAGTATGCCCACTAGAGTAACACGGCTCGATCAACGGTCGGCGCCCCCAGTGAAGAAAGTCTACCGCGTTCTATAATTTCAGCTTCAACTTCTCTACGATCGCGCCCGTAACGCATTCGTGATGCCTGCTTTAAAATAGCTGCACGCGCCGGGTCGCCAACGGTCGGCGGGAACGTGTCTATATCGAAGGGCCTCGTGACACTGTTGTTAATGAGCAGCCGCACATAAGCGTGAAACCGATCAATGTTGATGAGATCGTACTCCGTAAAGACTGGTTCAAATTCTTTAGCCAGCATCTCCGTGTCTTCCACGCCAACACGAAAAGCGATGATTGAGCCGATGTTTCCTAAAACCGCATCGCGAATCTTGGTATCTTGACCTTGCACCAGCTGACCAATGTACTGATGTGCCATGATCAAGTTCAACTTATACTTACGCGCCTCAGAAAGAATCGTAGCAATTGAATCAGTAATAAAATTCTGGAACTCATCAATATACAAATAAAAATCCTTATAGCTGTCCTCGCGAGAATCGGCACGAGAAAGCGCTGCCATCTGAATCTTTGACACGAGTATGAGCCCAAGCAAGTTTGCGTTGATATCGCCAATTTTGCCCTTTGATAAATTGACCAAGAGAATTTTCCCTTCGTCCATGACCTGACGCAAATTAAAGGCGGACTTCGATTGTCCAATAATATTGCGCATCATGCTGTTTTCAATGAAACGTCCTACTTTGGAAATCAAATACCCAAGCATTTCAGACTTGTGAAAATCTGAAGTTTTAGCCATTTCCTGCTCCCAAAAGGCCCGTACTATCGGATCGTTAACTTTTTTTACTTTAAACCGCTGAAATTCCGTGTCGGTAAATATTCTTGGTATTTCCACGAGTGTACCCGGCTGCTCTCGATCGCTCATTAAAGTCAGCATGGCGTTCCGCATATTGTGTTCAAACATCGGACCAATCATCGACGGATCAGTTACCAGCTTGTAAAAAATGGCAATCATTTCTTGCGTAGCAAAATCCATTTCTGCCGGCGTCGTTGCGTCAAGCATGTTAAGCCCCATGGGGCGCTCGACGTCAGCGGGGTCAAAATAAATAACATCATTCGCACGCGATGAAGGAATACATTCAAGAATATCTTCGACAGTTGATCCGTGAGGGTCAATAACGCAAACTCCACGCCCTGCCGCAATGTCCTGCTTAACCATTTCGCTCATGAGCACTGATTTCCCAGAACCCGTTGTTCCAATGATGTAGCAATGACGACGGCGATCCGCCGTGGCAAAACGAATGAGGCGCTCCTCGCCGCGATACTTATTCACGCCGAGGACAACACCTTCATCAGGTAGCACCGTTGGCGCGGCGGCCTTCTTTGACCGCAGCCACCGGATGTTCGGCGTCTCTGTTCCAATAAGCGGAAAATGGAATATGCTCGCCAATTCTTCGGCATTCAACAGCACGGCATTTCGTTTCACAAAATCACGGTAAATAAATCGACGCAGAAGCGTTTGTTGACTTCTTGGCCGACTGGGTACGAAACGATTCCCGTACTGATACATGCCAAACTGATTAAAGGCATTTAAAATGTTGTCGAGCGCTCGGTCGCTGTCCACTGCTCGCGGCGTTGAAACGACCACGCGAATATTTGCATCAAGCCCGGCCTTACTTGTTTTCTCCTCAACGCGCTTTGCCATTTCTTGCTCAAGGGCGCTCAATTGATGACGCGAGTGCTGTTTCTGTGAGTATATATCGTCGTCTCGGTTGTCCTTTTTGGGCGCGGGGTACAAGGCACGCATGATGTGCACGGCCATACGAACATACCAGCTGCCATGACCCGCCAAATAGGCCTCTTTAAAACTCTTACCTTGATGCATTAATGACGCAGTGCGCTGCCCATAACGATGCCACCCACGTTTTGCTGAACGAATCACAATCTGCACCGCGGCCCCATTGGTACCGAGTCGACTAAGCGCATTGGTAACGGCAAGCAAGGGATCAGTGTCAATCTCTTTATAGGTACGAATAGGAAAAATATATGACCGACTAAAGTGGAGAACTGCACCCCGTGACACTCCGTGCGGTAAAAATATATTATAGTCAGCTGATTCCTCGACGTGTGCTGCGGGATACTGAGCATGAATGTGCTGCTCAATAAAACGCTGCATCTGACGCGGGACCACCACATAAAAAAGAATCTCTCCTTTTGTGGCAACGATTTCAAGCGCTAAATGGTCTCTCCTGCCCCAAAGGTACGCGCCAAAACTGCGCTCGGCGCGTAAACCGCCAATGCTGGAAAAAAGCGACTCAGCCAGAGCAATTTGTTCGCGCAGTTGTTCAATACCTTTCGACTCCTCCTTATTCTTGGATTCGTACTTTGGAACAGTGACCAAAAGCACTACTTTATTCAATGCAACACCATGCTGGTAGGTACGGCGGTAAATAGCGCGGAGTATCAAAAGAAAAACGACACCAGCAACACCTAACGCAACGAGCCATGGATAGAGAAGTGGAGATATAAAACTTGTCTCTGGTGTAACGGGTATAATGTTCACAAATCTTTTTTGCTCCTCAGGCGGAGCAGTTTATCCGCTTTAATTTTTGCCTCTTGTTCAACAAACGGACGAGCAACTCCTGGTATGACGCGCAACCACGATAAAATGAGTTTAAAAAGCGTACGAAATTGTAGTGTTGCCTGACGCAATACCTCGCGAATTTTCTCCGCTGTTTGTTCTCCTTTTGTTTTAATAATGAACTGCTCCTTCGGCGAAAGAGACGCATATACTTCCCCTAAGTCTTCCGATAAAATATCTTCGATCTGCTGCAATGATTGACTTTTTGTAGACGAGGCAACTTCTGGCGTGCTACTAGAAGAAAAAATTACGGGCGTAATCGTTTGCATCGATGAAGGAGCCGCAGGCGAATCGGCCTGTGGCTTCTCGTGCACTGCCTCCTGCTCGTGCTTCGCTTGCGACGCTTCTTCGCGCCCCTCTTGTTGCTTTTTTGATTCTACAGTTGCGCTATGCATATACACAGCGTAGCACGTATAGGCCTCGAACTAAATAACTACGAACTAAGACAGTAAATGAACCCTCGGGCCGTCGGCAGTGTCTTCAACGTCGTAACCCGCGCTTTGTACGGCGGATCGCAGGGCATCGGCTTTTTGCCAGTCTTTCTCCTGGCGTGCAGTTTCGCGATCAGCCACTAAATTCCGAACTTTTCTCGGCACGGAAATTTTTTTAGGTAACCGATCCAAATCGAGTCCGAGTATGCTATCGAATGTTAACAAACTTCGCTTTACCGCTTCGATATCTTTATCAGGATTACGCACCATTTCCCATACGGTCGCAAGAGCTGTCGGCGTATCAAGATCGTTCGCTAGAGCGTCACGAAAACGTTCCTCATAGGCAACGACACCCACCCGTCCTGCTTTCCCAAATTCCTGAGCGTGCGCCCGCAATCGCTTCAATGCCTGGTCAGCGCCCTTCAAGGCCTCTTCGCTAAAGTACAACTTACTACGATAATGTGTTGTCAGACACAGATAACGAAATGCTAACGGCTCGACACCAAGCTCAGTGACAATCTCGCTCACGGTCTTGATATTCCCTTCTGACTTTCCCATGCGTCGCTCCTCTTCAGGTTTACCAAGAACCATAAATTCACCGTGCATCCAATAGTTTGCTAGTGGTACACCGTAGGCTGCTTCGGATTGCGCAATTTCATTTTCGTGATGCACCGGCATGTGGTCGATGCCACCCGCATGAATATCAAACGGTTGCCCGAGGTACTTTCTCGACATGGCAGAACATTCAATATGCCAACCGGGAAAACCAACTCCCCATGGACTTTGCCATTCCATATCTCGCTTTTCTGACGCTGGAGAAAATTTCCACAGAGCAAAATCTGCTGGATGTTTTTTATTGGCCACGGACACACGCTTCCCGCCCTGCTTATCATCGAGCGACTGACCACTCAATTTGCCATAGGCAGGAAAAGTTGCGGTATTAAAATAAACCCCGTCTTCGGTGACATAGGTATGACCCTGCTCTTCAAGAAGCTGAATCATGGCGATTTGTTCTTTGATATGCTCAGTCGCCCGTGGTTGCTTCGTGGGCGGTTTAAGGTTAAACAGGCGCGCATCTCGCATAAACGTGCCAGCATAAAAATCAGCTACTTGCCAGGCCGTTTTTCTTTCACGCTTGGCTGCTTCAGCCATTTTTTCTTCACCGGTATCAGCATCAGCAACAAGATGTCCGACGTCCGTGATATTCATTACATGACGGACACGGTAGCCAAAAAATTCTAACGCTCGGCGCAGTACATCGTAAAAAATGAACGTGCGAAAATTACCGATGTGTGCGTACCAGTACACTGTTGGTCCACAGGTATAAAGATAGACAGTCTTTGGCCGAATTGGACTGAAAATTTCTTTCCGCCGACTCAGTGTATTGTAGAACGTTAGCTCCATAGTCTAAAGGTAATTTCTAATCAGAATGTAACCGGGATGGGTAGTAGTATAGCGCGATCCACACTGTTTTTACAGCGAAGACAAAGTCATCCTCAGCAAATTAAGAATCAAGTTCAGCCAATTCTTCAAAAAGTTTACGCTGAGACTTACTTAATTTTACAGGTGTTTTCACCTTAATGGTTACCAGATGGTCGCCCCTGCCTTTGCCATGTAAGTGCGGTATTCCTTTACGCGTTAAGCGCAGCACAGCTCCACTTTGCGTACCTGGCGGTATGGTCACGGCTACCGCTCCATCAATAGTCTCCACATCACGCACAATACCGAGTGCTGCCTCGCTAAACGATATCGGTAAAACCGTCACAACATCGTTGCCATGCCGTTCAAACAGTCGGTCCGCTTCAACGCGTACGGTTATGTACAGGTCCCCAGCCAATCCGCGGTCCCCAGCTTCGCCTTGACTGGTCAAACGCAAGGTCTCTCCGTCACTAATACCAGCTGGTATATCAACGGTCAGGGTAACTGTTTCTTTGGTGATGCGCCTGCCGCGACAAGTTGAGCAAATCTTTTCCGGAATGCTCCCCATACCGCCACATGCAGAGCAGGCGCGCACGGTTTGGAAACTTCCAAAAATAGTATTTTGTACGTCAGCTACCTGACCCTGACCTTGGCAGGTCTTACAGGTCACGACCTTGCTTCCCTGTTCAGCACCGCTTCCTTTACATCCTGGGCAGGGCACTGTTTTGTACAATCGTAACTCACGTTTGACCCCAAAGGCTGCCTCTTTAAAGCTGATCGTTTCCGCCATCTGAATATCTGCTCCTTTGGTCTGCCGACTTGCTCTACGCGAACCTCCACCGAAACCACGAAAAACTCCACCAAAGAGATCCTCAAGATCGTCAAAATCTATATTAATATTTCCACCCTGACTGAAACCGCCAAATCCACCACCGTAACCACCGCCACCCGGAGACGCTTGGTCAAACGTAGTACCAAACTGATCATACTGCTGACGCTTATTTGCGTCCGAAAGCACCTGATAGGCCTCGTTCAACTCTTTAAACTTTTTTTCGCTTTCCTTGTGTTCGCTGCTTCCTTCCACGGCTTTATCAGGATGATGTTTGTGCGCCAACTTACGATACGCTTTCTTGATCTCGTCAGCAGAAGCGCTTTTGTTGACTCCTAAAATACTATAATAATCTTTAGCCATGGTGAATGTTAGCAGGAGCGCCGCCTAACGGCGGCGCTTCCGAGAAAGAAAAGTCTCTACGCCTGAAAACCAACTTCCGCACTCGGTGCATCACCTGCGGCGATTGTGCCGTGTGTTTCCTCGTAACGCTTAAGGTTTTCCTGCATGGCGGCAACCATGCGTTTATAGTGAGAAGGGCTCACTATAACCCGCGCGTTTAGGGTTCCGATTCCCTGAAAGGGATATACATTCATAAAATCCAAAATGAACTCCTCTTTCAGATGACTAACCTGCATGAGGTTAGCATACGTTCCTTTGAGCGCTTCGTCGCTCGCCTTAATCTGCATGTTTTTTTGATCGGCCATATGGTTATGATTACGGATTACCAATTAAGAATTCGTCGAATAAATTTAGGTACGAATGGCGCCACTACACCAACAACTACAGATCATTTGATTTTTCTTCTGTTGACTTTGGCTGCTCATCATCTTTTTTCTCTTCATAATGCGCATCAACAGGACCCTCTTCCTTTTTTTCTGCTGGCGCACCCTCATTGCTTTGCGTCGCTTTGTAGAGATCTGCACCAACTTTCTGAATAACCGTACCAAGTTCATCAAACGCTTTTTTGATTGCCTCGATGTCTTCGCTCTCTTTAACCTTTTTCAATGCTTCTACCTTTTCCTCGACAGACTTCTTTACCTCAGCGTCCACCTTGTCTCCAGCCTCTTTGACGGTTTTCTCTGTTGAATACACAAGACCGTCTGCACTATTTTTAAGTTCAATGAGTTCCCGACGCTTTTTGTCTTCATCGGCGTGCAGTTCAGCATCTTTTTTCATTTTCTCGATTTCATCCTTAGAGAGCCCGGATGAAGCAGTAATGGTAATGGTTTGCTCTTTGTTGGTTGCTTTATCTACGGCTTTCACGTTCAGAATGCCGTTAGCATCAATATCAAAGCTTACTTCAACTTGAGGAACACCGCGTGGGGCAGCCGGGATACCAGAAAGAATGAAGCGCCCAAGAGACTTGTTATCTGCAGCCATTTCACGCTCTCCTTGCAAAACGTGCACTTCTACCGAAGTTTGGCTGTCAGCTGCCGTTGAGAAAACTTGTGATTTTGAAGTTGGAATGGTGGTATTGCGCTCAATCAATTTTGTCATGACGCCACCAAGTGTTTCAATGCCAAACGAGAGCGGCGTTACGTCAAGAAGCAGCACATCTTTAATTTCACCCTGCAATACGCCTGCCTGTACCGCGGCGCCAATAGCCACAACTTCGTCAGGGTTAACACCGAGGTGCAGTTTCTTCCCAAAAAACTTCTCAACCGTTTGCTGCACGAGTGGCATACGCGTCATACCGCCGACCATGACGATTTCATCAATATCCGTTGTCTTTAGTTTTGCATCAGCCAGCGCTTTTTTACAGGGTTCAAGGGTTTTTTCTACGAGCTTCCCTACCAAGTCTTCGAGCTTAGCGCGAGACAACTTGATGTTAAGATGTTTTGGTCCAGCAGCGTCCGAAGTTATAAACGGCTGGCTAATTTCAGTTTCTGGAGCTGAGGTCAATTCAATTTTTGCTTTTTCAGCTGCTTCTTTAATGCGCTGCAAGGCGAGACGATCTTTTGAAAGATCAATGCCCTGGTCCTTCTTGAACTCGGTAATCGTCCATTCAATGATGGCCTGATCAAAATCGTCGCCACCAAGATGGGTGTCACCATTGGTCGCCTTGACTTCTACGGTGTCGTCTCCCACCTCAAGCACTGAAACGTCAAATGTGCCGCCCCCCAGATCGTAGACAACAATTTTTTGGTCTTTTTTCTTGTCGAGCCCATAGGCAAGTGCTGCAGCCGTTGGCTCATTGATGATGCGGCGAACTTTTAGTCCTGCAATCTCACCTGCATCTTTGGTCGCCTGACGTTGGGCATCGTTAAAATATGCAGGAACCGTAATGACGGCTTCTGTTACTTTTTCCCCAAGACGCTCTTCTGCATCAGCTTTGAGCTGCTGCAATACCATGGCAGAAATTTCTTGAGGGGTATAATCCTTGCCGCTCATAGCAACTTTAATGCCGTCGCCTGATTTAGAAATTCGGTACGGCATCAGCTTAATGTCGCGCTGCACTTCGTCCTCCTCAAACCGTCGACCTATGAGACGCTTCACTGAAAAAATCGTATTCTCGGGATTCGTTACTGCTTGCCGTTTGGCAACAAGACCCACGAGGCGGTCACCATTTTTCGACATCGCCACAACCGATGGCGTCGTCCGGTTTCCTTCGCGGTTCTCTATTACCTTCGGCTCTCCTCCCTCCATAACTGCTACACACGAATTTGTCGTACCAAGGTCGATTCCAATTATTTTTGCCATAGATTTTAGATTAATTTGCTTTAAAGATAGTTAACTTTTTTGTGACCCGGGTGAACCCTGAGTCGTACTCTAGGCTCACCCGGATCCCCCTCCCTGAATAGGGAGAGGAATTAAGATTAGGCAGTCGAACGCTTAACTTGAATTGTCTTAGTGTTCGGTTCGCTCGCTTTCGGCAACCGGACAATGAGCATACCATTCTTGTAGTCTGCTTCAGCTTTCGCCTGGTCAACATGAACAGGCAAGGCAACTGCACGGTGATACGAGTTACTACGCACTTCTTTTCGATAATAGTTCTTCTCGTCAATCTCAGTTTTATGCTCAACTTTCCCGCGTATGGTCAAAACATTATGATCAACAGAAACTTCAATGTTTTTGGGATCTATGCCGGGTAGTGGCGTTTCGACAATGACGCTATCCTCGGTTTGATAAATATCAACCGGTAGCACGGCTGCACCAGATAGTCCATATTCTTCGAGAAACTTTTCTGTGTCCTCGAAGAAATCGGGAACCACGGGACTCCAACGAATTAGTCGAGACATAATAATAGAGGTTAATAAATGAAATTAGCTCGCTTTGTTTTTGCCTTCTTCCTTTGTACCAACGATAACCTTTGCCGGACGGACGAGAACACCATTCACCATATAACCACCCTCTAACTCTTTTACAATTGCACCAACCTGCATATTACCGTCAGTGCCAACTGCTTCGTGCAGTGACGGATCAAACGATTTGTTTTCAGTGTCAATGGTTGTTACCTGCCATCGCGTTAATAAATTTTTCCAGGTTGTGACAATTTGCTGAACTCCGCTAATCCAAGATGTGACGTGCTCAGCGTCCGGTGTGGTCTCTGTTGCCCGCTTCAATAAATCATAAATTGGCAACAAATCCTGCAACATACGGCGTCTCGTCAAATCAGCGTAGGAATGCTGTTTTTCTTCGGACTCGCGCTTAAGGTTTTGATAATCGGCGCGTGCCCGCTGCCAACCAGCCGTATGTTCCTTAAGGGTTGCCTCGAGTTCCTCAATGCGCTTTTCTAGCGACTGTTTTTTTGTTTGCTGCTCTGAACCGTCTGTCATAAAAGATTATTCTAATTTTACACAATCTCGAACGCGCGTAACGCGCGTAATGTTCCTGTCGTAATCCATTCTCGTTGGCCCGAGAATGCCGAACAATCCTTTTTCGGTGTTGCTGCCACTCGAACCATAGCGTAACAGAATCACACTACAGTCTCTACCAAACGGATTATCACTTCCCACTAAAACGGTAACATCATTTCCACTCTCGCTGGCGAATATTTCTGAGACCGCTTCGTCTAGGTGGTCAATGACCTGCCCCATGGCAACGAGCTGACGCTGCTCTCTGAATTCCGGCTGCGCAAACAAATTCGAAAGACCAGTGTAGTAGAGATTATTCTTGCCAAAGGCAAGAAAGACACCCTCGGCTGAAAACTCCGCAACAGCTTTTGCCAGCTGACGAAAACGCTCTTCAAAGTCTTCATACGACCGTTGAATGGAACGCATACGTCGCTCTTCAATATCTGGCATGAGTGCCGGCGTAACCAAATACTCAAGGTAGTAACGGTACCCTTGCTCTGTTGGAATGCGCCCAGCCGAAGTGTGGGGGCTTCTCAAATAACCCATTTGCTCAAGGTTCGCCATTTCATTTCTGATGGTGGCGGAACTGGCACCAATCCGCGTTCGTTCAACGATAGTCAGCGAACCGACTGGAGCGGCTGTTTCTATATGGGCACGAATAAGACAACCCAATATGGCTGCCTGCCTTTCTGAGAGCTTTTGGCTCATAATGAAGCGTTAGCACTCTGATATTAAGAGTGCTAAATCAGTATAAATATTTCCCTTTCCTTATGTCAAGGGAGTCCACCTCATTTTACTATGCTCCAAGAGCTAAACTACTAGAAACGCGCCAAAAAACATTAAGACCGTTGCGACTACTTTTTGAAGCACGACTCTCGTCGTCATTTCCTCTTCAAGCAACTTTGGGTACCAAATACCAACAACTAGGGTTAAGAGCAGCACAAAAAACGACTGCACTAAACCTAGAGAGCTCACCAAGCTTACTGGTCCAAGAGAAAGTGCAAAGAATAGAAAAAGCTGTGCAGTGATACTTACTGACTCGTTGACCCCCATCAGCACTAATCGAGATGAACCATGAGTTTTTACGACAAGCTTGAGCTCTTTCCAAACAATAACGCCGAGTATGGGTGCACCAAGTCCCGCGCCAATGCGAACCCAGCCATACACTGTCCATACATTATTTGTTTGCACAAGATACTTTTCTAAAACGGAGGAGGCTGCCCAAAACAAAGCAGACATGAGCATAAACCAAAATGCTCTGCTCACTCTTAACTTTCCGGATCGGTGGGTTACCAGTATAGCCCCCATGATTAAAAGGGCGATGCCAAGATACTTCCAAACACTAAACACTTCATTCAAAAAAACGGCAGCAAAGACACTCACGAAAAGTGGCACAAAGTACAACAACGGTACTATTCGAGAAATTTCTTCCCTCTGCGCCGCGTATAAATAAAGTATTGATGAAATTAAATTTAATACGCCGACAATAATCGCTAAAGTAATGTGACTTGCTGAACTGTATTCAAAACCAAAGTACGAATAAATTAAGAACGACCCAACAAGGCCAACAATACTGTATGCAAAAGCTGGGGCAAATGGCGTACGAACCACCCGCAACATAACAAACCGATCAATAAGGTTGACGAACGCCCAGGTGAACGGCGCAAGAAGCGCAAAGATAACCCAGGTCATAGAATAGTTTTACAAAGCAACATGCAAAGACGATAGCACGACATTGGAAAAAATACACATTACCGCATCGAAGAATTCGTCGTTGTCAGTCCAGCTTCCTTGTGCTAATGTCATGGCGTTCTCGTGTTTGTAATGCTCTACAGGAGGCCAGGAAAGATCTATGTCAACCAACGCAATAGAAGCGGCACGGCAGTTTGTCGAGGGGATTGCCGAAATGGGCACTACGCAAAATACAGTCAGCACGGCTGGCGAGGGGCTCAGCGTTTTTTTCAGCAGAATGGCAACTAAACTCGACGGACTTATCACAACAGCATGGTCGTCGATACCCGACGACCCCAAGGAACGCGACGATTCTGAGGTTACGCTTGCCGCTCAGATGGAGGCATGGGCTGTAATTCGGAACACCATGGAGGTGCTCGCTGATCCGAGCCGTTACTCGGTAACAATCACCTGAGCAGCCAACAGTCGACCGCACGGAGATCCCACAATTTTAGGGAACTCCGTGCGGCGTCGAAGCTATAAAAATAAACAACTTTCTACAAACTTTTTTGTTCAAGTGCTGCCGATATAATAAATTGCTCCTTGTTTTCTTCCTCGCTCACAACAACGATATAGACGAAAAGGATAACGCCACAATAAAAAATTCGAAAAACAACGAGCGACCAATCATTGATCACTTTCATGTTATCAAGTCCTGCCAAGCTGATATAGAGAAAAAGGCCAAAAGAGTAAAGCGCGTTCGATAATGTCTCTGAAACTAATTTATGCCTCCAGCGTTTTAGCCGCGTCATTAAGTCATACGCCAGTAAACAAGCAGCAACAAAAACTTCAAAAGCAAATATTCCAAAAGAAACTACGTTTAACTCGGCGTCAGCAGCAAAATACGTTATTCCAGGATAAACAATACCTTCTGATCGAAAAACAAAAACGAGCGAGACAGCCGCAAGTAACCCCGACACTAGAGCCCAAAAAATTGCCACAGGGGTGCGACTAGTAATCCTAAGACCAAGGTAGTAAAACAATATAATGCCGCTAGAAAAAATTGTTCCTTGAATAAAATAATCAAGTGGGAGAATAGATAATAGTGGTACCCCCGTGGCTACTAAAACATAGCGTATAAATGCGCACATCCAAATGACCGCGACAGTAGACCAAAAAATGGAGTAGGACTTCATTATGCCATCAAGTTTTGACCATCTGTGAAAAATAAATACTACGAGAGCGAGAGCTGTCAGAGAAACAACAACACTAACAAAGGCATTAAAAAATATGCCGAGACCTACCCCTTGTACCGCTGTTGTATCCATGTGTTTAATTATATACCTAGGCAGCAGCAATGAAGACAGTCTTAATAACGACGAAGACGTTTTTTAATAGACAGCAGAAGTAGCGACACAACAGTGACGACGATTGAAATGAAAGCCAGGTAAAGAAAAGCAAATAAAATTTTAGAGATACCCTCATTTATGTGCGCGACGAGCCATACGAGAACATTGTGGGTCATTGATGTTTTTATAAAACTGGCGAGCCAGTAGAGAGCACCGAGTATTACAACAAGACCAATAAGACCTTTTGCTACGTACTTCAGATCATGGCTTGAAGGAGCCAAGTGGGCACTAATGGTGAAACTTAAATAAAGGAATAGCCAAGTTTGCCAACTCCCGAAAGAAATAACTTCCGATCCACGTTTTATTAAAAAACGAAAAGAATTCAAAAGATTACTATACCCTCCACCCTGCCATTCCGATGTCAATATTGACGATGATAGCCCGGGAAGTAAAAAGACAGTTAATAACCAAATGGCAACAGTTCCGCCAATTAATGGAAATCCTGAAATTATCACGGACGCAAAAGGGTTTTTCGGACGATCGTGACGCACAACTCCGAGCACGCGAGACCCTGACCCTCCAGTTTCGGGCAATAGCGAAAAACCTCGGACAGGAGTGAAGGTAAGCAGTGCGCCGAGAAAATGCGACCCCTCATGAACAATGACGCCGGGCCAGAGAAGTACTATATACCATCCTTCACCCAAAAGTTTAAAAAGCGTCCGGCTGATAAGACGCGAGAGTACAAGCAACACAACGATAACGATCAAGAAAATAAAGCTTGGTAAAAACATACAGGTACTCAATTTCAAGCTTCAATATATCTCATACCAACATTCTCAAGTTTGTAAGTATGTTATTGAAGACCTTGAAAAGATTTTAGAAACCGGACAAATGTTCTGCCGTACGGCGTCAAAACGTGTTCAACAAATTTACCCCGATACCTCTTATTAATAAGGCCTGCTTGCTGAAGGCGCCTTGTATGCTCACCAATGGTTTTCCCGTTTGCTTTAATGGTTTCAATTATACCTTCAAGGGTAATGCCATCTTTATCCCCAACCAGGAGTAAAATTTCGATCCGGTAATGGTTAGCAATACCCTTAAGGTGGCGCTCCATCTGTTTGGCAGTTTTGAATTTTTTCATCTCTAGAGTATACACCTCATACCAACATTCTCAAGTTTGTAAGGATGTTATTATTATAACTTAGTTCTTCAGTCGGTCAATCTATTTATTATCAACCTCACTTACTGCTTTTCTATAATTACAATAATCGCAGTTGGGGTTTGCGTCTGGCATGTTTCCGTCAAGGCATTTTTTAATTTCATGCAGTCGCGTTTCAACCCAAGAGTCGTCGCCGGTGTAGGGCAATAAATCAATGTCAAACTCTAGCTTTGCGTCAAAAGCTTCTGCATCTGTCTTTCCGTTGCAGTACACAAAATAGCCCGTGTCCGACACTTTCAAACCATTATTCCGAAGTAGCC
The DNA here is from genome assembly GCA_041660005.1 of Patescibacteria group bacterium. Lineage (GTDB taxonomy): Bacteria > Patescibacteriota > Patescibacteriia > GWA2-46-9 > GWA2-46-9 > 1-14-0-10-48-11. The sequence continues at coordinate 12,699 of JBAZXG010000003.1, read as the reverse complement.
ATTGATATATTTCCATTTGCCTTTTGTACCCGTCTTGCCAAGCAGCGTCGAGGTTAACCTGAGAACTTTTACTGGTGGCCTTATAGTCGACCACAATAATTTCACCGTTTTCATCTTGCCAGAGATCGTCGACCGCTCCCGAAATAATGAAATTCGTCGGCTCATGATGAAACTGCACACCCTTAAAATTCTCTCTCCACTCATTAATCATCTTGTGAGCAAAGGGTACGGCTTTCAGCCCATACGCTTTCATGAGCGGATGCGTTTTTTGTTTTGCGCGGTGAATGTCGAACTCTTTTTTGAGAAGTGTATCGACCGCGATATTTAAATTTAATGGGTAGCCCGACGGCTGTCCCACACCCAGTCGGCGGTCAAGGTAAAAACACTTCTTACACGATGAAAAATTTTCGATTTTTGAACGAGATAATTTAAACGGCTCCTTACTCTTAGGATCGTAAATATTTCTCGTTCTGTTTGCTTTGTAATAATCGGACATGGTTTTGTTTAAATGATTTGTAGAACCATTATGCTACGTAATATGTTACGTAGCAAGGTAAGTAAGGATTAAAACCCTAGGCCCAATAAACCTCGCCCCGTCTGACGGGGCTGTAGGTTGTGACTTTTCTTACTTGTCTAAGAAAAGTCACCAAAAGAACGACACCCCGGGTGCTCCGGTCGGGCATTCCTTCCTCAGCAGGACGAGCAAGAGCAAACTCGCCTCACTTTAATAATTCGGCTCAAACATGCTCTTGAATTTATTCGTCCTGCTTTCGCCCTCATTGCCACGACCGGACACCAGGGGTTTAGCCGAGAGCGCATTCATTCTCCCGATCAATGAGGGGGTTTGAAAGATTACAATGCAAATCCCTTAGGATCGGCGTAGGTAGTGAAAGCGAAGTCTGCGGTGTTTGTGCACAGTTTTTAATTTTTGATTTGCAGTTTTGCCTTTTGACTTTTGATTTCCGCTCGCCCATATAGGCCGAGAAGTTACTTGAGTTCTTACAGAATAACTGTCAGTACCATAGTTTGAACTATGATACTAAATCTTAATCACGCGTCCAAGGACGAATAACAAAAGTGAAGACGCCGCCCGGGTGGAGAACCTGGGCGGCGCCGAAAGAAACGTGGATGTAAGGAGCTCTAGATTGAGCTCGCAGAATACATCCTGGAAGGACTACTCACTTACAGGGCACGAGCCTATTCGAGCGGCGTAACTGCTACCACCTGTCGCGTTCGGCGAAGCTGTCGACAGTGTCAGGATCAACGTGCCGAACAGGTTCGGAAAAAATGAGATACCCATCCGGAGTTCTCAGCGGTTTGAGAATCCAGATTTGCCCCGCCTGTGGTGTTTCTCCGTCCCACCATTCCAGATCGACCACAAGCTTGAAGAGTCTCTGGTACGGAGCATGGAGCTGAGGCTTCCTCTTGTGTATTGTCTCCTGAAGCTCCACGGTAGGCGCGCCCAAACGCGCAACGTCGAAGTAAGGCGGACGAACTCGCTCCCTTATGAGTTCGCGTGGTTCACAGAAGACGACGCGTGAACCATGCGGAGAATAGAGTGGCTGCAGTTTCCACACGTCCCCTGCGTGGGGCCACCGACTTCCACGCTTCGTGAGGTCTACCACGAAGCGCAGACCTTTGTGTTCTGCCTGGAGCTCGAACACACCGTGGTGCTCCCCGATCACCAACTCCAACTCGGGCTGTCCCAAGTCACGAAAGGAAAGACGACTGTTTACCATGACGAATGTACCTCTTTGACCGGTTGGGAATAAGCAGCAAACAGTTAGCTACTTTATTCCATGTTTTTGCCACGAAACGATTACTATGCGGTCTATTGAAACCGTTCGAATACCTCCTATGAACCGCATCTTGTTTCAAAATAAAGATAAAGTCAACAACGTAGTATGAAAAGAATTCTTCGGGTGACTAGCATCCATGAACTAGCGACTACTACCGTTTAACTAATGGACTCAAAAATATTTTTTCGTAGCTGATTAAATTCTGGCGTAAACTTTATTTCCTCTTTTCTTGGTCTACCAAAAGGAACTTTGAGTTCCTCAATAAAATGTTTGTTGCTAAGTACCAAAATTCTGTCTGCAAGAAAAATCGCTTCTTCAATACTGTGGGTCACAAAAACGATTGTTTTTTTATGCTCCGACCACACACCTAAAAGCCATTCTTGCATTTGGTCTCTTGTATACGCATCCAGTGACCCATACGGTTCGTCCATCAATAAAAGCTCTGGACTGTGTGCCAAAGAACGAGCCAAAGCAACACGTTGCACTTGACCACCTGAAAGCTCCGCAGGATAACTATCGTCTTTCCCTTCCAGTTGAGCGATTCTTAAATGTTCACTAGTAACTTCCCGTTGCTTTTCCTCTGAATACCGGTCAAGTCCAAAGGCAATATTTTCTGAAACGGTCAGCCACGGAAAAACTGCGTAGTGTTGAAACACAACCCCTTTATTTTCAGGAATATCAATCTCCCCAGAGAACGGGATGAGATCTGCCAGTGCGTGAAGAAAGGTCGTCTTACCACTTCCCGATTTTCCAACGATTACGATAAACTCCCCTTTCTCGACCGTAAAATCAATATCGCAGAGCACGCCAAAGTTACCGTAAGATACTGACAACTTTTTTACTTCAATTTGCTTCATTGCGATCGCAGGGCAAGGTAAGGAAACATCTTTTTTGTTGAAAGAACAAATAGGTAATCGGTTAAAGCACCGAGAATGCCAAGAACAATCAGAGCGGCTATCATTTCGTCTATACGATACGATGATTGAGCAATGGCAATGCGATAACCTAGTCCACTAGAAGCTCCAGCCAACTCGGAAACGAAAACCATAATATAACTAACGGCAATTGCGCTACGTATACCCGCGATGGCAAAGGGTAGTGTTGCAGGAAAGATTACTCGATAAAATACCTTCAGCGTAGAGGTAGTAAGCAACTTAGCACTCCAGAGAAATGTTTGCGGAATTTGCTGTGCCCCGATGTAGGTGTTTATCCAAACGGGGAAAAATACAGCAAAAGCTATGGAAAAAATCTTTGCGGTGTTGTCTATTCCTAGCCAGACAATAACAAGAGGGATAATAGCCACAGGTGGCAGCGGTCTTAATGCTTGAATGATTGGCACAAGTAAGGAAGAAACTTTTTTGACCCTGCCTGTAATAAGCCCCAAAACGATGCCAATTACAGACCCGAAAAACAAACCAAGAAGTAAACGCCACAAACTGTTCCCTACGTCAGTAATGATGATTCCAGAATTTACCATCTCCCACAGGGCAAGAAAAACTTTTGAGACGGGAGGGAATAGTGATGGATTTACAATTCCGCTACGGGAAACAACTTCCCACGCAAGCCCGACAGCAATAATTGGTAAAATAAACCATAGCGTCTTTTTCATACGTCTAAAAACTGACAGCTGTTGGGTCAATTTTTCTTAACGGAGCACTGTAGATATAATTTTCAACGTTTGGCACTTCAACGTCGTTTGCTATCTTACCAACATCCTTTGCCCACGCTACTTCCCTCTTCCAATATTCAAGTAGTTGAGGGGTGAGAGACAAGCCAAAGTTAGTGTTTCCCCAAACTCCATCAACAGTTTTTCTGTCGAGTTTTGTATACTTCGCAACAACCTCTTTGACGGCATCGGGGTTTTCTTGAAGAAACTGTTCAGCATCTTTCAGCGCCAAAAGAAATTTTTCCAAAACGGCTGAATCTGTCTTTACCGATATAGGGGCTTCAATGACGTAAAGCTCTGAGTATATCGCTTCGTCAGTAAAAATAATGGCATTGTCCCCCATTTGCTGCTCGGCCACATACGCCACGGGGTCAAACATAGAGATAGCGTCCACGCTTCCGCTCATGAGCGCCGCTACCATATCCTCCGGCTTCTGGTTGATGATTTCAATTTGTTCTTTCTTAATTCCTAGTTTATTCAGGAACTCGTAGGTAAAGAACTCTGGGCCGCCACCACTTAAAGTTGCAAGCTTTCGCTTTTTTGCTTTAAAGTAAGCCGCTGCATCATTTAAATCTCCGTCCTTTTTTGCAACTACTCGTACTTCACTTTTCGTTTGCTTCACAAGTTGTGCTGGGACAACAAATTGATTTCCTTGCAAAGCCGCAAGAAGCGGGGGTACATCCGCCGAAACCGAAAAATCAAGTGAGCCACCGAGAAAAGCCCCCAAAGCAAACTTGCCTGCCGTAAATTCTTTTAGCTCCACATCCAAACCCTGCTTTTCAAAAAAACCTTTGTCTTTAGCAATCATCAACAATGCCATCGGAGGTGATGACTGAAATCCAACAGTGACGTGCTTAAGAGCGTTGTTCGCTTTTGGTCGAAAAATGAAAAAGCCGACTACTACAATAATTACAACAGCCGAGATCAACCATCTTTTCATAGTGATTGTTACATATTCAAAATATGAAGCCCTTGGCACATCCTTGACTTCACATTACAGACCCTATAGGGTTTCCAGTGAGTGGCCAACACCACCACAATAACGGACCAACTATGGAAAGGCTAAGCGAAGAAATTTATAAAATACTCGGACTCTCTCCTAACGAGTGGCGAATATACGAAACGCTGCTCGATAAAGGAGAATCTACGGTCAGCAGAATTGCGACGGTTGGAAAAATCCATCGTCGTAACGCCTATGATGCTATGCGGCGACTGCTCGACAAAGGGTTATGCTTTCAAGTACTGACACCAGGCGAGACCCATTACAATGCCGTGGATCCGGACAAACTTTTGGAGCTTCTAACAGAGAAACGGCAGCGCCTCGAGGACATTCTGCCTGCTTTGAAAAAGAAGTTCCACGAACGCCGTATCGATGAAGAAGCGTACATCTACCGTGGGTTTGAAGGGCTAAAAAATATTTGGCGCGAAGTGTTGCGGGTCGGCGAAGATAGTTATTTCATTGGCGCCAAAGGCGGCTGGTTTGACCCTCGTTTGACCGTAAGTGGGAAACGTTTTTTTCAAGAAGCAAAAAAGAAAAAAATTACATTCATCCATTTATTTGACCAGGAAGTAAAAATTAAACTTCCAAACTTTGCTAAGGAGTTTCCAGCAACACTCAAGTACCGTTATTTGCCAAAAAAATATTCAACAGCGTCGGGCATTCATATTTTTGGAGACTACGTCATTACGCACACTGGTTTTGTTGGCGTTGGACATATTGATGAAGACGTTGTTTTCTTTGTGCTAAAAAGTAAAAAGTTAGCGGACAGTTATCGGACATGGTTTTGGTGCATCTGGGACGAGTCAAATGATTGAGTCCGATTTTTTATCAAATTTTATTTATAAAAATTCATCCTTGGGTTCGATTCCTCATACGCGCAAGTATAAAAAAATTCACTCGCCGTTATGGCGACTGAATTTTTTTGGTACCGCGTACGGGAATCGAACCCGTATTTCATGGATGAGAACCATGTGTCCTAACCATTAGACGAACGCGGCTCATGCTCTGCTCTGGCTTCGCCAGAGCTACGCAGGGCAAACTCTGTTATAAACAGAAATACTTGTCCTTCGTAGCTCGGGCACAGCGAGAGCGAAGTAGGAACGGTAGTGTTTTTTTACTATCTCGTCAACGTTTAGCGACCCTGCCACTCGGGACCTTGACGAACAAGTAACTCAGAAGCCCTACTCGGCTCCGCCATAATTTCTTTAACAACTTTCTCCATGCGTACGACTTGCGAACCCTTGATGAGCACGACATCCCCTGGCTCTAACCGTTCCTGCAAAAAATGGCCTGCCTCTTCCGCCTTTGCAAACGAAAAAATGTTTCTCGCATCCATTCCCTTTTCGCGAACTGTCTGCGCTATCATTCTCGCTCTTTCTCCGACGGTGACTAACCCGTCTATTCTCTGCTTCGCAAGCTCTGCTCCCACTAGCTCATGCCCATGAGCCGTTTCAGTTCCCAACTCAGCCATGCTGCCCAGTACTGCCCATCGCATATTCTTTTTGTCTTTCGGCACTGCGACAAGCACGTTAATTGCGGCAATCATGGCAGCGGGAGAGGCGTTATAAGAATCGTCAATGACAGTCGTTCCTTTTATTCCCGGTAACAATCGCAAACGCCCAGGCGTTCCCTTGTAGGTTGCGGAAAGCACATCCGAAATATCCACGAGGTTCATACCAAGACTCAAAGCTACAGATGACGCGGCAAGCGCTGACAAAACCGCGGGCTCTCCCAAGACTCCGTCAAGGTGAACAGGAACCGAGGAACCCTCATGTGAAATTTTAAAATTCACTTCCCCCTTCGCTTCTTCCGAACCTTGACCAAGTGAGAACCGCATATTAACGTCGCTCCCTTTGATGCCAGCATTGTCAGACATTCCATAACGAAGAGTTCGCATATTTGCATCAACTTTCGTAGCGGACACAACATTGTCGTCCTCGTTCAAAATCGCTGTGCCGTTTGGTTTCAAGCTCTTAAAAATGCTCCTTTTTTCACGAGCGACCTCTTCGATATTTTTAAAAAATTCTAAATGAACCGGCGCTATGGCAGTCAGCACGGCAATGTCGGGTTTCGCTATTGACGTTAGGTAAGCAAGGTCTCCGGGATGATCAGCCCCCATCTCAAGCACTAATACTTGAGGATATCCCCTCTGGTAGCCAAAAACTTGTACTGTTGCTTTTGCGACAATGCCAAGCCAGCCCAGAGCAGAACTACTCGCACTTGGCGCGCCAAGGATCGTAAGCGGAAGACCTAGTTCGTTATTATAACTGCGCTCGCTCGCGCGCACGCGGTACCGCTGCTGCAACACCGCAGCAATCATGTCTTTGGTCGTTGTTTTGCCCACCGAACCCGTTACTGCTATAACGAGCGGCTTATAACGGCGCAACGATAATTTTGCCAGAAGTGCCAAATAGGCGTAAAAAAGTTTGCGCATAAATTATTTTATATTATCAAACGGAACTTCATAATACTGTAGTATAAATTTTGCCAAATCGCCAAATAGCGGCGCCGCCGAAGACTCAGCAAATTGAACGTCTTGCGGGCGATCAATACGCACCAGCATAGCAAACTTGGGGTTACTTACCGGTCCATAGCCAATGAATGAACCAATAGTCGAACCAGACTCGTACCCCTTACCGTCCTTTCTTGGAATCTGCGCCGTCCCCGTTTTTCCTGCGATAACATAGCCCGGAACCGCAGCTTTTTTACCATGACCGTTCGTAACCACCCGAGCAAGCATACCGCTAATTTGTGCTGAGGTCCTTTGGTTGATGACCTGACGCACTGTTTTACTGCTGTGCGTTTCTACTGAGCCATCAGGATGCTTAACTTCTTGCACAAGGTACGGCTGCATTAACTTCCCATTATTGGCTATAGCCGCATAGGCAGCAACCATTTGCAATGGCGTAGCGGTGACCCCCTGCCCAAAAGAAGCCGTTGCTGCGTAGATTTCATTATTTTGGTAAAGACTCTTTAGGTTACCAGCCGCCTCTCCTTCGAGATCAATGCCGGTTACAGAACCAAGACCAAAGTCCTCAAGATATTTTTTGAACACTGAAAGACCTACTTGCCGCATGGCATAAATAGCCCCGGTGTTCAGAGACTCTTCCAACACCTGCGTCATTGTTTGCACGCCGTGTGCTTTATTATCAGAATTTTTTATGACACTTCTGCCAAACGTTACCGAACCCGTATCAACGTACGTGGAGGTTGGTGTCACACGCTGCTGGTCGATGGCCGCAGCCATGGTGAGACCCTTCATCACTGATCCTGGTTCGTAATTCAAAAAGAGAGCCGGATTATTAAACGCGGTAATTTTTTCTGTTTCATTAAAAACATTCGGATTAAAATCAGGCGAGCCGCACATAGCAATAATTGCACCGGTTGCTGGGTTCATGACAATGACGCTGCCACCCGTAGCGCCATGCTTCGCCACCCAAGCATCGAGCGCACGGCAGGCATAAAATTGCACGGTCCAATCAATTGTGAGTACGACACTGCTTCCGTCAACGGCTTCTTTGACGTCGCGATCCCCGAGTGTAATCCAGACGCCACCCGGACTTTGGATTGACTGAATGCTTCCCGCAGTTCCAGCGAGCTTGCTATTCAATGTTCCTTCAATGCCATACTGTCCGACTAGCTTATCGTCTTTGTAGCTCACAAAGCCCAACACATGACTGCCGACATTATTGTTCGGGTAGAAACGTTCGCGCTCCGTTATCATCTGTATGCCGGGTAAGTTCAACGCACGTATTGCTGCGGCTACATCTGCGCCGGCTCGATGGAGAAGCGGCGCATAGGGATCATCCGGCTTATCAAGAAGCGGTAACAATTCATCGACACTTTTTTTGAGCGGTCCGGCGAGCGCCTCAGCCGCTGCTTTTGGATCCTCGATCAGACGAGGGTTTGCAAAAATGAAATAGGCATCTCGATTAACGGCGAGCGGCACAAGCTCTTCACCACCACTGGCACCGCGTTGAGTTGCAAAAATCTTCCCCCGCTCCGGAGTCAACAATTCATAGGTTGCTTGCTGTCCAAGAGATAATTGTGCGTACGCCGCATGATCAATAACCTGGAGCTGCCAAAGCCGTAAGACAATGGCCGCAACGACCAATAAAACTCCTGTTTTAACAACACGCAGTCGTACAGAGTTGGATCCCCTTTTTTCCGGCGGAGGCGTGCCAAATCGTGCAGCCATTGCCGAATACCAAATTATCGAATAGCGACAGCGGTCGCGGTTGACGCAGCGTATTCAATCGTAGATGCAGGAACAAGCGCTAGCGAACCAACAACCGCTTCAACTCGAGGTAGTGAACGAGCGGCTGCAATGTCAAGTTCTAAATTTGTTTGCGTTTTCTGCAACACTGCTACCTCCTGCTCTGCCGCATCTAACTTATAACCGAGCGTCGCTACATTATTAGCAAACCCTGCATAGCTAAAGAGTAAAGCAGCTAAAGTAATAATAACGAACGCTTTTTTTTGAAAAAATCGAGATGTGTTGCCTGCTTGAAACGGACGAGCTTGTTGATGACCGCGGCTTTTTGTTATCATATACATTTTTCTAAGACACGAAGCTTTGCGCTGCGCGACCTGGGGTTTTGTAAAAGTTCACTACTCGTCGGGGTAACGGGTTTTTTCGTTATGATTTTCCATACTTTGGTTTTATCACAGCGACACTGCAACGACTCAGGAGCACAGTGGCAATATTTTTCAGAATCGCGAAACATTTGTTTGACAATACGATCCTCGAGCGAATGAAAAGAAATGACAGCTATACGCCCGCCAAGAGTAAGCATTTCTTTTGCTCCAACAATACCCTCCCGTAAATTTTCCAATTCGTTATTCACCGCAATGCGAAGTGCTTGAAACGTCAGGGTTGCAGGGTGAATTCTCCGTGATCGCTTCCCCGCCGCTTTGGCAACAATTGCAGCGAGTTCGTCTGTCGTCGTAATCGTTTTAATTTTTCGTGCACGAACAATAGCCGCGGCAATACGACGAGAGGCGCGCTCTTCACCAAATTGATACAGAGCGTCGGCAATTTCTGCTTCTTGCCAGGTATTGACGATTACAGCAGCGGTCATAGTTCCTGTGCGACTAAGTCGCATATCAAGTGGCTGTTTTGTTTGAAATGAAAGCCCCAATGTTTCGTCTGCAAGCTGCAGCGATGAGTAACCGAGGTCAAAGAGAATTCCGTGAATTGTAATAGTGGGTGCCGCATCGCTCAATACCTTATTTATATGAGAAAAGTTTTCTGTAAAGTGATGAACGCGGTTACCGAGACTTTTGGCATGTACCGCAACACCGGGGTCGACATCAAAGGTAAATATTTGCCCCGCTGGCTTCGTTGCCTGAAGGAGGGCAGTCGCATGTCCCCCGCCGCCATAAGTTGCATCGACAAAATTTTGATTCGGAAGCGGGTGCAGATAACGGATGACCTCCTCCAAAAGAACCGGGGCATGTCGTTGCTGCATAGCATATTTTGACTAGACGCCGAGGTCATGCATCGCCTCGGCGATGACCGCACTATTCTCCTCTGTCCCTTTTCGATAACTTTCCCAACGCTCACTGTCCCAAAGCTCTAAACGATTATAAAGGCCCGCCAACACGACCTTGTGACGTAAACCAGCATACTTACGCAAATAGTCAGGCAAAATGACCCTCCCTTGCCGATCTGGTTTTACTTCCATGGCTCCAGCAAGCATAAGGCGGGCAAAAGCGCGCGTATTTGCCTGCGAAACCGGTAAGCTGGCGAGCTTTGCGGCAAGAGATTCCCACTCCTTTATAGGATAAACAAAAAGGCATTGATCAATACCACGGGTAACAACCGCTCCTTTTTGCAGAGATGAACGAAACTTAACCGGAACCGCTATGCGGCCCTTATCATCAACGGTGTGCTGGTATTCGCCTAAAAACATGACTGAATTTGTTAAAACAAGTTATCCACAAAATGATGACCTTATCCCCACTATTATCCACTTCCAACCACTTATCATCCATTTTACACCACAGCTCACCAATCGTCAACACTACTGTGTTAGAACATAAAATAGGGCCAATGCAAAAAACCGCCCTTTGGGCGGTTTTTTGCAATTTTGCGCTAGTGCTTAGAACCCATCTCAAAAATAGTTTTCGAGCCAAAGCGCGGAGATGCCAACCGAGCCACAGTCAAAAAAGCAGAGGAATACTGGAGGTCTTTCGAGCATTTTTTGGTCGTAACGCTGCGGCATAGGTGCGGTTTGGGTGAACAAGGATTTTTGAGATGGGTTCTAGATACTCTTTCGAGAAACCGTTATATTCGGCTCCTTTGAGTAACGAGGAACGATAAAGTTCAGTTTCGAATAATTTTTTTTCGAAAGAAAAAAAGAATTCCAATTTTCTGTGGTGCAAACTGGTACGCAATAAAGCCAACCAAAAGTATTCGCTACAGAAACAGTTAAACGTAAATTAGTAAAAGAGCCGCTGCACTGCTCAACAATAACTGCTGCCAATTTTTCCGGTGAACCAATTGCTTTTTTGCAAGCGCTCGTCACAACGAAAGAAGCACCATACTTACGCAGCTGCTTTTCATTAATGTTCACCTCTTTTTGCACTATACCGTCGGATCTTACTATTTTAATGTGTAAACCCCCTAAGTCCGTAGCAGCGAGGAACAACAAGCCACCACTATTATCCCCTGCTGTTCTTTTTCGCCTTGTTTTTTGAATTGCTTTTTGCATACAGTACTGCTGAACTTTTCCTTCTTGTCTTTCCTTGCGAGGGCGTTTTAGCAGCCGGCTTATCGGTAACGTCAACGACTACCAAATGCGGCTTTTCTAAAATGGAATAGAGAAAACGGTCTCCCACATTTTTCCTATAACGATATTCAGTGTTTGTAAAAACGGTATAGTTTACCTCTTGGTCGAGTTCTTTTTCAAACTCTTTCAAGTGACGGGTAACAGCATGATGATTTATCTGGCCGACGATAAGCATGTCGGTTGCGGAAGATGGTTCACCAACAAATAGCCCTGCCAAAATTAAAAGACGTATTTTCCCTGCACGTTCAATTCTGGCAATTAGATCTCGCTCCACTAAAAGTTGCGCCTTGACGAACAAGTTTCTAAATTCTTGGTAAAGTAGCCAATGAGGGTTGACGCTATAAACCGTTTCGCTGGTCTCTTTGCTCACCTCCGCTATAATCGCCTGCAGCCGTACCAGATCAGAAAGATTCCTTGGCTTCTTAAATGCTTTCGATCCTGCGCGCTGGCGGAGCTCTGCCAGCGAAAAACGGCTTTCCGGATGAAAAAGAAAGAACCGGAGAATACGAATTTTTTCTGGTGAACCAAATAGTTGTTCAATGGTTGACATGGAGTTTTTCTATCCACACATAGGAGCGTGGTCGCGCGTGTAGTATAATATATGAAACCAAGACCCGCAATCCAGCCATGTTTACGAAGCATCAAAAAAACTTCATTAAAGCCGCCTCGGCGTCGGTTCTCGACACTGTTGCCGGTAAAATTATCCTGAGCGACGTTGGGCCAACGAGCGAGTCTTTTTTTATTCTGCTTAAGGTTGACGATATCGAAGCGCTGGCACCCTGGGCCGACAGCTTTGCCGCTTTTGTAGCAGCTACCTATGAAGATGTGCGCCACAACACGGAAATTACAACGGAAAAAGCACTCGCCCTCACTCGGCAGCGAACCGCAAAAAAACTGCGGCAATTAATTACCGAAACGAAAACAATTTCTGAGCATGACGTACACTACTGTTTTGGCGTCATCAATGGCCTTACTATCACCCTGACTAGTCGCGGTACGATCCATGCTTTTTTGCTCCATGAAAGCAACACACTAGATGGGAAAAAGCGTTATCGATGGCTTGAAATTACAGCTACTCCCCTGACGAACAAGCGCGGCGGGCGAACTACGCAGCAGCCAGCAGATGAGGAAGCCAGCCTGGTCACTGGTACGGCTGCTGAGCACGATATTTTACTAATCGTAACCGATTCTGTTGTTGACGCTATCGGGCTAAATCGCATTGAGCGGATACTTATTGATACGCCAATGGATGGGGCTCGTGCGTTATTGGAACGCAGCCTCCGCGCTTTAACAGGCCGCATCAGTTTTGCTGCCATGCTTTTCCCGCTCGGAGTCGAGGCGAGATCCCCGCTACGACAAACGGAAACAGTCACTTCTTCAATGAAACAGCTCCTCAGTAAACAAACGGAGACGGCCTCTTTACTGATTCCCACAAAAAAA